>JAWKNQ010000006.1:77500-97488 GCA_041391605.1 Bacteroidia bacterium
CATTTCACCGCTACATGATACATTCCGCCTACTTTAACCACATTCAAGATCTTCTAGTTTCAATGGCTGTTCTACAGTTGAGCTGCAGGCTTTCACCACTGACTTAGCATCCGCCTACGCACCCTTTAAACCCAATAAATCCGACAACGCTTTGGATCCTCCGTATTACCGCGGCTGCTGGCAATGGAGTTAGCCATCCTTATTCTTTACGGTACTGTCAGTATACTACACGGTATTTTTTCTTCCCGTATAAAAGCAGTTTACAACCCAGAGGGCCGTCATCCTGCACGCGGCATGGCTGGTTCAGACTTTCGTCCATTGACCAATATTCCTTACTGCTGCCTCCCGTAGGAGTCTGGTCCGTGTCTCAGTACCAGTGTGGGGGATCATCCTCTCAGAACCCCTAGACATCGTAGCCTTGGTAAGCCGTTACCTTACCAACTAGCTAATGTTGCGCATGCTCATCTCTAATCCCTGAGGTTTGAGAACGAATGATAAATTAACTATGTTATGGGGTATTAATTCCGATTTCCTCGAAGCTATTCCCCTCTATTAAGGGGTAGATTGCATGTTATGCACCCGTGCGCCACTTTCATGTCATATAAATACAACAATCTCGTTCGACTTGCATGTATTAGGCCTGCCGCTAGCGTTCATCCTGAGCCAGGATCAAACCTTTCACAAAAAATTTGTCTCTGACTTTTTCTCAAAGTATTATGTTTGAGGTCCGCTATTTCTTCTTTAAAACTTCAAAGAACTTTCCTTTTCTAAAAGGACTGCAAAAGTAAGACTAATTTTAACATCTCCAAAATTAATTTTAATTATTTTTTCGACTCATCTTTACACTTCTCAATCTCTTTCAGAACGGGGCAGTGCAAAGGTAATTTTAAAATCAAAACTACCAAATAAATTTTTCGAAATTTTCGAAGCTTTTTTATCAACAGTTTTTGTCTTGTTTTTTTCACAGCTTTTTCAGAACGGGAGTGCAAAGGTAATATTAATTCCCACAGTCACAAATAATTTTGCAATTTTCTTAAGAGTATTTTACATTCTGTTGATTTTCAGCGCTTTAATTTTTACGCTTTTTGTGGTTTCCTTAGGCTCCTTATCATCTTCTCTCGCTCCTACTTTTTCCCCGTTCTACTTCATTTCTACTTTCTCCGTCTTAAATATTTCTCGATTCTTTCTATTTTCATCCTTTTTTGATGTTTCGATTCCCTTAATATTTACTTAACATATTCCTTTTCCTCGCTTCTGAATTCCATTTAGTTTGCAATTTTCTTCTTAACTTTTCCAATTGTATTCATTTTTAACCCGATTCTATGCTGTTTTTTGTCCTTTGTTTTCTGCTCGTTCTTTGATTTCTGTATTCAAATTGACTTTTCGAATCAAAGTATTCTGTCTCTTTCTGTTCTTCTCTTCTCTTTTTATACTTGATTGCTTCCTTCTAAATACTCTTTTCTTTTCTACTGTATTTTTCTTAATAGGCCTCTAACATTCCACTCCTATCAGAACTTCTTTTATTCTATACCTTCTGGTAGATTATTGCAGTATGGTTTATTCTCCATTTCTTCTTTTATCAGATTTTGACTCCTATATATATAGGTACCAATTTTATAGCTTAACCTAAATTTAAGTTGGAACTAGCAACCATGGAAACATTTCTTTTACTCAACTACAACTCTCTTAAAACAAAAAATCCCGTTATCGATTGATAACGGGATTAATTTATTAGTATCTATTTCTACTTTACATACCTGCAAGTATTGCTTCTATTTCTCCTTTATAGGATGGTTCTAATACATCCAGGTTTATTGTTTGCTCTGAACCTGTAAAACTTACTTGAATTACCTTCTTGTAATATATATTGTCCTTCAAGGCAACTAAAACCAATGTTCCACTTAAGCCCTGATTGATATTCAAGGTGTAAAATTGCTTGTTTACTGGATCTGTACCCAATTGAGTAACTCCATTTACTCCATCTAAATTGAAATATACAGATGTGTTCTTGTTGGTAAACCCATCAGGAACTGACAACAAGATTCTATTGTTTGTTCCTCCTGCTATATATGCATCCAAATTACACCAGTTTAATAAACTGATTTTAAACTTTGCTCTACCATTCTGACTAGAATCTGCTGACCATGTATTGCTTGATTCTTTCCATTTTCCTACCATTTGCATTCTGTTGGTGTCTACAGACTCAACCAATTCAAAAAGTTTTGTGTTTGCTGGAGTACTTCCTGCTGCTACTGGCATAGTAATGTCAACATCCAACACAGGTTGAATTAATGCTCCCTGATAGTATGCCAGCACTCTAAACATGCCTTGTGAGTTTAACATACGACCATCTTCAGTTTCTGTGTATACACCAGAACCGACCATGTTCCTTTTGTTATATACTTCATAAATTTTCAAGGTGATAGAACCTTTTACAGAACCGTAAGTATTTGGAGCGAATGTTAAAATTGTTCCCTTAGGTGCATAAAAAAGTCCACCTTTTTCATTGTATAATTCCACAATTCTTGGCTCTGGAGCATTCTTCATTGCCAACTCTGCTATGGTTGGATTTGCATTTGTGTTTGGTGAATGGTCTAGTGGTTCAACAACTGAATCCTCACCACAAGAAGACAAAAGTCCTAGAAAAATAATATAATATAATATGCGTTTCATTTTAAATATTTGAATAATCGTACGAAAGTAATAAACTTTCGGCGACAAAGGTAGTTATTTCACTCAATATTTTTCCCCAATTCTCAATATTTTAACATTCAATAACTCAATATTTTGAACTCCTTTTTATTACCAATGTAGCTCTGACCTATCTATAAGAGGGATTATTAACTCGGTCTAACCGCCCTGTATCTCACAACAGGCAATATTCCAATCCAAATTCCTAGCTTTTATATTTCAATCCTTTGCATTTAAAAACCGAATACCAGATTCAGTTTCGTAGGGTCCTATTTTATAGACAAGTACCAACTTCTTATATGCTTTCTAAATTCCGTCGATTGTTCAATACCTTGTACAGTTTTGAACAAATTTATCATTCTAATTTTTCAATAGTTTATAAGTTTGATTCTTATCACTAACTATTAAATATATGCCAGAACTTAAACTCTCTAAATTGATAGTAGAAGCTTCTAAGCCTTGCAACCTGAAGCTTGAAACCCTCGCTCCTACGTTGTTGTATATCCAATACGAATGTGAATCCTTATCTAAATTCTGAACCTTAAACCTTCCTGAATTAGGATTCGGGTAAATCAATAAGCCTTCACCTCCTATAGTTATTATGGGAATATTTTTTTCTAATTCCCTTTTTATTACCGCGTAATTTGTCTCAATAGGTGAATTGTAATCAAAATAAATTGAAGCACGATTTCGGATGCTATCTCCAACTCTCAAAGACCTATGTAATTTTGCTTCAAATTCTATAAACCCTTTGCTCCCAGCTTCATCCAAACTTTTCGGCTTTAAAAATATATTATTGAACACCCAAGTAACAACATTCCCTTTTTGGGATACTGTATAAGAATGACTGCTTCCCAACATCCTAAATTCATACACTGGAATATTCAGGTCTAATGTATCTACAACAGTCACACGCCAGGCGTCATCATTGCCCTCATTTTGAAATTCAATATAATACTTAACTTTTCCAACTGGCTGCGTAACAATTCCTTCTGGGTAGGAATGTTTGACATTTGGATCATAGCTATATCTCATAATTTGATAAATAGTGTCCATATTATCGCTTGTGTCATCAAGTGAAACTCATAACTATCTTCGCACCATGTTTAACCAAATCATTCAATTGATATTTGGTATTAGAATATTTAACTGTCAGCTTTACCAGTTGTAATTGGTTTGCCAAAACATTTAAATCAAAGCTTAATGTATTACCAGTTTTATTTGAAAAGTTTGGTTTTGAAGATACAAAATCTGTATTTGGATCAAGTTCAATTTTTAACTGAACCTTTGAATTTTGTTCATCACAATCACGATTAAACACTTTGAAATAAATTTCTTGATCGGTATTTAAACGAGCGTTTCGAGGGGAATAGGCATTTAAAACAATATTTTTATTCTGCAATCCACTTCGCCAAATTGGTAAATATATGGTATCGCTTGTGAATGCAGAATTGTACGTCTTTGATGATTTGCCTCCAGTGAATGCAGACACATAACATGAATCAAATATAGACTCTTTTGTAAAGGCGAATCTAGGATCCTCATTATCTAAATATACTAATTCGAGTAACCCTTCATCATCAGTACTCCACTCATTACCTGAATTATATTCACGAACAAGAGATTTATTCCCTACTTCAGTATTATCTTTTATTCCATTCTTATTGATATCTCTAAAAACAACAATATGAATTGTATCAGCATTCTGTGACTTTAATGAATCTAAATTAATCTCTGCAATATTATTGTAATTATCAGCATTTAAATAAACTCCTTTTCGGCCCCAAAAGTAAGCTCTGGTATCAAGTGATGCAAAGTGAAGATCGAAAGAGTCAACCCTTTGATTGACAAATAGAGGACTTAATTTCAAGTTGCTCTCTAGTTGATAAACAGTTTGAGGTTTCGGAGGATAACTTTGAGAACTGACAAGAATCTTGCCACCTACATTATTTAGTATTGGTCGGTAAAGTGTCGAATTCAATGAGTCAAGAACAAATCCATTCCGAATTCTTTTGATGGAATTATTTGTTCTTGTAGAAATGATAACATCCTCACCAGATAAAGCCATACCATGAAAATAATCAAATTTATTACCTTGATAGAAGGTGTACCATTTACCTGAGACCAAAGCTTGAATACTATTTGATCCAAGCAAAAACAAAGTATCATCCTTGGAATTAAAAATAAAATCTTGGTTTAAAGACGCTGCATTTCCTACATCGCTAAAAATTGTTCCATTGAAGGCAATTACATTTGATTGGATATTAGCAAACGAATCGTAACTTCCTGAGTAATAAATAATATCATTTAATTTGTAGGACCCTATATTTCCCCATTCGGTATGATATATACCATGATCCACTGAGGCGATTTTGGTCAAGTTCCATCATATTTGTAAACAGCAGTTCTATTTTGACCATCTGAAACTCCAGTTAAATACAATTTACCATATAAAATTCATTGTTGTTTTACTTCCTTGAATGTTTATATAATCTAATAACAAGCCTTTCAATGAGGCATACAAACTCCATGTCTTTTTACCTTCATCCCATCTTTTAACCGCAATTGTTAAAGCAGTATCCATATGGACCGCATAAAAATTCCCCAATGAATCAAAACATGTAGCGTGAACAATTGATGGCAATCCATTTGCCATCGGAAATATTGCCTGTTGAGCTACGGCACTCTTGAAGCCTATGCTTATTAAAATTGTGAGAAAAAGTATTGGTCTCATTTAAGTTGTATTTTATTTTTATAATTTTATAAGTTTATATGTTTGATTTTCGTCATTCACTATAAAGTAGATTCCTTTCGCATAACTACCCAAATCAACATATATTTCTTCTTTACTATTGAGTTGTATACTTAAAACCTGTGCTCCTAAGCTGTTATATAACTTATAGGAATGATCTTTGTCTTCCAAATTCTGTATTCTAAATTTGCCCGTATTCGGGTTGGGATAGATAAGCAATCCTCTTACCTGATCTTGAATTGGATTCACACTTTCTTCCTCTTCGCGTTTTATTACCGCGTAATTTGTCTCAATAGGTGAATTGTAATCAAAGTAAATTGAAGCACGATTTCGGATGCTATCTCCAACTCTCAACTCACCATTCACTTTTGCTTCAAAAACCAAATATCCCTTACTGCCTTCCTCATCTTTGCTTTTTGGCTTTAGATTGATGTTATTGAATGTCCAAGTGATTACTTTTCCGTTATGAGTAACAATGTATGGATGACTTGCTCCCTTCATTTGAAACTCATAAACTGGCATTTTTAAATTTAATGTATCCACTATTGTTACTTTCCATGCATCATCATTGCCTTCATTTTGAAAATCTATATGGTACAAAACTCGTCTTAAATCTTTTGTAATTATACCTTCTGGTGTACTTCGCTTTGCATTTGGGTCGTAGCTGTTTGAACATTTCTGTCTAATAGTATCAAAATTATCTGAAACGTCTTCATTCACATTTGTAGTAATTGACGCTGTATGCATAATATCTTGATTGACATTAAAGTTAGCTGACGCACAGCGTATGAACACCATCACTCGCGTTGGGGAAAATGGTTTTGCTTTTAATCTATATTCTAAAGTATTCCCATTTTTACTCGTGTAGGTCGGAATCGAATTTACATAAATAGAATTGGGTTCCAGCTCTACTTTCAAGGTTACGGAATCACTTATATTACCGCAACCATTATTGAATATCTCAAAATTTATGTTTTTATTTGTATCCAATCTAGCCCAATAATTACCATAAGCATTTAACTTTAAATTAGCATCCAACTTGGTTTTCCAAAGCGGCATATAGATGGTATCTCGAGTTTTATTTGCTCCTAATTTGTTCGAGCTTATCCCTCCTGAATACGGAGTTTTGTAGCACGTATCCTTCAAAGCCTCTTCTTTGAACTTAACTTTAACCGTTTCTCCTTGCAACTGATAAATGGTTATAAAACCTTTTTGGTCAGACACATACAATTCATTTGTTATCATATCATTGACGTAGCTATATGTACTTACTTCGCCTGTGTCATATTGATTGTTTTTATTGCGATCTCTAAATACTTTAACGACTAACGTGTCAAATCTTAAATCTTTCAAAGAATCAAAATTTATTTCCGCTATATAATTATAATCCTTACCATTTACTCTTACACCATAATTTGCGTGAAAGTATAGATTTGTATCGTTTGAAACAAAGAAAATAGGAAGTGAATCATTACTGCGTTGATTATTGAAATGTGTTTGTAACTTTAAGCTTGAATCGATTGAATACACTGTTATGGCTCCTCCCCAATCTCCTGATTCTGAAATAAACAGCCGATTCTTATGACGATTAAAGTATGGATTTTTTATATGACTATTCAATGTACCTGTTAGTTTTTTATTTTATATTTATTAATTCTTGTGAAAGAATCGCTCACATACATTTCGCCATTTAAAAATTCAAAACCTGTTATCTGTGATGATGCTAAAAATGATTGATAAAAGACCCAATTCTTCCCATTATAGAAGTATACTTTATTCATAATAGCCACAAAGAGAGTATCTCTGTTGTCAGCAAAAACTGATAACCAATTAGGTTGCAGCCCAGTTGGATTTATATTGCTTCCATCGAATTCAATAATTCCTGGATTTGTAGTATTCGAAACACTATCAATCAATCCGCCAAAATAAATTTTATTTTTAAACTTATATGATGAAAGGGTCTGCCAATTATAGTCGCTTATATAAAACGTAGTGACATAAGCCCATGATCCATTGAATTTATATATCCCAGCCTCAAAATTGGATAATCGAACCCCCATTATAATCAATTCTCCATTCAAAATATAACATTTACCAAATTTCCCATTGAGAAATGTGCCTTTCAATGTAGTGAGAATCGACCATTTCTTTTCCACCTTGGGGCCATTTATGAATTTGAATGAATCTCCCAGAATTCATTGTTGCAGCGTATAAATTCCCAAGTGGGAGTCGATACAAGAACCTGCAACTGCCCTTGGCAATCCCTTATCCAATGCTTTTACCTGTTGTGCCCTAATTCCTCCTGAAAACACCGTTAGGAATAGTCCTAATATTAGTAGCCGTTTCATATATACTGTTGTTTGTTAAAATTTGTAATGTAAGTTTAAGTTGATATTCCGCATTTGTATTCTGCTCCTCAATGATCCATATCCTAAATTGTAATTTTGCCCATTGTCCTGAAACAAAATCTCTCCCCCTAACCACCAATGTTCGAATATCTCTCTTCTGTATTGAAGTCCCATGATATAACCCAAACTCGCCTTTGTGTTGATCATGTCTTTTAATTCCAATATCTGTGAGCCATTTAAATCAAATGTCTGTCCCTTCGATTTTGCTAATAACGCTAAATTAACTCCTGCTTGTATCGCCACTTCACTCCCTTTCTTTATTGGGAAACTATACGAAACCTGCAGTGGTATATTGATATACTGCAATACGTTTTGCTGTTTCATTTGAATCCGTGTTGGATTCATCGAATCGTCTACATGTATGTAAAATAAGATGTCTCCATTCACTTCCCTGAATGGGATTTCATTTAAGGTGTAATCGATTTGTGATGAATTATAAACCTGTCGATACTCTATGCCTGAACCAATCCCTAAATTAAATGCTTTTGAAAGTTTATAATCAAATGTAAACTTGGCAAATAATGAATTCTGTCTATCATTACTTTGTTCAAACACTTTGCGTGTGTCTTGATGCAATTTACTCACATTGCTTAATTCAATGAGTTTGCTGGTCACAGGACTAAAGCCCGTCGAAAATCCGATTGCAAAACGACTCTCATCATCCGAATTTCCAGATTTTTTATCATTCTTACCATTTTCTTCTGTCGTATCCTTTGTAAATGTATCCGTCAATTTATCTTCTATCAAATCAATACCACTCACATTTGCAATCTCCAATTCCTGTTGTCGCTTCATTTCGGCCATACTTAATGCCTGGACAACACTTATATGTTCTCCTTTATTTCTTTCTAAATTAGGAACTCTATTTTCATTTGCCTCCTTGTCTTCTTTATTACTTATAGTTTTGCTCGCTGCTTTATCGCTTTTATTGGCAAGTGTTCTTGGGTTTTCATTTGTTTCTGCTTGCGTTGCTATTTGATTCTTCTTTATATTTTCTACTTGCTTATCGCTTTCATCAAGCAATTCATCACTCATTTTTTCTACTTCCAAACTGTTCGGTTTAGACAAATCCTTGCTCAAATCATTTGAATCCGTGTTTAGAATTTCGCTTTGCTTTGTTTCAGTTGCAAGTTCAGTTCGCCCTGAATTTTTACCTATGAAATAACCCGATACTATACTTATTAATACAACTGGAATTAAAAGTAAAAGCCATGGAAGTATGCCTTTTTTCTTCTTCTGATTCAATTCTGATTGTATCCTCTCCCATTGCGATTCATGTAACTCGCCGGGCTTTTCCTTCAAAGCATTTCTCAAAGCGTTATTTAGCTTATTGCTTGATTTCATTTTTTTTTATTTTGGTTTCTAGTAAATTGGCTAAAGCTCGTTTGGCTCTGCTGTACTGAGCTCTTGAAGCCTCTTCACTGATGTTTAATTGTTGTGCTATTTCTCTGTGACTCATTTCATCTATCACATACATATTTATTACAATCTGTTGATTTTGACTCAAATGCGCCAATAGTTTCATCGCTTGTTCTGCTTCAAAACTCACTTCTTGTTCAATGTCGGTATCTCCTATCTCTAACGCATGATCCGAAATGTGTTCAACTACCAATGCGCTTTTCTTTTTTCTTAAAAAATCCAATGCCGTGTTCACACCTATACGGTTTATCCAAGTTTTTAATTGACTTTCTCCTTTAAAACTGTCAATCTTATTAAACACTTTTAGGATGGCATCATGAAAAATCTCTTCGGCATCTTCTCGGTGTTGCGCATACCTCAAACAGATTCCCATTAAAACAGGGCCGTATTGCTCGTACAACTGTTTTTGAGCCTCGGCTTTCCCTTTTTTACACCCCTTTATGAGTTCAAAATCGTTCAAGTGTTCTGTTTTATTGGTTTAGACGCAATTTAAACTATTTTTGTGACAGAGCTAATTGTTTACCTTTTTTTGCCTTTTCGAATGAATACTAAAATCCTTGCCTTGTTAAAACACCAAACTACCCTTCTAAACTATTTTTTTCTTTTTGCTCTTTCATGTATGTGTATACTCAAGAGTTTCTCTCAAGTCACTCTTGTATCCGATTCCTGCACCAATAACTACACCCTATACTCTAAAGTAGACGATTCGGTTTACCATGTGAATGTCAGATATGGAGATAATCCAATCTTTTCAGGCTTTCTAATCAACCCTGATACAAAACAACTTATTAAGGAATCCTACATGGAGAATTCCACCCCAGAACTTAAAAACCCAAAGAATCCTTTAAAGTACCATGGAATTTGTAGTTTTCACCTGGATAATGGAATTCTGATTAAATCAGCGAAATTCAATGCAGGTAAGATTCAAGAACTTAATCATTACAAAAATGCTAAAATCTCTCAACGCGAAGTTTTTAACGCCAATGGATATACACTTTATGACTACAATGAGAATGGCACATTGTATCAAGAAATTGAGTTCTCGGGTAAATACAAAAACACAAAATACTTTCACAAACAAAAAACTCAGATATTAAAGGAAGTATACGATTCAAATAAATACAAATACGTCTATGTGGATCGGGTAAACAACATATACTCCCCTAATGGCAATTTAATTCAAAAAATAATTCTTCATAAAAAAAGCAATGTCATTCACAAAGATTGGATCTTCTATTCTGATCAATCCATTCAAGTGTATAAAGAATATGATGCTTCTGGACGCCCATTACTCGAACAATACTATGCAGATAGAAAAGGCAATAACCTTGTAACACTTGAACGCTTTTATAAATATGACTATATAAAAGGTCCTGCAAGCTTTTCACATTTCAAAATAGAAAGTAGATTATATAAAGATAAATGGTATAGAGATACCACGTATTTTATTTCAGATTCAAGTTTGCTTAAAATCAATTTTAGAGAAAACAATTCCGTATTTCTTATTCAACATTTCGGATCGTTTATCAAAAGTAAACGTATCTTTTTAAGAGATGACGCCAGAATTGATTCTTTAATTGCATTTCAAGACTCAACTATAGTCTCCCTCCAGCATTATAAGGATGGTGAGAAAATCTTTTCGAGAACCTATCACTTTCAAAACAAACTAATACCTGAAAAATGGGTCAAAAATTTACGTGAAAAAACCATTCTTATTGTTTTTTCTTATCTAAACGACTATTCTGAAAGCTATTCAAACTATCGCGAATTCACACGACTTTCAGAACTACATCATCAAGCTAATTTTTTTATTGATAGTAGCTTTTCTAATGGTAAGTTACACATGATAAAAACTGAAAGTCGTGATAGTTTTACACGCTTCCTTGTTTCCAATGGCGAAAAAAAGCTCATCTATGACAAATTTGCCTATCGAATTGCTAAGGATATTGAAATGTGCACAGTAGGCATAAAAGACAAATCTGACAGATGGGTACTCGAACCGAGCTTCAACTCCATCTACAAATTTGACCAAGACACCAATACCTTATACTTCGGTGAAAGTGGTCAACTCACTTCAATCTTTAATTGGAAAGGTGAACGTCTCCTAGGACCATTGCGCGGAATCCGTCATCAAGAGTCTAGTTACGATTTCAATAAAAAAACATTAATACCTCTCACCGATTCTGAAAGAAAATCTTTGGGCCTAAAATCAAGGTGGGTATTCCCCATTCACGATGATTTAAATCAGAAGTATTATTTGTTAAGCCTAGAGAACAAGGTGATAAAACAGTTTGATTGTCCTTATGAACTATTAACACATTCCAAATTAGAAAACAATCATCCTACCCTTTTTCTAACAATCGATTCGTTTAATAACGTTGGTTTATATCGATTAGATGGATTTGAAATCCCACGCGTGTATAAACGAATTAATCCTTTGCGCAATGGCGACTTCCTAGTGCTAAATGCCTCTAAAACTTGGCAAATTTACAGTGCTGATTCTGGAATTTTAAATACCTTTCATTTCAAAACTGTTGAAGAATTAAAAACAACAAATAACACTTTATTGACTAAAGACAGTTTGCAAAGACCACGCCTCTTCTCTTTAGATTCAATGAAATACATAACGTCTCTCAAAGATTTCAAATTGGATTACTACAATTACAACGAAAGCACTTACCTAATCTCATTTCAAAATAAGCATGGAGTATGTAATTCTAATTTAGACTTCATACTAAAACCAAAGTACACTTATATATTAAAATTAGACAATACTTATTTAGGATGTGTTGGCGACACAATCGACTTTTACTCTTTTAAAGGCGAGTATTTAAACACCTTAGTTTGCGACTCATTGTATTTTTACAACAATCTTTACAATTCATTATCGACGCTTTCAAATCGGATATTTAAACAAAACAACTTATACGGAATTGTCAATTCAAACGGCAAAGTAATCTTACCTGCGAACTATAATATGATTGCAGAGTTGAATGCAATTAATTTCATAGCGGTTCGCGATTCCACCATAAAGAGCTTCAAGTTTACTGAAGATTCTTTCGAGTTTGAAAACATTTTCCCTTTAAGCAGATACTCTCCCTATACTGAAATTAGCAATAAAAACAATAGAGGAATTTTGAGTGCTTCAGGAAAAAAACTTATACATGCAGGTTACCAGAATTCAGGGCCAGACAGATTCGACATCACTTCAATTATCCTAAATAATAAATTCGTTGGCAGTGTAAATAGCTTAGGTGAATGGTTGTTTAACAGTTCTGATTATTACAAAAGTGAAGTGCTTAAAAATGGATTGATGTATGTACAGACCAAAGAAGGACTCTCTGGTGTAGTTAGCTGTAATGGAAAAACAATTATCAAACCCGAACATCAGTTTATTCTTTACGACGCTGAAAATCAAATTCTTTGGTACAACGCCTCAACAATTAGAAATGCTTTTAACAACTCTAGTTATATGAAAAACATTTGGAAGGCAAAAAAGACGAATTCCAATACAATCTTGTCTGACACCTTAGAGTCTCCAAGTTTTTTTAAGCAAGGGTTTAGTATTCTTAAAAACAAACACAATCTATTTGGAGTGATTGATAAAAACCTGAATGTTATAATTCCCTTTGAATACTCAAACTTTGGCGTCATGCATGATGCTTACTTTTTTAAATCAAAGAAGAATATTTTGATATGTGACTTAAATTTCAATCCAAATAAAACCTTAATTCTTGATGAAATTGCAGATATGGGAAATAAACAATACATCGGTATTAAGAGTGAAACTACTTTTCTAATTGATTCTAATTTCTCTGTCATTGATTCATCAAACATCTTTTTCATTAATTACCCTCAATCTATAATTGATGAAAACTCCCAAAAATATCACCCTATGCGTACTATACTTAAAGACATTGAAGAATATGAAGAATACGATGAGGATGAGAAGGAAATGATGTGAATAGTAATGTCAAAAGAATAATTTTACCGTAGAACACTTTGCAAACTTCATGCGTTGCTTGTATGTGAAATCTGAAAGACCTTCGTTTTTCAACCTGTAAAGTTCCAGTATTTCCCAAAACCAGATTTTCGATATTATGCCTATCAGAGTCCTTATGATATTGGATCAGTTCTAGAAATTCCTTTTATAAGCTACCCTGCTGTGCATTTAGATAAAACATCTTTTACCTGAAAGACATTTAAATATATGATGATTTTAAAAAATTAGAGATTATCATGTTTACTTCACAAAATCTACTATGAGTTTTACAAGAAGATGAAATGCGAGTTATTGTTACAAACACGACTATCTAAATGTCTTTATTGATTCTTCAGAAAATGTGTATCTAATTTCTTTATCTGAATTACTCGACCCGAACAATACGGTGCTTTTCATAAGCAACGCTAGGAAAGGCGATTATGCCTGATGACCCTGACATCGATTTTATCAATTAACACCAATTAGTGCGAATGGTTGAATGTTTCATTCATCCAGTGATTTAAATTATATTGACTTGAGAATTCTGTGAAAATAGAAACAAAGATCAAGATAAACTCCGGTGGCCTTATTGGCAAGAAAATTTGGACAATAAAAACGGGAGATGCGATATACTAAACTTTATTATACAAATATAAAATTAAAAACCGCCCAAAAAAATATTCATTTCATCATGTAGTTTCATCCAATCTGTTAATGTAATATCTTGTGTTGAATTTGTAAATGTGACGTCGAGTATCTTCTTGTAATACACATTATCCTTAAAGCAATTAAAATAATCTTTCCCGAATATCCATTCTTGATGGGAAACGTTGTGAATTTCTTATTATTAATTTGATCTGACAAAGCGTCACTAAACCCTTCACACCATTTAAGTTAAAATAGGTTAAAATGTTTAGAGCCAAATCCATCTGGTGGAAATACACTAATTCGATTGTCTACACCGTTGTTCTGCATGTACTTGTCTAAATTACACCATGAATTCATATGCGAACTTACATTTTCCTTTGACGACTCGAATCGTAGCTCCAATTCTTATCGTATTCTTGCCATATTTTTCTTGAACCACCCGTGCCAGTGTCTTTGCTATCTACCAACTTAAACACTTTTGTACTATCGGTGCTCGAACCTTGTGCTATGTTCATGGGTGCATCTCCGACTCTTTCAGTGGAACAACTATATTTCCACCCATCTTTGCTGTAATTTGAGCATCCCTTGAGATTCTAACATTCCATCTGTTGTATTATAAATGCCTGTTCCACATTTCTTTCATGGTGTATACTTCCCTTAGTTCTATGTCCACCACCCCAGTTCGTTTCCATATGTATAAAGTATTTTAATTTCTGTACCGTGTTTACCTATAATGTTGCTCCATTTCTTTACGTTGTTCAGTTTGAAGCTTTGAACTTCGGCCGAATTTTTTCTTCAATCATACCATCAAGCGATGGCGACATAAACGTTCACTTTTTGTGGTGTTCCCACTGTCTTTCTTTACAAGAGTATAAACTCAATAATGGTAACTTCAAATAAAATATCTTTTTTCGTAATACAAGGGTATTAATCTTAGCGCTTCATCTTAGACTGAAAATCAATTTTTATGTGACGATTGGAGATTTTTAAGTCTGTTGACTTAATACTTTTCTGAAGTATATTTTCCGACAATATCAAACTCGATATTCACTGTACTTCCTTCTTGGATATACTGCATAATGGTGTATGTTCGTATGTGTATGGTATGATGGCAAACTTGTGCAATTTCTTGATCGGCACTGTCTACTACAGTCAAACTAATTCCACTTATGGTAATACTGCCTTTCTCAACTGTAATTCCAGACTTGATATTCAAATCGAACAGCCAACTTCCATTTTGTTCAACTTTGTTTCGTGTACTTTGCTATACAATCTACATGTCCTTGAACGATGTGTCCATCAAACCTTGCATCCACTTTAAGACATCTTTCTAAATTTAAAGAATCACCCACCTTCCAAAAGGCTAAATCGGTTTTGTTTAACGTTTCTTGAATAGCTGTTACCACGTGAACATCGCCTTCAACTTTCACCACCGTTAAACACACCCCATTGTGTGAAACACTTTGATCAATCTTTAATTCGGATGAAATCGGCGACTGAATGCTGAAATGAATATTGCCTGCTTCTCGCTCAATGGCAACAATTTTTCCTAAACATTCAACTATTCCTGTAAACATGGTGCGCAAATATAAGAATTAAAAGAATTTATTATTTAAGTGATTCTAATTAAACACCGTCACCAATCTCACATTCAATCGTCTTCCCGTAAGGTAATTCGGTACTCCGTAAGTGTTGTTGTTAAAGTCTTTTATCCAGAGATAGGAGATCACATTATTGATTTGAAGCAAATTGAACACATCTACCCCTAACCACATGTTTTTTATTACACCGCTTTTAATCTTTGTGTTTTGTCCTCCTATTAATACCTTGCTGAATCCAATATCCACACGTTTGTAAGCTGGAATTGTATTGCCTTCTTGGTACCTCGCCTCTCCTCCTAAATAATATGGTAGGCCTGTACCCAAACTCAAAACCATGTGCATCCTGTAATCTACATTTGTTTTCAACTCATCTTGAAACATCACCGAGGTCATTAATCTTCTATCGGTTGGGCGTCGTAAATACTCCGTTTCAATTTCTTTGTTCTCCGAATTGACATACCTTATCTTCTCATCCGTTTTTAACAAACTTACAGTAAACCAACTTTCCAACCCTTTTATAAACTCTCCATTTATTCGAGCATCAAATCCTCCAGCATATCCTCTAGCTGAGTTTGTTGCGTAATATCGAATTCGCACATTGTCTAATATATATGGAACTAAATAATCTAAATCTTTGTAATACAACTCGGCTGTAAATTTAAATGGACGCCCAAATGACTTAAAGCCCATTTCCATTCCAGCTGTGTAATGTATGCTTCTTTGTGCTTTCAATGCCGTGTTTAATTCTCCAGCAAAGTTCCGCATTTCTCTGTAAAAAGGTGCCTGATAATAGTATCCATACGCTGCTTTTAATACAATGTTTTTCTTATTAGGCACTGAATCATCATACCTGTGCTTTGAATTGAACTTCTTATTTGGTTCGTAATAAATCTGAAAACGCGGTGAAATTAAAGATTGGCCGTTTAAACTCGAATATAAATACCGTACTCCTGATGTTAGAGTCATTTGATTAACTGAGCCCATACCCTGATGGTATTGCACATAGCCCGATAACCGTTGATTTGATATTGTATTTTTACTGTTCACAAATTCAACCAAATTGATTTGTGTATCCGAGTAGTTAAACGGATTGATATTGTATCCACTCGAATCGCTGTATTTCCACTCTTTAAATCGGTCGTCGATGTTCTCAAGTTGATACTTTACACCATAGAGTATTTTGCCAGGATGACGCGCATTCTCCAAGTGATCTACTGTTTTCTGAGAGGATTTAATCCCCGATAATTTTATTCCTCCTTTTACAGCAAAGTTCACCACAGAGAAATACAGTTCATTGCGAGCATGATTTATAAAATATCCAACCCCAAGCAATGATTTAGCATCTCCAAAACTGGAAGACCCTAAATTATTATCAATCTCTGAAATATCGTAAGCCCCTTGGATATCGTACTTCTCCGTCTCGTTGCTAATAAAACCAGAAACGATAAACTTCAAAGACATTTTCCTTTTCTGATAAATGTAAGACAAGGCACCCATACCACTTCTGTAATCCACTATTTCTTGTCCGTCTAATCCAATGCGCAACTTTAAAGCACTTTGTAGAGTTCCAAAAGTGGTTTCTTGATATTCAGGTTCAAATCGAAAACGATTCTGTGCGTAATTCGTAAGCAATTCGATTCGGTTGTATCGGTTGATGTGAAAAGTAAATAAAGATTGAATGTCACCAAACCTCGATTTGTACAAACCTTGTGCATCCAATGAATTCAATAAATTTTTATTCCCTCTATACCGAGCACCTATTAAGTAAGAGAACCGAACAGAATCTTTATATCCTATTCTTTTTTTAGACTTAGCTACCCCCTCTAAGAAAAGTGCTGACCCTAAAATTCCAACCTGAACACCCGAAGCAAAACTCTTAGGACTTCGATAACTCACATCCAATACGGATGACAACTTATCACCGTATCTTGCCTCAAAACCACCCGCAGAAAAGTTGACATTGTCTACCATATCGGGGTTTACAAAGCTCAAGCCTTCTTGTTGTCCGCTTCTAACAATTTGTGGTCTGTAAACTTCAACATCATTTACATAAATTAAATTCTCGTCGTAGCTTCCTCCTCTCACATTGTACTGAGAGCTTAATTCATTATTGGATGAAACTCCAACAAGTGTTTTTATAAAATTTGAAAATTCATTGGAACCTGGCAAAGTGCTCAAAGGCTTAATTTCAATAGTTCCTTCTTTTTCCTTGCCTACTTTTACTCCACCACCTTGAAACCCAACAACTGAAGAACTTAAATACACATCCAAGTGGTAATCTTCGTTATTGAATAAATTGGGAATATTTGATTTGTATAATTTGAAATTGGGATGCTCAAACTTTAGAGTATTCCGCTCTTCATCTATATAATCAATGCGATACGCACCTGTGCTATCTGAATAAACAGATTTACCAGAGGCCGAATTTGTAATTTTTACATGATACACCCCTTCACTTGTGTCGTTGTAAACTTTCCCATACACAACAGATTGTGCATCTACTTGGATACAAGCGAGAAAACAAATGAAAGATAATGTGTACTTTAACAAGGGTTTTGCTCTTTAACGACTCTTAATTTGAATTATTGCTTCAACTGAGAAATTGTGTCAATTGGATGAGACGAAGAGAAAACTGTGTTCCCCGCAACCAATACGGAAGCCCCTGTATCTATTAGTTTTTTATAATTATTTAATGTAACACCTCCGTCAATTTCAATTTCAAATTGAACATTGTGTCTGGCTTGCATAGTTTTCAATTGTTCAATCTTTCTATACGTGTTCTCAATAAACGATTGCCCTCCAAATCCGGGATTCACACTCATTAAACACACCAAGTCGATATCGCCAGCTAAATCTTCCAATTGCATCACATTACTATGCGGATTAACAGCCACTCCAGCTTTCATACCTGTAGCCTTAATAGCTTGTAAACTTCTGTGTAAATGCGGGCAAGCTTCTAAATGCACAGAAAGAACATTGGCGCCTACCTCAGCAAAACGCGCACATACAGATCTGGATCCACAAATCATTAAATGCACATCCAATGGCTTTTTTGCGTGTTTTTTAAGCGCATTCATGACAGGGAATCCAAATGAAATATTAGGAACAAATACGCCATCCATGATATCTACGTGAAACCAATCGGCCTCACTCGAATTAATCATTTCTATATCCCTTTGAAGGTTAGCAAAATCAGCAGATAATATACTTGGGGCTATCTTATAAGACATGCAGCGAAGGTAGTGAAAGCACCGATAATTATAAAATAGAATCTTGGTAAAGAATTCAAATCTGTAGATGACTAATAATCAAGTCGGAAAATAAAAATGAATTGACTTGTTCAAGTCTATTATTCCGAGAAAGAATACAAGGATGTCTCATTTTTTTCTTTAATTTGCCTACCAATATCTCTTTAACCAAACGCCTATGAAAAACCTATTTCTAACAGGATTGCTACTGTGCTGTTCTATTCAATCTTTCTCTTGTGGCAATGAATATGGCTATAATCTAGATGGTAGTAAAACATATACTGAATATTTTTACATATCCGAACGCATGATGCAATTCGATACACCTGCCATCAAGAAACGTTTAGGAGATTTATATGATGAAGTAAAAGCAGGTAAAGCAGACTTTAAAACTTGGTCAGACATTGCCG
The DNA here is from genome assembly GCA_041391605.1 of Bacteroidia bacterium. GTDB lineage: Bacteria > Bacteroidota > Bacteroidia > NS11-12g > UBA955 > JABMMZ01. Next base: position 96,660 of record JAWKNQ010000006.1, read on the forward strand.
CCAACCTTATGAAAATTGGTAAAGCCGATTCTTCTGTTAAAATATTGGTCCCCTTAATCAAACAACACTCGAACGAATACAACATCATTGCCAACTTAGGTACTTCCTACGAATTAATAGGCGAACTCGATAGTGCACTCAAATACATTTCCCTTGGTTATAAATTAAATTCAAAATCGCATTTGGGAAGCGAATGGGTGCACGTTAACATCATACAAGGAAAGATTAAAGAAAAACAAAAACCAGGTTGGATGAAGAATAACGATATCCTCAACCTTAAAACGCTTTTGTACAATGTTGATGTTCCAAATAAAAAAAGCAAAGTAGCTAAAACCAATTATGAAATTTTTTATCAAATCAGAACCCGAGTTAAATACACGCCTGCTCCAGATAAAGTACTCGCAAACATACTCACTACTTTAGGCGACTTTAACACTCAGGTTGGCACTTACGAAAACGCATTACTTGCTTATGCTTATGCATTGGAGTTTCAAGAATCTCCAGCCCTCGACAATAAAATAAAGGCAAAAATCAAAACACTGAACAAGTTGCGTGAAGCAAATCCAAAAATTAAAGAAATCCCTACCGAGTTTATGCGACTCGTCAAACAAGGCAAGCTCGACCCAGAACTTTTGTTAATGGGTTTGGATGATTTTGCGGAAAAACTGGATTCCAGTCATTTGGATAAAATTTCGCGTCAAGATTCTTTAACCGCCTTGCGTAAACGCTTGGATGCTTTAGAAGAAAAGAAATTTGCAGAAGGGCAAAATCAAAAGATCGTAGAGAAAGAATCGAAAACCAATCGCTACCTCTTTTTATTAATGGGATG
>JAWKNQ010000007.1:0-94572 GCA_041391605.1 Bacteroidia bacterium
AAATCAATATTTTGAGAGCAACTTTTAAATACCATTGTAAGAATTAAGCCAACAAACCCAAGATAAATAGCGATGATAAAATATTTGAAATTCATATACTTATGGATAAATAGGACCTAAAAAATTAGTTTTAATGCGCTCTATAGCTTTACCTTCTTCAACAACATCTATCACCACCTTAGTTTTATGGCCTGTCATCTTTTCGATTGGCAAAATTAAGAAAAACTGCCCATCAAACTTAGATTCTGCTTTCACTGTTAAGTCATTTCCAACAAATCGGATGATAGCTCCTTTAGGTTCAACAATTTTCAAATCAATTTCAACGTCATTATAGGTTTTGTTTATTGTTTTAAATTGATAAATATTTGAGTATGTAACACTGTCGATTTGTTGATATAAAATTCCAGAAGACCTTAAGATTGTTGTGTCGATATTTTTTCGCGTACTAATTAAGGCTGTCAAAACAACTAAAAGTAATACTAATACAATGCTATAGGCTTTTGTTCTCCAATTGAATAGTTTTGAATGACCTTTTGAAATCGCGTTTTCACTTGCGAACTTGATTAATTTCTTTGGGCGATTCACTTTTTCCATCACTTCATCACAGGCATCGATACACGCTGTACAATTGACACATTCCATTTGAGTACCATTTCGAATATCAATGGCAGTTGGACAAACTTTCACACACATACCACAATCTATACAATCACCAGTTTGCTTCTCTTCTGCATTTTTTTTAATTTTACCTCTTGGTTCGCCTCGAATATAGTCGTATGCGACAACAATTGAATTTCTATCCAGCATCACCCCTTGTAATCGTCCATAAGGACAGGCTATTATACAAACCTGTTCGCGAAACCATGCAAATACAAAATAAAAGACTCCGCTGAAGATAAGTATCAATGTCAATCCTAAAACATGTTGAGAAACTGGCTCTGAAATAATTGCAAAAAGCTTGTCAACACCAATAACATAGGCAAGAAATGTATTGGATATCAAGAAGGCTATTCCATAAAAAACGGTATGCTTTAGTACTCGTTTAATAATTTTTTCTCGTGTCCAACTTGAATCTTTTAATTTTTTTTGTTGTGTTGCAGATCCATCTATCCAATATTCAATCTTGCGAAATACCATTTCAAGAAAAATGGTCTGAGGACAAACCCATCCACAAAACATCCTTCCAAAGGCTACTGTAAATAAAACAATAAACAACACAAATGTAATCATGGCTACACCGAAAATCACCAAATCTTGCGGCCAAAATATAGCACCAAACAGAATGAACTTCCGCTCAAGTACATTAAAGAGAAACATTGGGTGGCCATTGTATTTTAAAAATGGCAATGTGAATAACACAATCAGATAAAAAACCGAAAGTAAGGTCCTTAGATTATATAATTTACCTTTTGGCTTCCATGGGAAAACCCATTTGCGTTTACCATCAGGACCAATAGTTCCGATTGAATCTCTGTAGGATTGATCTACATGATCGAGTTCAAATGCTTCTCTGCTCATGATTTGATCTCAATGCTCACTGCAGAATCCGATTCAACAGATTCAAGTTCTGGTGAGTTCAATTCAATCAACTCGCCTTGAGGTTCTTTTGGGTTAGGAGGATTGGTACCCTCTAAGGTATGAATAAAACCAATTACATTTTGAATATCTACAGGTGACAATTCATCTTTCCATGCTTTCATTCCTTTGCTTGTACCATTTTTAACAATGGTAAACATGTCTCCAGGAGTATTTCCGTATAACCAATACTTATCTGTAAAGTTTGGCCCAACCATTCCTTCCCCAGCATTTCCATGACAAACTGCACAGTTCTTCATAAAAATCTTTTGCCCTAAATCCAATTGTTTTGCATCATCAGTGAAAACTACATTTGTTTCATCAACTTGCAGCGCTAATGAAGCTCTGTATGCCTTCACACTTGCTTCGGCTTCGGCCATTTCACTTTGATACTCTTCTGAACTAGATTTAAATGTGTGTGTAACTTGATATCCAACAAAATAAATAATCCCTGAAAGAATTGTCAAATAAAACCCATATTTCCACCAAGGTGGCAAGTCATTATCCAATTCGCGAATACCATCGTATTCATGGTCTAACATCACATCCTTATCCGATTCAACTGATTTAACACCAAATACTTTCCGAATAAAAAAGTTTCTTATTGCATTTGGTTTTGCAACTTTAGCTTCTATTTCTGCCATTGCGTTCACTTCTTTTTTAGAAATTAGACGCATCAAGATTAAACTTAGCCAAAGTATAACAAACAACTCAACAAGGAGAACAATAAACAATGAATAAAATCCAAGCGGATGCATTCCTGCTATTGGTGTAGAATCAAACAAACCATACTGGGTGTCTGTATTAGCTGCCATTGCATTACTTGCTGCTCCAATAAAAAGAATGGCGAATATACTTTGACCGAATATTTTTCGATTTTAAAGCATCGTTAACTTTTGATTGAAATGCTGAACGCACAACGCTAGACAATACAAAGATAACCAAAAGCAGAATCACTGCTAACATTACCCATTGCTATATATAACATATTACCAGTATCTATTTTTGAAGCTTCCTTAACGGCTTCTTGTGAAAATACATTAAAGGCACTTAATAGAAATAAAGTCGCTAAAATTGATTTTTTCATTTTCATCATAATTATTATTTTTCTAAAGGTAATTGTTCAATATTTTTGAAGTAATTTTTATCTGTACGTAATACATACCACAACAAACAAGCAAAAAACACAAAAAATATTAAGAGTGATATCATTGGATAAATGCTAATTCCTGATATATTTTCGAGATAATGTATGAATTTCATAAGTTGTATTAATTAGTTGTATTTGGTTCACCACTGATGTCTGTTCCTAATCTTTGCAGATAAGCGATCAGTGCAATAATTTCCTTTTGTGGCATTGCTTTAATATTCTCTTTTTTCAAGTCTTCAACAATGAGATTAGCCTGAGCCATTAAATCTTCATTGGCAATTTTCTCATATCCTTTTTCATATGGAACTCCTAAGGTTTGCATCGCTTTAATTTTTGCTTCAGTAATATCAATATCCAAATCATTTTCAAATAACCAAGGATATCGAGGCATTATCGAACCGGGTGAAATTGAACTTGGCTCATACATGTGATTAAAATGCCAAGCATTTGGTTTTCTTATTTTCTGAGTTCCTTCTCTAGCCAAATCAGGTCCAGTACGTTTACTACCCCATTGGAATGGATGGTCATATACAAACTCTCCTGCTTTTGAGTATTCTCCATAACGAGCAGTTTCACTTCTGAAAGGTCTAACCATTTGCGAGTGACAAGTGTAGCAACCTTCTCTCACATAAATATCACGTCCTTGAAGCTCTAAAGGTGTATACGGTTTCACACTAGATATTGTAGGTACATTGCTTTTGATTAAGAAGGATGGAATAAATTCCACTGCTCCACCAATTAAAATCACTACTAAACTCAACACCAATAATTGTACTGGTTTGCGCTCTATCCATCTGTGCCAGTGTTCTTTATGTTCCGGTACATAATTTTCAGTTAATGGAGCTGCTTCAGCTTCTTCATTATCAAGAGCCTTACCTGATTTAATGGTTTTAACCAAATTGACAACCATCAAAATAGCTCCTCCTAAATAAAGGGTCCCTCCAATTGATCTAAGTAAATAGAATGGTTTTAATTGAACAACAGTTTCTAAGAACTGATATTTTAAAGTTCCATCTGGAGTAAATTCTTTCCACATTAAACTTTGGGTCCAACCAGCCCAATACATCGGAATGGCGTATAACAAAATCCCTAAAGTCCCCAACCAGAAATGGGTATTTGCCATACTCTTACTGTACAAATTCGTTTTGAATATTCGAGGGATTAACCAATATAGAACACCAAAGGTTAAGAATCCATTCCATCCGAGAGCACCAATGTGCACGTGAGCAACAATCCAGTCGGTAAAGTGGGCTATTGCATTGATGTTTTTAAATGACAGCATCGGACCTTCAAAAGTGGCCATACCATATGCTGTTATTGCAACCACCATAAACTTCAACACCACATCTTCTCTTACCTTATCCCAAACACCTCTTAGCGTTAATAATCCATTTATCATTCCACCCCAACTTGGAGCAATCAACATCACTGAAAACACAACCCCTAATGATTGAGCCCAATCAGGTAATGATGTATACAACAAATGATGAGGACCAGCCCAGATATACAAGAAAATAAGTGCCCAAAAATGTATGATTGAAAGTCTGTAGGAATAAACCGGTCTTTCAGCTGCTTTAGGCAGGAAATAATACATCAATCCTAAATAAGGCGTAGTCAAGAAAAAGGCAACGGCATTATGCCCATACCACCATTGAACCAATGCATCTTGCATACCAGCATACCAACTATAACTTTTAAACATACTGTAAGGCAATTCGATTGAATTTACAATATGTAAAACAGCTACTGTAACAAACGTGGCTATATAAAACCAAATGGCGACATAAAGATGACGCTCACGTCTTTTTATAATTGTTCCAAACATGTTCCAGCCAAAAACCACCCAAATCAATGTTATCAAGATATCAATTGGCCATTCTAATTCTGCGTATTCCTTACCTGTGGTTAAACCTGCCAATAACGACACAGCTGCTAATACAATTATTAACTGCCAACCCCAGAAATGAATCTTACTAAGCATGTCGCTAAACATCCTGGCTTTACACAACCTTTGCAAGGAGTAATAAACGCCCATAAAAATACCATTTCCAACAAATGCAAATATTATAGCATTGGTGTGAACGGGTCTGATTCTTCCAAATGTTGTTTGGGCGAGATTAAAATTCAATTCTGGAAATACTAGTTGAAAAGCGGCTATAGCAATCCAACTAACATTCCGACTAATCCCCAAACCATAGTTGCATAAGCAAACCATTTTACAATTTTGTTGTCATAATGAAAGGTTTCTTTATTCATATCTGTATGTATTATTTCTATTTGGAATTATTGGTTTCTTCATCATCGAACAATATTCGAACTGAAGGGGTGTAAGTATCTTTAAATTGTCCCTTCTTACTTGCTTTGATAAACATGACAAGAAAAAACACAGCTAAAAGCATAGAAAACCCAATCAGAAGAATCATAATTTCCATGGTTCAAAAATATTAACGCACTGGTATTCAAGAACTGACTATGGTCAATTAAAATACTGACGATAATCAGTATTTTAAGAGTTTTACAAACTATATAATACTCGTTTAGAAGAATTTATAATGTGAATTTCTGTATTACAAACTTAGCAAGAATTTGATACATGCAACAAGCGTATTATTGAAAAAAGAAAAAAAACGACACCTCTAATTTACCTCTTTCCTCAAAATAGAATAGGCAAATAATTCTGTTAAGCCCCACGTTAGAAGCAACATACTTATTGAACTGCTAGGCATTAATATCGCCGCAAACAATGGCGACAGTTGACCAGTTATAGCATAATAGAGACCGAAGAAATTGTAGATCAGAGAAAATATGAAACTGATGATTAATACCCATCTCGCCTTTTTAATAAACTCAAACAATTTTGGTAAAGTCTCCACTGCTTTTGATGTTAATAAGACATCACAAGCGGGAAAAAAGGCGTGCTCATTATCCGCAACAGACATACCAATATCTGAGGCTTTCATTGCTGCAGCATCATTTAAACCATCGCCTGCCATGCATACAACTCGGCCTTGTTCTTTCAAGTGATTAACTAGTTTTACCTTATCCTCTGGTTCTTGTTTTACAACCACTTGCTTAAAATTTTTTGCTTGTATCTCTTTATTCAACTCACTGTCACCAGTAGATAAATAGAGTTTGTACGACATTGAATCTAATTCGGCCATAACTGAATTTACTTTCGGTCGTAGTTGATGTCCGATTAAAAAATAGCCTCGATATTCACCATTTTTCTCGATGTGTAAAGCACTTTGACCAATCTGGTTGTCATCCGTTTCATGTCCGATATACAAAGCAGATCCAACTCGATACAATTCATCATTAATAACCCCTTGAATTCCCTTACCTATTGAATCTGAATAGGAATCTAAAGTTAATATTTCATTGTTATAGTATGTTTTACTGATGGCCTCGCTATATGGATGAACAGATTGGTGACATAAGAATCCAATTTTTATTAATTCATTTGAATTTAAATTGGTTAAATCTTCAATAGTCAATTCTGAATTATCTGTTAGAGTACCTGTTTTGTCAAACACAATTGTATCACATGACTCTAAAGAAGTCAAAACAGTTTTATTCTTCACAAACATGCCATTATTTTTCAATGTTCTCAATAAATGGCCATTGGCAAAAGTACTTGCGAGTAAAAGTACACATGGACATGCAACTATTAAAACACTCGTAAGTGTTCGAATGGCTTCAGATATACCGTTCAATTGATACTGATAAACGAAAGCAACAGTACTGACCATAAGCAAAGCAACGGTAAAGTATGTATTAATTTTTTCGGTTAATGAATTGTCTTTCAACTCCGCATCCTTCTCAATGGACCATAATTTCACCAACCTGCTATTATCTGTTGCGCCCAAAAGTTTAAATCGTGCTGCTTTGCCAATTACTCTCGCTCCTGCATATACCTTCTCCCCTCTTTGTATCGCAACTGGATTTGATTCACCAGTTATGAAACTGTAATCTAAACTCACAAAGCTTGAACTTAAAACGGCATCTGCTGGAAGTAGTTCAGAATTTCTTAACTCAATAACATCGTTTTCCTTTAATGCATTAATATTTACAATTGCAGTTTCATTTTTAACAATCGTTCTAGCTGATAAAGGAAAATAAGATTTGTAATCTCTGTCAAATGAAAGAGAATTGTAACTCAAATCTTGAAAATATCTGCCGAGTAATAATAAAAAAACAATCCCCGTCATGCTGTCCAAATAACCAGTTCCTTCACTTATGAAAATCTCATAGAGACTTCTTAAAAAAGTGGTGACAATAGCTATGGAAACAGGAATATCAATATTTAGTGTTTTTTGTTTTATGGCTTTAATTGAACTTTCAAAAAACTCCCAAGAACAATAAAAAAACACAGGCAGAGAGAGAAAAACACTGATGTAGTCAAACCATTTTTTTAGGACATAACTAGATGTATCTAATGATAAGCCCAAATACTCTGGAAAGCTCAACATCATAATATTTCCAAAGCAAAACCCAGCAATTCCAATTTTTATTGAACGTGAAGATAGTAGTTTTTTCTTTGCTCCATTTAGCTCAGTCCAAGTGAGATCTGGTTTATATCCAAGTTGATAAAGCAGTTGTACCAAGGATGAGAGTATATTATCTTCATTCTTCGCTGTTATCAACAACTCTTTATTGAAGAAATCAACTCTTGACTCAAGTACTTTAGAATGTAGTTTTTGCAACCGTTCAAGTAAATATATGCATGAATTACAATGCATCTCAGGAATTACAAATTTAAATTGTTTTATTTCCTTGTTTTGGAACACAATAAATCGATTGGAAGTCTCTTCTTCATCAAGATATGCAAACTCTTTTACTTCGAGAAACTCGGATGTTAGTCCACTACCTTCATTGTAATAGTTACATAAATTATTATCGTTTAAGAGATTAAAGACTGAAGAACAACCTTTGCAACAAAAGTGCAACCCATTCTCAATAAGAGTTGTGTCTTCACACAATAATCCACAATGTGCGCAAAGTGGTCCTTTTGTGTTAAATTCACTATTTCTTTGCCCTTTTGTTAAAAGCATTTTCAATAAGAAAGTTTACGAAACTATTAAGACTGGAGAACGGCTAAATTTTAAGGCATGTTTAGAAAAACTTTTATGAAACAGGTTTTGCCATAAATTATAGTGATGAGCAAATACCACTAAAATATCAGGATTGATTTTTTCACGGCCTTTTCAAATTCCGTTTCTTGGTCCAAGCCTTGAATTTGAATTAAATCCGTGTTTTGATCTCCAAACATTTTTTTAAGTGAAAACTTGAATTTAGGTGCATTTTTAGCTACATTTTCGTCGTAATGTGACACATTCAACGCTATCATCGATGAGTTTTTGGTTTGAAGCATCTGTTTTAATGGTTTCAACTGAAGTAATTCAGTTGATTTTCCATCCCATGCATAAACAACTGTATCGGTTTTATAGACTTTATAATTAAGTGGCACAACAAATAATGGGCTTTTTATTTTACCTATCAAAGTGGTGCAAACATCTCCAAAAATGACCTTGTCAAGACCAGTTCGTTTTTTTACCCCTACAATAGAAATCCAAGGTTCCATGGATTCAACTTTTTCAGTTATGGAAGGATTAAGAAACCATAATCAACTTCAAATGCTATTTGAATGCCTGTGTGCTTTTTCTTCAAATAGGTTATTGCCCTTCTCAGCAAAGCTGATGCTTTTTTAATATCTCTGTCTGGTGAATATACTTGCAAACTTTCACTATCTGTCAACACAGATGTTGATACAACATGATATATAAACAATCTAGAATCTGTAAGTTTTGCCAAGCGAGCAGCTATTTCTACTGCATTTTTGATGCTGGGCTAAAATCATGTGCGGCAAAAATAATTTTATTGGTTTTCATATACTTCTTACTGATTTAATGGCATTAGAATTACAAAACTAAGTTCTTTAAAACCTTATATCCCTGACAGAGAACATTAAAAAATACTGATCTAGGTCATTTTATTTATCAAAAAAAATAAAACTTAATTCTTTATGAAAAATAAAACCACTTGTATTCTGGATTGTTAAGTCTTAAATTTGTCATCTTAAAAGTCCAATATTACAATTGATATGGAAGTAAAATTAGAACAACAATTTCAAGAAAAAATTGATCAGGAAATCAGGATTGAGCCTAGAGATTGGATGCCTGAAAAATATAGAAAAACTTTATTGAGGCAAATATCTCAGCACGCTCATAGTGAGATAGTTGGAATGTTACCAGAAGGTAATTGGATAACACGTGCACCTAATTTGAGAAGAAAAGTTGCTTTATTGGCAAAAGTTCAAGATGAAGCTGGTCATGGCTTGTATTTATATTCTGCTGCTGAAACCTTAGGAATGAGCAGAGACGAAATGCTTGAAGAACTGCATAGTGGAAGAGCTAAATACAGCAGTATTTTTAACTACCCTACTTTAACTTGGGCCGATATGGGAGCAATTGGTTGGTTGGTTGATGGCGCTGCAATTATGAACCAAGTACCCCTTTGCAGAGCAAGTTACGGGCCTTATGCTCGAGCAATGGTAAGAGTTTGCAAAGAAGAAAGTTTTCACCAACGTCAAGGTTACGAAATTATGTTAACACTATGCAATGGAACTGAGGCACAAAAAGCCATGGCACAGGATGCACTTAACAGATGGTGGTGGCCAAGTATAATGATGTTTGGTCCCAATGATGACAATTCACCAAACAGTGCTCAAAGCATGAAATGGAAAATCAAACGTTTTAGTAACGACGAACTTAGGCAGAAATTTATTGATGTGACAGTACCTCAGGCTGAATTATTAGGCCTTACTATACCTGATAAAGATTTAAAATGGAATGCGGAAAAAGGACATTACGATTTTGGTGCCATTAATTGGGACGAATTCATGAATGTGGTTGCGGGAAATGGACCATGTAATAAGCAAAGACTAAAGGCAAGAGTTGATGCCTGGGAAAATGGAGCTTGGGTAAGAGAAGCCGCAATGGCTCATGCCAAAAAAAGAGAAGAAAGGAAAAATAAGCAAATAGAAGCAGCATAATGACAAAGCAAGAATGGCCTTTATGGGAAGTATTCATTAGGGCAAAACAAGGATTAAATCACAAACATGTTGGAAGCATACATGCTGCTGATGTGGATATGGCAATAGAAAACGCAAGAGATGTCTATACAAGACGAATGGAAGGGGTAAGTATTTGGGTAGTTGAAAGCAAATATGTGCACGCAAATGAACCTTCCGAACAAGATGCATTATTCGAACCTGCCAACGATAAAATATATAGACATCCAACCTTCTATGTATTGCCAGAAGAACTTAATCACATGTAATGCAATCAGAAGAATCAAATTTACTTAATTACGTTTTACAATTGGCTGACAATAGCATGATTCTTGGACAAAGAAATGCTGAATGGTGTGGTCATGGTCCAATTTTAGAACAAGATATAGCGCTCACCAATATTACCTTAGATCTAATTGGTGAAGCTAGAAGTTTGTATCAATACGCCGCAGAAATAAAACAAGGCAGCGAAACTGAAGATAGTTTTGCCTTCTTAAGAGACGAACTTAAATACAGAAATATTTTATTGGTTGAATACCAAAATACTAATTGGGCTTATACAGTTGTTAGACAATTCTTCTACGACACATTTCATTATTACTTATTAAATCATTTGAGTAATTGTAAAGATGTGCGATTAGCTGAAATAGCAACAAAAACAATCAAAGAAACTACTTACCATCTAAAATGGAGCAGTGAATGGGTTATTAGACTTGGAGATGGCACCGAAGAAAGTGCACTAAAAATCAGGAAGCTGTCGACAATCTTTGGGAATACACGGGAGAGTTGTTCATGGCCTCTGAAGCCGACACTGAGATGAAAAAAGAAGATATTGCTCCTGATTTGGAGTTCATCAAAAATCAATGGTTGGAAAAGGTCAAACTGATTTTTGAAGAAGCTAAAATAAAATTTCAGAGTCTAATTTTATGCAAAAGGTGGCAAGAAAGGATATCATACAGAGCAGTTGGGGTATATATTGGCTGAAATGCAGTATTTGCAAAGAGCTTACCCCAATTCAGAATGGTAGTTCAATTTAAAATTAAAACACTTTATTATTCGTCTTTGAATCAACACAACTTATTCATTTAAAATAAGATGTTGATATTATTTGACGATTTCCCATTTAAAACTTTAAATTTGCAGCAATCTAAAAGCCAATCTTAGAATGGGGAGAATATTTGAAAAGAGAAAACATAAAATGTTTGCACGCTTCGATAAAATGTCGAAGACTTTTACAAAATATGGGAAAGAAATTGCCATCGCTATAAAGGAGGGTGGACCTGATCCAGAAACCAATGCTAAATTAAGAGTTGTAATTGCTAACGCTAAAGGGCAAAATATGCCTAAAGACAGAATTGAAGCTGCAATAAAGCGATCCTCAGGTAAAGACACCAGCAATTACGAAGAAGTAACCTATGAGGCAATGTGTATGAAAGGTGTCGGTTTAATGATAGAAACAGCTACTGACAACCCAACGCGTACTGTTGCAAATGTTAGGATGCACTTGAACAGAGGTGGTGGAGAATTAGGCAAGTCTGGAAGTCTAGATTTTGCATTTGAACGAAAAAGTGTATTTGTAATTAGTATTGAAGGCATCAATACAGAAGAGTTAGAGTTTGAATTGATTGATGCAGGATTAGAAGAAACAGAAATAGAAGATAATGAAATGGTGATAACCGCATCCTTCGAAAATTTTGGTTCAATGCAAAAAGCACTTGAGGCCAAAAACATCAATATTATCAGTGCTGAATTGCAAAGGATACCAACCAATACGGTTGAATTGAATGAAGAAGAAAAAGCTCAGGTAGAAAGCTTAATTGAACGCTTAGAAGACGATGAAGACGTTCAGAATGTATACACCAACATGGCATAAAACAATATATTTATAATTAAATGTTCCGAAATAATAACAACAACATCTTAGTTCCAACTGATTTTTCAGAAGTGGCAAACAATGCTTTAAACCATGCAATGAAAATTGCTGAAGCATACGACAATGAGATCACCTTAATTAATATTCAAGATGAAGGTGGGATTTTAGGTCTATTTGAGTCAGAAGAAAAATTAAAATTACTCAAGGAAGCCGTTGACTTAAAAATGGACAAATTAATTGAGCAACAAAAAGTTAAGTTTCCAAATGTTAAAATCAACAAGAGAACAGATTACGGAAAAATCTATAAAAAAATAACCGAAATTGCCGAGAAAGAAAAGTTTGATAGCATAGTAATGGGAACTCATGGCGCAAGTGGTATTCAACAAATCACAGGAAGTAATGCGAGCAGAGTAATAAACTACGCTAAAGTGCCAGTGGTAGTTGTAAAGGAGAAATCAGTTGGAACAGATCGCTATGAAAACATCGTATTGCCTATAGACTTATCTGTTGAAAGTCGTCAAAAAGTAAAATGGGCTATAGAATTGTCAAAGAAATTTGATAGTACCATTCATCTAATTTACGAAAATTCAAGTAATGAAGATTATCAAAAGAAAATTTTTGCAGTGGTCAATCAAACACAGGATATTTTAGATAAAGGCAATGCCAAATATATCGTTAGAGGCTTAGATGATGACTTATATCCTGACCATTTCGCTGAAGACACATTAGACTATGCAGACGAAATTAATGCCGATTTAATTATAATCATGTCTCAGCAAGAGAAAGGCTTTAGTGAATACCTTCTTGGAAGCTACGCTCAGCAAATTGTTAACCATGCAGGTAAAGTTCCTGTGATGTGTATAAATAGCGGACAAACAGGCGTTTCAAGAGACGGTGCATTTAATTAGGTTGATATGATTTTAGTAGCAGATAGCGGTAGTACAAAATGTGATTGGATGTTTTTAGGCATTACAAAAGTGCCAAGACATATGGAGAGTATGGGGTTAAATCCTTTTTTTCACAAAAAAGAGTTTATTTCAAAAGAAGTTAAAAAAACTTTTAAAGACCATACATTAACTAAATTCACTCATGTGTATTTTTACGGGACTGGATGCAGTACTGAAAGCAATAAAGAATTAATGAAAGATGCTTTATCCGAAGTATTTACTGAAGCTGAAATTGTAGTTTCTCACGATTTAGATGCAGCGGCTTTAGCAACTTGTAACAACAAAGAAGGTATCGCATGTATTTTAGGAACTGGCAGTAATGCTTGTTATTGGGGAGGAAAATCAATCTTGCCTCAAATTCCTTCATTTGGATTGGGTTATATTTTAGGAGATGAAGGTAGTGGTATGCACATGGGCAAACTACTTTTAAAAGCATACTTCTACAATGATATGCCAATCAACATTCGATTGTTTTTTGAATCCAATAATCACAACAAAGAACAAGTGCTTGAAAATGTTTATGGTAAGGCAAATACCAACGTATACCTTGCCTCCTATTCCAAGTTTCTGGCTGATAATATCAATTTTAAATATATTGAGTCGATCGTTTTAACTTCTTTTAGAGATTTTTTCAATACACACATTGTTAAATACAGCAAGCACAAATCTGTTCCAGTTAATTTTGTTGGGTCAATTGCTTATATTTTCAAAAGCAGTTGCATCAAGTGGCCAAAGAGTTTAAAGTGAACATTGGTACAATTATCAAACAACCTATTCAAAGTTTATTTGATTACCATTTGAAGCATCCTGATCAACCTACAATGCAGGCTAAATAGGAGACAGCTAAACCAGCTACTATTAAAATAAGCTTTCCGAATCCACCTTTCTTCCTTATCGAATTTTCAAAGACAATAGTGGTGCTTATATGTAAAAATGTGCCCGCAATAATAGCTGTTATTACTTGAGACATATGTTCCGAAATGATACTTTCATTATGAACAAAAACACCTGAAACATAGCCAATTGGAGTGGCTATTACATATAAAAATAAAAATAGAAATACAAAGGAAGATCGCTTCCACTTAGAGCCCATCAATACTGAAAGTGAGAAGGCAGCTGGTACTTCATGTATTGAAATTCCTATCACCATACCACTTAAGACGCCTGGGTTCAGGTAATTACTTAATCCTGCTGAATAGCCTTCTAGCAAAGCGTGAATCATCAATCCTGAAAAAAGTACGAGTTCACTTTTGGGAACATCATTGCTGTGAATATGTCCATGACCAAGTCCGCCGGTGAAACGTTCTAAAACAACCTGAAATAAAAAGCCACAAACAATCCATACTCCGGCTTCACTTATGTTGTCAAAGAGTTCAGGCATCAACCCAAATAGAGCAATTCCCATCAAAAAAGACCCACTAAACACAACGGTATATGAAATCATTTTATGAGAATGAACTTTCAGGACTTTTTGTAAGATAATCCCTGTTAGGGGGCCAATAATTAGTATTAATACAGGTAAAATTAATCCCATTTTATTCTCTTTAAGGTTTTTAAATAAAAATAATAACACAATTGACCAAGGGCCGCTCCAATCAATCCTCCTACTATAACATCTGTTGGGTAATGTACGCCACAATACACTCGGCTGTAAGCTACTGCTGATGCCCAAAATAACCAGAATGTAACATTTGCCACTTTTTTAGTCCCAAAAAGAGAAATCATGAACACAGCCACAGCAAAGTGATTGGCAGCATGTGAAGATGCCATACTCCCTGTATTACTGCAGTGAACACCTTCTATTTGTCGTGGCGTTAAACTGGCTTCGTGACAAGGTCTAAGCCTTGCAAAACCCGGTTTCATTACACCACTGGTAAATCGATCTGAAATTAAAACCGATAATCCAACAAACAACAAAATTAGCAATGTTTTCTTGCCAAACTGTTTACTGATTAACCATATTAGGATGCAGTAAAATGGTATCCAAAAGTATTTATCTGAAAACTTAAGCATTAAAAAATCCAAAACATCATTTGTAAGTGTTTGATTTATTAATTTATATAAACTAGCATCAAATGAATTAATCATATTTTTTTAGAGACTAAAAGTAAACGTTCAGAAGTGTTCTGATTGAATGGATTTAATTGATAGTCGCCAAACACATCAATTACTTTCAAACCTGCGTTTGAATAAAGATTTTCAAAATCATTGAAGGACAATAATTTAACCTTTTCTTGAAATCTATAGGATTCACCATTATCTTTAAAACTTATGGTCTTAATAATATTCGAATCCTTTATTTCTTTTGTAATATGAAAATCAATTCCAGAAATCAATTTATTTTCAGATGGTTTCATATTTGCTAAGACAACATTTGAATTGAAGTAATCTTGAATAAACACACCTTCTTGTTTCAAATCATTAGTCACTGCAATGAGTGTCTTTAAATTATCTTCATGGGTATCAAAATATCCAAAACTGGTAAACAAATTTAAGACATAATCAAAATAATCTTCTTTAAAGGTTTCACGCATATCATGGACTTCAAATTTGAGATTATCACATTCCGATTTTTTAGCAAATTCAATGCTTTCAAGACTTAAATCAACCCCGTAAACTTTAAAATTTTTACGAGCTATATCTAAGGCATGTCGTCCCTTACCACAGGCTAAGTCAAGAAATACACTCCCTTTCTCAGGGTTCAAGTAATCCAATAAATTATTAATGAATTTTTCTGCCTCCACATGGTCTCTTTCACCGTATAATAAATGATAATAAGGCGTATTAAACCAATCTTTAAACCAAGCCATTTTTTGAACTTGCAAAATAAACCAAAATTCTTTAGATTTGCTTTTATATTATGAATTTCTTTAAAACCTTCTCAATTGTTGCCTTAGTAGCCTTAACATACACTTCTTGTAAAAAAGAGGAAGAGAAAAAAGACGATAACACAAGCGGTGGTAAAACCAACCTAGAGCTTTTAACTCAAAAGGACTGGAAGGTATCTGGTATAACAGCAAGTGGCAACGATGTTTGGGGCCTAGTTTCTGATTGTGATAAAGACAATCAATACAACTTCAGAACAGATGATTCATTAGTATTATATGATAACATCTTAAAATGCCAATCTACTGATCCTGATTCTACCGTTAGTGCTTACAAATTGTATAATCAAACAAAGATTATTTTGGATTTAAAAATAAGTACTATACAATTGCAAGACACCACTAATATCATTGAAATCACAGAATCGACAATGAAACTAGATGCGAATTACAGTGGTATCCCAGCAACAATTACATTTATTCATCCATAAGATGAAATTTCCAAATTATTTTCTTCTAATATTCGTTTTTTCATTTGCAATAATTTCTTCTTGTAAAAAAGATAAAACAGAAGATGAAATTAAGGATAATAACACCTTGAGTGAAGTTGAATTAAATAGAATTTCTGCATTTCCTTGGCTTATTTACAAGGTTGAAGTAAGTGGTGCGGATATTTGGAACTTAGGTTTAATCCCAGATTGTCAAAAAGACGACACCTATAGATTTTACAAAGACAGTACATTAATGTCATACGAAAATGATGATGTTTGCAGTGGGGGAATGGATTCAACTGCTAGTCAATGGCAATTTCACGACGGCAAAAAGAAAATTATCGCCACTATTTTCGGTCTAAAAGACACAGCTGAAGTAAAAAAACTAGATGACTTAAATTTACACCTGTCTATGGATTACGAAGGTAGTCCTGCACTTATATACTTCAAAAAACCTTGAAACTAGGTCAAATTTGACAAAATTAAATACTTGGATACACGCAATCTTATTAGCATTAATTGTCTCGTGTTCTCCAAAATCAAGTCAATCAAATCCTGATAAAAGGCCAATCAAAACCTTTTTTTTTAAAAGAAATCTAAATTTAAGAAATGCCGTTTTACATATGGCATATGAATTGAATAAAAATTCAGTGAATTTTAAAATTAAGGAAGGATATAAGTTAAGCTTCTTTGATGAATTTGATTCTCTGGACACCAAAAAATGGCGTTTAGGTCAGCCTTGGGGTGAATTTCACCCTGATAACTTGCATCAATACTATGGCAAAGATCAAATTAATGTGAAAAATGGTTGTCTTTATCTCAGTGGTTCATATAAGCCCAAAACATTTAAAATTAAAGATAGTAGTGTAGTAATACCATATGCGGTGGGTTTAATTAATTCAGATATATCCTTCCATCAAAAATATGGGTATTTTGAAATCCGATCGAAAAACCCAAGTGGAGCTGCGACATGGCCAGCATTCTGGTTAACTGGAGCTACTCGTTGGCCCCCTGAAATAGATATTTTTGAAATGTATGGCAAGAAAAGCGGCAAATCAGTGCACAATCAACTTACTACAATTCATTGGGGCAAAACCAATAGCAAATCAAGAGGTTACTTAAGTCGTAAAATAAACTTACCCAATAACACAGACTCACTTTTTCACATTTATGCTTGTGAATGGACACCGAATCAAATCAAATTTTATACCGATGGGCACTTAACTGGTAAAATGAACGTAAATAAAAGATTGCGAGAATGGTTAAACGAAGAAATGGTGGTAATTATTAACAACAGTTTTGAGGAAAAATATTTAAAATTTTTACCAAATAGTTTCTCGAGTAATCATTTTATCGTTGATTGGGTACGTGTGTATACCAAGGATTAACAAAATGATGTTCGATTTATCTAGTTGATAAGATTGCCCCGTTTAATCCAATTACTTTGCTAATTTCGCGGTATGTCATACACAAAACTAGATAGGGAAATGATTAAAACGCTTACAAATATTGTTGGCGAAAATAATAGTCGACTTGACAGTGAATCACTTGATAAATATGGCAGAGATTACACAGAAGATTTAGTATTTAACCCAGAATTGGTACTTCTTGCAAAAACTACTGAAGAAGTTTCTCAAATTGCTGCTTATTGCAATGAAAACTGTATTCCATTAACCACAAGAGGTTCAGGAACAGGTTTAAGTGGAGCTTGCCTTCCAGTTTTAGGTGGTGTTGTTCTGAGTTTAGAACGAATGAATCAAATTTTAGAAATTGACACAAAGAATCATCAAGCAACGGTGGAAGCTGGTGTAATCAACGAAAACTTACAAAACGCTGTTCAAGAAAAAGGACTTTTTTACCCCCCAGACCCTGCGAGCAAGGGATCTTGTACATTAGGTGGCAATGTTGCACATAGCAGCGGTGGACCGAGATGTGTGAAGTATGGTACAACCAAAGATTATATTCTGAATTTAAAAATGGTATTAGCAAATGGGGAAATTATACACACCGGTGCTAATGTTTTGAAGAATTCAACTGGCTATCATTTAACACAATTGATAATAGGTAGTGAAGGAACATTGGGAATTGTAACAGAAATTACGGTAAAATTGATTCCTTATCCCAAATATAGGACTCTTATGTTGGCTAGCTTCAAAGATGCAAATGATGCTTGTGCCTGCGTGCCGTCCATATTTGATGCAGGTGTTCAAGCCTCAGCAATCGAATTTATGGACAGAAAAGGAGTTGAATGGTCGGTAAAATCGCACTCTATACCTTTCGATTTTGCAGATGAAAAAGCGTTTTTACTCCTTGAATTGGATGCATTTAATGAACATGAATTAATGCCTCAAAGCGAACTTGTATTTGAAGCACTTGAAAAACACAGTGTTTTAAACGTATTGTTAGCGGATAATTCTGAAACTATTGAAAAATTCTGGAAAATTAGAAGATCAATTGGAGAGGTTGTTAAACAACATTCAATATATAAAGAGGAAGATACAGTGGTTACACGTGCTTATTTGCCAAATTTGTACGAAGGCGTTATGAAAATAAGTGAAGAATATGGTTTTGAAACTGTTTGTTATGGTCATGCAGGAGATGGAAATTTACACATCAATATTTTGAAAAATGATTTACCTGATGAACTTTGGAATTCTAAACTGCCGATAGCAATTCGAGAAATTTTCAAAATGTGTAAATCATATGGAGGTACAATTAGTGGTGAACATGGAATTGGATTAGTCCAAAAACCCTATATGGATATAATGTTTAGCGAAACTCAATTAAACTTAATGCGAGGTATTAAAAAAACATTTGACCCAAATTTAATCCTCAATCCTTCGAAAATATTCGACTTTAAGAATTGATTTGTTAATAAAACAGTGAAATATGTGAATATACCCTGACACTCTGTGTCTACTTTCGCAACATATATAACAGACTTCTATTCGTATGAAATTTATAGTAGCAGCACCAGAATTATTAGAGCATTTAAGCAAGGTGAGTGGAGCAATTGTTTCCAAGCCAGTACTACCAATTCTCGATAATTTTTTATTTGATATTAAGGGGGGAAATTTAACCATTTCAACCACTGATTTAGAAACTTCGATGTCAACCAGTTTAAAAGTAGAATCGAAAGATGATATTTTAGTTGCAATTCCTTCAAGACTTTTGATTGATACAGTTAAAATGCTAAATGATCAGCCAATTACCTTCACTGTTAACGAGGAAAATTATGGCATTGAACTTAGTACAGGGAATGGTAGATACAAATTAGCGGGACAAAGTGGAGCAGATTTTCCAAAAGTTCCTGAAGTTGAATCTGACAATTCATTCACAATGCCTTCAAATGTTTTGTTGAGAAGCATAAGTAAAACTTTATTTGCAACAGGTAACGATGATTTGAGACTAAACCTTACAGGTGTTTTTGTTGAATTGTTTAATGACAGTGTGAATTTTGTGGCAACTGATGCAAACAGACTTGTCAAATTAACTAGAAAAGATATTAAACCTGGGATTGAACACACCTTTATCTTACCTAAAAAAGCACTTAATCTATTGAAGTCTTCCTTAAACAATGATGTGACTCCAATTCAAATTGATTTCAATAATTCAAATGTGTTTTTTACTAGCGATAATTTAAAATTATCTTGTCGTTTAATTGACGAAAAATACCCGGATTACAACGCTGTTATTCCGCAAGACAACAACAATATTGTTGGGATAAACCGTATTGATTTTCTAGAAACTGTAAAAAGGGTTTCTAATTTCTCAAACAAAACAACTCATCAAATTCGTATTAAAATTACTGGCAATGAATTAGCTGCTAGCGCTGAAGACATCGAATTAGCAAATGAGGCAAACGAGAAAAGAACTTGTGAATACGATGGTGAAGATATCGAAATCGGATTTAACTCAAGATTCTTAATGGAATTACTTTCAAACGTTGACCACGATTCCGTTAAACTACGCCTTTCTACTCCTAATCGTGCAGGTTTATTGATTCCTCAAGAAGATGAAGCTGACGAAGAAGTAGTGATGTTGGTTATGCCAATGATGCTTAACAATTACTAGTTGTTAGCATAGATTTATATCGGCATGTTCCCAGCATTTAATTAATAAATAGCTGATAATTTGCAATCTTTCATTTTTTACTACTTGCTTTTATAGCAGAAGTTATTGGAACAATAGGTGGATTTGGATCCTCTGTGTTTTTTGTCCCGCTAGCTAATTTTTATCTTGATTATCATTCAGTTCTAGGAATTACAGCCTTATTTCATTTATCCAGTAACCTTAGTAAAATATTATTATTTAGAGAAGGTCTAGACAAAAAACTCCTTATTAATATAGGAGTCCCTTCTGTTATTTTTGTTATAATTGGCGGTTTCCTGAGTAAGGGACTACCCTCTTCGATACTTGAATTTTGCTTAGGTTTTTTTCTTATTGCACTAAGTATTTACTTTTTAATTAAAACCAATGCTAAAATCAATACAGGTAAAACACAATCAATAATTGGTGGATCTATTTCTGGATTTGCTGCAGGACTACTTGGTACAGGTGGAGCTGTTAGAGGAATTACCATGTCTGCATTTAACTTAGAGAAGAATGTCTACATCGCTACCTCTGCCGCCATTGATATGGGTGTTGATTTCAGCAGAAGCATCGTCTATATATTAAATGGCTACATAGACAATCAAAATATTGTGTTTGTCCCTTTTCTCTTAATCATAGGATTTGTAGGTACCTATATTGGAAAGAAGATTTTAGATTACATTCCACAAGATCGCTTTAAAAAGATTTCACTTGCTCTGATATTAATAATAGGATTAATTAGTGTTGCTCGTGCAATTTTTCTAATCGAATCTGCCTATAGACTCGATTAAAAATAGAATTTATTCCAAATTATTTTTTGCGTTTAAAATCTCCCCTTTTCCAGGCTTCAAAGAATTGTGCCCACGCAAATGGATTCAAGATATTCATAGGAGGAATCTGACCACCAGCATAATACGATTTCTGTGCATACATTCTTGTAATTTGCTTATAGGCTTCTGAGGCATCTGATCCTGTCATCGAGAAAGCTTGCTCTTTTAATGCTTCTCTTTCAAGATTGTTTTTAGCCCTTTGGATATCATCATTGGGTATTTCATTCGTTACAAATTTGTGATCGAATGTTGCCCTATTAGGCATTGGCATAACTACGACTCCAGGAAAATTTACAGTATCTTGAGTCAATAATTTAACAATACTGTATTTAAAATCTGTTAAAGTATCAGGAATAACATAAGTTGATCGTTTAAACTCAACATGCGAAAAAACAATCGTGTCTCCTTTTCTAGCTACAAAAGAGAAATAGCCTTCTAAATTCGAATACGTTCCATAAGGTCTTTTTTGCACATAAATGTTAGCAAAAGGAACTGGATACAAACTATCAGAGGTTAGTAATATACCTGAAAACTGAATTAAACCAGAATCATTGACTGATGTTGTCACATTTGCTTGAGAACAAAATGGAGTTAAAAGAACCAATGAAAGCAATATTCTGTAAATCATTTATTTATGTATATAACAAATAACCTGCTAAAATTGTTACTAGAACGAGTAAAAAAGCAGGTAATCTCTTCACTTGCAAATATACTAAAGTTATTACAAATACTAATAACGCAATCCATGGATTGACCGTAGAAGGGGATTGAGATTCTAAAAAAGGGAATAATTCAAATATGAAATTAGGTGCTTGCGAAGTTAAATAAGGCAGTATCATGAAGATTGCAGCTGCCCAAATAAAACCTATTGATACCGAAATAATTCCATCAAGTGATCGATATATGATTGGGTATTGTTTGACTTGACTCCAAATTGGATAGACGAAGAAAATTAATAGTGTTCCAGGTAGAAATATTGCTAATGTTCCAACTAAACAACCCACAATTTGACCAGACAAACCGTAGCCTAAACTTTTCATGGCCATTCCATTCGCGTAAGTGGCAATACTAAATGTTGGCCCAGGAACGGCTTGTAAAACTCCCTAAACCAGAATTAAAATCATGTAGACTTAAATATTGCTTGGGTCCGTATTCAACAAATTCAGTCAATATCATAGTATACAATACATTACCGCCACCAAACACCATTGTACCCATTCTATACGTATTTTCAAATAATCGCACAGGTTCGGAAACATTGGGAAATTTTTCTTTAGTAAATACTCCTAATACCGCTACGGTAATCAGAATAAGCAACATCAAGCTCAAATTAGCCCATCGTATATTTAACAAGGGTTTATCGTTGCGAATAAATTCTCGTTTACCGAAATTAACTGTCATGATGGCACCAAATATCAAAAGAATAGGGAAAGCAACAGGCGTGTGAAATAAAACGGAAAGTATGGCTGCTATCACTGCTAAAGAGATGTTTAAATTGTCTTTCTTTAACAACTTACTCATTTGAAAGGCAGCCATAACAATAAAGCCTAAAGCCATTGGTCCGATGAGAGAAAAAATTGAGGGATTCACAAAGCTTGTTGATATTACAAACAAAGTCATTAGCACAGTTGCTGGTAGTATCCAAATAATTAGTGTTAAGAACGCTAATTTCGGACCACCAATTTTGTAGCCGATTGAAGTTAGGGTTTGAGTAGAAGAAGGCCCTGGTAAAATTTGACATAAACTGTTGAGTTCCAACAAATCTTTTTCAGAGATGTACTTTTTTTGTTGAACTAAACGTTTTAAGAACAATGGAAAATGCATCTCGGGTCCCCCGATTGCAGATAATGTAATCAGAAAGACATCTTTCAAGAATACAATGTCCCTTACTTTCTTATAATCTGTTCTAGTTAACAATTATTACTTAAAGTGCTCAAAACTAAAATAAAAAACATATAATTTTGCAGCATGTTTAAATATTTTATCCCATTGTTCTTTGTATTAACTTCTTGTGGCAATTCTTACAAGGCCGATTATGAAGTAAAAGCTGAATTGCAATTAATTGACACACTTCAAAATAGACTTCAAACAATTAAAACTTGGCTCGACTATTTACCTCTAAGCGAGATTCAGGAAAGAAAAGATATTATCAAACACAATTATGAGTATTGCGACTCTAGATATCGTGAACTAGACAAAGTGGTTGACCCTGAAACAAGTCAATTGATGGATGAATATAAAAATTATGGCAAATTGTATGGTCGAGCTGCCGACAGCTTTAAACCAATAGTAATGGAAATGGAGGAATTGCTCATTCAATTAAAGACATTGAAAGAATCTGCTCATAGTAAAGATTATAAAAAAGAAACATTTTTGAAATATTTCAGACAAGAGAAAGAGGCCGTTGAAAAATTATACAATTTCGCTGAAACCGTCTTGTTATCTGTTAAAGAAACTGATTTAGCATTTGAAAGAGCACAAGAAAAAGTAGAAAAACTTGCTGAA
Source organism: Bacteroidia bacterium (assembly GCA_041391605.1). Taxonomy (GTDB): domain Bacteria; phylum Bacteroidota; class Bacteroidia; order NS11-12g; family UBA955; genus JABMMZ01. The sequence continues at coordinate 23,358 of JAWKNQ010000007.1, forward strand.
AGTCTTAAAGATACAGAGAAAACAGACTTAAAGTAAACAATTCGACCATATAGAGGGTTCTAAAGAAGCTATATTTAGAATCAAAAAAAAATAATTGCCTTTGTAGTTTTTAAAACTTACTTTTGCACCCTTTTTTACCCTAAATATAGTCCAATGAAATTATCAAAATTCAGCTTCGAATTACCACCAAATTTAATCGCTCAAGACCCTAACAAAAATAGAGATGAGAGCAAGTTGATGATTTTGAATAGAAGTACTCAAAAAATTGAACATAAAAAGTTCAAGGATATTTTGGATATTTTTGATGAAAATGACTTGATGGTGTTAAACAACACAAAAGTATTTCCTGCTCGTATGTTTGGAAATAAAGAGAAAACTGGAGCAAAAATTGAAGTATTCCTTTTACGTGAACTAAACGAAGAGAATAAACTATGGGACGTTCTTGTTGATCCAGCCAGAAAAATTAGAGTTGGAAATAAATTGTACTTTGGAGATGATGATTTAGTAGCTGAGGTTGTAGATAATACAACAAGTAGAGGAAGAACAATTCGATTCCTATTTGACGGAAGCAAGGAAGAGTTTAATAACATTGTTAAGAAATTAGGAGAAACTCCAATTCCAAAATACATTGATAGAGCAGTAAAAAAGGATGACGAAGAGAGATATCAAACTATATTTGCTTCTGTTGAAGGTGCCGTTGCTCCACCTACCGCCGGATTGCATTTCAGTAGGGAATTGTTAATGCGATTGGATATAAAGGGTGTTAACTTTACAGAACTAACGCTTCACCAAGGCCTAGGTACAGTTAGAAATGTTGAAGTTGAAGATTTAAGTAAGCATAAAATGGATTCTGAGAATTACATTATCAGCGAAAAAACGGCTGATCTTGTAAATGCGACAAAACAACAAAAAAAGCGAATCGTAGCTGTTGGTGCTGGAGCAATGAGAGCACTTGAATCTTCTGTATCATCAACTGGAACATTGAATGCGAGTTCAGGTTGGACAGATAAATTTATCTCTCCAGAATATGATTTCTCAATTGCGAATGCTTTTATCACTAATATGCACGCACCACAAAGTACATTGTTGATGTTGGCGGCTGCATTTGGAGGATATGATTTTGTAATGGATGCTTATAAAGAAGCCATTAAAAAGAAATATTCATTCCAGTGTTATGGCGATGCAATGTTGATACTTTAAGCAACAATGGATGGGTAATCCATTTTTTCATTTCAAACAATTTAGTATTCTGAAGCAAGAAAAAGGCTTGAAAGTCACAACAGACTCATGCCTACTCGGTGCTTTAGCTAATTATTATTCACCAAAGAGATGTCTTGATATTGGAACGGGAACTGGTGTTATAGCAATGATGCTGGCTCAAAAATTTCCAAATTCTAAGATTGATGCCATTGATATTGAGGATGAAATCGTGAAACAGGCTCAATTTAACATTAATCACTCAATCTTTTCGTCACAGATAGAAATCTCAAATTCTGATGTTCTGAACTTTTCTAAGGTATACTTGTACGACTTAATCACCTGCAATCCTCCTTATTTTTCAAATCACCTAAAAAAGGCATCAAGCGAAAAGAATTCGGCCATTCATAATTTACAACTTCCTCTTGATCAATTTATTAAATCAATTAAATCCCTACTTAATCCTAACGGAGTATTTTGGGTGATTTATCCAAATTATGAATCAGAACTTTTTAAGGAGTTGGCCATTCAATCAAACTTATTTCCAATAGAGGAATATCAAATCTTTACAAGACCTGAAAAGATGTTTCGCAAGATTACGTCTTATTCGTTACAAGCAGTTTCAAATATTCAAGATTCAATTCTAGTCTTAAATAATGATGAAGGAGAAAAAACTGCACAGTTTACAAATCTCATGCGACCTTTTTATCTAGAAAATACCGAATTATATCAAAGCAAGGCATAGAATATAATATTTGGCCTATTTTTGCATTTAAATGGAAGACATTCTAAGTTCCGCTGGATTAATTAGTTTACTCACTTTAACCTTTATGGAAGTGATACTTGGAATTGATAACATAATTTTCGTAAGCATCGTTGCTGGTAGAGCAGAAAAAAAAGATCAACGAAAAGCAAGAAACATTGGATTAATTCTCGCCATGTTGCTAAGGTTGTTGCTATTGTTATTAATTCAAATAATCATTGATGCGCAATCTACCTTATTTACCATTCCACTTGATTTTGTAGGGAAAGATATTAGTGTAAAAGATTTAATCCTTCTAACTGGAGGTTTATTTTTAATTTACAAATCAACCACTGAAATTCACGATAAAATAAACGATGACGAACAACACGAAATTGCGGGGGGTAAGAAACATAAATTAAGTAACTTAATCGGTCAAATACTTTTATTAAACTTAGTATTTTCAATTGATTCAATTATTACTGCAATTGGACTTACTCAAAGTATTTCTATTATGTTTGTTTCAATAATTATTTCAATGATTATTATGATGTTGGTTTCAAGCGGAATTAGTAAATTCGTCAACAAACATCCTACTGTTAAAATACTTGCACTCTCCTTCCTATTAATGATTGGCTTTATGTTAATCGTTGAAGCTTTCGAAATTCATGTACCAAAAGGGTATATCTATTTCTCAATGGCATTCAGCTTGTTTGTCGAAATGTTAAATATTAAACTAAGAACTAAATTGACCAAATCGAAATAATGTTTAAAAAAGAATTTGACTGTAATTACCGATTTGAATCATTTATAAATTTTAATCATGTTGAAAGTGTCTGGACTGAAATATTACCACAAAATCATTTCACTTTGCAAAGATATTAAAGCACTAGAAGTCTCAAATCCAGCAGATATTAATTTTAATTATGTCAACATATTCAGGAATGAGAAATTAATTGGTGTTATGTATGTACAATGTTTAAACTTTAACAAGAAACATTACAATCATGATATTTTCGATCAAAATGTTCTAAAACTTTTAAAGGAATGCATTGTAAAACAATCCGTCAATATCCTTATATGCGGGAACATCTTTAGGGTAAATTTCCAAGGATTTTATTTTGTAGATAAAGCAGATAAAGAATCTATATTTGATTGTCTTCAGCTATATCGCAAAAGCATTAAAAACGAAAAAGAGATTTGTGGTATTCTTGTTAAGGATTGTGCTAGAGAATTTAATAGCAATCAATTCACTTGTCATAAGTTCAAGTCATTTAAGCAAGACCTGACAATGGAAATGAAGATTGAACCTAATTGGAATACTTTTGAATCTTACACCGCGGACTTAAGCAGAAAATACAGACAAAGAGCTTCGAAAATCAGAAAATCACTCAATGATATCCAAATAAAGGCACTGACCATTGAAGAAATTGAACTTTATAAAAGCCGTATCGAAGAATTGTATTTGAATATAGTTAATAAGCAAAGTTTAGCATTAGGTATACTCAATGTTAATTATTTTATTGAAATGAAATCAGCCTTGCAAGATAAATTCAAAATATATGGATTTTTCAAGGAGAATGAATTACTTGCATTTAGTAGTCATATATACTATCCTTTAAAAAACAGAATGGAAATACACTACATTGGCTTGGATTATAAATTCAATCAAGAGTTCAACTTGTATTTCAATATTTTATTTAATGGAATAGAAAAGGCAATCGAAGGGAATTACAATTCAATTGAAATGGGTAGAACTGCAAGAGAAGCTAAAGCAAACGCAGGAGCATATCCTGTCGAAAACTACAATTACGTATGGATAAAGCCGGGATTAATTAAACTTGCATTTAAATTTGTAGGCACATGGTTTGACCGCAATATTGGTGAAGACTGGCTAAAAAGAAGTCCTTTTAAAACCAAGTTGAATACGGAGCCAAGCTTGAAATCTGCTCAAAACCATTCTTAATCGGGTTCCATTGCAGAAATACATGCTGAATTCCATTTGTGAGAAATATTTTCTTTACACCTAAATTCTTTTGATAGATTCCAGCCTGATGTAAAACTTTATTATCTAAATTAACATAAGGGGCTTTACACTCAATTAATAGTTCTAATTCACCTTTGCTATTTGCAACAACAACATCAAATCGCTTTTGCAATCCATTGAAATGAAATGCACGTTCAACTGATATCAATCCTTTAGGCACACCTATATCTTCAACCAAATAACACAACACATGTTGTCTTACCCATTCCTCAGGAGTTAGAACAAAATACCCTTTTCGAATAATGTCGAAAATTAGTGTATTACCTTGTTCTTGTTTTGTCGTAAAATTGTAGGACTTAAAATTGAGCTTCAAGAGGGCAAACTTAATTCATAATGGCGAATCAGACCAACTTAAAATTCGAACAAATACTAGCAGATATTGACAAGCGAAAATTTACGCCATTATATTTGTTGGAGGGCGATGAGTCATATTTCATTGATGAAATTAGCAAAGAGCTAGAAAACAAAGTTTTAAAGCCAGAAGAAAAAAGTTTCAACCAAACAATTGCATACGGCAAAGACATCACAGCTCTTGAAATCAAAATGGCGTGTAAACGTTATCCTATGATGAGTGAATATCAACTTATCATTATCAAGGAAGCTCAGAATCTGGAAGAAATCGAACAACTAGAAGATTATTTGGAAAACCCAATGAACACAACTATCCTCGTATTGTGTTACAAAGGTAAAAAAGTGGATAAGAGAAAGAAAGTTGGGAAACTATTCTCAAAATACACTCATTTCACGGCAGATCGATTGAGAGATTATGAAATTACTCCATGGATAGAACGATTTGTGAAAGGAAAAGGTCGTAATATCGATGTAAAGGCAATTCAAATGATTGCTGATTTTTTAGGAAGTGATCTTGGTAAAATTGCAAATGAAATTGAGAAAATGTTGGTAAATGTCAAAAAAGATGTTGCCATAATAGGCATTTCTCATGTGGAGGAAAACATAGGAATAAGCAAGGAGTATAATGTTTTTGAGTTACAGAAGGCGTTAGGTCATAAAAATTTCAACAAAGCTATTCAAATCACACATTATTTTGCGTCAAACCCAAAAATATATAATTCCAATTATAGCAAATTTATACTCATACTTTTTCCAAAGTATACGCACCACAACTTAAAAGGAAATCGAAAAAGAATTTCTCAGGCAATTGGGGTACATGAATTCTTTGTTGATTATAAAGTTGCAGCCAATAATTTTCATCCAAACTCGATTGAGCAAATTTTTGCCAACTTAAAGTATTATGATTTGCGTTCAAAGGGAGTTGATGATACGAACTTTAGATGATGGTCAATTATTGATTGAATTAGTGGTTAAAATTTTGAGAATTGATGAAAATCAATCCTGATGAAACATTGTAGAATTTGTTTGTCTCGTGTCTAATTTACCTAAATAAATTGATAGACAAACAGATAATAAGACTAATGTAGACACAATATAACTCAAACTTATATTTACTATCAAAAGGCATTAATTATTTCTTAAATTGTTTTAATAATTTACGATTTTCATTTATTTTACACCTTTAAATATATATATTCCATTGTTAATCATGAACAAAAAATTACTTTTATCTGCTTTTTAATGCATTTTTTGGCATTTTCACAAAGCAAAGACGCATCTAGATTTGGGCAAACTGTTATCGGGGGAGCTCAGAAGATCAACGCAAATCAAACTGCCTCAAAGATCCAAGCACCTTGGACTCTATGTTGAATGCAGGATCAAAATCAGATACGAAAATTCTTCCAATTCAAAAGAGGAATAATCAACTACAACTTTATCAAAGTAGGTAGTACTTATTACGATTTACAGACAAATGCCAGTATGGTTGAACGTATTCACTTACACGACGATGGTAAAATTTCTTTGGCTTGGACAACCTCCACAATTGCTGCATACCAACGTGGCACAGGCTACAATCATTATGATTTAAGCAATTGGCTTACTGTAATGACCCAACACAAGACTTGAATCGGCTCGTTCCGTTTAGGTTGGCCCTCAATTAGGTTAACAACGGAAAAGAATGGGTTATGGGTCACTCTGCTGCTAATGGAGGTTTTGTAATGTCAACCAATGCAGTATTGAGTACTTTTACTTGGACAGGAAAGGATCTGCAATTCTTACAGAATCAGGACGTGGTAATTTGGGGTCGTGTAATGAATTCTGGTGATATTTTCCATTGTGTAGCTAGTTATTCCTGACTCATCAAGTGCTGGCGGTAAGGCTCAAAGGTAATGGTGTTTATGCCAATGACATACAGTCGTTCAATGGATGGTGGTGTGAATTGGGATATTGAACATATTTTACTTCCTGGTTATGACAGTGCTAGAATTACTTCTGGGTGGCGGCGACCAATATGCAATTGATGTTCGCGATTCCTATTGTTGCTATTGTAACAGGCGGATTATTAAGAGATGTTGCAGTATGGAAATCTACTGACAATGGTTCTACCTTTACAAAAATGATTTGTGACTCGTTATGTATGCTCCATATGATGCTAAAAAATTAATGCTTGATACGCCTTATACATCTGATGGTTCTGTTGATGTATTAATTGACAATAACTTGGTAAAATCCACATTTTGGGGAGTTGGAAGAGTGTTAGACACCGATACAACAGATGAATCTTATAGTTTCTATCCCTGGAACTTCATTGTTAGGTTACTGGAATGAAAATATTATGATGCCACAATTTATTGCTGGTGGTCTTCAATTTGATCGTGATGGAAGTGGTACAATTACAATCTCAGCTGGTAACACTGCTACTCTTGAAAATGGTCTTGTCCCACAAGCACTTAAAAACAACGGTATTTCGTCAGTAGCGCGTTTAGGTAATACTTCATTACTCCATATGCCTTCTGCTGGTATCGATGCAAATGGAAATATTTTCGTAACCTTCTCTTATCCATTAGAACAAGATTTAGATCCAAACAATGTTAACTTGAGAGATATTATGATTGTTCACTCTACAGACGGAGGTAACACATGGGCAGATCCACAAGACATCACTCAAATCAGAGGTTTTTGAAGAAAGAATTTGCTTGTATCGCGAAAAGTAAATGATTTCGTTCACGTTGTTTTTCCAACAAGATCAATTGGCTGAAACAATCTTCAAACAATAGTAATGTAGATAACAACCGCCTGCAGGTGTAAATGATATCGTTTATGCTGCTGTTCCTGTTGCTAAAATATTAGATGGTTCAATAGAGCTTTTATTGAATACAAACGTTTCAAAACTACAATGCAATCAAAGAAGTGTTTATCGTTTCTCAAAACTACCCTAACCCATTCAGTTCTTCTTCAGAAGTTATTGTTTGGTTAGATACTGAATCAAACATTCAGCATTGATATTACAAATATTTCAGATAGGTAGTTTAACGCACTCAAAGTCAAGGGACTAAAGGTGCTGGAAATCGTTTTAAATATTAATGCGGATGGATTAACTGCTGGAATTTACTTTTATACTGTAAAAACAGCGACTCACTCTGTAACCAAAAAGATGACCGTGAACTAAGCTACTAATTTGGTTAAAATCGATTAAATCATGTAAATGCCCTCACCAATGTGAGGGCATTTTTTATTTGAAATCTAAGAGTGACTGAAATCATTGGAAACTTTCAATTATTCTTCTATTTTTGGCTACTTATGAGTTCAACACATATTTGCCAAAGTTGTAGTTTACCGATTGAAACAAATGAGATGAGAGGCACAGAAAAAAATGGTACAAAGAGCTTAATTTACTGTCAATATTGTTATATAGATGGTGCATACACTAACCCAAACTTAACATTAAGTGAAATGAAAGACATTGTGGGAGGTCAAATCAATAGCATGAAACTCCCAATTAATTTAAAAACAGAAATGATAGAATTGTCAGAAAAATTACTCCCTGGATTGAAAAGGTGGGAGTGATGCCTATTGAATTTATCCTTCTTCAAATAAAAACCAATGACTTTATATTAATTATATTAAATAAAAGGCATAAATAATCACTGAAAACAATAAGTTCTTTCTAAATCGGAGTTCTGGGTTTAAAGCATTAAATCACCCTTTCCAAACTTTAATATCCTTGTTCTTTTTTTAGTACTTTTCCTCGAATACATCTGCAACATCACCCAATCCACCGGTAAATCCCCTATGATTACTATTGTGTTTACTCAAACGTGATGACATATCATCGCAAGTATGACCAATTTAATAGCGGTCTTTGAGCTTAGAATATAATATGTAAAACGTACACATATGAAATAGAAAAAGCCGCAAATATTTGCGGCTTTCTAGTGGGAGCTACTGGGTTCGAACCAGTGACCCTCTGCTTGTAAGGCATAATACCAACATTCTATCTAGTATCACATTACTAGCACAAATATAAGTATTTCAATGCTTTAACCTATTGTTTTAGCACTCTGTTTGTTTAACGTTAGTTGTTAATTTATCAACACTGTATGCAAATCGTATGCAAATCGCTTATATTCGTGTTATGAAAAACGAAGTATTCATTTCTATTTACCTAGATACCAGAAGAAGCAAGTCGAATGGTAAGTATCCAGTAAAACTGAGGGTATTTACTACCAATCCCAGAGTTCAGAAGCTTTACCCGACTAAATATGAGTATACCGACAAAGAATTTGATAGCATCTGGAATACTTTAAAGCCCAGAAAAGAATTTAAACATCACAGAAAACAATTACTGGATATTGAAGACAACGCAACCGAGATTTCTAAAGAAATGGAATACTTTGATTTCACTTTATTTGAAAAAAAGTACTTTAGGAATAACGGTGAAGGCAGCGATGTATTTTATCATTACGGTAAAACCATTGAGTCTCTTATAAAATATAAACAACTAGGGACCGCCAGTAATTATAGATTAAGTGAGAAATCTATAAAAAAATATTTGAAGGATAAGACTGGTAAGGAAATAGACAAGTTGCATTTTAAAGAAATTACAATTAATTGGTTAAAAGATTATGAATCTTATATGGTTGATGCTAACAATAGAAGTTATACTACCGTATCCATGTATCTAAGAGCCTTGCGAACGCTATTTAATAATGCAATCAAAGATAAAGACATTGAATCAACTATTTACCCATTTGGAGACGGTAAGTATGTAATACCAGCATCGCAAAACATAAAAAAAGCATTAAGCAAAGCCGATTTGAAATCTTTGTTTCATTCAAAACCATTGACTCCAGAGCAAGAAAAGGCAAAGGACTTTTGGTTTTTTAGCTATGCTTGTAATGGTATGAATATTAAAGATATTGCTTTATTGAAATGGGGCAATATAAAAGGCGAAACGATTGAGTTCTACAGGTCCAAAACTAAAAACACTAGCAAATCGAAATTAAAGCCTGTTCAAATAATTCTGAATGACTTTACAAAACAAACCATTGAAAAATACGGAAGTTCCAACAAAGAAAGGGACCAATTGATATTTCCATTTATTATGAATGGGAAATCTGATTTAGAAAATTTCAATAAGATAAAGAACTTTACTAAGTTTATCAATCAAAACTTAAAGAAATTAGCCATTTCAAATGGTATTACTGGAGATATTTCAACTTACTGGGCGAGACATAGCTTTGCAACTAATGCTGTCCGTTTGGGGGCTTCTATGGAGTTCGTTAGTGAAGCATTGAGCCATAATAATCTCAAAACAACGCAGAGTTATTTTGCAGGTTTTGAAGAAGATAGTAAGATTGAAATAATGGAAAAATTAATGGCATTTTAATAATAAAATGAATAGACATTCTACATTCTTTATTGATAAAATTAAAAGATTTGATATTTGCAATACCAGTATTACTGAGTTAATCGGTGGCAAATTAGAGTGGGCTTTTGAAACTAAACCAACCATGGGAGAACACAATTATTTGGTTGTAGCGGTTGTCTTAAAACAAATTTGCATGTATTAAATGTAGTGAATGAAAAGTTCAAAGAATTTCCATTTTGGTTGCGATATGCATAGACGAATGGTTAAGAATGATTGGTCCGACAAATCTAAAATGGGAGATTATCCCTTATTACTTGCCAATAAACTTTCTTATACGTACCAACATGTAATCAATAACATTAACAAAGATGACTGGTACAGCGATATTTATAATTACATTGACTACACTGTAGAAAGTTTTGGTTCCTTTCCTTATCAGTATGGAGGACCATTGTACATAGATTACTATTATAAAAGTCTAATAAATCTAATTAGTAATATCGCAGGGATTGAAGCAAACAAAAAGAAGCTTCTAATTTCTTTAATAAATCAGTTCGCAAAACCAAGTATAAAAAATGATAAAGGCTAAAAACATCAGAAGTTTATAAAAAATGGGTTGATTCATTTCCTTTTGGATTACCTTTTTAGAACCCTATAAAAACAACTCTTTTGATATGTTTTTGATGTTTAAAAATACAGATGAATTTAATCCGTATAGTTGGCAAAACCAAAATTCACATTTTAAGCAATCTGGAGTTGATAGAAATTCTAGTTCAAAAACAAAAGACATCTTAATTGCAGCTAATCGAGAGCTTAAAGCAAATACTTATTCTATTACTGAAGCAAATAGAAATGCAAATGTTGATACTAAATGAAGACCATAGAATTGAACAAGAAAGTTTATTAATTGAGTTCACAAGAGGCGAGAAAAAATATATAAGCATATTAAGAAGATGGCTAAAGAAAGAGAATACTTTGACAAATTAAGACCTTATTTGAATGAAGATTCAACTCCTTTAACCCCCAACAAAAAGGGACTTATTAAGAACGGCTTTAAAAGAAAAATGTTTTTTTAATCTTTCTAAAGTCAAAGATTTAAATGAAAACTCTACAGAACTTTTAATTCAACTTCTTTTTGACAACAAAATTCCTTATCAAATCGCAATGTTTGACTATTTAGATTTTCTACCTTATTTATTGAAAGAACAATTCTATGGGAATAAATCGAAAATGATATTTTGGCTAACAAAGGTATTGAACAATGGGAAAAATGAACGTCAAATTAAGGGAAATATCAATATTTTAAATGAGAAAACAAACGAAAAATCGGATAAATATACATCTCATTTGCATACCGAAAAAGTAATTAAAGATTATCAAATATTAAAAATTGGGGGTATTTGACTTAATTTCCCCCAAAATAACCCTCTCATAATTGCAGTATTAAATAAATACTGTAATGGAATTAACATTTGAACAACTCCCTTTAGCGATTAGGGACCTCACCAGCAAAGTAGAAAGAATTGAATCTTTACTACTCAATCGTTCGACCTCAGACAATGATACAGACCAGTTAATTTGTATCAAAGAAACTGCAAAGTATCTCAAATTATCGGTCCCAACCATTTACCGAAAAGTTAGTAGAGGTGAAATACCTTATTGCAAGAAGTCCAACCGTTTATACTTTTCTAAATCTGAACTAATTGATTGGATTAAAACTAGCAGTTTCCCAGTTCTAAACAAAAAATAAGATTATGAAATTAAGTAATTTTGATAAGAACCAATTCAATAAGTTAGGACAACAAAGGACCGATAACAAGACAAAGCCTAAAAACACAAGCGACAAAACACTTAAAGGTAAGGGGTCCAAAATCAATCCAGAAAAGACAGGAAACTGGGCAAAGCGAAAGACAATATCATCAGTGTTGCTGCTCAATCTAATCACTGTAGCTGAAAAGAAAAGCAGAAATCCAAAAATAATTAAATCCTATAGGAATGCTTACTATTGTCTTAATGAGGTTGAAACAAGCGGCAATAAGCTATTTGGCAAGTACTGTAAAAATAGGCATTGTTTGAATTGTGCTGCTATTAGAAAAGCGGAATTAATTAACAAATATTTACCTATTGTAAAGCAATGGAAGGACCCTCAATTGGTTACTCTTACAATTAAAGCTATACCCGCCAAAAACCTAAAGAAGTTTATGAAAGAAGGTATGGTGAAAGCAATAAAAAGAATAATAGCAAGATACCGTAAAAGAAGCTACAGAAATGATTCAAAACCAATGATAGGAATAAGAGCATTAGAATGTAATTTTAACCCACAAAAACGAACATACAATCCTCATTACCATTTGATAGTTTCAGACTTAGAAACCGCAAAAAATCTAGTAAAAGATTGGATGGCACTTTGGACCAACAAACACACTGGAATATATTCTCAAAACATAAGACCAGTAAAAGACACAACCAAAGATTTAATTGAGGTCATTAAATACGGTACTAAGATTTTTACAGACCCAACAATGAAAAAAGGCAGAAACAAAAAAACACCTCACTTTGTATACGTTTCTGCAATTGATAATATCCTAAATGCTATGATTGGTATTAGGCAATTTGAACACTTTGGGTTTAAAATCCCGAAACAAAACAAAGTAAAGTTTGACCCTGAAATAGCTGAAGAATTAAAACAATGGCAATTTGATTTAAGAAAAGCAGATTGGACTGATATCGAATCTGATGACAACTCTCTTTCTGGTCATTCATTAGACCCTAATACACAAAACACGTTAGAAAATAATATAAATCTGGATTTAGAATAGTTTTTCAGCGGAGAACAAATGATTCTCCGCCAAAATTCCTATGTTTGTGCAAAGCAAACAAAACTAAATGACCGTATCTGAATACATTGAAAACCTTAATAAACGCTATCAATTAGGCAACGCCACAGAACATACTTTCCGCGGCGACTTACAATCACTAATTGAAAGTCTGGTCCCAGAAGTAGCAGCAACCAACGAACCAAAACGAATCCAATGCGGCGCCCCCGATTATGTTATAACTAGGAAAGATATACCTATAGGATTCATTGAAGCCAAAGACGTTGGGACCGACCTAAGTAGCAAATCACTAAAAGAACAATTCGACCGATACAAGGCATCTTTAAACAATCTTATCATTACAGATTATTTAGACTTTCATTTATATATAGACGGCGCTTTTGTCACCAGTATACGAATTGGAGAAATCTATAAAGGTGCCATCATAGCCAAACCTGAAAATTTAGAAACATTTGAAAATTTAATCAAAGATTTTTGTTTGCATATTGGGCAAACGATTAAAAGCAGTAAGCGTTTAGCTGAAATGATGGCAGCAAAAGCAAGAATGTTGTCTGATGTTATAGAAAAATCGCTAAACAGCGATGAAGACAAAGATGCCAATAGCTCACTTAAAGACCAGATGACAGCGTTTAAGCAAATACTTATACATGACATCAAACCAAAGGAATTTGCAGACGTTTACGCTCAAACTATTGCTTATGGTATGTTTGCGGCAAGATTACACGACCCTACATTAGAAACATTTACCAGACAAGAAGCGGCTGAACTAATACCAAAATCAAATCCGTTTCTTAGAAAATTGTTTGGTTATATCGCTGGACCCGACATCGACGACCGTATTAAATGGATAGTTGCGAGTTTAGCCGATGTTTTCAGAGCTTCAGATGTAGCAGCCATCTTAAAGAACTTTGGAAAATCAACACAAACCCAAGACCCTATTATTCATTTTTATGAAACCTTTCTAAGCGAATACGACCCCAAATTAAGAAAAGCCAGAGGGGTTTGGTATACGCCAGAGCCAGTAGTTAATTTTATAGTTCGTGCAGTAGATGACATATTAAAGACTGAATTTGATTTGCCACAGGGTTTAGCAGACACAAGTAAAACAAAAATTAAAGTAAATGTCCAAGGCAAGAAAGTAGAACAAGAAGTTCACCGAGTACAGATATTGGACCCAGCAACGGGAACGGGCACTTTCTTAGCAGAAGTGATAAAACAAATTCATGCGAAATTTGAAGGTCAAAAAGGCATTTGGTCCAACTATGTAGAAAATCAATTGTTACCACGTTTAAATGGTTTTGAGTTACTGATGGCATCTTATGCAATGGCTCATTTAAAATTAGATTTACTATTGACTGAAACAGGCTATAAACCAACTCGGAACCAACGATTCAAAGTATATCTTACAAACAGCTTAGAAGAACACCATCCCGAGACAGGTACTTTATTTGCCAATTGGTTAAGCAGCGAAGCCAATGAAGCGAATCAAATCAAAAGAGATACTCCTGTAATGTGTGTAATTGGGAATCCTCCATATGCTGTAAGTAGCAATAATAAAAGTATTGATACGGATGGACATAAAACTTGGATTGGACGTTTAATTGATGATTACAAAAAAAACCTAAATGAAAGAAAAATTAACTTAGATGACGATTATATAAAATTCATTCGCTACGGTCAGTATTTTATAGACAAGAATGGGAGTGGTGTTTTGGCTTATATATCAAATAATAGTTTCATAGATGGAATTACTCACAGGCAAATGAGAAAAAGTCTATTAGAATGTTTTAACAAGATTTACATTCTGGATTTACATGGGAGTTCTAAAAAGAATGAAGTTTCAATTAGTGGCGGTAAAGACGAAAATGTTTTTGATATTCAGCAGGGTGTGAGTATTAATATATTTATTAAATATAACCAGAAAAAACAAAGTAAATCAACCGAAGTGCTACATTCAGATATATTTGGTTTGCGAAAGGAAAAGTATTTAACTCTTGCCTCAAATTCTTTAAAAACAATCAAATGGGATAAATTAACATTGAAGCCGCCATATCATTTTTTTGTACCAAAGGATTACAATTCAATTAACGAATATAACAAAGGTTTTCAGTTTACAGACTTATTTGTAAATTATAATTCTGGTATCCAAACTAAGAATGATAGTTTATCAATACAATTTCATCAAAATCAAATTGAAGCTGTGGTAAATGATTTCAAAACTGAAGGTGTAAATGAATTGAAAATCAAATATAATTTAAAAGATACAAGTGGATGGACAGTATTAAATGCTAAAAATGACTTGTTGAAAAATGAAGGCAATTTTTATAAAATATATTATAGACCCTTTGATTTGAGATATATTTATATGACAAATAAGTCAGGCGGATTTGTAGGCAGACCCAGAATGGATACTATGAGGCACTTTTTGAATGGAGATAATTATGGATTGATAACCGTGAGGCAACAAAGTACATTTGATTTTCAACATATACTTATCTCAAATACAATTATGGAAAGTGGTGCAATTTCCCTTCAAACTAAAGAATGGGGCTATATTTTCCCCTTATACTTATACCCTGTTTCAAATAGCCAATTAAAAATAAATCAAACTGAAAAAAGGATTCCGAATTTGAACATAGAAATTATAAAATTAATTTCTGATAAATTAGGGTTTATATTTTCAAATGAAAAGGAAATTAGCAAAAATTCTTTTGCCCCTATTGACATATTAGATTACATCTATGCGGTATTATATTCACCAAAGTATCGAGAGAAATACAAAGAATATTTAAAAATAGATTTCCCCCGTGTACCTTATCCAAAGGACCAGAAAACATTTTGGGCATTGGTTAAACTAGGCAGTGAGTTAAGGCAAATACATTTATTAGATAGCCCTGTCATTGAAAAGTATATTACCCAATACCCTATCGACGGCGATAACATTGTTGTAAAACCGATTTTCAAAGATGGCAAGGTATATATAAACGAAACGCAGTATTTTGAAGCGGTCCCTGAGATAGCATGGAATTTTTACATAGGTGGTTACCAACCTGCCCAGAAATGGCTAAAGGACCGCAAAGACAGGGTTTTAGATTTTGATGACATTCTGCACTATCAGAAGATAATTGTAGCTTTGTTTGAAACAGATAGGATTATGAAGAAAATAAATCAGTTAATTTATAAAGATTAAATTAAAGTTTGTTGATATACTTTTGTGAAGTATTTACTATAGTCGATTACTGGATATGGCAAATTTGGCTTTCCAAGCTTGTGTTTAATCAAATAAAAAAATAAATCTATCCTTACACTAGCAACAAATCCTTTATCCATATAATCTTCTATTAATACTCCTATTAATTTATATCTCGTTAATTTCCTTTTGTGAAAATTAGTATTCCAGTCTGGTACAAACCAAAGTCCACTGCCACTCATTCCTGTTAATGAACTTAAATAGGTTTCTTTTACACCTCCAAATTTAACGCCCTTTTTCGAAATCCTTATTAAAAGATGAGACTCGTAATTAAACCCCCATTTATTATAATATTTTGGGTGAAAAGGAAAAGTCAATAAACTTTGTGGCTTGACAAGCTTTTTCTTTAATCCCTTTTTTAAGTTTGTTAAGGGAAAACCAGAAATAATATAGTCAGGTTTATTCATTAATTGATGATTTACCCACGTTGCAGATGGGATTAATGCCTTCTGTTTGTTAATTAATAAAAACTGCTTAATTTCATTTGACAACTTCAATACAGAAACATCAATCTTTCCATTATTAGATGAAGAATCTAAGTAAGTGGTGCATAATGTTCCTTTTAGGTTAATATTCGTAAATCCAGTTAAATTTAACACCAACCCCTTTTTAAAGTTTTCTATTGAAAGTAAGTGACCTGCGGTCAACAAATAATAATCACCATAGATATAAAACAATAAAGAGCACCCTAAAGGCTCTAATTTACTATCATCATTTTTTATAAATATGACGTATGTAAAATCAATTGCATCCTTAATTATATTATGAAACTTGTTTCTATTAATTTCATACGTTTTTTGGTAATAATCCTTTAAATTGTTTAATCTTTTATTTTACTGCTTTTTACTTTCATTATTAAAATTATATGCAAATTGTATGCAAATGAAAAAAGGGTTTCAATCTGAATCGACCGAAACCCTTTTGTTATCTAGTGGGAGCTACTGGGTTCGAACCAGTGACCCTCTGCTTGTAAGGCAGATGCTCTGAACCAGCTGAGCTAAGCTCCCTTGTTTTTAAGGACTGCAAAAATAATTAATATTCAGACTTTCCAAATAAATTTTATTTATTTTTATTTATCCTTATAATCTAATTGTGCTATTCTGAGATTTCCTTAATCTCAGCATCACTCCACAACTCCTCTATTCCATAAAAATCTCGTTTGTCCTCTTGAAAAATATGCACAACGATGTCAAAGTAATCTATTAATATCCACTCAGACAATTCAGCACCCTCGACATGCCATGGCCTTTCATCTGCATTCTTCTTTGCAAATTCCTCCACACTATGAGCAATTGCATTTACTTGTTTATCGCTGTTTCCATGACATACTATAAAATAATCAGCCATGGAGGTTTTTAGTTTTCTTAAATCTAATACTTTAATACTATTGGCTTTCTTGTCGAGCATACCCGCTAGTATGGCATCCTTTAAATCAGTTTTGGCGGTTTTCTTTTTTGGCATTAACCTTGTAACTTTAATTGGTCTTGTATATTGTGTTCGCAAAAGTAAAACCAAATACCCGAATAATAGGTCAAAATATTATTTATTTTAATCAAGTACCGTCCACCAATTCATATGCATTTGAATTGTTAAAACAAAAAATTGCAGTAAACGGTTCTGTAATCATTGCTGAATACCAAACTGAAGGCAAAGGGCAATCGGGTAAACTTTGGTATAGTGAAGCGTATAAAAACTTACTTTTTTCTTTGATTATCAAGCCTGTAACAAAGCATAACCTAAATCCGTTTAGTATTAATAAAGCAATCGCTATAGCTATGCAAAAGACAATACAAACACTGTTACCTAATCAAAATGTTAACATCAAATGGCCAAATGATATTTTAATAAAAAGACAAAAAGTTTGTGGAATTCTTACAGAAAATAATTTTACGGGTCAACAGTTAAACGCTTGTGTTATAGGAATTGGCTTAAATGTGAATCAAATCATGAAAAAAAACGATCAATTTCTCTCGTGTTCCCTTTGTATGTTCTCAGATAATGAATTTGATCGCCAAGTGATCTTAAAGCAAATATTGGAATCTATTGAATATGAAGTAGACAAACTTTTTACTGGGAAAGAGCATGAAGTTCAATCTCAATACAATGAATTACTACTTGGATATAAACAAGTTCAAGGTTTTTTATTAAATTCACAACAAATTTCAGCAAAACTACAAGGCTGTGATATCAATGGTTCTCTTATTATACAACAAGGAGATGGAAGTGAAGAATCCTATCTTCATGGCACAATCAAACAACTAATTAATAATGAATAAAGGTGTTATAGATATTGGAAACACAAGGATAAAATCTGCAATTTTCAATGCTCAAGGAGAAATTACCAAGCTCGATACCTTTCAAATCGCTAAAAACGCTGTTGATTGGCTAAAATCTAATCAAGTTGATTCTATTTTTGTGAGTTCTGTATCTCAAAAACATTCAGAACTTGAGATCGATTCAAACATCCAATTCTTAAGACCTGATAGTATTTTGCCATTTAAAAACCTTTATAAAAGTCAAGAAACTTTAGGTTTAGACCGAATTGCAGCCATGGCCGCCGCTTCTGTGCTTTATCCAAATCAAGCCGTATTGGTTTTTGATATCGGTACCTGCATGACAATCGACTTTCTTTATCCTGACAACTCATACAAAGGTGGGAATATATCTCCAGGTATAGAAATGCGCTTAAATTCGATGCATACCATGACAGGTCGTCTACCTCTTGCGGCAAAAGATATGACGACACCCTTAATGGGAGATAGCACACATTCTGCCTTAGCCACAGGTGCAATGCTAGGAATGAAGTATGAAATTGAAGGTTATTTAAATGAATTTTCGAAAAAGTATCCAAATTTAATTGCCATAGGATGTGGGGGTGATTTTATGTATTTTGATATCCCATCGAAATACAAGATATTTGCCGCTCCAAATTTTGTGCTATACGGTCTATATCACTTGTTATTACTGAATGAAAAATAAAAATATTGCATTAATTGCCATTTGTATCGGGCTTTCAACCATATCATTTGCACAAAACAATACAAGCTCCCCATATTCAACTAGAGGTTATGGTGAATTGGAATCATTTTCAAACGCATTCACTCGTTCTTTAGGAGGTTCAATAAATGGAATTCGAACTAACAGAAGCATTTCATTTAGTAATCCTGCATCTATCGGCGCTTTGAAGCAAGTGTCCTTAGATTTTGGATTTAGAGGTGAACAAAGCAAAATTTACAATGCCGAAATTGCTAAAACTGTTTACAATGGCAACTTTAGCTATTTTGGACTAGCCTTTCCTGTTTATAAAAAGCTAGTAGTTAAAGACACTTCAGGAGGGAAAACAGATAGCAAGCTTTATCGTGAATATAAAACAATTTGGAGCCTAGGCTTTGGCTTAACTCCCTTTAGCAATGTAAATGCATCCTATTATAAAATCCAAGACACGTCCTACGGACAAATTGGAAACTACTATTCTAAAAGCGGCGGACTGAACAGAGTTTATCTCATGAATGCCGTGAACATTACACCGAATTTGAGTGTTGGATTAAATACATCGTATTTATTTGGTCAAGTTAAATCTAATGAATCGTACTTCTTGTTTGATTCTGGTATAAGTAGGGCGAGTTTTGTTGAGAACAACACACAACTTAGTGGTTTTCGTTTTGATTTCGGAATCCAAGGTGAACGCAACAGGGATACAATAATAAGAAAGGATTCAGTTTTTGAAAACGGAAGGATGATTTTAAAAACTTTTAGATACCCAGTTCGTTTTGTTTATGGTGCAACATTGAGCAATAACTCGGTTATTAAATACAATGAGTTTAGACAGATTTTAAACAGAAGTAATTATTACACTAACGCTGCCATTGACACGATATTAAGCGAGAATAACATAAATGGTAATAGCAATTTACCGATGAGCTTTTCTGCAGGTTTTAGCGTCACATTCAATAAATATTGGATGATTGCAGCTGATTATAAGTCAGACTTATGGTCGAATATGGATAGAAGCATATTTAAGGATTCTTTTACGAATAGCTCTCAAATTAGCATTGGTATTGCGTACAAGCCTGATATCGATATTTCCTACTCTGAAGTGATGACTTCTGGTAAAAGAAAAGCCAGAATGGAATATAGACTCGGTGCTCGTATGTTAAATACAGGTTATCTTTTCAAAGATAATATAGGAAATATTAACCCTTTGAAGGAATATGGCATAAGTTTTGGAATAGGTATACCGAAAACCAGAGTTACATACGATGGAAGAACCAAGGTCTTACTCAAAAACATGTTCAATATTACGGGCGAGTACATCCGAAGAGGGAACACACAAAATGGCATGATTGCCGAAAATATTGTCAGACTTACCATTGGTTTTACACTATCTGACATCTGGTTTAGGCAAAGAAAATTTTATTAAAAAAATGAACGACAAACAAAAATTTATCACTCTTATTTTAGCACTAATGTGCAATTTCACCTTTTTAGCTAATGCTCAAAACAATGAGCCAACTCCTGCAGCTAAAAAATTACCTGAATGTATTAAATCACACGGCGAAGATTCTCTTGAAACACGTAGAACAATGTCTGTTTTACAGGAGGATTACAACAACAGAGATTATTTTTATGCATACAAATGGTTCACATACATGTTTACCAAAGCCCCTTGTGCATACAAAACCGTTTATTTATACGGTCAATACACAATTAAAGAATTAATTGCGGATTCAAATTATGCGAGTAGAAAAGAAGACCTTGTGGATACTCTCCTAATGATATTCCCTACCCGTATTAAATACTTTGGGGAAGAAGGACTTGTTAAAGGTACTTGGGCATTTAATTTAGGTAAATACAGACCAGATAGCATTAAAACGGTTTTAGCCTTGTACGAGGACTATGTAAACAGCCAAAGAGACAACTTAGACGATGTAATCTACATTAGAGACTATATGCGTAATGCAGTAAATGGGCATATCAAGAAACTTCTAACTAAAGAAGAATTATTCAACGTATATGATTTATTAAGTACTATATCTGAGGAAAACAAAGTAAAATATGGTGCAGAGGATAGTTCTCAATACATTAATTGGAACAACACCATCATACTTGTGGATAGCTACATGGCACAATTCTTAAAATGTGCAGATATTGATGCTATTTATGCTCCTAAGATTCAAAAAGATCCAGATAACATTGATCTAACCAATAAAGTAATTAAGCTTTATAAAACTGCTGGATCATGTAACGACAACCCCAATTTTGTAGCCTTGCTAGAAAAGAGTTTTGCCCTTTCACCAAACGCTATTGCTGCTGAAGGTTTAGCAAATTACTTCGAAAAGAAAGGCAATAACGCTAAAGCCAATGATTACTTTGAAAAAGCGGCTGATTTAAGCACTGATCCAAAGAAAAAAGAAGATTTATACCTTAAATTAGCAGATAAAAATAGAAGTAGTAGCTCAGTGGCTAAATCATTTGCTCGAAAGGTGTTAGATATTAATCCTAATAACGGTTATGCAATAATTATTATTGGTAGTTCAATTTACAGTTCTGCTTGTGGAGATGAATTTGACAAAGCAATGGCCGCGTGTGCAGCTGTTGAAATGTTCCAAAAGGCTAAAAACCTAGATCCTTCAGTAACTGCTGATGCAAACAAACTAATATCAAGTTATAGCAAATATTTCCCAAATAGCGAACAAGTGTTCTTTAGAGGATTAAAAGAAGGACAATCATATACCATTCCATGTTCTGGCATATCAGCAACAATAAAGGTTAAATAAAATCAAATTGAAGAGGGCTTATTACATCCTCGTAAACATACTACTTTTGGTATCCGCTTGTAGTGACTACGCCGAAAAAAATGTGGCGAAAATGCTCCAATCGGATACCACTATTTTTACCCAAGAAGGGAAAAATGTAACCATCAATTATACCGATTCCGGGAATTTAAAGGCCAAAATATTCGCTAAACAGCTCATTGGTTTTAAAAAAGATGGTCAAGACATCGTTAGGATGCCACTGGGAATTTCTGGAAACTTTTACAACGATACAGGTGCTGTTGAAAGTTATTTAACTGCAGAAAAAGGTATTTCATATCAAACTCAAAAAATAATGGAAGTCACCCAAAATGTACAAGTCATGAATAATAAAGGTGAAAAGTTAAATACTGAGAAATTAATTTGGGATCAAAAAAAACAGATTATTTACACCGATAAATTTGTCAAAATCACAACTGACAAAGAAATTCTAACTGGCATTGGATTAACTACCAAGCAAGATTTTAGCAATATGCAAATCCTTAAACCAAGAGGAACTATTCTTTTGGATCAAGACAGCTCAAACACTAATAAATAATGAATAAAAAATCCTTACTCAAACAGCAAATTATTATTGTTCTTTATTTTCTTGCCGCGGCAATCTCGGTTATTGAAGCAAGTAAACAATTTTCTAATGGCGGTTTTAGCAATTGGCGTTTTTATTTCTTCGTCGGTATTTTTCTGTTCTGTATTGCAATGTATTTTGTACGCAGAAAACAGCGTTGGCAAGATATAAACAAACCTCAGGACGATTCATAAACTAACGTTATTCGGGTTCCGTCGACCATATCCGATGCCACAGTTGAGCTAAGGCTTTTGAGAATTCAATTTTACCAAACTCTGGTCTGTGCATCTTCATTTTAATTTCCCCATCCTTCCGAATTAACTGGTAATAAAAAATAAATGCTTTATTAGCCTCCTTCTCACTAAAATTACTCCTTCCATATTTCACAACATAAAAGTTGATGATATCTTTGCTCTCCTTTTCCAAAATATAGGCTCCTTGACTATACCATTTTAGAGTTTCTAAAGCCTTTCCCTCAAATCCATTCTCCAAATTTAGGTTGCGCTTGTAAGCAACAAAATCTATCCCCTTTTCCTTTTGCAACAAAGAGTACTCCCCCATATAAATACTTGAATCAGAAATTCCCATTCCTACCCATAATGCATTATTGAAAATGGTTGGTGATGTGTTAACTGTATTGTGTGCAATCGACTTTGATTTTAGTTCTTCTGAAAACTTATAATGCATATACCCTTTAACAACAAGGGTTAATGCCATATATGTTGAACTTATATAAAAAGCGCGCCAAGCCCATTTTAAACGCTTTGGATTATCCCGTTTGAGAAATAAACAGCCAATTAAAATAACCATAAAAGGCAATGTGTATAATGGATCTATTACGGAGATATTGTTAAACCCTACAGGGTAACTCGTAAATGGTAAAAACAATCGAGTACCATAGGTGGTAAATGAATCAAGTATTGCATGTGTCGAAAAACCAAGAAACCACAGTAAATACCAATCTTTAAATGTTGTCTTAGTTTTAAATACTTGATGCATGAGCCAAGCCAAAGGAAATGCTGCCAAGACATGTGTTAACAATGCGTGAGAGTATCCCCTATGCAAAACCAATTCAGATAAATCATCTGCATACATCCGAATCGCAATTATATCCAAATCGGGTAAAGTTCCAGCTATAGCGCCAAAAGCCATTGCCTTGTTTCCAATTTTCTTTCCTAAAACTAATTCGCCTACCCCAGCTCCTAATACAATCTGTGTTAATGAATCCATTTTTCTAATTCGATTGCAAGTATAACATTATCTCACGCCCTTTATGAACAATTAAGTTAAGCTTATGGTTTTATCGTTTAATTTATCGATTTTTCTTTTTAATGGGTCTTCCCTTCCATTCAGGAACTATAAAATTGGATAAAATTAAAACCAAGACACTATACATTAAATAAATTGGCATAATTATGACTAGGTATAACTTGGTATTGAAAATTTTATTCAACTTTGAAGAGTATATAAAATCAATGGTGAGTTTTATTCCAATCAATATCAAAAACCACCAATTTTGTTCGAAGACTAACAAATACACACTTAACCAAAATGCAAGCAAGTGAGCAACAACTAATGCTTGTACAAAAACATTGTACAAATAGAAGTACAACTTGCTTTTACTGGCCCACCTTAGCCTTTGTTTAAAAAAATCAATTACACCCTTACATGTGCTTGTATAAACAAACGTTTTTTTATTTAAGGTATATCTTGTGGTACGGAAATCAAAGTCGTAGAACCTCTGCATCAATAAATCGTCATCTCCAGAAGACACATGCAATTGATGACCATACCCTCCTATTTTAAAAAAAATATCCTTGCGATACAGCATATTCGCACCATTGCACGTACATGGTTTTTTGGCATTCAACATAACTGCTGAAATCCCTATAATAGCAGCCGATTCTGCCGATTGTAAATGTGAAAAAACAGAGGAATCAGTTCGCAATTTTACAGGGCCGCATAACATCTTTAAATTCTTATTGGTAAACTCGGCAAGCATTGAACTCAACCACTCTTCTCCCACCTCGCAATCTGCATCAAGTGTAAGAATCAATGGGTATTTTGACTTTTCAATTCCGGCGTTTAATGCCAACTTTTTCCCTCCAGATTTTACAGAAAGTACTGTTAGATATAATGAATCAAGATAAGTATTTGCAATTTCTATGGTTGTATCACTCGAAAAATCATCTATCACAATAACCTCAAAATATGAGCTATCATAAGTTTGCTTAAGAATACTTTCCAAACATTTTGAAATATTACTTTCTTCATCTCTGCAAGGTATAAGTATACTTACCTTTGGAAATTCTTTTAATGGTTCAATTGAATCTTGACCACTTACTTTGAGACTAATATAGCCAATAAATGTTGCATATATGATTATAGGAATCCCTAGTATAATTAGAAAAAAAACGGTCATCTTTTCAATTTTAACAAAATTAAAACAAAAGCACCAATAAGCATTGGAATTAATACATTGAACACATATATCACCATGCCTGGTACATAATCTAAGGTGTTCATTTCACCTAATGTACCTGAAAGCACTAGTGTTGAAACTCCAATTCGAATGGCGATATCGGTTAATATAAAATTTGGTGAAACCGTCTGAAGAAAGTATATACAAGCCACTGCCGTAATTCCATAAAACAGTGTAGTTTCGCTACCTAATCCAAAATATAAAATCAACAAACTGAATGGAATGACAAATGTTAGATACCTTAAACAAGACATAAACAGCAAATACACTAAATCTCTACTATGCAATAATTCGAGAGCATGTTTCAGTGTTTTAAAAAAGGCTAGTTGATTAAATGCCTTAAATTGAGGCAAATACATATAACCAAAAATCAGTAAAAGTAATAATGCCAGGAATGAAACTAGAAATGATGTGGGATAAGGAATTGGTTCAAGATAAATAAATGCAGCTACACCGAAAAACAAGGTAATTAAGAGTTGACTAAAACTTCCTGCTACGGATAATATACCTGCTTCAATTTTATGTTCATCTTTAATAAAAGCTAAACGACCCAAATACTCTCCTGTTCGATATGGCAACAATTGCGACACAGCCACTCCTGACATCACACCCTTTGCTGCTTCTTTGACGTATGCTTTTCTAATTTATTAACTAGAAACTGCCATTTCTTCATTTCTATACTCCAATTCAGAATTGCACAAATTGGCAAAACAACAAACCAATACCAAGGTAAGGACAAAAAATGATATTTGAAGACCTCAATAGAAATTGTTCCATTCTTGAAAAACTTCTTATACACAATTAACACAATAAGAAAAGGCACCAACCATTTAAGTACTCTGAAGACAGATTGCCAATTCGATTTTTTAAGTATCTTTGTCTTGTGTTGCAAAGGCAGGAATTAGAGGATTTTGATAAAATTGTTTTAGGTATTGATCCTGGCACAAATATAATGGGTTATGGTGTAGTTGGATTAATAGGCAAGCAATATTATTTAGTGAGTATTGGAATTATCCGATTAGACAAATTGGAAGACCACGCCGTTAAACTGAAACACATTTTTGAACGGGTTAGTGGTTTAATTGAAAGTTATAAGCCTGATGAAATGTCCGTAGAGGCTCCATTTTATGGGAAAAATGTCCAATCCATGCTAAAATTAGGTCGTGCGCAAGGTGTAGCAATGGCGGCGGCACTTGTTCGAAACATTCCTATCTATGAATACCAACCAAGAAAAATCAAATTAAGCATAACAGGATCGGGCAATTCAAGCAAAGAGCAAGTTGCAGAAATGTTGCAAAGACTTTTAAATTTTGAGGATATGCCAACTCATTTGGATGCCACAGATGGATTAGCCGCAGCCATGTGTCACATTTTTCAATATAGTCCAAGAGGATTCGGTGCAAAAAGCAGTAAAAAGGCGGGTTGGGGGAAATTTGTGGCGGAAAATAAGGATCGTGTGAAGTAATATTCACTAATAGAAGTTCAATATATTATTGAATAAGAGAATCATCGAACCCTCAATCTCTTTCCTAAACTCAAGATCGAAGTTGAACGAATATGATTTAACTTACAAAGTTTCGAAACTGATGTTCTGTATCGTCTTGCAATTGCACTTAAAGTATCACCTTGACGAACCGTGTGGTACTTCTTGCCAGACTTAGAACTACTCTTAACCCCTGTACTGCCATTCTTGGCATATTTCTGTTTGCGAATTAATTTACCATTGTCGAACATCGAACTATCGATCATTACTTCATTGTTTAACAACGAAAAGTTCTCGAATGCAATAAATTTAAACGGATCTATTGGTTGACCCATAAATCGTATTTCAAAATGAAGATGTGATTCACGACTGTGACCGGTATTACCACCTAATCCTATTTGCTCTCCAGCTTTCACAGTCTGACCTGGTTCAACTAGCACTTTTGATAAATGTCCATACAATGTTTCTAAACCATTGTGATGACGTACTACAACCATGTTTCCATATCCGTAGTAATACCTTGACATTCTTACAACACCGTTAAATGCAGATACAACTGTGTCTCCAGTAACTAAATCAATGTCAACACCTTGGTGTTGCCTACCCTTTCTCGGACCAAAACTGGAGGTCACCACATTTACTACCGGCATTACAAACTCAGTTGAATCTGCAGCTAAACAAATATGAACAGGTTGATTAAAACTACTGTAATCGTATTCATACGGATTTAATACATCCGTTTCCCAAGTATTAATATAGTAATCCCAAGCCGTACTAAAGGTAGAATCGAATTCATTTTCGGCCTTTTTAGGGTCGTCAGAAGTATTTTTAGCAGTCTTCGCCTCTTTTTCTACACCGTTAGCGTATGTAAAAGCAGAATTGAAACAAATGATAGCTATGAAAACCAGACATTTAGAAATGAGAGATCTTTTCAAGAGCATTTTTTTTATCAAGTTGCAAAATTAATGATAAATCTTGGATATTATCAAATTTTTTTTCATCTCTAAGTCTTGATAAGAGATAGACTTCCAGATTCTTACCATAAATATCTTCATCAAAATCAAAGATATTGACCTCAATACTAAAGGGTTTATTTGGGATAGTTGGATTGTCTCCTATGTTCATCATCCCACCGTAGACCTTGTTTTCCAACTTGCAATGCACCGCATATACTCCATTTGCTGGTATCAACTTGTTTTTACTATTAATCTCTAAATTAGCGGTTGGATAACCTAATTTTCTTCCTAATTGCATCCCTTTAATCACTTCTCCTGTAAAATTGTATGGTCGGCCCAAGTATGCATTTGCAGTTTCAACATCTCCCGCGCTTAATGCTTGTCTAATTTTAGTGCTACTTATCGTGATTTCATCAACCTCTTCTGCTCCAATTTCAATAACTTCGTATTTATATTGCTCTTTAAATGAATTAAGTAGCGCTATATCTCCTTCCCTATTTCGACCAAATCGGTGATCGTATCCAATTATAGCTGTGTGAATATTCAAAGTATTGACCAAAAACTCTTTGATATAGTCCTCTGGTAAAATATTGCTAAATTCCTTGGTAAAAGGCAAAACAATAACATTATCAATTTGACATTTTGATAGGATCTCTAGCTTCTCATCTAATGTTTGAAGCAACTTCAGTTGATTGTCTTCTGGAAATAATAACAAACGCGGGTGCGGCCAAAACGTAAGTAATACACTTTCTCCTCCTGCCTTTTCCTTAAAACCTTTCATGGTTTCAAAGATTTTTTGATGTCCCAGATGAACACCATCAAATGTTCCTTGGGTAAATATTGAATTTTTAAACTCCGGAAGTTTTTGTGTTGTGTGAAAGACCCGCATGTCTATTTGCCGCAAAGTTCTTGAAATTTATCAATTTGCAAAGCATTCTCTATTCTAAATTGTCCTATTGCCGTTCTTCTTAATTCGTTTAGATAGGCTCCACTTTTTAATTGATGTGCAAAATCATGTGTTAATGTTCTAATGTATGTGCCTTTACTGCAGTTTACTTTAAACCTCATTTTGGGTAAATTCTTATCGACTTCGAAATGCCTGATCTGTATGACTCTGCTCTTGATTACAATTTCTTCTCCTGCCCTTGCCTTCTTATAAGCGCGTGTTCCATCTACCTTTATTGCAGAATAGACAGGTGGAGTTTGAACTACATCTCCTGTATTCTTAAGTACAGCCTCATCTATATCTGCATTTGTAATGTGTTCATACGGATATTCCCCATTAAACTCTGTTTCTAAATCGATAGAAGGTGTTGTCTTTCCAAAATTAAAGACTCCAGTGTATTCCTTTTCAAGAGCTTGAATAGACTCAATCATCTTTGTGCATTTACCAGTTGCAATAATCAATAAGCCGGTTGCCAATGGATCTAATGTGCCAGCATGCCCAACTCGTGCTGCTTTTGTGAAGTACTTTACTTTTTTAACCAGCTTAAACGACGACCAATGCTCAGGTTTATCAAACAATAGTATCGCACCATTGCGAATTCTTTGTAAATCGAAATTAGCTTCATTAACTAAGAATTCATCAAGACCTTTATTTTCTTTATTGCTTACTGAAACTTCCATTGGAAATAATTTGCTTTCCAGAAACTATGCGGTAATGATAAATTCCAGTAGTCAATCTAGATGTATTGATAAATGCTTTTTGCAATCCCTTATTCTGAAACTCTTTAAGTGTTAGAATAAGCTTACCAGTATTATCTAAAATAGTAATAACAACTTCAGAGTCTGAATGAATTTCAAATGGCAATGTCAAAACGTCTTTCACAGGATTCGGATAGGCATTAAAATCATTTTTCATAGCTTGCTGGTGTTGAACCCCAACTTCTGGATCGTTTACACTAATTTTACTCACCCAAGTTCCAACAGCATTTGTGCTTTTACCATATGATCCAACTACCCAAAACTCATTTTTAACATTGTATCTTCTTTGAATTGATGTGTAATCGCCCCATCTTTCAGCAGTATCTGCAATAAAACTGTTGATATAACCTTCACCTTCCTTAAACATAACCAAATCAGAATATTCGCCATCGTTGTCAAAATAAACAATAGTGCTACCTGGGTAGGTATTCTCTCCACTGTGTGAAAATGTGATTAAACTTTGCTTTCCAAACACTTCATTTCCGGCGGAAACTATAGTAGGATACGCGAAATCAAGCGTGTCGTTAGAAATAATATTTGCCGTAACTGTTGGCAATGGGTTGTCTGGAAATTGAATAATACCGTGGTAAATTGAGGATTTACCGTTAATGGTATTCATACTCGTTTGCACAAATTGTATTTTATTATTCACATAGAATGCACCTAAAACTCTTGCATCATTCGTTTGCAATCGAAACCCTTGTTGCTTTTGTGGTGCTTCTGGTGGTAATCCATACTTTTTATCCGATTTCAATACTTTATAAGAGTACTCTGGGTTTCCATGGCTGTAATTGTGGTTAATACTGTGCAAGAAAACAGTGTCATTGCTTGCATCTCCAGGACGCACTGACAAAAAATACAAACCTTCCTTTCCGGGTTGAAAAGCATCTTGAACTGGACAAATACTCCAAATTGATTTACCATTGTGCTTGATATTACTCCATAAATTGAATTTCATGGTGTCTGCAGAATACCCTTTTATTTTAGGCAATTGCCAAATTACTGATTCCGTAAACCCTTCTCTCCAATCGGTGTTGTCTTTTAAAATATTAACAGTGATGAATAAGTCTTCTCCGTTAATGGCAATCATAGGATAATCGGTCCAATAGGTTCCTCCAAAAGGATTGCCGTTTAATTGATAGACATTCCAACCATCTAAAGGGTTATTCGTTTTACTAAACGCAACAATAATTCTTGTATCAGAACTTAAACTCCCTTCTAAGTAAACGATAATAAAACGATTGGCTACTGGATCAAAAACTATTTTTGGATCATAACTTCTATCTAGGGCACCAATAACAGTATCGGGATGAGTGTTTTTTGGGTCTTTAGGGAAAAACTCCAAACTCCAATTTTTAAGAAACTTACCACTGCTCGAATACACACGAATAAAAGTATTTAACACGCTAATCACCATACTATCGTTGTTAATGGCCATGTTATTATCATTAGGAGTTCCTTCATTTAAAGCTCCTGAAAAACCCATTTCAACTTGTGGACTTAAAGCAGATCTTTTTATTGACTGAGGGAAATGTGTGCTTGATAAGCGTTCCCTTCTTTGATTTGCTTGATATATTATGGCTGGATCTATTCCTGCTGGAACAGGATACGAGGTATTC
The DNA here is from genome assembly GCA_041391605.1 of Bacteroidia bacterium. Lineage (GTDB taxonomy): Bacteria > Bacteroidota > Bacteroidia > NS11-12g > UBA955 > JABMMZ01. The sequence goes on from JAWKNQ010000007.1 coordinate 53,778, forward strand.
ACATTATATATGCCATTCTGGATACTTGGCAAACTATCGGGTTCAAACACATTATGCAAAGGGGCAGTGCCTTTAGTTAGGATTACTCCGTTCTGGGCATTTAACACACCAAATCCGAGGCACATCATCCATAAAGTCAATTTTCTCATGTCACAAAAATAACACAAGATTCTGATATATTTAACGTTAAGACTATAAGATTACTCGACATTGCACACATTGTCGCTAACAATTTAAGGCTTATTTGAATTCAACTTTATTCTAAGTGATTGATAAAATGAATTTTCACTTGATTTTAAAAGCAGAATAACTGTTGTTTTGTGAGCACACTTTGTTTAAAACTCCTTTTGCAACAGAGAAGGGTAATTGTTTAATTTGCATTGAAAATCATGATCATCCGAAGTTCCCCAAAAATCTTGTTCATTATACTCTTAAGTGTATTAACATTTGATATTTACGCGCAAAAAACTGCAGCAAATGAAGACAAGATAAAATTGTATAACACTGCAATTGAACTCTATGACAAACAGCTTTACAATGCGGCTATCTCCAATTTTATGGATTACTTGCCATTTGCATCTGATGCTGTTAACATTAGCGATGTTGAATATTACATCGCTAGTTGCAAGTTAAAACTGCTGCACAACAATGCACTTTCAAATATGTTGGATTTTATCGACCGTTACCCAAATAGTCGTAAAATAAATAATGCGAACCTCGAAGTTGGTGATTATTATTTTAACATTAAAAAGACAAGAAGTGCGCTTTCGTATTATAAAAAAGTAGATTTATATGGCTTAAGTAAGGAAGACAAACAAAGGTTTTATTACCGCAGATAGTATTCATACATGAAATCAAACAAGTACGATGATGCTCGTGAATCTCTTTATCCCCTTACGACAACAGAAAACCCATACAGAACTGAAGCCACCTATTATTACGGGTATTGCAGTTATATGGAAAAGGACTACAACAAAGCGCTTTTAGCCTTTAAAATGGTTGAAAACAAAAACATTGGCGCTGTTCAATTATACATTGCAGAAATCTATTATTTGAAAGATGATCACCAAAAAGCAATCGACTACGCATCCGGAAAGACTTCGGTGAATTGAACAAAAACCGCGATATGTTACTCGGTAAATCTTATTACCGATTGGGTGACTACAAAAACGCTCAAGAATTCTTCGAAAGAAGTAACTACAAAATAGCTGATCTCACTAATGCTGAAGCCTATGAAATTGATACACCTATTACTCAAATAAAAACTGTATTAAAAGTTCTGAGCTTTTCGAAAAGATTGCGAATACTGGAGATGCAATGGCTCAAAGTGCGAGTTATCACTTAGGTGATTGCTTTCTTAAAGTTGGCAAGAAACAAAATGCTTTTAACGCTTTCTTTGAAGCTCAACGCACCGACTTTGATAAGAAAATCCAAGAAGAAGCTATGTTTACCTTTGCAAAACTCGCTCAGGAATTGGAGTTTAACAATAAGGCCATCGCCGCCTACCAGCGTTTTAAAGAACTGTTTCCACTGTCGTCTTACAAGAATGAGGTTGGAAAAACTTGGCCACCCTTCTATACAGCAGTAACGATTATAAAACAGCAATTGATGTTTTAGAAGAAATGAAGATTTCGGATGAGTCGACTAAAGAATTATATCAAAAAATCTTGTTTTTAAGAGCACAAGAATTATACATTCAAAAAGACATGAGCAATGCCGAAGAAATGTTTAAACGTTCTTTAGCCAATAAAGTTGACAATGGTATTGCTGGGCAATGTTATTTTTGGTTAGGTGAAATTGAATACTTGCGTCAACGCAATGACAATGCTAGAACTTACTACCAGAAATTCCTTGACAATGCTGAGTCGAAAAAGACCAGTTATTATCCAAATGCGATATACGGAATTGGGTATACTTATTACAAGCAAAAAAAATACGCCGAAGCTTCAAATTACTTCAACAAATACAAACAAAGCATTGGCTATACCCTTCCTGAAAACATGTTTCACGATGCCACTATGCGTTTAGGCGATTGTTATTTTGCAATTTCAAATTACAACGCAGCATTAGATGCATATACCTATATTATAAGTAATAGAAAAAGTGGTGCCGACTACGCCATGTTCCAACAAGGTATGATCTATGGTCTTCAAGGTAAGTCTACAGCTAAGATTAATATCCTTAAAAAAATCTCTCGCGATTACCCGAATTCATTATTTATTCCTGAAGCCATTTTCCAAACCGGTGAAGTGTATTTGTCGCTAGAGAATTACATTGAATCAGAAAGGAACTACAAATACTTAATTACTGATTATCCGAATAGTCCTCTTGTTAAAGAATCTCACGTGAAACTGAGCAGTATTTACTACATCCAAGGCGAATACGACAAGGCAATTGATGAGTACAAATACATTGCTTCTACTTATCCTGGAACTCCAGAAGCTCAAAAAGCCATTAAAAATGCTGAAACCGCATACAAAAAGAAAAGCGATGTAAAATCTTATGTAGAATGGGTAAAAACTTTACCGAATGTCAACATCAGCACAAGTCAAGAAGACAGTTTGTATTACGATGTAGCTTACAGAAAATATAATTTAGGCAAATATCAGGAAGCTAATCGCGACTTCAAAGAATACCTGAATAATTTCAGTGATGGATATTTTACGCTTCACGCTCATTACTATTCTGGGTTGAGTTACTTACAACTTAAGGATACCAACAATTGCATCTCTGAGCTAAAATACATCGCTGATTATCAAAACTCGGAATTCAAAGAGAATGCACTTTTACAATTGTGTAACATCTACACAAAACGCAACGACTGCCTTTCGGGACAAGCCTACTTTGAATTGCTTGAAAAATACAGCAGCAACACGGTTTCTTCGCGTAAGGCAATCTTTGGCCAAATGGTGTGTTTAAATAAGAACAAGAACTATGAGAAAGCCAAAATCAAAGCTGAACAACTTCTTAAGTACGATTTGCTTACCAATACTGAAAAAGGAGAGTCTAATAATACCATTGCACGTTATTACCTAAATGACAGTTTATATAAAGTTGCCTCTGTTTATTTTGGACGCACCTTAAAAAACCAACAGGATGTGTATGCAGCTGAAGCAAAATACTATGAGGGATACTCTAGGTTTATGCAAGACAGCTTGGATAAATGCCGCAAGAGTATAATGGAGTTTAACAACCAGTTTAATAACTATGATTTCTGGCTTGGTAAAACCTTTATTTTGTTATCCGACTATTATCTAAAGAAAGGCGAAGAATTCCAATCCAAAGCAACCTTGAACAGTGTTTTAGAAAACTTTACAAATCCTGAAATATTAGCAATCGCTCGTGAAAAACTAAGCTTACTAGAAGCTAAGAATAAGTCGAAAGCCAAACCCCAAGGCGACTAAGACATTTACTCTATTTCAAGACCCCGTATCTTTACTTGAAAAGGATTAACCACATTTTCGAACTATATTTGTTCGGTTTTTATGCCTCAAGAAGTTGAACTTAAACTCAATCCTGATAAAGCTTTTGATGAGCTATATATCCGTAATGAGCTTGCTCGACAATTGAAAATTGAACTTACTCAAATCAAAGCAGTAAAATACCTTCGTCGCTCTATTGACGCACGAAAGAAACCCATCTATTTACTTCGTGTCAAAGTTTATCAAATACATGAAGCAATCGAAGATGATTTAAAAGGATTTGATTTAAGAAAACAAACTCTAAAAAAACGCATAGCCATTATCGGTTTCGGACCAGCAGGTATGTTCGCAGCTTTGCAATTGATTGAAAACGGGTACCTGCCAATTGTGATTGAACGCGGTAAAACGGTTAAAGACAGAAGACGCGATTTAGCTGCTTTGAATAAAGAATTACAAGTAAACCCTGAAAGTAATTACTGTTTCGGTGAAGGTGGTGCAGGAACATACAGCGATGGAAAACTATACACCAGAAGTAAAAAACGAGGCAATGTCCTGAAGGTTCTGCAAACTTTTGTGGATCACGGAGCAGACCAAGATATATTAGTTAATGCCCATCCGCACATCGGCACAAATAAATTGCCTGGCATAATTGAAAACATTAGAGAACATATCCTTGAATTTGGAGGCGAAATTCATTTCAACAGCAAACTCACGAATTTCAAAACGATAGAAAACAAAATTTCCTCAATAGAAATAAATGGAGCAAAAGAAATGGAAGTAGATGCCGTTATTCTTGCTACTGGTCATTCAGCTCGAGATATTTTTGAATTGTTGCACAGTAAACAGATTGAGATTGAAGCAAAGCCATTTGCCTTAGGAGCTCGCATTGAACATCCTCAAGAACTCATCGATCAAATTCAATACAAAGTACAAGACCGTGGTGAATATTTACCTCCTGCTTCCTATAGCATGGTCACTCAAGCTGCAGGAAATGGTGTATTCTCATTTTGTATGTGTCCGGGTGGAATAATTGCTCCTGCTGCCACAGATACGAAAGAAGTAGTCGTGAATGGATGGAGTCCGAGTAAACGCAACGGACGCTTTGCCAACAGTGGCATGGTTGTAACGGTAAATCCAGAACACTGGCAGAAGAATTATGGAGAAGGACCTTTAGCAGCCCTTAACTTACAGAAACAAATCGAATTCGCGGCTTTTGAAGTCAATAAAAGTATAGTTGCTCCTGCACAGCGAATGGTTGATTTTATTCGCAATAAACACTCAGGTGATTTACCTGAATGCAGTTATATTCCAGGAGTTAGTGCCTACAACTTACACGATATACTTCCTAAATTTATTGGGCGTTCTCTGGCTGAAGGTCTCTCTCATTTTGGTAAAAGTGCTAAGGGGTATTTAAGTGATCAAGCCATCTTGGTTGGTGTTGAGAGCAGAACATCCTCTCCTGTTCGTATCCCGAGAAATAAAGAGAATTTCAGACATGTACAAATAGAAAACTTATTTCCTTGCGGTGAAGGTGCTGGTTATGCTGGAGGAATAGTAAGTGCAGCCTTAGATGGAATGGCTTGTGCTGAAGTTGTTGCGCTGTAATTAACGCATCAGCATAAACATTTGCTCGTATGCTTGCATAACGCCCTTAAATGGCACTATTTGAACGCGACAGAGGTAAGCGCCTTCCATACACAACTCGCCGTTGTAATATCCATCCCAACCTTTTGTAATATCATTCGTTTCATAAAGTTTTTCTCCCCAACGGTTGAAAATCTCCATCTTGAATTCGAATACAAACTTACTGCCCAATCCTCTGTATATGTTGTTGTGCACATCGCCATTCGGACTGAAAGCATTAGGTAGATAGTAGAAGAAATCAGGGATAATCATGCCAGTGTTTCTAACAAATGTATCTGAACATCCAGCATCAGTGAATGCAACTAGAGACACATTGTATCTTCCAGTATCTTCAAATATTCCAATTGGATGTTCTTCTGAGCTTCCAGTCTGATTGCCAAAATCCCATTCATAAGAAGTGGAGTTACTAGAGGATTTGTTGTTAAACTTAAACCTCGATTGATCCTGTTGTACGGTTGGCAACTGATTAAAGTCGAAGTTGGCTTTCGGCTTTTCGTCAACTCGAGCTGCTGAAGCCACAAAAACTGTATCAGAACACATATACTCCGAGAATGAAATTAATTGAACATCATACAAGCCTGCAAATGCGTAATTATGCTGTGGTGAAGGAACACCAGAACTAGTAAAGTCGCCGAAATCCCAAAGATATGTGCTTACGGTTCCACTTGAAATACTACTTGTATTCGTAAATTGAACTGGCTCAGGGAAACACACATCTTCCGCAGTGAAGCTTGTTACTGGATGTGGGTGAATCACGACATCAACTGTGCTTGTATCTTGACAACCTATCGAAGATTCAGTTATTAAAGTCACGCTGTAATTTCCATCCTTAGAAAACTGCATTGGAGCTGGATCTATTCCGTTAGAGGTTTGACCATCGCCGTATATCCATTTAGCTGTAACAAAGCTTACTTTCGGGTTGGTGTTCAAGTTCGAGAAGTCAAATGCATTGCCTTTCCAACATTGTGAATCGTTCTCAGCAAATTGAATTTTTGAGTTTCTAGTATCCTCAAGGTAGATATAACGATAAGTAGTGTCTGCACAGCCATTGTTTGAAATCACAGCCAAGCGGACTTGATGTGTTTCTGGATCTATGAACTGCTTACCTAAGAAATCAGTATTTGTGCCTGTTTCTAAATCATCAAACCACCAATCTTGGGTAAACGTACCAGAAGCAATTTGACTTGTATTCGTAAAGTCGAATCGGTGTTCATTTAAGCACTGATCGGTATCGTTGATGTTAAAACTGGCTATTGGAGTTGGATGAAAACCAATTGGATAATCGAAAGAATCTAAGCAGTTGTAATTTGTATTTACAAGCAATTTAATGGTATATCCAGCTTCAGTTGAATATGTTTTAGTAGGATTTGTTGCTGTATCGCTGCTTCCATCTCCAAAATCCCATGTGTATTCCATTGTACCAAACTTCACATTCGATTGGTTGTTCAAGTTGAATTCATTTGACCTGAAACACTGTGAATCTAGATTCATAGAGAAATTCACATTGGCATGTGGTGCTGGAATAACCACCTTAATTGCAGTGTCAAAACAGTTAGTTAGCGTAGAATAAGTCACCAAACTCACATTATAAAAGTCGGGAGTGTTGTAAGTCGCGTCTTGAGGAGTAAACCCTTGATGCTTTATTCCATTATCATAATCCCACCAGTAACTCAAGGTATTCATTGCACTGAAATCAGTGGTGTTGTTAAATTGGAACAAATGTCCATTGAAACATTGAATCGAATCGTTAATTGTAAAGTCGGAGATTGGACGCTCTAACAATGCCACCATGTGTTGCATAGAATCACTGCATCCATTATCGCTAACTGCCTTGTATTTGATTAAATAGGAAGCAGACGTATTTGGATAATTCTTAGTTATTGGCGTAAAATCAGATGAGTAAGTATTATCTCCAAAATCCCAGGAGTTGCTTAAACTTCCATATTTTAAGGTTGTATTGTTGTTGATGACAAAGTAATTCTTTTGCCAGCATTGACTGTCATTTGGAACTGTAAAGTCTACCATTGGTTGAGCAAATGTGATAGCCATTTGGTTAAAAGTGTCTTTACAATTTAAATCAGAAGTGGTGATTAACTGAACATCAAATGTGTCTTCTGTTGCGTATGAGTATCCATTCACGTCTCGACTTGTGAATCCATTGTTATCGCCCATAAACCAGCGGTATATACTAATATTACCCGATGCAATCGTGCTGTTGTTTGTAAAGTTAAAGATATTGTCTTTAAAACATTGTTTGTCTTTGTCAATTGCGAATTCAGCTTTCGGACTCACATTCAATACAACTTGTTGTATACTTGTGTCTCGGCATTGATTCTCACTGCTGCTAATTAATCGAATGTCGTAGGTTCCTGCATTTAAATAGGTAATTCTCACATTGGTATCCGTACTTGAATTTCCATCACCAAAATCCCATTGATACGTGAGGTCGCCATATTTCAGTTTGGATTGATTCACTAGATCAAAGTCTTGTTGATTAAAACACTGAATACTGTTATTGATTGAGAACAAGGCTGTCGGCTGTGCAAAGGTATACACCATGCTTGACAAAGTATCTTTACAAGCATTGTCTGAACTCACCACTAACTGAACAGTGAAACTGTCTTCTGAGTTGTAGTGTTTGTTCGCAACATCTTGTGTAGTTGCACTTGTATTGTCACCAAAGGTCCAATTGTATTGCGTGATACTTCCGTTTGTGATTGAGGAACCACTTGTGAAGTTAAAGGAGTTGTTTCTGTAACATTGTTTGTCCTTATCTACTGTAAATTTGGCAATAGGACTAGCAAACACAGTAACAAGTTTGGTAAGTGTGTCTTTACAATCTAAGTTTGTTGTACTTATTAATTCTACGGTGTATGCTCCAGCTTTTGTATACTTATGTGTAGCGTTTGTATTGATGGAAGTAATGTTATCACCGAAATTCCATATAAAATTCTGGCTTCCAGTTTTCACACTTGAGTTATTGGTAAATGAATATAAATTTTGATCTAGACATTGATTCGAAAGTGAAACACTAAAATCAGCTATTCCTTGAGGATGCGTTACAACTAACATTTGAGTTGTGTCCATACAGTTCAAATCGGATGTTCCAATTAATCGAACTGTAAAACTATCTTCTGTATCATAATTGTGATTGGCTACTGACTTCAATCGTGAAGAATCTCCATTTCCAAATGTCCATAGGTAATCCAAGAGTTGACCTTTCTTAATGGTAGAATTATTCGTGAAATTAAACGCATTGTTTCTGAAACATTGTTGTTGAAAGTCGACTAAACTTAACATCTGGATATCCACCTAAGTAAACATTTTTACTTGCAGAGGCTTTACAACCAACAGAGGTGGTGGTAGATAGGTTTACACTGTAAACAGAATCTGTTGCAAATACGATATTGGTTAGATTGCTATCCGTACTGAACTTCCATCACTTAATGCCCAATTGTAATTCAAACTGCCATTAAATTGTGTGGTATTTGTAAAATCAAATGAATGACCGACAAAGCACTGAGTATCTTTATTAATTACAAAATCGACAATAGGAGTTTCCATTCACAAAGAATTTTCAATTGTATTCCTACAACCCAAAGGCGACCAAACGGATAATTTGACTTTGTTACTACCGTATTTGGTAAATGCCTTATTACTCAAGGGAATCACTTGTAAAGGTTGAATCACCCCAATCCCATTGATAGCTTAGCGGTCTGAAGTCTGAATAAGTTGTGCTGACAAAAGGTATGGTATCGAGCGAACAATAAGTTGCATTTGGAAATGAGAAATCGGCCTTTGGATTTGGAACAATATGAACGATCTTGGTGGCTGTATCTACACATCCATTGTTGTATTCGTAAATTAAATTGACCTTAAACTCGCCAGTATCGACATAAGTCCTAGGACCACCTGGGTCGTTGTTACTAATTACATAGCCCTCGCTAAAGAACCATTTGTATCGTTTAAGTTCATTTTTATCTGAGACAGTTGTGTTTTTAAATTCAACGCCATTTGAATTCAAACAGGTGTCTTTTCTTGTAAATTCAAAATCTACAAGCGGACCGGGAAGCACATCCACAAACATAAAGGTATCGTGGTAGCAACCAGCCTTTGTTACTGCTCTTAAAATAACTGGATATGTGTCAGCACGCTTAAAGGTGCGCTTAATTACGGTGTCTAAAGAACTAAACGAAGTATCACTAAAGTCCCAAATGTATTCTTCTATTGGAGCTTTAGAGGTTGACTTATTGGTGAAAGTCACTTCTTTATTTTTACTTAAACAAAACGAAGTCTCAGAAACATCGAAGCTTGCTTTAGGTATGGTGCTGCTGTTTACATTGAGTGTATCTCTAAAAATACAACCATTTCGCTCCATTACTTCAAGCCAATATAAGCCATCATTTTTAATGGCTCGGTAATATACTCTGTGATGATCGTTCCACTCGTATTCATTGTCAAGAACAAAGCCTTTTGAGATAACAACCATGTCTACCTTACCACAAACCAGGGTATCTGATGTAAACAAATCTTTAATCTTCGTATCTGCAACATACAAGGTTTTGGTCACAGAATCCATTGCATTAGTAATATTGTGATAGCAGTACATTTTTACTGTGTACCATCCCGTATCTTTGTATTTGTGTCTGACATTGGCTCCCGAATCGATAGTACCATCACCAAACACCCAATGGTAATTCCCAAAACTATCGTTTAACACTGCCTGAAAGCCGACGGTATCTGTGACGCATTGAGCATCCACAATCACGAAGTTGTTTTGAATAGGTTTAAAGTTCGCAGCTGCAGCAAAGGCGTAACCTTCATAAACTAGGTAACCATAGACATATCCCAAAAAACCTTTGGCACTGTTGAGATAATGACTACCACTATCAACAGGGATTTTGGCAAAATGGTAACCATTGAGATTGCCTGCAGTTTCCCAGAGAGAATCATTTATAGAGCTGTTATCCATTTTAAAACTTGCAGTATCTGTGGATTTAACCATCACATTGATATAATGCTCAGGCCCCCACTGACTCCACCAGTTGTTATTCCACCACCACCAAAGCGTTTGAGAAACTGTGTTGATTGTAGCATTCTGTCCAAATTGTTCGTCGGCAAATAACATCATCATGGAAGGATCACCGTTGTATGGTTTGTCGGGATGATTTTGACAACCGGAGTAATAATATCCCCCACCTAAAGTAATTTGTCCTACAGAAATTCTATTGTTAGCAGTGATTCGCATAACAGAATCGCCAAACACTTCTCGGACATAATATTCGCCTTGATTCAGGGAAGCTTCTTGGTTATTGTTTATACGAATTTGAGTGTTGTTTTCCGCGGCAACAATTTTCAGAGTGTACCCTCTGATATTTTTAGCAAAAGGCAGCGCTGTGTATTCTTTACCCCATGTAACTGTTGGTGTCATTTGCTCGTAAACATGGTCCCAGCTGCTCCAACAGGTTTGACTTCCGTTATTTCTGTATGTGAATACTTGACGATTTCCTGCATATACAGCATATTTGGATTTGATGTATTTTGAGCGGACAATACTACCTGTCAAATCCACATCGGTTGTCATGTATTGAAAGGTTTCCCCTTTCTTCAGTGTGACCTGAAAAGGGACATTGGCCGGACTGTTCCGCGAGGATGCCCCTGTGGGGACAATTTCTATGACGGATGAGTCGGCAATACCTACAATAGTAAACTCGGGTGACTGTATGTTTTTTCCATTGCAATACCATCCCCAACTGTAGTTGTCGTGGTGAGTGGTAACAATATATTCGGGAGATTCAACTATAGAAGTTGTTGGGATAACAACAGTGGCTCCTTTGGAATACCACATTCGATTTACAGCATACACATTAATGGTTGTATCCGACTCAATGTGCACACCATTCATGGTAACAGAATCTGAATATCGGCAAACCACATCACGAGGTAAGCTAACAAGGGTGGTGACATTAGGTGCTAGTGTAAGAGACTTGGTATAATTCTGTCCAGGTGCAGTAATAGTAACTTTTGCAGCAAACTGTGAAGATAAAAATAACTCAGCAGTATCGCGAGTCCAAAAGTTTTGGTTGTAGTAACAAGCCCAATCTTGTGCCATGTAGGCAACCCAAAAATCTTCGCCCGCTGTACCTTGGGCTTTTGCATCTGAGCTAGAAGAGACTAAAAAAATTAGGAGAAGAACTGGTATCAGTAATTTTTTAATCATGTAATTATCTCATTTGTAGTTGTTTTATCAATAATCTGTTATATTTGTGTCAAATATAAGTAAAAACACTTATTTATTCCCAATTTAGCAAAACAATTTAGACGAATGAAAACAGCGAGTAGCTACGTCAAACAAATCTTCTGTATAGAAGGCGACTGGCACCCAGACTTAAGGCAGAAAGACACCATAGAAAATGCATTGCGTTTTATGGAAACTGCTAGTGGAATGAAAATCAAATATATACACCGTCATTGCAGTACACCTCAAGAATTAGAGAACAGAATCAATGAATATACCAAGAAACGCTATGGCCAATTTAGTATTTTTTATCTGGCTTTTCATGGGGTTCCTAACGGACTAAAACTCAGTCCTAGAACAATTTTGTCCTTAGATGAATTAGCCGAAATGGCTGAAGGAAAGCTCGAAGACAAAATCTTACACCTAGGAAGTTGTGAAACACTAAATATTTCTAAACCTAAAATACGCGCTTTCATGAATAAAACTGGGGCTCTCTGCGTGAGTGGCTTTAAAAAAGAAGTGCCCTTTGTGAGCTCAACCATTTTTGATGTGCTTTACTTTGAAATGTGCCAATATTACAAGCAAATGCATGTAATTGAGAAACATATGAAAAATTACTACGGCAAACTGATGAAAGAACTTCAATTTGTGATGGTTTACGAATAAAATTTAATTCAAATTATGACAGTTTCATGACATTTCTAAGTTTTTAAAATTCAATTTCATCAATTCATGAGAGTACTTGCTTCTGTTTTAATTGCCTTTTTCAGCTTCTCAGCATTTTGCTTGCCCTCTGGTGATTATTCTTATCTCCCTCAATTGCCTCAAATGTTTAAGCAGTGCAAAGCTCATGAAGACAAAGACTTAAATTTAATAGATTTTATAAGCGACCACCTTATTAATTTTGATTGCTTAATTGACAAGCATACAGGAAGTGATCATCAAAAACCTCATACTCCCTCTTTGCACCATTCCGTAATCAATATAGTGCTTATCAGTCCCACTGACCTTCGTTTTCAAATACTAAAAGGCTTTGTTAAGCAAGCAATAAGATCCGATTTTATCGTAAATCCCCTTAGCAAAGGACACACAGTTCAAGTATTCCGACCTCCAATTCTTGCTGTTTAATCTCCGTTAAACTGAAACACAAGTAAACATCTAACTTAATTACAATAATCAATCATGAAAAAAATAATCATACTGTTGCTTTGTGCAACATGGATGGGAGCTAGTTTCGCCCAAGAAATTGAAACTGAAGAGGTTCCAACAGCAGTTAAAGCAGCATTCTCTGCAAAATACCCCAAAGCTCAAAAGGTAGAATGGGAAGCTGAAGAAGACAATACCTACGAAGCTGATTTTAAACTCTATAAAATCAATTACTCTGCAAGTTTTGATCAAACAGGAAAATGGTTGGAAACTGAAACTGAAATTAAAGTTTCCGAACTACCAGAAGCGGTGGCCAATGCCATTAAGACCAATTATCCAGAGTATAAAATCGAAGAGGCTGAGTTGGTAGAAACTCACGATAGAGGTACTGTTTACGAAGTAGATATCGAAAAAGGAGAAGAAGCCTTTAGCCTTGAAATATCAAGCACTGGTACTATCCTTAAAAAGGAAATGGAAATCGACACGGACGAAGACTAATTTCTTAAATACTCAATAAAAAAGGGGCAGAAATTCTGCCCCTTTTCTTTTGTCTAATATTCTTTATTCAATGATTTCTGCATCGATGATGTCCGAATCTTCTATCAAATCTTTGTTCTCCCATGAACGTTTAAGCATTTTATAAAACAACCAAACCGTAAGCAATCCAATTGGCAAGGCAATTAAAGTTAACATAACCGTATGTTCTTCAAGGAGAGAACCATCTCCATAAGCGGCATTCAAAATACCAATAACGACACCAGTAAGCAGTGTAGCGGCATAATAAACCCCTATCGACAAGATGGCAAACAACCATTTGTTCTTTCCGTGCTTTAATGCCAAACGGTAAAATTCTCGAGCGAAAAAATAGCAAATTAATAAACCTAGCATCTTTATTTAAGTTTTTTCAAACATAAGAGTTCTCTTGGATTTATTTTAGAATATTTTCTTCCTACCCTTCTAATCTCTTATTAATTTGCAACTTATATAATATTCTGCATCACATGCCTACAAATTATCAGTGATGAATTTGCTGATTTTCGTAAACAAATGCCACCTAATCTTCCCACCATGTATACCGTGATTTGTGTTCGGATAATACGCTGCATCGTAAGGAATATTCTTTGCATTCATGGCCATAACCATTTCAGCTGAATTCTGAAAATGCACATTATCATCCGCTGTTCCATGCACAATCAAGTAATTGCCCTTTATCTTATCGATGTGATTAATCGGGGAATTATCGTCGTAACCCGAAGCATTTTCCTGTGGTGTGCGCATGTATCGCTCGGTGTAAATATTGTCGTAATAACGCCAATTGGTAACTGGAGCAACAGCAACTGCCGTTTTGAAGTAATCAGCGCCTATTGAAATACAATTGCTCGCCATAAAACCACCATAACTCCAACCAAATATACCGATTCTGGCTTTGTCAATATAGGTTTGTGCTCCAAAATATTTAGCGGCTTCGATATAGTCCTTGGTTTCGTATTTACCCAAATTCAGATACGTTACTTTTTTAAACGCTTCTCCTCTTCCTCCACTGCCTCTGTTGTCTACCGAGATTACAATATACCCTTTTTGTGCCATGTATTGATACCACAAATAATTACTGCCCAACCATTGATTCTTCACGGTTTGATATCCAGGACCGCCATACACAAAGAATAAAACAGGGTACTTCTTATTTAGATCAAAATCAGGAGGAAGAATTTTCCAATAATCCAATTCGACATTCTCTGTCGTTTTAAAACTTCCAAAACTCACCTCTCCTAGTTTCTCCTTGCTTAGCTTTTCTTTCAATTCTTTATTGTCTTCTAAAACTCGAACCACCTCTCCAGTCAAATCATTCAACGTGATAACTGCAGGTGTTGTAATTGTTGAGAAATAATCCATGTAATATCCTGAATTATCTGAAAACACAACTGTATGCCAACCCTCTTTTCTGCTCAATTGGTAAACTGCTTTGCCCGCAATATCTAATCCATATACATGTCGTTTTGTTGGTGCATTCATGCCAGAGGTGAATAACAACTTTGCCCCCATTTCTGAAACGCCTAACAATTGATCAACATCCCATTTGCCATTTGACAAATTGACCGCCTTTCCATCTTTGCCCAAACCGTAAATTTGATTATAGCCATCTTGCTCGCTTGTAAAATACGCCTGATACAATTGCTTTGGATCCGAAGCATCTGTAAATATCCAATCCACTACTTCTATGTATTTCTCATTGGTCTCCGTGTACAAAACATCTCCTTTCGGGTAATAGTAACTGTATTTAATCAGTTCCATTTTATTCTGCAAACGATTCAACCTTTGCACACTCACATAGTTGGCACTCATCCATTTTATTCTAGGCAGATATTGATCATTCTCAGATCCTGTCTCACATAAGACAGATTTCTTTTTACCAATCTTGTGAATGTATACATCAACTCTGCTATTATCTTCTCCTGCTTTTGGATACTTCCACACTTCGCGTTCTGGATACAAGCTTCCAAATAAATCCATTCCAAACTCTTTCACCTTACTCTCGTCAAAACGGTAGTAGGCGATAAAGCTTCCATCAGGACTCCATTGAAAGCCTTTGCTCATTGAGAACTCTTCCTCGTAAACCCAGTCTACTGCCCCATTTATTATTTCATTTTTCTTTCCATCAAATGTTACTTGAACGTCTTTTGCTTTCTCCAAATCAAAATAGAATAAATTGTTGTCGGATACATAAGCCACTTTCTTCCCATCGGGACTTAAGGTCGCATACATCACCTTCTTATCGGAGATGCGATTCAGTGTTTTGGTTTTTAAATCATATAACCACACATTGCTTTTACCACTGTGACGATATACCGATTCAAAGCCGTTGCTCAACAGAACCTTGTTCTCGTCTTCACTTAATTCGTACGATTGCAAACGAATTGGTTTATCATCCACTAGAATAGTGGCGGTGCTAAATATGGTAGAAAGTTTGTTACCTGTCTTGGCATCGTACTTCTCACAACTCTGAGAATTGTCGTCGTTTACCACCAATTTGCAATACGAAACTCCATCGTTTAAAAAATGAAATCCCGATACATACTTCGGACTGTATTCTCTAGTATTCCAGATGTTTTCTAAACTCAATTGAGCTTGTAAACTCATGGCTATACACAAAACGGATAGACTAATTATTCGCAACATAGTGCTTCAAAAATAGTTTTTTTACCTTCAAAAGCAAGATATACAAATCAAATTCATTCCGAATCAATCGCTTACGTTTTCATTTTTAATTATTTTATCAACTCGTGTAACAAAAAACAAATTCTAGCGTTTAAAAATTAAATCCACGAAACATCATGAAACGCCTAATCCTCTCACTCTTTGTATTCGCTATTGTTTACGGCTCTCAAGCCCAAACCTCTGCAGCCCCCGATCTCCCTAAAAAACTCATTCGTATCTCCACTCCACAACTTTCTATTGAAGATGACGATTCGAATGTGCTTGTCTTGAAAATGGAATTCAATGGCGCCATTCCAAAGTCGCGACTTTCTAAAATCAATCCCGCCGACATTCAATCAATTTCTCTAGTTTATTCACGTTACCGTCTCAGTGAAATGTTTGATCAACTGACTTTAAACGCTCAGCGAATGGACAAACTATATGCCTCGCTTCCAGGACTCAAATCGAACTCCGGAATTCAATGGTATTGGATTGAACAAACAGGCTGTAACTCGCCTGATGATTGTAAAGACTTCTTTCACGGTTTTGTGATTAAACTAAAAAATGAAAGCGAAGAGCTGAGTTCGTTTGTTGAATCCTCCCTTCTAGACTACTACAGCAAAGTGTATGAAGGCATCGACGATTCAAAAACGATGGACTCACTGATAACAATTGGTAAAGTTAAACTCTGCAAAGTATGCGATACCGCATTGATAAGAACCACTAACACAAGAAACAGAATTGCTAAGGTTAGAGGCTACCAAAACATCAATCAAAGAAAATTTAAACGCTACTTCAAAGAGGAACTTGCAAATTCGATAAACACCATACAATTCATAGCTGATAAACGTGGCAATTTGAATTTTGCTAATGACAGTCATTTAACAAAAAGACAAGCTAGACAGTTGAGATACATCAATAATCAATTGCGAATTACTTCAAGTCGGTATCGAGGGCGCAAGATTGAAACACGCATTTCAATGTCCTTTTATTCCAGAGACAAGGAGATCGCCTTCAACTTCACTGAATTGCCAATTCTACCCAATGATGAAGAATTTAATTTGGATAGTTTCATGTTCACGGAACATGTTAATATACGCTGTGAATATATGGATACAACAGCTGGCAAAAAACGTCTTGCCCATTCATTTGTCAAATCGTATTACACGCCTGATATTATCTTTAAAGTATTCAACCGCAACAAGCAGTGGAAGAATTGTTTAATTGCAACAGATGTTACTGGAAGCATGTCGCCTTACCTCGCTCAATTTAGAGTTTGGCATAAAATGAATCTAAATGTCCACAGTTCGAATCACGATTTCATTTTCTTTAACGACGGCGACAACATGCCCGACCGATTAAAAGTACGAGGTAAAGTAGGTGGTTTGTATTACATCAACACCAAAGAGTTTACCGCATTAGACCAAGCCTTAACTATTGCCATGAAAAGTGGTGGTGGTGGCGATGCTCCTGAGAATAACATCGAAGCCGTGATAGAAGGACTTAAAAAGAATCCAAATATCAAAGAAGGCATTATGATTGCCGACAATTGGGCTATTCCTCGTGATTTAAAACTCTTAGACAAGGTTCATGTTCCAATTCGTTTAATTCTTTGTGGTGCTCAAAACGGCATTAATACCGCATACTTAGATATGGTGCGCAAAAACAAAGGCAGTATTCACACCATGGAAAACGATTTATACAACTTAGGTACTCTCATGGAAGGCAAATCAATTGTCTTGGACGGAATAGAATACCAATTAAAGAATGGAAGTTTTGTTAAGATAGTTCCTGACACACTTACAGTTCGTCGTTGAGACGGATTGCGTAGTTCAGAAACTAAAGATAATTTGAAACGGTCTCACGCTTTGCGAGGGCAGTGAAACTTTTCTAAAAGCTCAACAATAAAGCGTTTACTCACAAAATATACGAAATATTCCTTTCGAAGAAATTTGCCCAGCTCTTGCTAAGCGTGTGTTATAGCTATTTCCCAGCTGAAGTCCATTCACAATTTGTGTTAATCAACTTTTAATCTATTTGTCGTCTCGTTAAATCCCTTGCGGAGTGATGAATTGTTAAAATGTGAATAGTTTCGGTATTAATAATCTTATAAATAATTCGATAATTTCCTTCAATAAGTTCACGAAATATCTCATTATTCATCTCTGGAACCAGCTTTCCAGCATATGCATGCTGTTTCAGAATATTGGTTCTTACCTTCAATTTAATGATTTCTATTTTCGCATACTTTACAGAATCTTTTGAGATGTAATCATAAATTCCTTTTAAATCATCAATTGCGAGTTTGGTCCATTTTACTTGAACCATTTCTGCATTTCAATTTCAAGTTCTTGCTCATTCAAAACTTCGTTACCCTCTGATTGTTGATTTCCTCTTTCAATTTTGTCCAAAAGGATAATTTTATCAATCAGTTCCTCCAAAGTGAACTCATCCGGAAACTGTTCAAGCGTTAAAGTCAGTTGTTTCTTGGTGATCATTATTAGATTGTTTCATACAAAGATAAGAAATTTCAGCTTTTCAAAGTGAATTGCTTGAGAAAATTTGGATGCTATTATTAAGAAAAATGTTTCTTCGGTACTAGAATCCGACATGTAGTATAACTACTCAGTAGGTCTTCTACGCGGTGATGAAGAGCTTGCTTCTCCCGCTTTAATCTTCGACTTCACTTTAAAGTGGCGAATGGAATATGTGAAGGTTAACATGTAAAAACGCGTTAGAATTTGAGTGTTCTTATCTTCTATATACGTTTCTGTTACAGTTCTTGAGATGCTTGTATTTTGTTTCAAGGCATCAAAGACCGACAATTTCAATTCTCCCCTATTTCCTTTTAAAAACTTATAACCGATTCCTCCGTTTACCAACCATATACTTTGATTGAAGGCGTTGCCCAATCCGTTATATGAACTGTTCGTAATATCTGCGTTGAACACAAGATGTGAAGTTGGTAGATAATTTACACGCGCGTTGAAGTTTCCAATAACATACGATGTGTTTAAGTTTTTCTGCAAGGAGTTTTGAACTGTGCTGTAATTGACTGAATAGTTAAACGTAAAATCGATATCCTCACTGATGTTACTCGCTAATACCGCCCCGAGTGTTGTGGTTGAATTGATGCTGATGTTATTCGCTCCATTGATTAAAGTAGGTGTCCTCGAAATGGTTTCTCCCAATTTGAAGTTTAAAACACTCTTAATTGGTTTGATTGGCATTCCAAACATGGAGAACACACGTAATCTTCTGTAGCCTTCTAAGTTTTGTGGAAGTGTTAGTTGAGCGCCCTTTTTCAATTCAATCTTGCCATTGATGGTGGTGTCATTGCGAGCAAGAATAGTTGTATTAGCAATATAATCAGAAGTTGTAGACAAATGACTGAAGATGAAGAAGGTCCGTTCTTTTTTGCTGTTACTTGTTTTATATCGCACAAATAAACTGTTCTCAAACTCTTGGTTCAAATTGCTATTACCACTCGATAAAAGCAAGGGATTACTGTTGTTTAACACCTCCTGCAATTGTGTGGCTGAAGGCAAGTTGGTCCTGCTTCGATAGGATAATCTTAAGTTGCTCGATTTACTAAAAGCATAGGTAAAACGCGCATTGGGCAAAACGTTGAAATACGATTTTTCAACTTTGTTGGTAGAGGGAAAACTTTGATCCACTAACATCTCCACACTTTGTGCGTCTGCTCCAATATCCAAGGACACTTTACCTGAATTGTATCGGTAAGACATTCCTGCTTTTTGAGTATTTGTAGCATTTGAAAAAGTGTTGCTCAAGATGCTGTCAACTGTGCTGTACTCGCCTGTTAACGAATCGTATCGAGACGTGTATTTATCGGTATTCGAATTAGCAAACGTTGGATTGTACGTCAGTTCCATAAGAACCTTTTTACTCAACGCATGCGTGTAAGACAAATCGGGTGAAAAGGAATAGCCATCGTTAGCACTTGTGCTATTTTGTTTAAAGAAATCCTCAGAAAAACTCGGTTGGTAATAGGCGTTCTGTGAGTTCAAGTTGGATTCTCCAGAATTGTTATTGACCGACCCTTTCAAATCTAATGATAGGGTCTGACCCACTCGCTTGAATTTGTGTCTGAATAAAAGCGACTGACTGTAATTGTAACCACTGAACAAGGAAGAAGAACTGCTTTGTGAAAGATTTAACAAACTCACTTCTTGTGAATTGGTGCTTCCCAGAAAACTACTTGAACTTTCACTTTTCTGCAATTTCAAGCTCGGACGGAAAATAATGGAGTTCATTGTGTCGATGGTGTACTCTAGTCTTGCATTTAAGTTGTGCATATTTCCACTGCTGTTTCCAGTATCGCCTTGTTGGTAAAGTTGGTTGCTAGCAGACGATAAGAAGTAAGTCCGTTTTAAGAACGATTCGTTCACATTGGCACTTGTATTAAAGAAATAGGAAGCGGTGAGTTTAAATTTCTTACCACCAAAATACGAGTAGTTCATACCAAACGCATTTGTGGTGTTTATACCACCGTTATTATCTACAAGAAAATTCCCAGCACTTCCTCCACCTCTATACGAACCATTTCTCCATCGTCCGCCTTTATCACCTGTAAGTCCTATGATGTCTTGCGACGAGAAGTTTTGTTGATTGATGTTGTTGCTCATGCCAATAAAGGAGAAGCGTTGTTTACCTGCAAACACATTGATGTTTGCTCCAGCAGCCCATCTATCGTCGGTGCCATAACCACCGTATACTTTTCCAAACTGACCGATGTTCTTTGCTGATTTCGTGACAATGTTTAGAGTTTTTTGACTGTTGCCATCGTCTACACCTGTAAACTGAGATTGATCACTTTGTTGATCATAGACTTGAATTTTATCAATTACTTCAGCAGGCAAATTCTTAAGTGCAACAGAGGCGTCGTCACCAAAGAAATCTTCACCATCAACAGTTACTTTCTTCACATCTTCACCATGGGCTTGAATGGTTCCGTTCTCGGTGGTGATACCTGGCATTTTCGTGACGAGATTTTCTGCAGAAGCGTCTTGATTCACTTTGTAATTGCTAGCGTTGTATTCGACGGTATCGTTCTTTTGACGCAATGCATCTTTCTTAATACGTATGCCTCCACCTGAAATCAAATCTACTTTATTGCTAAGTTGAAGAACCTTTCGAAGCGACTCACCTGAATCCAGTTTTACTTTAAACCATTGCGTTTCGTATTCATAGTTCTTCACTTCTAGAAGATAAACAGCGGGTTTTAAATCAGTAAATGAATACTTCCCCAGCGAATCCGTTTGAGTCCAGCGCACAGTTGAGGAATCGGATAACAAGTAAAGATCTATACTGCTGTAGCTTAGGGGTTTTTTGTTTTCGTCAATCACCTTACCACGAATCGATTGGGCATGACTTAAAGAGACAAATAAAGCAAAAAACACAAAAGCAGTAGCTTTAAGAGAGGGCGAGAAAAAATGCAACATGTTGGTGATTAGACAATGCAAATATAAAAAGGTTTAAGTTGCTTGAGAAAAATTTGTACTAATTCCTCTATCTATTTAGCGAAAAGAAAATTGACTATCGAATTAAATGAATCACACCATTTGATTTAATGTGTTCTAGCGCTCCATTTTCATTCACATGTTTGAGTTCCAATAAGTAATAATACACACCAGAAGAAAGTTCGCCTCCTTTGTTGCAAAGAGTTCCATTCCAACATTCTTCTAATACATCCCCATGAAAGACCTCAATTCCCCAGCGATCAAAAATCCAAATCTCACCTTCGTCACCACAGACCTTATCCAAACCACCTAGTGAATAGCAATCATTATACCATCCGAATTTGGAGTAAAGGTATTTGGAATTATCAGTTCGCCACCGTTGCTGCGCAGTATATCCACAGTTTGGATGAGCGTATCAGGACAGATTCGATTTGAATCACTCACAATCAAACGAATTGAATATGTCCCAGCGTCTTTAAAATGATAACTCAAATTGTTACTACTTCCTTGAAATGAATCAATGTTCCATTGTATAAGTGCTGCATTGCTTGAAGTGTTTGTAAATATGAGCGTGTTGTTGCAAGTGTTCTGTAATATATCAAAGCCCACTTCTGGTCCCCAATCCACACGTAAGGAATCAGAAAATCCACATAAATTCTGTGTGCTTTGAATACTGTATACACCTGGTTTGGTCACAATATAAAAGGAGTCAGTGCTTCCGTCTTGCCATCTAATTGTATTAGGTTTAAGTTTAGAATCAATTGTTAGGGTATTCCCCTTACAAATCACGGTATCCGCACCTAGTATTTTTGTTAACGAAGCGATACGATCATTTAGATATGTGTATCCATCAATTTGATCAGGTAGAAACATCGCATCACCTTCTACTTTTATGTTATTAATTGAGGCAGTTGATAAGTCAATTTCTGAAGGAACCAAGTTTTGAGGCATAAGTGCATTCGCATTAGGAAGAACAAACAATGTAGAGCTCGCTCCTTTGGTAAAATACAAATTGCCATCGTAAGATGAGGCGATACTAATTAAGGCATGCCAGTTGTCATAGCCATTTGCGTAGGAATCACCGTTACCAGAAATGGGATTAAAAATTCCCGAAGGTTTTTGAATTTGTAAACGTACATCGTAGGGATAAGTTGCTGGTGAGCTCGGCAGACCTAAATCTATCTGTGCAAGATAGGTCATATGTGTTTGTCCACTTCCTGCATAACCACCGCCACAGAAATACAAAAAACGCCCATTAGGACTAAACTCTAATCCTCTTATCTTTCTCTCAATGCTTTTTATAAACGATAAGTTTGAATTTGAATATGCTACTTGATTAATTGAATTGGAAGTCAATAACACATTATTATCCGCTTGAAGAATCAAATCACTTAATGTTATTGAGGTATAATCTGAACTTCTATTGGAGAATGTTGAGGTTTTAAAAATAAATATATCCGATGAGTTACTTGATTCGTTTCTGTTTATCAAAGCCAATCGATCTTCAGTAGGACTTAACTCCATAACTGAACCAGCCACAGTTTGGTACCACCATCGCGCTGATACATTGCCTGTATTCGCATCAAAGGAGATTCCACTTGAATCGATTATAAAACGATCAATAGATAAATAATTAACATCTCCTGGTCTTCGGCACAAATAGAGATAATGTGTTTTATCCAGAACAGCCGTTCTCGATACCGCTTTTCCAATTGTATAAACGTGTGCAACACCTGATACCTTTAGTACAGAATCACGAGTGAGAAGTTTAAAAACACCATTCTTATACTCCACTTTCGAATACAATACTTCTGCAGGTGTGTATGATCCAGAATTCCCATAAGGTGCATTCAACTTATCCTTCCATTTGCAGTATATGATGTACCACTGATGTTCTTGATAAGGCACTTTAACAACTTGAATTTCTGGATCGGTATTCTTACAACTCAGCCCAGGTTTATTTGGAGTTTGATTGTTCAACAATGGAGTGCCATTAATGGTGTAAATAAATAAATTATTGTCATCCAAAGTGCCTGAATGAATGACATAGAATAATGGTTTTCCGCATGAATCGAAAGCGGCGCCTGTTGGTCCGTTTTCAGAAGGAGCAGTGTTTGGAACATCTTGACTCATTGTTGGAGCTAAGGACCAGTCCACTACTTGAGCTTCATCACCACCTTTGACGGCTATTGGCCAAACGGGATATCCTGTGTTTTTCTGGGCATAGAAAGGCTGAACTAAGAAACACAAACTTAGAGTTAACCATACTGATAACTTAATAGGAGAAAACATAATAATAATACTTTAAAACAAGTTACAATATAAGAAATTATTATTTAAATCTAAAATTACCATTAAATGACAATTATTCATCGTGCTTTATTCATTTATCTTTCTTCACTTGAATTCTATTTAATTTAATAAGAACATCCTAGTTTATCCTTATGAATGCTCCTAAATGAGCTCCCACTCCTACCTCAACACTACTTGTATGGCTTGTTCCTTATCCAATCGGATAAAAATGATACCCTTAGCTTCAAAGTTTAAATCTATTTGGTTCATTCCGGAAGTTAATTTGCCCTTCATCATTTCCTCACCCAGTATGTTGTAGATGTGGTATTCAGTGTTCTTGTTTAGGTTGTTCAATTGAATATTCCTTGTCGCATTCGGATTGGGATATACATAAGATTTTATAAGTGGTACTTCAAATGTCACTATTCCAGTAGGACCACTGTATTCCACAGCACCGCGATCAGAATACTGATTGTTGCGCGAGTTGCCATACACATCCAAAAGATTGTAAGAAACAGAAGGAACATTGTTTTGATTCCAAAACAATTTGGACGCGTATGTGGAGCTGTCAAAATGATTTCCATTTGAACTATCTGCATTGAACTCTTTTATACCCATGTTTAAACCAATCCATCCATCAATGGTTGAGTCCATTCCGTTGTTGAATTGTGTGGTGTATGTTTGACTGTCTACATTGTTCACATAATAGGTATTATGACTCACATCAAGTGAGGTATTACTCAAGACTTGGATATCCGCAAACTTACTATTCTGCACATCGAAAATATTTCCAATTATATTTGTATTCGCGTACCTGTACATCAAACTTCTCAGGGCTGTTGCTTCGTGATCTGAATATGTACTCATGCTGCCATCTATCTTCACTGTGTTTTGTCTAAGTTCGTAATTCGAATTTACAGAATCTATACTGTAAGCGTATATGCCTGTTGTTCCATACACCCCAATATTGTCGACAATTAAATTACTCAATATCTCCATCTTAATATTGTTGTAAGCATATATCCCGTAATTGTATCCGATGATACCAGTATTCTTATTGTTCTTTATCACATTCCTGGCGAGGTGATAATTACCTGATTGATACAAATACATATTGTACATGTAGTAATGTTTGGTTTCGTTGCCTTCAATTAAGTTATCGGTGATTTTAAAGTCGCCATTATTAAAACAAAAGATATTGTAGGTGTAGTAATAATCTGATTCGTTGTTTCGTATGGTGTTCCCTTTAATATGTATTGTTCCAAAGGTGTCCAATTTAGAATTGCCGTAAAAATAAATGCGGTAGGTGTAGAAATTTGATTTTCCATTGTTCTCAATCACGTTGTCATTTATTTCCTTTGTTCCAGCGCTTAGCTGAGGTAACACATTTTGTATACCATACCATTCATAGCCCCCATCGCAATCTATAATCTTGTTGCCATTTATTTTATAATGACCACCTATCAGGCTATTGTGAAACCCATAAAAATTTTTACCAGATGCACTGGTCACTGGTACATCATTATTTCTTGAGACATTGGATAGGATTTCAATGTTTTTGCAATTTCGCGTGTAGCAAACGGTCAAATCTTTTGCTGCACGCAATCCGAGAATGTTATTGCCCTCAATTAAAACTCTTCGAGCATCAGTTCCAATCATGTCAATGCAAGTTATTCCGTACATGATGCCTATACTTCCAAATTGTTGGGAAGTGTCTCTATTCCAATTGAGCAAATAGTTGTTTCGAATCACATTTTGCCTTGATGTGGAATATGCCTTCTCTGAATAAATCCCCATTAAAGTATAAGCGCAATCGTCTGCTTTGGTGCTAAGTCGGGTGACGATATTACTCTCAAGTAAATTGCCATTTGTATGCAACATAAAAATACCGATATCCGAAAAGTTCTGAATGAGGTTTCCAACGATGTTGGTATTCTGAGCAACGGTCTTGTAATTGGTTTTGTTTCCTTTTACGACTATGGCATAACTCGGCCCAGGACTGTTGGCATTAGTGGTCCACATTTTATTGTATGAAAAGGTGTTGTATAAACCTAGGTCCGTGCTGCTGCTATCGGCTAAAGAAGTAGCAGATTCTGCCATGGCAATGTAGGCCGCGTATTTTGCAGAGTAGTTAACGAGATTATTAAATTCAATTGTACATTTAGTAATGGTGTTATAAGAAGAGGCATTGCTTAATCGTACCCCAATTGCGTAAAAACTAGAGGACGTATTTAATATCCGCAAGCTGTCAATTGAGAGGTAATTAATGCCTTTTAACAAAACAACAGCATCCCCCAGATTAGCACTCAAGGTATAACCATTCCCATTTACAGTAATGGTATTTGTTGCCGACACACCAGATATGGCAGGAAAAGAAACGGAGTTTTGTTCCACGCGATCACTCATCACATTTAACACAACCGCAGCAGATACGCCATTGTTGAGAAGAGCTTGGGAAAAGTCTTGCCAATTCTGAAAATTTGTTCCTGAAGTTGCGCTAGTCGAATCCAGGGTATAGGTACCTTGAAGCGGAGCAGCATATGCACACTGTACAAGAAAGACAAGAACGAAGACGAACTGTATTTTTTTTATCATAGTAGTTGAAAATGAAAGCGTGTGAAATTAAAACTTAATTCAAATATATATGGAATTATTAAATAAGATACAAACACAAAGCATAATGACGAAATTATGACAAAATCGTTGAGAAGTTTCGACTCATTTACCTCAACACCACTTGTATGGCTTGTTCCTTATCCAATCGTATAAAAAAGATACCCTTAGCTTCAAAGTTTAAATCTATTTGGTTAAGTCCAGAAATTAATTCGCCCTTCATCAATTCCTCACCTAGAATGTTGTAAATGTGGAACTCTTCGTTATTGTTTAAATTATTCAATTGAATTTGCCTTGTCGCATTCGGGTTGGGGTATACATAGGATTTAATAGCTGGAGTTTCAAATGTCTTTACTGAAGTTGGACCGCTGTACTCCACTCCACCTCGATCAGACAATTGCTTGTTGCGCGGGTTGCCGTATACATCAAAAGATTGTAAGAAACAGATGGAACATTGTTTTGGTTGCCGAACAAAAGACTTTCAAATTTAGTGTTAAAAAATGATGTCCCTCAGAATTCATTGTATTAAATTCTCCTTCACCTTGAGTGGAAGCTATCCAGTCATCTATGTTTGAAAAGAAAATGTTTATACTTGAAGTTCTGTATTCTTGTTTAATCGAATCTTCAATAAAATACGAATTGTGTTCAATCACTTCATCTGATTTTCCTTTAAAACGCAATATCATTGAAGTCACGCGTTGAACATCAATTATATTACCAATACATTTTGAACTCACATAGTTCTCCATGGACAAGTCTAATGGATATACATCTTTATTTCCTGTGCTCGAATTTCCTCCAGCAATAAGGATAGTATTTTGCCTTACTTCAAAAGTATTATTGTTATTTCCTCCACCATTAGAAAATATGGACTTAACCGTGCTTTGCTGAAAATACTGATGAACTAAGTTA
This sequence comes from Bacteroidia bacterium, assembly GCA_041391605.1. Classification (GTDB taxonomy): domain Bacteria; phylum Bacteroidota; class Bacteroidia; order NS11-12g; family UBA955; genus JABMMZ01. The sequence continues at coordinate 80,723 of JAWKNQ010000007.1, forward strand.
CTAGCAATTCGGATATTGAAGTTATCCCACAAATATATCGCCACGTGTAAATTACCTAAAGAACTATTTTCAACAATTCTATTTCTTGCGATATCTAAGTCGCATTGATTGTAAGCATAAATATGATAGATTGAACCTTTAATGGATTCATTAATTGATATTGAATTATCTAAAATATTTATTCTCCCTTGCAAACAATAAATACCGTAAGTACTGACAACTTCAGAAGAGTTTTCAATAGTATTCCCTTTTATTTCTATTGTTTCATTTGAGTCTAAACTCCTTGAACCGTTACAGTATATTCTATAGGTATTAATTCCAGAATTGAAATTAAACGTTATCCTATTGTGATTAATTTCCCGTTTTTTGTTTCCAATAGCAGGATCAGCACTCACTATGCCAAACCATTCTTTTCCACCATCACAATTCTGAATTGTATTACCATTTATCAAATAAGAACCTTTCGTATATTCACATAAAACTCCATAAGATAAAGAAGCATAATTTGGATCAGCATCATTATCCTCGAAATTATTATTCTGTACAATTATGTAACTGCAATCAAATATCCCAATACTAAATAAACTATTTTTTACCCTAAGCCCGCGCAATGTATTATTTGATACCTTAAAGTTTAAGTCTTCGCTCCCTGAAATCTGCCTAGCATAAATACCTTTCAAGTGCTGTATCCTTTCGAACAAATTTGATGAATCTCTATTCAAGTGGTGAATGTAATTATTTAAAATTGTATTTGACCTTAAACTTGCACCTGCTTTCTCTGAATAAATAACATACATAGTAATTCCACATTTATCATGTCGAACATTCAGTCTCGAAATATCATTCCCTTCAATTTGATTACCATTGGTGTGTAACATGAATATACCATACATGGAAAAATTCAATATTCGATTTTCAAGAATTGTGTTGTTTTGTGCTAGTGTTTTATAGGTGTCATAATTCCCCTTGATTACAATTCCGTAACTCGGTCCGGGACTTTCAGAATTTGTTGTTTGTAAAACATTCTTATAAATTGTGTTGAATGAACCTAAATTAACGTTCGAACTATCTTCCAGTTTTAATATGGATTCTGTGAACGCTATATAGGCTCCACTTTTCAGAGCTAAAGAATCTAAATTCGAAAATTCAACTAAACAACGCGAAATTTGGTTGAAGGATGAAGCATCACTAAACAGAATACAAATGGCATTTACATTGTTTGATGTATTCTGTATTCGTAAACTGTCTACAGTTAAATACTGAATTGCCAAATGTATCACGGCTTCAGCGATTGGAACTAAGCAAATGACCATTCCCATTAATTCGAATTGTTTGGGTTGAAGATGTCCCTGCAACACTTGAGAAAAATTGATAACTTGAGATTCAATGCAATCCTCATTACATTTAGAACTACAGATGCAGAAACACCTTCGCTTACAAGACTTTGGGTAAAGTCTTGTCAATTTTAAAATTAGTCCCTGAAGTAGGACTGTCGAATCTATGTATTTAGTGTGCCTTGAAGGGGAGCTGCATACATTGTTTGTAAAAGAACAAAAGAAAGAAAGTGCTTAGTAAATTTTTAATCATAGGAGTGCTAAGTTGATGAGTTTTAGAGATAATTCTATTTTCAAATATATGGAATTATTAAATAAGATACAAGCACATAGCATAATGACGAAATTATGACAGATACAAGTTGTTCCTAACTCTTGGGCGCCTTTTCCTCGTCAGCCTGAGGCGGATCTTTGCTCCCGTGTTGTGCACCAAGTTGCTGATCTCAGGGCGCGACATTTCGTTTCATTCAATCAGACTTTAAAATTCAGCATTTGTTACCACACTTGTAAAGGTGCCATTGTCGTAGCTCCACGTTTCATTCGATCTGAAGTTGCGAGAGGAAACCAATGAATCTGCTCGCGTTACCTTAAAGTCTATGATGTCTAAATCCACATCGTGCACATATGGACCGTCTGGTCCTGGATCTTTGCGAAACAAAACAAACAAATCAACCGTTTCTCCACTTTCAACTTGTCTTGTAATTTCTTCAGACGCTGTTTTGTAGTACACATCAATATGCTGGTCGCAAGTATTAATTATTCTGTACAAATATTCTGAACCGTAAGAACACGATAGTAAAGAACAAATGCATAAAAGCATTAAGCCAAATCTGCGAATAAATTGAATCACAATACAAAATTAAATCCTTTCACTTGATAATCTGTCATTTAAATGTCATTTTTATACAGAAGTCACTTTTTAAGTATAATTTGCGTCTATGTTCTTATAACAAGCCACTAATATGAAACAAATAAAGCTACTCATCACCCTATTTACAGTTTTCTTCCTCTTCAATCAAGCCCAAGCCGCTTGTAATTGGAGCGCAAACATTCGAAGTTTCAATGTGCGTGACACCTGTAATAACACCACCTTAAAAATGATTCTTGGCAGTATTTCTCTCAATAACTCGAGTAATATTAGCTATGAATGGTCAGTGTCTGAGAAAAAGGGAAATAAATGGCAAAACAATACCTATAACTACTATTACTTCCCAAGTAAGAACGGCAAATACAGCATCTGTCTTAAGTTGAGAGACTCTGCTAACAAATGCGACACAACACTCTGCACCACCATTAATTTTAATTGTTTACCAAAATGCAATTGGAAGGGTCAAAACATCTTTTTTGGATACATCGACAGTTGCTGGAAAAAAATGATACAAACTGGCATGCATGGGTATGTAAGGATTAACAACAACTATGTCACCGACTACGTATATACGTGGACAATTAATGGAGATACAATGAGTTCCGATTCGCACTCTATCAATCATATTTTTACTAAAAATGGGAAATACACATTGTGTGTGAATGTCAGAGATACCGTAAACAATTGCGACACTACTATGTGTGGTACAATGACAATAAATTGTTTGTCTAACTGCAATTGGAAAGACCGCAAAGCAGCTTTTGTCAGCGGAGATTCTTGTGGTAAAAACTTCAATTACATCCACAGTCGTATCTTATTTGCTGGCAAATACCGCAGCGATTACATTTACAAATGGACCGTTGATAGCACAACACTGAATAGACCTTATGCAGATATCAATTACACGCCTAAATACAACGGAACTTATAAAGTATGTGTAAAGGTTATGGACACAGCAAACAATTGCGATACCACTTATTGCACGACCGTTAAAATGACTTGTATGCCTTCGTGTGATTGGAATGGCCGCAAAGCAGCCTTTACCAATGGCGACTCCTGTGGTTCGAACTTTAATTTCATTCACAGTCGCATTCTTTTTGGCGGCAAATACCGCAGCGATTACATCTACAAATGGACTGTAGACAACTCAACTCTTAAATCGCCTTACGGGTATATGAGTTACGACACAAAGAAAAACGGTACTTATAAAGTGTGTGTGAACGTTACCGATACTGCTAATAACTGCGATACCACCTACTGCACAACAGTTAAAATGACTTGTGCACCATCCTGCAATTGGAAAGATCGTAAAGCATCAATTACAGTTGCCGACTCATGCAATCAATACTTTAATATTATTCATGGAGGAATGGTGTTCAACGGCAAATACCGCAGTGACTTTATATACAAATGGACCATAGACAGCGCTGTTGCTAAATCACCTTATGGTTCTTTTGATTACTCAGTAAGTAAAAACGGAACCTATAAAGTGTGTGAACAGTTTAGATTCAGCAAACAATTGCGACACAACTTATTGCAAGTGTTAAAGTAGATTGTATCATCGTGCAATTGGGCTGCCCGCAAACCAAACTTCGACTTATTCGACTCGTGTAGCAAGACCAAAGATGGTATTGTCTGGTCGTATAACATTTAATGGCAAAGCTCGTGGAACCATTTATCAATACAGCGTCAATCAAAAGCCTATTAACGGCAATGGTGCTGAGTTTGCACATTCCATATACATGCTAATGGTGGCTATACCAGTTTATGTAAATGGTCAGCACCGCCGACAATTGCGACACCACCTTCTACAGAATCCATTAGAAGTGTATTGCATTAAAGGCTGCAACTGGAAAGACCGCAAAGGCAACATGACCTTATTTGATTCATTGCCAATAACTTCAAATTACTTTAGGTGAGTTTCAATTCGCTGGTAAATACAATACCAGTTACATTTATAAATGGACCGTCAATAACGATTCCATCAACACCAACTACCCATTTATTGGATACACATTAAAAAACAATGGAACATTCAATGTATGTGTGCGCGTTATAGACACAGTAAACAACTGTGACACCACATATTGCAAAACCATTACCACCAATTGTTTTAAATCGTCTTGTATTTGGAAAGACAAAAAACCGGATTTCAAAGTGATCGATTCGTGTTTAGGAAATAACGCTGTCTTCATTGGATATGTTTTATTCAGAGGCAATACCAACAGCACCTACACCTATCAATGGACAGTCAACAATGTTCCAGACACCAAATACAAAGGCAATTCCCTGTACTCTTACATCACTAAAAATGGCACTTACACCGTTTGTGTTCGTGTAAAAGACACCGCCAACAATTGCGACACCACTTTCTGTGAAACCTTTAAAATAACTTGCTTGCAAGCTTGTGATTGGAAAAGCCAAAAACCGAAATTTGAATTCAGTGATTCATGCTTCAAAAGCAGTGCAAAAATCTTTGCTCACTTGACTTTTAATGGTAAGTACAACACCAAATATGCTTACAAGTGGAGTATCAACCAAAATCAAACGAACTCTACTTCGCCTTATGTGGTCGAAACATTTAGTAAAAATGGCTATTATACATTCTGCGTCAACGTTTACGATTCTGTAAACAATTGCGACACCAACTTCTGTGAAACCATCCAAATAAAATGTCTCTCAGGTTGTGATTGGAAATCTATGAAACCGAATTTCTACTTAACGGATTCATGTAATGCGAAATCACTGCACTCAGGAATTTTCTTCAATGGTAAATCGCGTACTGATTTGCAATACACATGGCGTTTGAATGGCAAGGTATTCAATTACAACGATAATATTGTTTCGCAAACCATTAGCAGCAACGGTGGATATACTGTATGTGTTACAGTATACGACTCCAGCAAAAACTGCGACACCACATTCTGCGAATCCATTAAAATTAATTGCTTTAAAGCATGCAACTGGAAAGACCGCAAGCCGGATTTATCCGTTATAGATACCTGTGGAAGAAACATCAACGCATTGAGTGGTATTATATACTTCAATGGTAAATACCGCAGCGATTACATTTACAAATGGACTGTAAACAATACAACTCTTAACTACACAGGTCCTTCGATGTACCACAATCTGAATAAAAATGGAACCTACTTTGTGTGTGTAAATATAAAAGACACTGCTAACAACTGCGATACTACTATCTGTAAGACAGTGCAAGTAAACTGCATCACTTCTTGCAATTGGAAAGACCGCAAAGCGAAACTAGAGGTGTGGGACACTTGCCGAAACACATGCAAAGAAGTATTCAACCGAATTGATGGTTGGATTACATTTAACAACAAAGTAAATACATCCTACAAATATACCTGGCGTATCAATGGAACAATTGTTCAAAAAGACTGGGCATTCTTGCTAAATCCAGTTTCTCAAAACGGGAAATACACAGTTTGCCTGACTGTTCATGACACAATCAACAATTGCGATACAAGCTTCTGTGAAACTGTTTATATGAACTGCATTCAAAAATGCAACTGGTCGCGAAATATGCCGAAACTTTACTTAAAGGATTCGTGTAGTAAGAACTTTACAAAAATCATTGGTGAAGTAGACTTCAAAGAATGTCGCAAATCGTCTTACCTATACAAATGGACTGTTAATGGTACGCGATTAAATTACACAGGACCTGCAATGTTGTACGACTTGAAAAAGAATGGAACCTACACCGTTTGTATCAATGTGTACGACAGTGTGAACAGATGTGACACCACAATCTGCGATACACTTCAAGTGAAATGCCCAACCCTCGGCATAGGAAAATCCTTCCAAGCAATTAAAACCATTATCGTTTATCCTAACCCAACACAAGGCGAGATAAAATTTGAGTGGAATGGAGGAGCTGCTAAGTACCAATTAAGCAACCAACTGGGACAAATCCTCATGGAAGGCGAAGTAAATGAAACCGTAAATGTCCTTAACCTCAAAGGCTACAAACCAGGTGTATATGGATTGAGAATCATTGAAAACAATCAAGTGTATGTTAAGTCGATACTCTTGTTGGAATAATATGTCTGAACTTGGATTTGGGGAGATTATTTGGATTAAAGAGATATTGTGACTGGAAATTATTTGTAATCAAAGAAACAAACACAATCCAAATTCCGAAGATCACTATAAAAAACACAATATAAATAAAAAAGTCCCGCACGATGTGTGGGATTTTTTTTATCTGATCTAATAAGTTTGGTTTATCACTTAGATTGGCTTCGTTTCCAATATCGTCTGAACTTGGATTTGGGGAGATTTTAGAGATTAAAGAGCCCAGTAGCAGAGTTTTCCGCTTCGCTGCAAACACGCAACAGGGTTGCTGATCTTTTAATATTAAATATTAACTCGCATCACGAATGCCGGTGGGTGTCTTCTACGCAAAGCTGCAAAGACTGAAAAAGGGCGCTCGCCGCGTCCGCCGGAACAAAGTGGAGGAGGAAACCCAAAGGAATATAGAAAATCCAAGTTCAGACGAGACACAGCGACGGAAAGCAGTTCAATAAACACAAAAAAAATCCCGCACTCCACATGCAGGATTTTTTTATTTTAAATATATATCCTAATTCGTCAATATCTTTTTTGTTGTACTTACGTTGGTTTTAAGATCACGGAGTTGGAGGATGTAAATTCCAGTGTTTAAGTTGTGGATGTCTAGTTCTTGTGAAGCGTTGGCATCTAGAACCGACTTCCACTGAAGTTTGCCTTGCATGTCGTACAGGTGTAGGTGGAAAGTGTGTTCGCCTGTGTTTTGAATGTTCCACATTCCATGGGCTGGGTTTGGAAGAATGAGGTCTGAGAACACTTGCTTAGATTCAACAGACAAGGTATAGCTTTCTAAATACTCCATTTGATTGCTTTCAACATCGTATTTGGCTAGGTAGCTTCCTTTATCTTTTCCAAACCAGATATACTCTTCAGTTTGATCGTCTTCGGTGTAATCAGGCAAAAGTGTAAATGGTCCGTTGCCTGTTTTACCTTCTAGAGTCACATAGAATCTAGAACTTGAGTGCACACGCAATGCATCGGCATTCATATCTGGTAGTTTGATTTGTCCCCAAGCATCAGCAATTGAATTCACATTTACTTTTATACGAATGCGAATTGAATCGTAAGGCAATCCGATTGTTGAACCGGCGTGGTCGAATATCACTGTGTAAGAATCTCTGTTTTCCTGCATGTAGGACATTGGAACAGAGTATTCTCTTAATTTCATGAACACAAACGTATCAATATTTTGTAGCGTTTGAATGGAAGAAATCTCGCTATTGGTTTTATAGAAATGTTTAAAGGTATCGAAATTACTGATGCGCACCAGATTAGACGGGTCGTTTGAGTTGTTCGATTGGTTGGCTCTGATTTCAAACTGAAGAGGTACTTGCACTTGAAGAGACGAGAAATCCCACATCTGATTGGGGGCAGCATCACCGAGCTCCATACTGTCAAGAACATCAATATTGGTTTCGTAGATACCGATGTGTAAGATATCGTCGGCGCTCAGTTGAATCTGCGCGAAGGAAGAAAGAGAAAAAGCAAATGTGCCTAGCAGTAAAACTTGTCTTGTAAGATTTTTAATCATTTGTATTTATTTTAAAGTGTTTGTTATTTATAAACCGAATTGGTAACAAAACGTGGTTGAGTGTAATAAGTTACAATTGGTGCAATGGTTGGTGACAACACCAACCAGAAGAACATCCGCGGTGGACTCCACCAATACAAAAGAGTGAGAGTGAGAGTGAGAATGAGCATGAAGAACCCCAGTAGCAGAGTGCAAAGCACACGCTACAGGGTTGCTTGTCATGGTTTACGAATCGAGGTCGGGATTCTCATCGTCGGGGTTGGTAAGGTTTGTGTCCTCACCTCCTCAGACTCTGGAGTTTCGATTGGGTTGAGTGGTACAAGCACGATGTTCTCGATGTTGTAGGCCCCAACTTTCACCTCCACCCCTTCTAGTACCTGACTCTCGTAATCCTCGGCATTTACTTCTATGGTGTAAATTCCTGAGGACAACTGAGAGAACTGGTAGCGTCCATCTTCTTCGATGTCGGCTATTTCTCCAGTTTCTTTCTCAGGCTCACAAGCACATCATCATAGTTGATGGTTCGTGAATCGGAACTCGAGATGCTACCTCGAATTCCCGCCCAGCCAGTAGAGCTCACTGTACTTAACATGGAATCAAACACAAAAAGCTTTAAGACTTCCGTTGATCCTTGGTACCAGTTTAGCATCTGCGAACATGGTCATCAAATCGCTGTACAATTTGTTCATTGCTTCCAGCACATAATTGGTGCTGAATTGCGATTGATTCGTAGTGTCGAGATACTTCTCATACATGGCTTCTAAGTCTGTTCTCAAAGTTTGAAACTCTTCAACAAACTCAGGTGCCATGTTGTTGTTCTCTAAAAGCAAATCTTTGTGCTCCAAGAGAACCAACTCCCTAGATGTCAAGAGTATCTGAGTGGAGTTGTACTTGTAGCGACTTGCTTCTTCCAAGTACTCAGATCCCGCATTTTTAAGGAGAGAGTCTAATTCCTCATCCTTCCACACTTCCAACATGTGACTGCGGAGTTTTTTCCACGCTAGCACATTGATCGTTGAAGCGGCGCAGTTCCAATCGCTTCAGAGCGATTTGTGCAGACCGTCTTCCACGACCAGGCATGGCCATGACGGTGTTGATTTCATTTCGACGCTCGATAATGAACTCAGGTGAATACTTTGGCTTTAAAGCCGTGAACTTCTCAATTTGTTGGTTACAGGTTTCCCATGCCAACATGCATACTGCAAACAATTCTTTTTGTGTGCAGTTAAATTTTTTGTTTATCATATTGAATAAATAAAAATGTTAATAAAAACAAAGTCTTTCCCTTTCAACAGTTTGCACTGTTTTTCAAACCATGACCTTGCATGAATAATAAATCTGGTTGTTGTGGTATGATTGTATCTTTCAAATGAAGAGCTACAAATCCCAGAGGATTGAATTGCATCTTCCAGTGTATGTATTGCTATTTTTTTGTGGTTGGAGGTAAAACTTTTCACCAATGGAGTCAACCTCAAGAGCTGTAGCGTGAAACTTTTCTCTGCCGACTGTAAACTTTTCTCCAGTGGGAACGACACCAAGACTCGTGACGTGAAACTTTTCTCTGTTGACGTGAAACTTTTTTCCTCTAGGAGCAATCCCAAGAGTTGTGACGGAAAACTTTTCTCTGTTGACGTGAAACTTTTTTCCTCTAAGAGCAATCCCAAGAGCTCAGACGGAAAACTTTTCTCTACTGAAGTGAAACTTTTATCCTGTGGAGACAATCCCAAGAGCTCAGACGGAAAACTTTTCTCTACTGACGTGAAACCTTTTTCCTGTGGAGACAAACCCAAGACTTGTGACTGCAAACTTTTCTCTGCTGACGTGAAACTTTTTTCCTGTTGGAGCAATCCCAAGAGCTGTGACGGAAAACTTTTCTCTACAGACGTGAAACTTTTTTCCTTTAACGGAACCTGCTTAAGAGAAGAAGTAAAAATATAATATGAGTAAGCAAACTGCTTATGGGCTGAGGTAATCTGCTTAAACGTTTGAGTTAAAATATAATTAGTTGGAGCTACCTGCTTAAAAGATTCACGAATCTGCTTATAGGCAGTTGGAACCTGCTTAAGAGTGTAAGGAAAAATATAATTGTTTGGAGAAACCTGCTTAAACGTTTTACCTATCTTCTTAAAGGAACATAGAACCTGCTTAAGTGTGTAAGTAAAAATATAATTAGCTTTAGGAACCTGCTTAAACGGTTCAGCTATCTGCTTAAAGGAAGAAGGAACCTGCTTAAGAGAAAAGTTAAAAATATAATTGCCTTGAGGAGCCTGCTTGAACGCTTCATGTATCTGCTTAAAGGAAGATGGAACCTGCTTATGACAAAATTGTAAAATATAATTGCCTTGAGGAACCTGCTTGAACACTTCACCTATCTGCTTATCAGATTGAGACATCTGCTTGTCACCTCTACTTAAGTGTTTACTGGGGGTTTGGGGGGTAATTTGGGAAAAAGCAGTAAAAAAGGCTGTTTTTCTCAATTCTAATTCTATATATATAAGGTGTAAAAAAGAAAACGGCAGATTTTTCTCAGAAAAACAAAATTCGGGTTGGATTTGGATCGATTTCATATCAATTTGGGTTAAAAATGGGTCAAAAGCGTCTAGAATATGCTACAAATTGGGCACACCTCACGGCTTTTATCAAAGTTCGAAAAAGGGGATTCTGAAATCAATAGTTATTTAATAACCGGTAGGTTTTTCTTAATAACCGGTCGTTTTTTCCAATAACCGGTAAGTTTTTGAAAAAAAAGAGGCCCAAAAAAGGGCCTAAAACGACCCAAATCTGCTTAACATTGAGGCAAAATGTTAAAAGAACGTCAGATTTTTGAAAAGGATCAAAAAAACACCTTATTTTAGCCTCTAAAGTGACCCGTTTTTAACTTCATGTCTGAAAAATCATTTTCTTTGAGTGCTGAGATGCGAATTTTCGCCTATAAATTCCTGAATGATGCAATCAGTCTCTCAGAATTTGAAGCATTTATCTACCAAAACACCCCTACTGATGAAAATTTCGACGATGAAAAGCATTTTGAATTGCTCAATTTTAATTATAAGGACAAGTATGCTCAAGAAAGTCTAAAACAACTGCTTCTGAAAAACTACGTGTCTTTAAGCGAATTTGAAACCTGGAAACTAAAAACCTTACTGACCCAGTTTATAAACGACATCCCAAACCTCAAAACTTATCTCGACCAATTCTACACCTTATATTGTGGAACATTACTAGAGAATGGAGAGCGCCATTATGCCTATAAGTTTCTCGGCAATTTAGGTCTGAATGCCATGTACTGGCTCGAAGAAGACTACCTAAAACAACAGTACGGAACAAAGTGGCAAGAAGAATACAATAAAGCCATACTCAAACTCGACACGTACCACAAGCAGCTCAAACCCTTCGCCGAAGAACTTTTAAAAGCCCTTAATAACAATCAAATACAAATACTAGATAATGGAACTTATACCATTGCGGATGATTTGAGGGAGAAGTATGAAGGGAATGTCAGTTATAGCCTAAAACATGAGGTATTGTAAACCTTTTATCTTCTGATTGGTGTTGTATCAGCCTAAGGCTGATGAGAAAAGTTCACCAACCACATACGTAATTGTGTTGTACTCACGCTGGTCATGAGAAAAGTTCACCAACTAACCACGAATGCTCTTCTGGTTGGTGTTGTACTCCCTTCGGTCATGAGAAAAGTTCACCAACCAATGTGCAAACTTCACCAACCACACGTGAAGCGTTTCTCAAACATTCTCTCAAAACAATAAAACAAAACCTACCCTACTCCTTTTCCATCTCCTTACGCTATTAATTAACAGTACTTTACCCACTCTACACTCCCCTTTTGACAGGCTAAGTGCCTGACAGTCTGTCGTCACTATAAATAGGTATTTTGAGGAAATAATGGAGTGAAAACTTGGATGTGTTGGTTTGAAGTTTTTAATTGCGGAGGAGTTGCTTATAAACGTTTGAATTGATTAATTAAAGGAGAACATAAGCAAAGGAATTTAAACTGGTGGGCAATAAGGAGGATATAGAGATTGGAGTATGGGTAAGCTTTAGGGCATTTTGAGACAACATTTAACATGAGTAAATCATTAACGGACAAACAGAAAGAGCGACTAAAAGTTTTAGAACCAAAACTTGACAGAGCAATACAAAATAGAGAGTATGAAGTTGCCAAAAGTTTAGTTATAGATATCCAGAACATTTTAAGACCAACATTACATTATGTTAGACTTTGTCAGTCGAAGAATAAACTGTTTGAACTTGCAATAGAATTAGATGAATTTGACTTCGCAATCACAGGATTAAAATCAAATCTTAAAATATTAAACAAGCGAACAAGGATTCATCTAGAGACAACCTCCCTTTTAGCAATTTGTTATGTCAGAATGCAAGAAATCGAAAAAGCAAAACCATTCATACAAGAAGTACTCACCAATCAAACCGTTATAAAATCAGAGAGGACAAGACGAATATTCCACTCAGAGATAATTAATCGATTCAATGAAGAGGTTGCCCTGTGCACTCTTAAAAGTGTTACTAAACCAGTATATGATGAGCATGAAATTGAACAAGAGGTCATAAAAATCATACAAACACTATCAGATCAAGAGATCTACAGTCAAATTGGCCAATCCTCTCCAAAAGCAACTAAAGATTTAATTTTTCTGATTTACGATTTCTCAACAAAGCAATTGCCTACAAATGAAAGATTAACTTTAACTAGTCCCGATCAGAAAATAAAGGATGCAGAAGTCGGAATTACGGTTTTCCAATCTGTAAAAAGAGTTGTTTATAATTCACTTTGCAATCCAGATAGCGAAATTTATAAAACATGGTTTAATAATGGAATGCATATGGTATTATCAAAAGGTTATATTAAAACCGCGGTAATATCTTGTTTAGTAAGCTTAGGAATCGGAGTTAAATTGATTGCAGCTTCCATAATCGCCTTGATTATGAAGTTTGGAATTGAAGTGTATTGTGTTAAATATAAACCAATTTCACTAATGGACATAAGGGACAAATGACAATAGAAACGGTCAATAGATAAAAAAAAGGATTATAACAGTGCACTTGCTCAATTGCAGTTTAATAGCTGTATTGGAGCTTTATTTTACGCTTTTATCCTATACTTGTATGACAATTTATCATTACGCATTCGGCAACTAAGCAAATGCACAAAACTTTTAAGAAATATAGAATAAACTAAATGAAATACACAGAAGAATCTCTTAAAATAAAGTACAATGAGCTAAAACCACTATTCGAAAGAACTTGTACCAATGTAAAAGAAGTTTTAACCATTTTTCTCAAGGAAAATAACGTTCCTTTTTTAGCTGTATCAACAAGAGTAAAAGATTTTAGTTCATTTTATCTAAAGATAGATAGAAAAAAATACTGTAACCCATTTAATGAAACAGAAGATTTCTGTGGTTCAAGAATTATACTTTATCATTTATCTGACATAGTAAAGGTCAATCAAATTATTCGCAAAGAATTTGATGTTCAAAACAATGAAGACAAAACAGACAAACTTAATGTCAACGAATTTGGTTATCGCTCATATCATTTCATAGTTAAATTAAAAGATAAATGGCTTGAAACACCAAATTACCGTGGATTAAAAGGAATTAAAATAGAAATACAAGTTCGAACAGTTTTGATGCACGCTTGGGCAGAAATTGAACATAAGCTCGGATATAAAAACAAAGACCAAGTTCCTAAAGAATTAAGAAGAAAACTATTCTTAATTAGTGCTAAGTTAGAAGAGGCTGATGGACAATTTCAAGAATTAGTCAGAGATATTGGAGATTACCAAAATGAACTAATTTCTAAGGCCGAAAAAAAAGGCAGATTCACAAGTAATGAATTTAATCTAAATACAATTCAAGCCCTCTTGGATTTTTATTTTCCTGAACACGAAAAACGCGAATACGCAACTTTAGAGTCCTTAAAAGAAATTAGATCATTAGAAATCCCATTAACTAAGGTAGTTGAATATGTTGAAAAATTAAAA
>JAWKNQ010000008.1:0-74921 GCA_041391605.1 Bacteroidia bacterium
AGATAGTAGCTTGAAAAAATTTGGAGCAAATGCAATCTGGACAAGTTATAAATTGCCTGTTAAGAAAACAGGCAAAATAGTAATTGATAGCCGAAGTAATAAATGGATTATTACTCCTCAAGAAAACTCAGGATTATTGGTTTTTAACGACAAAAACACGGACATACAAAACGATGATGAGACCGTTATTATTGGCACAAATAAGGGAAATGGAAATTTGCCTACAACTTCCGTTAATGACATTGCTTTTACGAAATCAGGTGAACTTTTAATTGGAACAGACCAAGGTTTTGTAAGAATAAGAAACCCAAACAATGTATTTAATGGGGGTGATTTTGATGCTCAGCGTATTATAGTTTCAGTGGAGGCTAACAGCAACTTAGGCGGATATTTGCTCGGAAGCGAAATAATCAATTGCATTGTAGTTGATGGAGGAGATAGACGTTGGTTTGGTACAAATAAAGGCGCTTGGTTATACGACAGTGATGGTGAAACTTTAATCCATCATTTTACCAAGGAGAACTCCCCTTTAATGTCAAATAATGTAGAAAAAATTGGGATCATGGAATCTACTGGAGAAGTGTTTTTTGGCACGGATCAAGGCATTGCATCTTTTCGCTCAGATGCTCTCCCCCCTTCGAATAGTTTAGGAAAACTCACCATTTATCCAAATCCTGTGCGACCTGAATACAATGGAGATATTGCTATTACTGGTACTCCAGACAACACTTTGGTTAAAATCACTGACATCAATGGATCAATGGTATATCAAACTTATTCAAATGGAGGAATGGCCACTTGGAATGGTAAAACATTTGATGGCACGAGATGTTCAACAGGTGTTTACTTGGTTTTTTGCATCAATTCTGATGGAAGTGAAACGACTGCCGGTAAAATCTTATTTATCAATTGATCAGTGGAAGTAAAAACCAAAGGAATTGTAATTCGGACCATCAAATATGGTGAAGCTTCTGCAATTTGCAATATATTAACCGAACAATTCGGTTTACTTGGTTTTCATATTCCTGGTGTTTATAAAAATAAAGGCAAGATTAAAATCTCTTACTTGCAAAATCTAAATATTTTAGAACTCAGTTTTAACTATAAAAAAACTACTAATTTACATCGAATAAAAGATTTGCATTGTGACTCTCACCTACATTTAATTAACTTTTCTCAACAAGCATTCTATCATGTTGTTTGTGAACTTTTGCAGCAAACAATAAAAGAAGATGAAATAAATTCTGATTTGTTTGAATATTTGAAAGACGATGCAATTCCAAGCATGAGCTCGAGTATTCATTTCTGGCAAATGCCATTCGTTATGCTAAGTATACTACATCATCACGGCTGCGCTCCAAATTGCTCTAATTACTCTGAATCTTCATATCTAGATTTACAGAATGGAGTATTTCTGGAATCTTTACTCCCTTTAAAAACAATTGCAGATATTGAAAGTTCTGCTACCATTTATCAAATTCTAACAAAAGGAATAAGTCATTTACCTAACAATCAAACCCTAAGACAAAAAGTAATTGAAAATTTAATTGTTTATTACCAATGGCATATTTCACATAATTTTGATTTAAAAAGCAGAAATGTGTTAATTGCAATGTCGCAATAAAAGAATGACCGATTTAGAACTTTACATTCAATCGTATTTTGGAATAGAAAAGCAAGATTTAAAAACCATCGCTTCTTTATTTAAAACGGAATCTTTAAAAAAAGGAGATTTTTATTTAAAAACCGGCGCTTATTGTGACAAGTTAAGCTTTATTAAATCAGGAATGTTACGTATTTTCATTCAAACTGAGGATAAAGAAATAACTCAATGGATATCAAGTGCTGGATACTTTGTTACAGATTTATCTTCTCTGAGCTTTCATCAACCTGCAAGATGGAACATACAGGCTTTAGATCAAACAGAACTATATACAATAAGTGCAAATAATTATTACACGATTGGTCAACTTGTTCCAAAATGGCATGAGCTAGAAAAACTTTTTATAGCCAAATGTTTTGCAACATTAGAAGATCGTATAATGATTCATCTGTCAATGACAGCTGAAGAGAGATATCACAATTTTTTAAAAACCAACCCTGAACTTTTCCAACAAGTCCCTTTACAATATATTGCCTCCATGCTTGGCATGACACCTGAAACGTTCAGTCGAATACGCAAAAAGGAAATTTCAAACAGTTGACATATTTTACTTTTAAGATTTAAAACTCAATAACTATGAACATAAAACAATTACTTAAAGGAGACAACGTTCTTGCCCTTATTATTTTACTTATCTGTATCATCAACATCAGTATTAATATTAGAGTTCTAAATTACCCTTCTATTATCTTATCATTAATCGGCATAACAGGTATAATATTCTATTATAAAAAATATGAAGGATTCTCGTATTTCATATTTATTTGGATTCTAGGACAGATTGTTATCATACCATCTAGTGAATATGATATTTCAACAAATCGAATTGTATATGACCCTATTTGGGATTTAAGTCAAGTATTAAAGTTTACAATTGGAAGCACTTGGAATATTGAAAGTCGAAGTGTTGGTTTGCAATTCAATATTTTACCAATCATCTATTTAATTGCTTTAAAACAAATGCGATCTTCAGCCTTAATTGGCAAAGTCTTAAATTTCAAATCATTTCGATCAAGTGATGATTACGCGGAAATATTTCCACTTTCGGGAAAAGTTTTGCGAAAAGCCACAATTGATGTAGATGAAAACTGGCTGCAAGTTGAATTGGATACTCCATTCCAATATGGAGATGACACCATTAAATTTGTTCTCATTAAAGTTAAAGGAAATGGGACCTTAAAAACAAAAGGCAAAAATCAAATCGTTTTCTTCCGGATTATATTGAATGAAAACGATTTACAAGAAGGGAATAACGATGGAGACAAGTTCCCATTTCTTCAATGGGCTTTTTGCTCTTAACTAGGAACAATGCTTGATTTAATTTATTGGAATTTATATTTCAAAGACCTTATATTTGAGAAATTTTAATGGACATTCAATTTGTAAACAAGGGAACTAAAGGTGTATTCAAAGCTGAAGATCAAAATTTTATAGCAGGAGCTCTCACTTATTCTCAAGCTGGAACTGATAAAATAATCCTCGATCACACAGAAATAGATCCTTCATATAAAGGAAAAGGTGTAGGGAAAAAACTTGTTTTGGCAGCTGTTGAATACGCTAGAGCCAACAAATTAAAAGTACTTCCACTTTGTCCGTTTTCAAAAAGTGTATTTGACAAAACACCTGATATCAGAGACGTCCTTTTTAACCGAGCATGAAAATTGTAGCATTCGCAGGAAGCAACAGTATAAATTCTATTAATAAAAAACTTATTCAACACGTATGCACCTATTTCAAAGAACACGAAGTTGAACTTTTAGACTTAAACGATTATGAGTGTCCTCTTTTTGGAGTTGATTTAGAAATGAAGATTGGTATCCCAGATGCGGCCAAACAATTTGCAAATAAAATTGATTCGGCCGGCTTATTAATACTATCTCTTGCTGAGCACAATGGTGCATACACCGCAGCCTTTAAAAACTTATTTGATTGGATTTCAAGAATCAAGAATCGAAAAGCTTTTGGCGAAAAAGATATGTTCTTAATGGCGTGTTCCGATGGCAAAAGAGGAGCTTCATCTGTTTTAGAAATAGCTAAGAAGCGAATGCCGTTCAGTGGTGGAAATGTCTTAGAATCATTTTCACTCCCATCTTATTATTCAAACTTTGTTGAAGGCGAGGGTATTATAGATAACGAATTAAAACACACACTTGAGTCGAAGATAAAAACCATTCAACTTAAATTAAGTTCTAAATAAACACTGTCATTAAAATACAGCAAGAACTGGGTTGAATCACAGTGACTAATCATGTAGTATTGCTTTCCATGAAGTACGAATTAAAATTAGAACAGCTAAATACTTATAAACTCATAGAAAAAGCACTTGTATTTATTAACGAGAATAGAAAAAGCCGTCCAAACCTTGATGAAATATCGAATCATGTCAATTTAAGTTCATATCACTTTCAGAAACTATTCACCGAATGGGCAGGAATTAGTCCGAAAAAATATTTGCAACTATTACATTTTCAAGCTGCCAAGCACATCTTACGAAAAGGAGACAATTCTCTTTTTGAAGTAACTGACGAAATTGGATTATCCAGTTCTGGGCGTTTGCATGACTTATTTATAAAAATTATTGGCATGAGTCCTGATGAATATAAACATGGAGGTAAAAATCTACAAATTAAGTATATGAATTACTCTAGTCTTTTCGGGGAGGTCTTTATTGCATCAACACCAAAAGGCATATGTAAAATTGAATTTGAAACTGAAGGCGTATCAAGTCTAGACAAATTAAAATTCAATTTTCCAAATGCAACATTCATTCATGAATTTGAGGCCATACATCAAAAGGTTTTAGATATTATTTCAAACAAAAATTCTCAGAATATTGAACAATTGAAAGTACATTTAAAAGCAAGTCCTTTTAAAATACAAGTTTGGGAAAGTTTGCTGAACATTCCTTTTGGACAAGTGAGCACTTATGGACAAATAGCTAAACAGATTGGCAATGAAGGATCTTCTCGAGCAGTTGGCACCGCAATTGGGTCTAATCCAGTCGCGTATTTAATTCCCTGTCATAGAGTAATAAGGGCTAATGGTGAGCTAGGTGGATACATGTGGGGACCAGATAAAAAGTTGAGTATCTTGAATTGGGAATTTTGTCAATTGAATAAATAAGTTTTATTGTATGGATCTATTTAATAATTCGCCAAACTTACTTCCATTTGATGGTGAAGTGTATAATTTCGGTATCCTATTAGACCATAAAACATCCTCAAACTTATTTTTAAAATTAATGGATACAATTCCATGGCAACGTGATGAGCTTGTCGTGTATGGAAAGACTATTATTAGCAAACGAGAAGCTGCATGGATTGGTGATAAGCAACTGAACTACACGTATTCTGGAGTCACAAAAAGACCAAGTGAATGGACCTCTGAACTTCTTGAATTAAAAAACAAAATCGAACAAATTTGTGGAACTAGATTCAACTCTTGTTTACTGAATTTATATCACGATGGAGCTGAGGGCATGTCTTGGCATTCCGACAATGAGAAAGAGCTTGGAGAACAGCCTATCATAGCTTCTCTTAGTATAGGTGCGACAAGGAAATTTTACTTCAGACATAAAACTTCAAAAACAAAAGTAGAATTAATTTTGGAAAGTGGACATTTACTTGTGATGCAAGGAAAAACTCAAAAGTTCTGGCAACATTCAGTTCCCAAAATGCTCGCTATTAAGTCTCCAAGAATAAATTTAACATTTCGAAATATTCAAATTTAAACAAACTCCATTTCTTTTATTAGTTTGATTCAATGTACGCAAATACATACCTTTGTTTTTTTAAACAGTATAAAATTCATTTATGGAACCCATTAAAGACTTAAGATTAGCCGTATTAATAGATGCAGACAATGTACCTTACAGCGATGTTAAGGAAATGTTTGCTGAAATAGCAAAATATGGTGTCCCAACATTTAAACGCATCTATGCAGATTGGACAAAACCAACTGTTTCTGGTTGGAAAAATGTGTTGCTAGAGAATGCAATTACTCCTATCCAACAATACAGCTATAGTAGTGGAAAAAACTCAAGTGACAGCGCCTTGATAATTGACGCAATGGATATTTTGTATACTGGAAAGGTGGATGGATTCTGCATTGTTTCCAGTGACAGTGATTTTACGCGTTTAGCAACTAGGTTAAGAGAATCAGGCATGAAAGTAATTGGAATTGGCGAGAAAAAAACTCTTAGGCCATTTATTACCGCATGTGATAAATTCATTTATATCGAAATTCTCAGCAATTCAAAATCAAAAAACAACGAAACAAAAGATCAAAATAAACCTAAGAAAAAAGACAACAGCAAACAGTCTAACGCTATTAATAAGATTGACAATGAATTAATTCAATTGATTGTGAGAAGCATTTCTGACATTGCAGATGAAAATGGATGGGCATTCTTGGGTGAATTAGGAAGTCAGTTATTGAAAAAGAATTCAGACTTTGACTCACGAAATTATGGATTTGAAAAATTGCTTCCTTTGATTAAAAGCTTAAAAAGATTTGATGTTGATGAGAGGGAAACTGGTAAAGGAAATGTAAGACACGTTTACGTGCGCTCTAAATAATATATTTTAAATACAATCATGAAATACTCTGTTGAAATAGAAATTGAAAAGCCAATTGCTGAAGTAGTAAAACTTTATGAAAATCCTGATAATCTTGACAAATGGATGAAGGGTTTGCAAAGCATGACGCCTATAAGTGGTGAACCTGGAGCGAAAGGTTCCAAAACAAAATTCAAGTTCTTAATGGGCAAAAGAGAAATAGAAATGACTGAAACAATACTGGAAAACAACTTACCTCAGCTCTTCTCATGTTCCTATCAAGCCGACAATGTTTTTAATATTGTGAACACTTCATTCCACGCTATTTCAGAAAACAAAACTAGATGCACCAATAACTCTGAATTCCAGTTTAAAGGCTTCATGAAATTAATAGCATTTCTTATGCCTTCAGCATTCAAGAAACAATCTCTTACATATCTTCAAGATTTCAAGAAATTTGCAGAAGCATCTTAATTGATTTTTAGTTTGTTTTTTGAATTAAAACCAAACCAATTTTACTTTGTTACTTATGTTAAAACATGTCAAATATTTTAATTATAGGGGCATCTTCTGGAATTGGGAAGCAACTTGCGGTACAATTAATCAACGAAAACCACAAAGTCTACGGCACGTATAACACACACAAAGACAATCTAAATCCTAATGTAGAGTTTCATCATTGTGATGTCCTATCTGAAGAATTTGATTTCTCATACTTACCAGAAAGTATAGATGGTTTTGTGTATTGCCCTGGTAACATAAGTCTCAAACCATTCCACAGAATTAAAGTAGATGAGTTTAATCAGGACTATCAAATTCAAGTGATGGGATTTGCAAAGTGTTTTACAACAGATACTTCCAAACTTAAAAAGCTTCCGAAAGGTCTTCTATTGTGGTTTTTTCGACCTTAGCTGTACAAACAGGTTTGGGGTTTCACAGTATGATATCAGCATCAAAAGGTGCGATAGAAGGAATGAGCCGTTCATCAGCTGCTGAGCTTGCACCCAAAATTAGAGTAAATTGCATCGCTCCTTCTTTAACGAATACACCTTTAGCTATTGACTTATTAAATACTGAAGAAAAAATTCGCCAAAATGCTGAACGACATCCTCTAAAACGGATTGGCGAAGCTCATGACATTGCCAACCTTTGCTCGTTTTTACTTTCAGAGAAATCTTCATGGATAACAGGCCAAGTGCATCACATTGATGGTGGCATGTCTTCACTGAGGTAAAAAATTTTTGAGACAAGTCTATTATTCACTTACCTTCGCAAGCAAATAGTAAAGTTTATGGCGGTAAAAGACAGCAATGGAAATGAACTTAATGACGGTGATTCAGTAACGTTAATTAAAGACTTGAAAGTAAAAGGCACATCAACCACGCTCAAAAGAGGCACTATGGTCAAAAACATTCGTCTAACAAATAATGATAACGAGATTGATTGTAAAGTCAACAAAATGCAAATTGTTTTAAAAACAGAATTCTTAAAAAAAGCTTAAGTAATTCGTAAGTTATGTTAATGCAATTTATTATTTTCATTCTTGCATTAAGTGTCTTGTTATTTGCTTCAAGACAATTTACAAAAGCTGCTGTTAAGGTTGGTGAATGGATGAAATTACCTAACTTTGTTGTTGGTATTTTTATTGTTGGAATTGGCACCTCCCTTCCTGAGTTAGTATCTGGAATTCTGGCAGTTCAAGCAGGCTCATCCGAAATCCTTTCGGCTAATATCATCGGTTCAAATATTTCGAATCTTCTATTGGTAACAGGTTTGGCTGTTGCCCTAAATCGCAAAAGCATTACACTTGGAAGTCAATATATTTATACAGACCTGCACTTTTTAATTGGAAGTTTTTTTGTCTTTTATTTAATTGCCTATGATGGTCAAATTGAATTTAAAGAAGCGTTATTTGGACCAATAATTTTCATCTTTTACAGTTTCTACTTAATAAAGGGTGAAACAAATCCTGCTATTCAGAAAACAAAAACTGTAAATCTTTCAAAGACGCCTTACCTCGCTTTTCTAATATTAATATTAAGTGCAATTGGCATTTATTTTGGAGCTGATTACACTATTATCTCATTAAAACAAATTGCAGGCGAATTAAATGTTCCTGACTCTATTGTCTCATTAACTGTATTGTCTTTAGGTACAACTTTACCAGAGTTATCTGTAAATATTTCTGCCATTAAACAAGGAAATCCCGAAATGGCCATTGGCAATATTTTAGGTTCTTGTGTGTTTAATACGTTAATAGTTCCTTTTGGTGCTAGTTTGTTTGGATCAATTGCACTTTCTAATGAATTGACAAGTTTTTCACTTCCTGTAATGGCAGCTTCAGGCTTGTTTTTTTATTTACTCACTCACGATAAGAAGATTTCGCCCTGGGAGGGTATTTTGTTTGTGATTGTTTATACAATGGTTATCTTTAAAATTGTATCATAAACCCTTAAAAAGATTAATTTTTGATATAAATCAGAAATTATCTAAGAAGTATTTGTAATTTTGACTTCTGGTTACGCATTTTAATTCTCTTTTATGTTTACATTTTTATAAACCTTAACAAATAGAATCATGCAATCAACACTTAAACTCAACCAAATTCATCACGTTTCAATTATTTGTTCAGATATTGAACGTTCTAAAAAGTTTTACACGGACATTTTAGGGTTACACATAATGCAGGAAATATATAGATCTGATAAAGATTCCTACAAGCTAGATTTTAGCTTAAATGGCCATTTCATTTTAGAGATGTTCACTTTCCCAAATTCACCAAAGAGAACAACTCAACCTGAAGCTTGTGGTTTACGCCATCTAGCATTTGAAGTAAGTGATATCGAATTAGCAGTTTCTACATTAAAAGAAAGTGGAGTTAAAACTGAAGAAATTAAACTAGACGAACACACTGGCAAACATTATGTCTTCTTTAAAGACCCTGATGAATTGCCGATTGAATTGTATCAAAAATAACACATGAAGCAAAAATTAAAGTTAATAATAACTGGAAGTACAGGAATGGTAGGGGAAGGTGTACTTCTTGAATGTTTGGAAAATCCATTAGTTGAAAAAATCCTTGTTGTAAATAGACATGAATGTGGATATTCCCATCCCAAATTAAAAGAAATCATTCACAGTGATTTTTTTGATTTAAGTGCTATTGAGAATGAACTCTCTGGCTATAATGCTTGTTTTTTCTGCCTTGGGGTTTCATCAATAGGAATGAATGAGGAGGATTACACCAAGATGACTTACACACTTACACTCAATTTTGCTAACACATTAATTAAACACAATTCCGATTTGAGTTTTTCTTACATTTCAGGTAAAGCCACTGATAGCAAAGAAAAAGGCAAATCGATGTGGGCTCGGGTAAAAGGAAAAACTGAAAATGATTTACAAAAAATGAAGTTTAAAGATTCTTATGCTTTCAGACCTGGAATGTTAAAGCCTACTAAGGGGCAAAAGTATGTACTCAAATACTACAAATATGTTGGATGGTTATTTCCTATTATTAATGTTTTAATTCCTTCATGGGCTTGCTCTATTAAACAATTAGCAAAAGCGATGATAGTAGCCACATACCACAGAAGTATACTTGACACATTTGAGGTGAAAGATATTAAAAGATTAGCGACGGTTAAAGATTAAGCATTCGGCTTAATATCAATTCCCAATTCATTCAATTGTTTATCATCTATTGCAGATGGGGCATTAATCATGACATCTCTTCCTTGATTATTTTTTGGGAAGGCAATAAAATCACGTATTCCATCTACTCCACCAAAAAGTGTACACAATCGGTCGAATCCGAAGGCTATTCCTCCATGTGGTGGTGCTCCATATTGGAATGCATTTAAGAGGAATCCAAATTGATCTTGTGCTTCTTCATCTGTGAAACCTAAAACATTAAACATTTTATTTTGAACAGTCTTATCGTGAATCCGAATTGACCCTCCTCCTACTTCAACTCCATTAATAACCATATCATACGCATTTGCCCTTACAGAACCAGGGTTACTTGCTAATCGTTCTATATCTTCAACTTTAGGACTTGTAAATGGATGATGCATGGCGTGCCATTTTCCTGTTTCCTCATCTTGTTCCAATAGTGGAAAATCAACTACCCACAATGCCTTATATTTACTTCTATCTCTTAATCCAAGGCGCTCTCCCATTTCTAAACGCAGTTCAGACATTTGCTTGCGAACTGAATCGATACCCCCACTTAATAGTAAAAGTAGATCTCCAGCTTTCGCGCCACAAGCATTCGCCCATGCACTTAAATCTTCTTGAGTATAAAATTTATCGACAGATGATTTGAAAGTCCCATCTTCATTGCACATCACATAAACAAGACCTTTAGCTCCAATTTGCGGGCGTTTCACCCATTCAGTTAATCCATCGATCTGTTTGCGAGTGTAACTAGCACACCCTGGGGCATTAATTGCTAAAACTGCTTCTGCTTGATCGAAAATTTGAAAATTGCGACCCTCTGTTAATGGTTTAATTTCATTGAAGGTCATTTCAAAACGAATATCAGGCTTATCGTTTCCGTACAAACGCATGGCTTCATCGTAAGTCATTCTTGGAAGTATACCGATGTCAATACCTTTCACCTCTTGAAACAAATGTTGAATCATGCCTTCAAACAACTCTAAAACATCTTCTTGTTCAACAAAACTCATTTCACAATCAATCTGAGTAAATTCAGGTTGTCTATCTGCTCTTAAATCTTCATCTCTAAAACATTTTACTATTTGGTAGTAACGATCAAAACCACTTACCATCAATAATTGCTTGAAAGTTTGTGGACTTTGAGGCAAAGCGTAAAACTGTCCTGGATTCATTCTACTCGGCACCACAAAGTCTCTAGCTCCTTCTGGAGTCGACTTTATTAAAACTGGAGTTTCAACTTCAATAAACAATTTTTTATCTAGATATGTTCTAACCTGTTTAGATACTTGATGCCTAAGCACTAGATTATTTCTCACAACATCACGACGTAAATCCAAATATCTGTATTGCATGCGGAGCTCATCTCCACCATCTGTATCTTCTTCAATTGTGAAGGGTGGAGTTAAAGATTTATTTAAAACCTTCATTTCTGAAACCACCACTTCAATCTCACCTGTATTTATTTTTAGGTTCTTATTACTTCTTTCAGTAACCAAACCTTTAATTTGCACAACAAACTCACGACCTAAATCTCTTGCCAATTGAAGCAAATCATTGTCAATTTCTTCGCTAAAACTCAATTGAGTTATGCCATATCGATCACGCAAGTCAATAAATGTAATTGCACCAAAATCTCTTCGTTTGGCCACCCATCCTGCAAGTGTTACTTCTTTTCCTGAATCAGCAATTCGCAATTCGCCGCAATCATGACTTCTATACATGGCGGCAAAATTAAGTATTTCTTGTATTGAATCCTTAGTGAAAATTCAATTTCATAAAATTCACGAGACTTTAATATTTATTTGATTTATAACGCTTCAATACGAGTATCAATTCTTCCAATCGAATTTATTAAAAAAAATTGACGAACATTGTATAGACAAAATTGTTATTAAATCATGCGCGGTTATAGATTTCAGAAAGCAGACAAATCATCGAATCAAAGTCCTTTTGATACGCTTTTTTCTATTTTCAAAGAAGTTTTAGTGCATACCTCAGGCGACATGGCCGAAGCACTTGACTGGATGAATGAAATCGATCGAGAACATCATATCACAACCAATGCTTATGGCATGGGGCAGTTTATTGAAGACTTAAAAGCTAAAGGATATATCAAACAAAACCCGATTAAAGGAGATTTTGAAATGAGTGATAAGATGGAACAAACCATTCGGAAAAGTGCTCTAAATGAAATCTTTGGTAAAATAAAAAAATCAAACAAAGGCGATCATCAAAGTAAATTGAGTGGAACTGGTGACGAATTATCAGCAGAACAACGCAGTTATCAATTTGGTGATGACTTATCTCAAATTGCAATTACAGAGTCGATAAAAAACGCGCATGGAATTCTAACAAATACGAATGCGTGGATGAATGATGAGGATTTTGTTGTAAATGAAAAAGAATACAAAGGTCAGGCAAGCACTGTTTTAATGATAGACATTTCTCATTCCATGATTTTATATGGTGAAGACAGAATAACACCTGCCAAAAAAGTCGCCATGGCATTAGCTGAATTAATCAAAACAAAATACCCTAAAGACACCTTAGATATTTTAGTTTTTGGAGATGATGCTTGGAAGATAGAACTCAAGGAATTACCATACTTAAAGGTAGGTCCATATCACACAAACACTGTAGCTGGTTTGCAATTAGCTCAGGATTTATTAAGAAGAAGAAAAAACAAAAACAAACAAATATTTATGATAACCGATGGAAAGCCAAGTTGTTTGAAAGAACCTGGTGGATACTACATGAATAGTTTTGGCTTGGATCGAAAAATAGTTAACAAAACATTAAATGAAGCTGCAATCTGTCGAAGATTAAAAATCCCTATCACTACTTTTATGATTGCCAAGGACCCATATTTGCAAAACTTCATTGAAGAATTTACAGAAATCAATAACGGTAAAGCATTTTATTCCAGTCTTACTGGCTTAGGTGAATATATATTTAAAGATTTCGAAAATAACAAAAGGAAACAATATTAAACTTATACAAAGTGAATACAATACAAACATTAGGAGAATTAAGGAAAAGTGGATATAAGAGCAAATCAATAAAAGATGAATTGCGAGATAATTTGATTTCTAAAATCAAGAACAAAGAAAATATTTTTGAAGGAATACTGGGATACGAACACACTGTAATTCCAGACATTGAGAGGGCAATTCTTTCCGGACATAGTATTAATATGTTGGGATTGCGAGGTCAAGCTAAAACGAGAATAGCTCGTCAAATGATTAATTTACTAGATTCACATATTCCAATTATTGAAGGAAGTGAAATTAATGACGACCCTTTAAATCCAATTTCAAAATATGCGATAGAGCGCATTGAACAAGATGGAGACAGCACCAAAATTGAATGGTTATCGAGAAACGAAAGATATGTAGAGAAGCTAGCAACACCAGATGTTTCAATTGCAGATTTAATTGGTGACCTTGACCCTGTAAAAGCAATCAATCAAAAATTGAGTTATTCAGACGAAAAGGCCATACATTTCGGATTAATTCCGAGAAGCAACCGTTGCATATTTGTCATCAATGAATTGCCTGATTTACAAGCAAGAATACAAGTCGCACTTTTTAATATCTTACAAGAAGGCGACATTCAAATTAGAGGTTTTAAAATTCGATTGCCACTAGATATTCAATTTGTTTTTACTGCCAATCCTGAAGATTATACCAACCGAGGAAGCATTGTTACTCCATTGAAAGACCGTATAGGTAGTCAAATCATAACGCATTACCCTAAAACAATTGAAATAGCAAAACAGATTACCAGACAAGAGGCTAAAATCCGTGATGAGCAAAAAGGTATTGTTTCTATTTCTCCAATTCTTGAAAACATCATAGAGCAAGTTGTTTTTGAAGCAAGAAAAAGTGAGTATGTTGATTCAAAAAGTGGAGTTTCGGCAAGATTAAGCATCTCAGCCTATGAAAACTTAGTAAGTGCAGCTGAAAGAAGAGCATTGTTTAACAGTGATAAAACAACTGAAGCACGGATATCTGACTTGCAAGGTATTATTCCTGCTATTACAGGAAAAGTTGAGATGGTTTATGAAGGAGAACAAGAAGGGCCGTATAAAGTAGCGCAAAACTTAGTTGGCAATGCGATCAAAACAGTTTTTAGTGAACTATTTCCAAAACTAAATACGAAGAGCAAAAAGAATCAAGAAGTCCCAAATCCATATCAAAGTATTACTGAATGGTTTGACCAAGGTAATCACATCGATTTGCCTAATATGAGTAGCAATGAAGAATTTTATGCAGCCTTGGATAGTTTACCGGCTTTGCGTGAATTTGTAACGACAAATTTCAAAAAACTAGATGCAAATGAAACGTATTTGATGATGGAATTGCTTCTATTTGGCTTAAGCGAACACAGCAAACTCAGCAAACATCAATTGGAAACATCTTGTGAGTTTTAAAGATTTATTTGGAAGTGTATTCTCCGGATTTTCTGAAATGGGGTAAGTTAAACTATACTCATTGAAAGAATTAGAAGATTATACTTGGTTTCCTTCGCAATTGCGAAACATGCAAACAGCATTCATCGGATATATTGTTTCAAAATTCAAAATATACAATGCATTTATAAAATATATTAATTCACAGAACCTTGAGTATTCAACTCTGTTTGACTTGTGTTCTGGAAGCGGTGAACCAGCAATATCAATATTTAAAGCAAGCCAATCATTTGATCAACTAATATTAAGCGACAAATACCCAAATACAAAGTTAGCTTTCAATGACCAGGTTAAATATATTAACGAATCAATAGATGTGAACGAATTCAAATTCAAGTCGAATGTTACGTATACTATGTTCAATGCATTTCATCACTTTTCAGATAAAAAAAAAGAAGACATTGTACAATGCATTATTGAATCTAAAACTGATGCGTATTTTGTTGAAATACTGCGACCTAATTTATTTTGTTTGATTCAAGTTTTAATTACAACGACACTTGGATGTTTAGTTATCACTCCATTCCTACCTAGTTTTAATTTTAAAACATTTGTATTCACCTATATCCTTCCAATCAATTTAATTAGCATAACATTCGATGGAATTGTTTCTGTATTCAAATCTCGCTCTTTGAAACAGTATCAAAACATGACATCCCAATTTTCTAACAAAGTTGAAGTATTCAAACTTGGACCTTTACTGGCGCCTTTAATCGTTATACGTATTAAAAAATGAGAAAAGCAGCGTTAATCTTGTGGAAATTCAGTAGACCACACACCATTATAGGCAGTGTTGTAAGCATAAGTGCATTGTATGCCATGGTTGCTGAAAATGAAAGTGAACATTTATTATTACTGTTAACTGCTCTTTTAATTGGAATAAGTTGCAATCTATATATAGTAGGCATTAATCAAATTGAAGACGTTGAGCTTGACAAAATAAACAAACCATTTTTACCCATAGCATCTGGAGAATTGAGTGTTAAAAATGCCAAATGGATTGTGTATTCCAGTTTTATTTTCTGCTCCATTTTAGCAAGCATCTTATCACCATTACTTTTAGCAATTGTAATAATATCAATGGGTATTGGATGGGGGTATTCACGACCGCCATTTTACCTGCGGAAGCACCATCTTCCAGCCGCTCTATCAATTTCAATTGTTAGAGGAGTTATGGTGAATTTAGGCGGGTTTTTAGTTTTCCAAAAACTAATTTACAACACGTATAAACTCAATGGAGACATCATTGCATTGGTGTTTTTTGTTGTCATTTTCAGCGTTGTAATTGCGTGGTTTAAAGACATCCCAGATGTTAAGGGAGATAAGTTATTCAAACTAAAAAGTCTTCCTATACTCTACAGCAGTAAAACTGTTCTGAATATAGGATTTGGATTAGTGAGTAGTGCGTATATATGCTGTATAGTTTATTTCGGCACTCAACTTGAGAGAAATTTTTCAAGGTATGACATACTCTTTTACGGACATATAATTGTATTCTTCACCTTTCTGACTTATTTCATAAAGTCGAATAAAAGTGACGAAAAATCCTTGCGCAGATTTTACAAAACTTATTGGATGTTTTTCTTCGCTGAATATATAGTATTCTTATTAGCTTCTATTTAATTGAAGCTAATAAATTAATTATCCTTTTTTGGTGGTTTAGAGAAAGCATCTCTCATTTCGGTATCGGAAATAATATTTTTCATTTTATAGTAGTCCATAATTCCCATATTTCCACTGCGGAATGCTTCACTCATTGCTTTTGGAATTTCTGCTTCAGCCTCAATTACTGATGCTCTTGCTTCTTGTGCTTTTGCTTTCATCTCTTGTTCAAGAGCGATTGCCATTGCACGACGTTCTTCAGCTTTAGCTTGTGCAATATTTTTGTCAGCTTCAGCTTGGTCCATTTGTAGTTTTGCTCCAATATTTTCGCCAATATCAATATCTGCAATATCAATTGACAGGATTTCGAACGCTGTACCAGCATCTAATCCCTTTGACAAAACGCCTTTTGATATTCTATCTGGATTTTCGAGCACTTCTTTATGGTTCATTGCTGAACCAATTGTAGTTACAATACCTTCACCTACACGCGCTAAAATCGTTTCCTCTCCCGCTCCTCCAACTAATTGAGAAATATTAGCTCGAACAGTTACTCTAGCTTTTGCAATTAACTGAATTCCATCTTTTGCAACTGCAGAAACTGGAGGTGTATCGATAACCATAGGATTTACGCTCATTTGAACCGCATCAAACACATCTCTTCCAGCCAAATCAATAGCTGTTGCTGCGTTAAAATCAAGAGGAATATTAGCTTTGTCTGCACTTATAAGCGCTGCCACAACTTTCATCACATTTCCTCCAGCGAGGTAATGCGCTTCTAACATATCACTATTGATAACCAAGCCTGCTTTAGTGGCATTTACCATACCTTTGACAATAATCTCTGGTGGCACCTTCCTCCATCTCATAAAGATAAGATCCAATAAGGATATTTTTACTTTGGATAGAATTGCAGAAAACCACAATCCAAGTGGAACGAAGTACAGAAATAAGAAGAATACAATTACGATTCCTATTATTCCACCAATCCCAAAGGGAATACTTGAAATATTTTGTTGAAGTAGTATCATGATGAAATTTGTTTTACGTATATTTTGTTGTTTTCAATTTTTATTATCTCCACAAAAGCTCCTGATTCGATGAATTCACCTGAAGTAGATACTTCAACAGTTAATCCATCAAAAGTCACTTTACCCATAGGGCGCAAAGAACTAATTGTGTTTCCTGAGTCTCCAATTTTTACATTCGGTAATATATTGACTTTCCCTTCGGTATTTTTATGCAAAGAAACTTTGTCCCACATCCCACTTTTAACAGCAATAATGATACATGCTATCAACAAAAGTATAAGGCCTGCTAAAGCCAAATGACCTGAGGTTGTCCCGTAAGCATTATAAATATGATAAAGCGCATAAAGCCAAGCTATACCACCTAAGGCACCAGTAATAAAACCTGGAGTTACAAATAATTCGAGCAAGATGAGTATCAAACCCAAAATTATCATGATTATAATAATTACTGTAGTCATTTTAGTCTTATTTTAATAGTTCTTTAATCTTGTTCAGGTCGGGAATATCGCTTGAATTTTCCAATATCTCTGCATATTTTATTTTTCCATCTTCATCAATTACAAATGCAGCGCGTTTTGTAACACGTTTAGTCCCTAAAATAAATTCATCATACAAGGTGTCATAATCTTCAGAAACTGTTTTATTGTAATCGCTTAGAAGTAAAAAATTTAAGTTTTGGTCTTCTTTATATCGTTTTAAAGAAAACATAGCATCGTTTGAGATTCCAATAACTTCAGCATTTAAATCTTTGTAGTTATTAATATCATCTCTCACACTGCACAACTCTGCCGTACAAGTGGAACTAAATGCAAAAGGGAAAAAGAGTAACACGACTTGCTTTCCTTTCAGTTGCGATAAAGTAGTTTCAGTTCTATCCGTGTTGTATAAAGTAAAATCTGGTGCGGTGTCTCCAATTTTCAGTGCCATAGTATCCAATAAAAGATGTGAATGCACGAATTTAAGAATTATTGATTTGATTTGTAAAATAATTTTGAACCTCCGCTCAAAAATATTGCTGTCTATTTTAATTGTATTTGCATTATTAAATACTGGAAAATGGCTCATCAATTTCATTTCAACCCCTTATGAACCTATTGATTTCAGAGGTTGCTATTTAAGTGCAGAAGCCTATTGGAATGGAATGGACCCATATAGTTATGAGGATCAAAAAAAATTGTGGGAACCTATTCAATCTGAGAATCACGATTGGAAAATGATTGAAAATGGGGTGTATTCCACTCCATTATATCCGCCACAATTTGTTGCATTTTTCGGTTTGTATTCGCTTTTGAGCTTCAAAGTAGCTATTTGGTTACAATGGATATTAAACATTTTCGCTATTGGTCTTATTATTTGGAGTATAAGTAAACTCAACCAAAACTTGTCCGTTAAATACATTGTTCTTGGAATTATGGCGTTCAGAGGCACTTGGTATGCATTAGATACAGGCCAGCCAATGTTACAAGTATTTGCGCTTGCTATGTATGTATTAGTATTAATTGAAAGAAAAAACTTAAGTCTGCTTCCTGGATTATTACTGGGTTTTATTTCATTTAAATACACTTTACTAATTCCTTTTGGCTTATACTTACTTTACAAAAAAGAATACAAAATTGTTTCAATATGGATTGGACTATCCGTATTACTTAATGCTATACTATTGATACTAGACATGAATGCTCAAACACATATCCAATCGTGGTTAAACAGCATGCAATTGATGAACAATTATCTACATCAGGACATCAGTAACAATGGACTAGCAATTATAGCAACATCTATTTCAATACCTGTGTCACAGTTGTTTAAGATATCTGAATCCGTTTCCTCGGGTCCTTTTATGATTTTAGTGCGTATAATACTACCTCTAGTTCCTTTTGTATTTATATGGATGTACAGAAAGAAATTCACTTGGCAGTATTTAATTTTCATTAGCTCACTTTGTAGCATTTGTTTTGGACATCACCTAATATACGATGTATTAACCTTAATTAGTTTGCGTCTGATTAGTATTGATAAAAATAGTTCAATTTCTAGTCTAGAATTTACATTACTGATTTTATTAGTAATTCCTTTGGGGAAGCTAGTTGAAATCAGCCATATTAATCAATTGCATTTCTTGCCTGCAGTTTACTTGTTCTTTTATTTTATCGTTCAAGTAATTCGAATAATTAAGCATCAGAATCTGCCAATACTAAACACAGAAATTGAAAACAAGTCTATAGAACAAGACCGGTAATCGCAAAAAACAAGAGTTGAATGATATATAATGGCAAAGCAAGTTTGTTTTTCGAAAGTTTAACAGAATTCACAAATGCCAACTGAATAATAAAACCACAAAGAAACCAGCCGGCATAATTGTGCAATGGGACATAACCAATATCCCATAACCACATTTTGTTCGCAATGGCAAAGGGCTCAATAAAGAAATCTAAGCCGATCATGAAACTGGCTGAAGTAAGAGCAATCAACCATTTTGACTTGACCATTTTCTCTGCAATTTGCCTAGAAATATAAGTGGTTGTTATCCAAGTAAGTCCCATTATAAGTGGCGTATCTAAAATTGACCATCCTAGAATACTTCCATATTGATATCGACCAAAGATAAAACCTGTTTTCACACCGATAACTTCAATAAAAAAACCAATGCATCCTATACTGAGTAACGCAACAGAAAAATCAAAACTCCAGCTTTTGTGAAAGGAGAATAATAAAACAGCGGAAAACACAATATTTACCCATATTAGTTTGGACATAAGCATTCTCGTTTGAGGGACCAAAAACCCAAGAATACCTACTAGATAAACAATCACCAAAATCAAAATAGCCTTTTTATCAGATATTTTGATCTGCATTTATTTAATTTTCAAATCGGTGATAGCTTCGTAACCCAGTGATTCATTTATCAAATTTATTGCTTTTTCTTTGTGATAAATCACTTCGTTTTTAACGATAGAGGAGTTAAAGTAAACAATAAGTTCTGTTCCGTTTAAATATAAACCAGTAGTGTGTTTTGAAATAGCTTCTCCCATTATTTTAGCCCATTCCTGTTTAATTACGCTTTGGTCAAATCCTTTTTTAATGCGTTTATCAGACACCACGAGTTTGAGAGCTTCTTCAATTGTGAATAGATGATTTGGTTTCTTTTGCATTGTGAATTATAAGTCTACGAATTTGATATTTTTCTTTCCATTCTCAAAATGTTTCTTTACTCGATCTGAATGCGTGTCAGTGATAATTATCTGACCAAACTCCTCTGAATCAAGCAAGTCAATTAGTTTTTGAGCTTTATTTTCATCAATTTTTTCAAACATATCGTCCAAGAGTAATATAGGTTTAGAACCTAAAAGTTGATTAAAAAGTTTGAATTGGGAGAGTTTGAAGGCAATAATAAATGCCTTACTCTGACCTTGGGATCCAAACTTCTTAAGAGGATAGTCTCCTATTTCAAAAACAATATCATCTTTATGCACGCCGATAGTAGTGCGTTCTAAAACTAAGTCCTTTTGAATGGAGTCTTTCAACAATTCTGAATAATCTTGATCATTCAATTGGCTGCTGTACTTAAAATTTAAAGATTCGTTATTGCTGGTGAGTTCAGAATATATGGTTGTGAAACTTTCATTTAAGATTGCAAGTATTTCTGACCGTTTCTTGTGTATGTAATTTGCCGCAGGAATTAATTTTGAATTGTAACTTTCAATAATAATTTCATCAAAGTGCTTATGTCGAGAGAAAAGTTTCAATTGGCTATTGCGCTGTTCAAGTGTCTTTTGATATTCGTTGAGTGTGTTTAGGTATACACGATCTGTCTGACTGATACAGATATCAATAAATTTGCGTCGAACATCACTGTGACCAATAACAAGCTCAATATCATCAGGTGTAATCATGACAACATTGATCAGGCCAATGTGATAGATTAGTTTATCGTAGAGCTTATCATTTTTCTTTAATTTCTTTTTTTGCCTTTTTCAAGAATTAATTGCAAATCAATTGGTTTATCTAAAGTAAATTTTGCATTAATGGAAGCTAAATCAGTTTCGTGTAAAATCAATTGATAATCGATTGGATTGAAATAACTTTTACATGTACTTAGCATATAAATAGCATCGAGGATATTCGTTTTACCTTTTCCATTATCCCCTGTAATACAAGTAATATCAGCATCAAAATCAAATTTTACGCCTGAATGATTCTTGAAATTATGTAGACTTAATTGTTGAATTTTCACTTTTTTGTATGCTCAAAATATTTGATTACTTTTGCCAATATTTAAGAAAAATCATGGCCAAGGCTGCAAAAGTAAATTTTAATAAGGAAACTTACCTCAAGTGGTACGAAATAATGTTATTGGTAAGAAAATTTGAGGAGAAATGTGCTCAGTTATATGGGCAACAAAAAATTAAAGGTTTCTGTCACCTATATATAGGACAAGAGGCTATTGTTGCTGGAATGATAACTGCCACAACTAAAGATGACAAATTTATCACAGCATATCGCGACCATGGTCACGCCTTAGCACTAGGTGTTAGTCCTGATGCAGTTATGGCCGAACTCTATGGTAAAATCACTGGTTGTACAAAGGGAAAAGGTGGTAG
Organism: Bacteroidia bacterium; assembly: GCA_041391605.1. Classification (GTDB taxonomy): domain Bacteria; phylum Bacteroidota; class Bacteroidia; order NS11-12g; family UBA955; genus JABMMZ01. Next base: position 21,606 of record JAWKNQ010000008.1, read on the forward strand.
CATGCATATGTTTAGCAAAGAACACAACTTTATTGGAGGGCACGGAATTGTTGGAGCTCAAATACCAATGGGAGCTGGAATAGCATTAGCTGAACAATATAAAGGCACAAAAAATGTGTGTTTAACTTTTATGGGAGATGGAGCTGTTAGACAAGGAGCCTTGCATGAAGCGTTTAATATGGCAATGTTGTGGAAACTTCCTGTTGTATTTATTTGTGAGAACAACGATTATGCCATGGGAACATCTGTTGAAAGAACAACCAATGTAAAAGACATATACAAAATTGGTTCAGCATATGATATGCCTTCATTTCAAGTTGATGGCATGAATTGTGAAACAGTTCACGATGCCATTTTTGAGGCATCAGAGAGAGCAAGAAAAGGTGAAGGACCAACATTTTTAGAAATTAAAACATACAGATATCGTGGACATAGTATGAGTGATCCAGCTTCATACCGCTCAAAGGAAGAAGTGGAGCATTATAAAACTCTTGACCCATTAGAAACATCAAAAGCGACAATATTGAAGCAGAAGTTCGCCACAGAGGCTGAGCTAGAAGCAATGGAAGACCAAATATTAGAGCGAGTTGCTAAGTCGGTTGAATTTGCCGAGAATTCAGATTATCCTGACCCATCTGAACTCTATACAGATGTGTATGAAGGAAATTATCCTTACATTATGGATTAATCATAAAAAGTATTATTTTCGCAGCCCTTTTCATTAAATTAAATACAAATGAGCGACAACGAAATCATTGAAAACGAAGAACAAGAAGACTATATTGAACAAGAAGAAACCGAGTCTGGTCCTTCCAGTTTTAATCTTTTTGTAGATGGTATAAAAAAATGGCTTAATTCACAGAATAAAGCTTTGGTATACGGTTTAACATTTGTTATTGTTGCTGTTATAGCATATTTATCATATCAATACTTTTATAAAATGCCTCTAGAAAAAGAAGCTTTAGGTGCTATTTACATCACACAAGAAAACTTTGATAACGATTCATTTGCATTGGTTGTTAAGGATGCTCCTAAATTAGCAGAAAAATACAGTGGCACTAAATCTGGAGAATTAGCTTCATATATGGCTGGAGCTTCTTATTTAAACTTGGGAAATTACACCAAAGCTATTGAATACTTAAAGGATGTTGATTTTGATGATCAAATCATGAAATACCAAGCAACAGGTTTACTTGGAGATGCCTACATAGAGAATAAAAACTTAGACGAAGGGTTAAAAAACTATTTGAAAGCTGCCAAGAATGCAAAAACAGATTTTTCTGAAGTTTGGTGGTACAAAAAAGCAGCTCGCGTATACGAAAAGAAGGGTGACTGGAAAAATGCACTTGATGTGTACGAAAAACTCAAAAAAGACCATAAAGACGTTGAAGGCACTCAGGATATAGATAAATATATCACTAGAGCTAAAGCTAAACTTGGAGAATATTAAAAATGGCTACTCGTTTCGATAATTCGAACAATGAGTCTATTGAAGACATTCCGAATGCCGAAGACAAAATCTTTGGCATTGTGGTTTCTGAATGGAATTCTGATATTACAAATGCATTACTAGATGGATGTCTTGAAAAACTAACGTTGGCAAAAGCAAAACCTGAGAACATTAAAATAACATATGTACCAGGTAGTTTTGAATTGCCATTTGGAGCTCAACAATCTATCGTCAAAAACAAACCAAATGCAGTAATTTGTCTTGGTTGTGTCATAAAAGGGGAAACTCCTCATTTTGATTTTATTTCCCAAGCTGTTGCAAATGGCATAATGAATTTAGGCCTGCAACACCACGTACCAGTAGTGTTTGGAGTATTAACAACCAACACTTTAGAGCAAGCTCAAGCACGAAGTGGTGGAAAACATGGGAATAAAGGACACGAGGCAGGAATAACCGCCTTAAAAACAATGACTTAGAACATGTATTTCATTGTTTTGTATCATAACCTGTAAATTATTTGTCAAATTATTTCAATTTTATTGTGCAATTCTTTGAAATGTATTATAAAAAAATTAGTTTTGGGTCCTAATTATTAAATTTTAATTGCAACGCATTATGAAAAAAATCTACAAACAATTTCTCTATTTATTCATATTTTTCTTCTTAGGAAGTTCAAATTTGTTTAGTCAAATCAATTTAGCGCCTTCTGCAACACCTACATGCACTACAACTCAAGGTGGAACAACTAGTGGTGGAGGTTGGAATTGGACCCAAATCAATGATGGTGTAAATTCAGCTTGCAACACACAAGAAGCTTTTATTTGGACCCAAAATCCTCCGGCAAGTACAGATGAAATGGTATGGACTTGGACTTCAGTTAAAAGCATTAACAAAATAGTGTTTCACAATGCTAATGCTACCTCAAGAAATATGACTGGATGCGATGTTTACTATTGGAATGGGTCAACATATGCGTATTGGGCAACTATTGCAATTAAACAACAATGCTTAGATTCTGCAACTTTTGCCACTGTGACAACTAGTCGACTTAAGTTAACTAATATCAGGATGACTGGAACAGGTCAAACTTCTAATCCTAATTGGAGAGAGATTCAAATTATAAGTGGACCTAGTGTAAACCATGATGCAGGTGTTGCTGGCACTACAGATTTCAATTTATGTAACAATTCTCAACCTTTAACGGCAAGAATTTTTAATTTTGGAAAAATTAAAATTGATAGTGTTGATCTTAATTGGTCTTTGAATGGCAACTTGCAAAGTCCAATTAAAGTTTACGCAAATTTAGCATCTGCTAAAGACACCACAATTGTGATTAATCCAAATTTTTCATTCACGAATAGCACAACATACAATTTTAAATTTTGGACAAGTTTACCTAATGGCAATTTAGATTCAATAGATGCAAATGATACATTGAACTATGTTCTTAATTTTATGGGTAATCCAACTCCTCCCACTACCAACAGTTATACCCAATGTGGTAATGGAAGACCTACTCTCAGTGCAACACCAAACAATTCAGCTGATTCAGTTTTGTGGTATGAACAAAGTTCTGGAGGTCCAATTTTAGGTATTGGAAAATCAATTCAGGACCTTTTATCACTGCCACTAAAACCTTTTATGCAATAAGCATTAAAACTAGGTAATACATCAAGGCTTTTTAACCACATTTGGAGGAACAACTCCATTGAGTAATGACATTTCAAATGCAAATGGAGCAATGTTTGATGTTGATGTCATTAATTCAACCAATTTAGATAGCTTAACTTTTAAGTTAAACCCCAATTTCAATAACGGTAGTAATACCGACTTCCGATTCTATTATAAAACTGGAACACATCAAGGCTTTGAAACAAATGCAAGTGCATGGACTTTTTAATTAACAGCGGAAAAATAGATTATTTCACAAATGGTGGTAATCAATTTGCTCGAATTGCTGCTAATAACTTATTCTTAACAGGTGGTCAAAAATATGGATTCTATTACACAACTGATGTTGTGAACGGCACTGGTGGGGACATCATGCTTCAAAATGGGGGTTGTAACTGCAACGAACTCAGATGCAACAGTTTCTGGAAGAATTTGTATTTATGGACTATTTGGAACTCAAGGCACATATACAACCTGGTCTGCAAACGTTGAATTATTACTTAAAAAGCAATGCACAAATCCTACAAGGGTTCCTTTGGTGGTTACTGTTAATCCTCGACCAATCGGAGCCGATGTAGTCAAAGGTTCAACATTCGAAGGTCAATTTAGGGTCGGCGATGTTACCACTCCAGACATTACTGAAGTTGGAAATACCATCATTTATGAGTTAGCTCCTCCAACAGGTTTTTCATACAACGACCATGCGAGTACTTGGGTAATTAATGGTGTACAAGCTACTACCCGTTATGGAGCTGTAGTAGACCCTGCAGATTATACGGTAGCCTATCCTTTCAATGGATCTGCAGCCACTATTACTTATGTGCCTCAAACAAAATACTTAGATAGCTTTATCACATTTGCACTAACATATTCTGATTTAGGTCCACATTATTGTGATTCTACGGTTACAAGAACTGTTGTTATTGCCCCAACACCTTGGCCTGACTTCAAATTCCCTTCATCTATCTGTTTAGGTGACGTGATTCTTTTTGATAATACAACTGTTATTCATTCTGGCAATGCAAACTACATGTGGTATTTCGGTGATGGTGATAGTTCTGACTCTAAATCACCTGTGCATGAGTATAAAAATACTGGTGTATATCAAGTAAAACTTGTAGCTACAAGTTTCCCTTGGAATGTCGTGCACGACACTACTATTCAAGTGGAAGTAGGTGAAGTGCCAACTACTCGATTTAGAGCAAACAATAAATGTGAAGGTATTGCGGTTAATTTCCAAAACCAAACAACAATTGGAAATGGTGTATTAACTTACGATTGGGATTTTGGTGACAATTCTCCTCATAGTACTGCAACTAATCCTTCTCACTTATATGCTGCTCCTGGTGGTTATAAAGTAACACTTACTGCATCTGCTAATGGATGTGTGTCTAAATTGGTTAAGAATGCTTATACATTCGCTAGACCTGTTCCAAACTTCGCAGCACCTTTAGCTCCTGTTTGTGCTAAATCAGAAGTATCTATGCCAAATACGTCTACTATCGCTCTTGGTTCTCAAGGTGCTTACTGGTCATTTGGTGATGGTGGCAACTCTACATTATTTGATGGTAATCATACGTATGAAACTCCAGGTACTTATGCTGTTAAATTATTAGCAGTGTCTGAATTTGATTGCAGAGACTCTATCACTAAGAATGTTACAATTAAACCTACTCCTAATCCAGAGTTCTCTGGTGACCAATTCTGTGGTAAGATCCCTACTGTATTTACCAATACAACTTTCGAAGTCCTACCTAACCCAGTTTATACTTGGAACTTTAGTGATGGATTTAATTCAACTCAGAAAAACATAACTCGTACATGGCCGTATGAAGGTCCATTTAACGTTAGTCTGAAAGCTGAATACAGCAACGGTTGTGTCGCTACTGAATCTAAAGTAGTTACTGTTCTTATCCAACCTCAAGCTGATTTCACTGTTCAAGACATTTGCTCTGGTGAAAATGCAAACTTTGTTAACTTGTCTAAAGGTGATATCGGTAATATTCAATACAATTGGGACTTCGGAAATGGAACGAATAGCACATTAGGAACTCCAATCCGTTTGTACAACCCAACAACAACTACTACATATACAGTTTCACTAGTAGCTTCTTATATCGGTGGATGTAGCGATACAACTAGCAAAACAATTACTGTTAGTGAAGCTCCAATTTGCGACTTTAACTACAAAGAATTAGGATTCAACGAAGCGAGCTTCACCCCTAGCAACAGCTCTTATTCTAAATACGAGTGGTTCTTTGGTGAAGGTGGAACTTCTTTACAAACTAGTCCTACTTACCAATACTTATACAGTGGCAACTTTAACGTAACCATGAAAGCGACTAACGCTGCAGGTTGCGATTGTGAAATCACTAAACGTATCAGTGCTACTACTGGAATTGAAACAATCGCTAACAACAATGGTGTTCGCATCTACCCAAATCCAAACAGTGGAACATTCAATGTGACCAACGAGGCGAATAACCCAATGTCAATTGAAGTATTCAATGTAATTGGTGAGAAAGTATTTGCTAAGAATACCAATGAAGGAAGCACAACAATCCAATTGAACAATCATGCAAAAGGTATTTACATGGTAAAAGTTACTATTAACGGTGTAACTTCAACTAGTAAGATTACCGTTACAAACTAATTGTTTAACATAATATAAAATAAAAGGTGAAAAGGTCTCTGCTTCGGTAGAGACCTTTTTTTTTGCACTCAACTATTGTTTTCATACTTGGTATTATATTTGAACCTTCAATAACATGAAATACATTCCACTGCTTCTGCTTTCATTACTTGTTTTGTCATTTGAATGTGTCAAAGACAAAAATCGCGATTTTAAAGTCTTGAAGACGGAGAAACAAGTTATTTATGGTGGATTACCTGGCAGTCCCGTTGTTGCCCATTACAGCATTCAAGTAAAAGCACGGAGAGATTTTCAAATTGAATTAGACAGTGGATGGGCTGATGGAAAAATAGATCAATTATTTGTTTCAATAGACAGCTTTCACTCCGACACGAAAGCGGAGTTAAAAAAAGGCGAAATTGTCAATTTGTATTTTGATATAAAAACTGAATCAGAAATTGGAGGTGGAGATTATCAATACAAAGTTCCTGGAAGTTTGGATGCCAAGCCACCGATTGAACTAAAAAAAGGTATTCTAATAAGATATTCAGGAGGAAAACATAAATACCTCACAATCAATGATATTTCTATCTTAGAACCTATTTTTGGGCAATAAAAACTGCTGGGAAGAGGAATGAGAATAAAGCAATCAAAATATTTTGGAAGTATTATTTGCAAATACCATAAAAAGCCCTAATTTTGCAGTCCAAATTTTTTTAAAGCATGTACGCTATTGTAGAGATTGCTGGCAAGCAGTTCAAAGTTGAAAAAGACAAATATATTTACACCCACCGATTAAGCGGGGATGAGGGATCATCTATTACTTTTGATAAAGTGATGTTGCTTGATAACAGTGGTAAAATATCTGTAGGACTGCCTAGCATAAAAGGAGCTTCTGTTACTGGTAAAGTAATGGAGCATTTAAAAGACGACAAAATCATCGTTTTTAAGAAAAAACGTAGAAAAGGTTATAAAAAGAAAAATGGCCACAGACAGTATTTGTCTAAGGTATTAATCGAATCCATTAACGCATAATTCAAATTTAGGAAATGGCACACAAAAAAGGAGCAGAAGTTCGAAAAACGGACGTGAATCGCATAGTAAGAGACTTGGCGTAAAAATTTACGGCGGACAAGTTATTAAAGCGGGAAATATCATCGTAAGACAAAGAGGTACTAAACACCACCCTTCAGAAAATGTAGGAATTGGTAAAGACCACACTCTTTTCGCTCTTACTGACGGTATTGTAAAATTCAATAAATCAAAAAATAACAGATCATTTGTTTCAGTTGTTAAAGCTGAAGCATAAATATACCGACTATGCATTTATCATCACAAGAGAAAAAAGATATTTTTAAGAAATTCGGTGGCTCAGAAAGCAACACGGGTTCTACTGAAGCTCAAATTGCGTTATTCACCGAAAGAATCAATTTTATCACTGGACACTTGAAACAATATCCTAAAGATTTTGCTTCTGAGTTAAGCCTTGTAAAATTGGTAGGTAAAAGAAGAGCATTTTTAGACTACTTAGCTAAAAAAGATATCTTCAAATACCGTGACCTTATCAAAGCCTTAGGCATCAGAAAGTAATTCGCTTACTTTAAACATTTTATAAAAAAGCCCCCGATTTTCGTGGGCTTTTTTTGCTTTTTGAAAAGTAAGTTTTAAAGAAAAATAATTAATTATATGTCAAATAAACCTCAAGGATTCCGTAGTTCCATCGATATGGGTAACGGTAAATCCATCGAAATTGAAACAGGTATATTAGCCAAACAAGCAAACGGAAGTGTAGTTCTTAAATATGGTGATACCATGATTTTAGCTACTGTCGTTTCCAACAAAGAGGCTAAAGAAAACGTGGACTTTCTTCCACTATCTGTAGATTATCAAGAAAAATTCGCGGCTGTTGGTAGAATACCCGGTAGTTTCCACAGACGTGAAGCAAGATTAACCGACTACGAAATCCTTATTTCTAGAATCGTTGATAGAGCATTACGCCCGCTTTTCCCTGAAGACTACCACGCTGATACTCAAGTTGCACTGATGTTGATGAGTAGTGACACAAACTTCCCACCTGATTGCCTTGTTGGTCTTGCGGCCTCTTCTGCTCTTATGGTAAGTGATATTCCCTTCCAAGGACCAATATCAGAAGTACGCGTGGCTAAAATCGACGGCCAACTCGTTATAAACCCTACTGAACCTGAACTCTTAAAAGCTAGTATGGAACTTATTGTTTCTGGTACGGCTAAAGATATTAATATGGTTGAAGGTGAATGCGACGAGGTTAGTGAAGCCGATATGGTTGAAGCCATCAAATTTGCACATGAAGCCATTAAGCGTCAATGTCAAATGCAATGGGACCTTTGTGAACAAATGGGTGGTAGAAAACCTACTCGTGAATACAACCATGAGAAAAAAGATGAAGAACTCAGAAAAACCATCTGGGATTTAACATACGATAAAGTTTATGCTGTAGCTAAAAGTGGTGCTCCTAAATCAGAAAGAAGCCAGAACTTTAAAGCCATCATAGACGAATATCTAGAAACCCTCTCTGAAGATGAATTGAAAGAGAAAGAATTCTTAGCTAAAAAATACTACCATGAAGTAGAAAAAGAAGCTATGAGAAAAATGATACTTGATGAAAGTATTCGTTTAGACGGTAGAGCTCTTGATGAAGTTCGTCCAATATGGACTGAAGTTGGATATTTACCAGCTGCTCACGGTTCTGCTGTTTTCTCTCGTGGAGAAACTCAATCTGTTACAACTATTACCTTAGGTGGTAAATTAGATGAACAATTGCTAGATGCCCCTATGCTTTCTGGTTATAGCCGTCTAATGTTGCACTACAATTTCCCTGCGTATTCAACAGGTGAAGTAAGACCAAATCGCGGACCAGGACGAAGAGAAATAGGTCACGGTAACTTAGCGCTTAGAGGTATTCGAAAAGCATTGCCTAACGCTGAAGAAAACCCATACGTTATTCGTATAGTAAGTGATATCTTAGAATCAAACGGTTCGAGTAGTATGGCAACTGTTTGTGCAGCTAGTTTAGCACTTATGGATGCAGGTATTAAAGTAAAAAGTGGTGTGAGTGGTGTTGCTATGGGATTGATAAGCGACGAGTCTACTGGAAAATACAAGATCCTTACTGATATCCTTGGCGACGAGGACCATCTTGGAGATATGGATTTCAAAGTGGTTGGAACCGATAAAGGTATTACCGCTTGCCAAATGGACATCAAAATAAACGGTTTGAGATGGGAAATGCTTGAAGAAGCTCTCGACCAAGCGAAAAGAGGTAGAGCTCATATCTTAAACGAAATGAACAAAACCATTAATCAACCAAATACTGATTACAAACCAAATGCGCCTAGAATTGAGCGTTTAACAATTGACAAAGATCAAATTGGTGCAGTTATTGGACCTGGAGGAAAAGTAATTCAAGGTATTCAAAAAGATACAGGAGCTACAATTTCAATTACAGAAGTAGATAACCTTGGTATTGTTGAAATCCTTTCAAGTAACGCTGAAAACATGAATGCTGCCCTTAAAATCATTAAAGGAATAGTTGCTGTTCCTGAAGTGGGTGAAGTATATGAAGGAAAAGTAAGAAGCATAGTTGAATTTGGTGCTTTCATTGAAATTCTGCCAGGTAAAGACGGTTTATTGCATATCAGTGAAATCGACTGGAAGCGTATTCCAAAAATGGAAGGTGTATTCAAAGAAGGAGAAACTGTTAAAGTAAAACTTGTTGAGATAGATAAGAAAACGGGTAAACTTAGATTGTCGAGGAAGGTATTGCTACCTAAACCAGAACAAGAAGAAAGTAAACCACAAGCATAATTTTAAAAACCCGCCTTTCAGCGGGTTTTTTTATAACTAATATTAAATAGCTACTTCTTCGAAAGAGCATTTCGGTTCTCTTTAAGCATTTTCCTTTCAGCATTCGTCTCTGGCTAATAAGATTCTGCTTTTTGTTTTCATTTTCTTTTGGTGTTGCGTAAAATCTCGAACATAATGCTTTTAAGTTTATTTCTCCGCTTTTGCAACGGGCCGCACTATCTTTTCTTTTGGTAAAGAAAAGATGGCAAAAGAAAACCTTGCACCTGCATGCATTGTTAGGCAGAGCCTTGCCACGATGTTCGGTAAATCGACCCTATTGAGCCGATCTCCGCTATCCAGCGGAGCTGTCTCATTGGGTCCCTGATTTCCTCGAACACCGCGTCACCGCAATTCATGAATAGGTGCCGTGTCCTATTCAGCTTTATCGTTTAGCTCAAAAATCCCATATTCATTCGTTTTCAAAAAGATCATTCTTCGAAAGAGCATCTCGATTCTCTTTAAGCGTTTTCCTTATAACATTCGTCTCTGGCGAATGAAATTCTGCTTTTGTTTTCTTCTTCTTACATTGTTCCGTTGAATTTCAAGCTTAGAACTTCTAACATATTCTCTCCGCTTGTGCAGCGGGCCGCACTATCTTTTCTTTTGGCAAAGAAAAGTTAGCAAAAGAAAACCTTGCACCTGCATGCATTGTTAGGCAGAGCCTTACCACGATGTTCGGTAAATCGACCCTATTGAGCCGATCTCCGCTATCCAGCGAAGCTGTATCATTGGGTCCCCGATTTACTCGAACACCGCGTCACCACAATCCATGAACAGGTGCTTTGTCTTATCCATCATTATTTTTCAGTTCAAAATTCAGTTAGTCATTCATTTTCATTGATGATAATTCGGCTTGGATATATAAATGAGTATTAAAAAACAGATTTAGTGAAAAGTAAGATAACAAATACTAATTTATTCTTATTTTAGCAGTATGAAAATCCTGAAACTATTTGCATTCATTCTTATTTGCTCTCCATTTTTGTTCTCATGCAAAAAGAAAACTGATAAACCCAAAGGTGACCAAATTCATGTTGCCTACAACCAAGACGGTGTTCAAAAAGATTACAGACCACCTTTATACGGTTTGTCGTGGGACAATCTAGCTGTAAGTTTTCAATTTCATCGTTCTTTTGATTACAATGAAAGTTTTATATTCAGATTATACAAAAGAATTGAAACGGGTAAAACCTACACAATTGATAGAAACACATGGTCGCAAATTAATATTTCTTATGAAGACAGTTCTGAAAACTACTATAGACTAAGTGAAGGCGAGTTCTATTTAAGCGAAAAAGACTCATTGAGTTATTTATACAAAGGAACTTTTTCTGGTCTATTTATTGAAGAAAATGACTTAGATAGTTTCTACGCTAAAAACGGAGAGTTCTATTTCAAAAAAACCTTTTAGTGATTATACAAGTTCTTTTGCTAAATATTGGTAATATTGTAATTCGATTTGAATAAAGTAATCATTTTTTCAGCACCCTCTGGAAGCGGTAAAACGACTGTGGTTAATCACCTCTTGTCGATTATTCCTGAACTGGGTTTCTCTGTTTCCGCCACCACCCGCAAGCCGCGTGCAAATGAAACCAATGGCAAGGAATACTATTTTTTAGAAACAGAAGATTTTAAACAGAAAATTAAAGACAATGCCTTCCTTGAACACGAAGAAGTGTACAATGGTATTCTTTATGGAACCCTAAACAGTGAAGTTGAGCGCCTATGGGCTGAAGGCAAAACCGTTATATTCGATGTGGATGTGGTTGGAGGAGTTCACATCAAGGAAAAATTTGGCGATAATGCCCTTTCAATCTTCCTTCGTCCTCCTAGCATTGAAATTCTAATGGACCGTTTGCGTAAACGCAGTACTGAAGTGGAACACCAATTGCAAATGCGTATTGATAAAGCGAAACACGAATTGAAATTTGAAAATAAATACGACATTGTTCTAGTAAACGACAAACTTGAAGAAACGCTTGAAAAAGCTGAATCTATTGTTAACTCTTTTATTCACAAAAACACATGAAAGTAGGATTGTTTTTCGGTTCTTTCAACCCCATACACATGGGACACCTTAGCATAGCTCAATACATCTTAAATGAAACTGAAATTGAATCGGTACATTTTGTAGTTTCTCCTCAAAATCCGTTTAAAGAAAAAGACGAATTGATGCAGGCGGAATTGCGTTTGGAAATGGTAAGAGAATCTATAAGTGACAATCCACATATGAAGGCCTCTGACATTGAATTTAACCTTCCTCTTCCCTCTTACACATTTCAAACCTTAGAAGAACTCAGCAAAGATGAATCCCCGTTTCAATACTCGATTGTGATGGGAAGCGATACACTTGAAGATTTACCGAAATGGAAATCAGTGGAATCGATACTCGACTACCCAATTATTGTATTCAAACGCAAGCACGTTTTTAAAAATCCGTTTCCGGATCATCCAAATATCACCATTTTAGATAATCCCATCTTAAATATTTCATCTACTCTTATACGCAAAATGATTGCTGAGAAGAAAGAAATTAAATATTTGGTACGCGATGAAATCATCAATCTCTTAAATTTTAATTAAGTTTGTAGCATGTCACTTGGATTTGAAATAAAAACAGCCGCTCAATACGCCTCAGAAGGCAAAACTCCAGAAGTTCTATTTTACGTAGGATGTGCCGGTAGCTTTGATGAACGTGCTCAAAAAATCACAAAGGCATTTGCGAAGATTCTTCACCATTGCCAGGTGGATTTTGCTATCCTGGGAAGTGAAGAAGGTTGTACCGGAGATCCAGCAAAACGCGCTGGAAATGAATTCTTGTTTCAAATGCTCGCGATGAATAACATCGCTGTATTGAATGGATATGGCATTAAACGAATTGTTACTACCTGCCCGCATTGTTTCAATACCCTTAAAAACGAATATCCTTCCTTAGGTGGCGATTACCAAGTGATGCATCACACTCAGTTTTTGCAAGACCTCATTAACAACGGCAAACTCAAAACAACGGGTGGTAGTTTTAAAGGTAAGAAAATAACCTATCACGATAGTTGTTACTCTCGGTAGAGCCAACAACGAATACATCGCGCCTAGATCTGTACTTGAAACACTGGATGCCGAATTAGTGGAAATGAAACGCTGTAAAAGCAGTGGTTTCTGTTGTGGCGCTGGTGGTGCTCAAATGTTCAAAGAAGCTGAGAAAGGTGATAAGGAAGTTAATATAGAACGCGCAGAAGAAGCGTTGTCAACAGGCGCTTCTATTGTTGCAGCTAATTGTCCATTCTGCATGACCATGCTTAGAGATGGCGTAAAGCACCACGAAAAAGAATCGGAAGTGGAGGTTTTAGATCTTGCTGAACTTGTTGCTCAAGCAAATGATCTCATTTAATTCAATTTCCTTTAACCTACTTCATCAAAAAGATAACTCGTTTTTTTATAAGCATTTCTTTTCAGCATTCGTCTCTGGCGAATGAAGTTCTGCTTTAGTTTTCATTTTCTTTTAGTGTTTCGTAACATTTCAAACTTAGGACATCTAACATAATTTCTCCGCTTGTGCAGCGGGCCGCACTAACTTTTCTTTTGGTAAAGAAAAGTTAGCATAAGAAAACCTTGCACCTGCATGCATTGTTAGGCAGAGCCTTGTCACGGTGTCCGGTAAATCGACCCTATTGAGCCGATCTCCGCTATCCAGCCGAGCTGTCTCATTGGGTCCCCGATTTACTCGAACACCGCGTCACCACAATCCATGAACAGGTGCCGTGTCCTATTCAGCTTTATCGTTTAGCTTAAAAATCCAGTTTCCCTTTCGTTTCTAGACAGTATAATAGACATGTACTTAAACAGTGATCTAAAAGATCTGATTAAGTTTTAGAAAGAAAATAGATTATTATTTGATTTGGAAATACTCAAGAACAGCGTTCTGCTAATCTTGATTGTCTCTCCATTCGTAGACCCACTGACTCTGGATCATTTCTAAATGCCCCTCATTGCACTCTTCTCGTGTGCCTTTGAAGTTCGGAAGCTCCAATACCCATTCTAACAATTCGGTAAAACGAATGCGGTAAATCTTAGGTTCGCCAAACTCGTCTCCAAATTTTTCATACAATGCAATTGCAATGTCTTCGTAATCCTTCCAGTATATTGGTAATTCGTATGCCATGTATTTTGTGATTTTAAATTTTAGAAATTAGTGCCCTATGATTTGTGATTGATCTGGAATGGTTACTACCAAGTCTGTGTCTTCTAATAACACACATTGGCAAGCTAAACGCGAGTTGAACTTCGGATTGCGAGCGCGGTCTACAAAGTCTTCTTCCTTCTCAGAAATTTCTTCCAATGAATCAGCTCCCTCTTCCACATAGATATGACAGGTAGAACAAGCACAAACAGCACCGCAGTTGTGGTGAAGATTTACATCGTTGTCTAATGCAACATCTAAAATCATTTCACCTTTATCCATCTCAACGGTGAGTGAATTCTTGTCCTTTTCTTCGAAGTTAAATGTAATCTTAGGCATATTTTAATCGCTGCAAAGTTAATTGATTTTCTATCATCTTTATCTCATGTATCACTTTTAACAATACATATATAATGCTGGCATATATTGGAACTAAATTCACTTCCAACACTATATCCCGCAGGTGTTAATTGTAAATGGCTTTTCTTCTTTCTACAATCGATTCGTCATCTAAGTACTCGTCGTAAGTGCAATACTTGTCTACCATTCCGTTTGGACCAATTTCGATGATTCGATTGGCTACTGTATTGATAAACTCGTGGTCATGTGAGTAGAACATCAATATGCCCTTGTAATCGATAAAGGCGTTGTTCAATGATTGAATGCTTTCCAAATCCAAGTGGTTTGTTGGCTCATCGGCAATAATCAAGTTCGGACTTTCAAGCATGGTCTTGCTCATCATACATCTCACTTTTTCTCCTCCACTTAATACCTTAGCCTTCTTTAAACTCTCCTCTCCGCTGAACAACATCTTGCCTAAGAATCCTCGAACAAAGGTTTCATCTTTTTCAGTTGAAAACTGTCTTAACCAATCTACCAAACTCAAATCTACTCCTTCAAAGAACGATGAGTTATCGTTGGGAATATAAGAGCGTTTTATAGTTACACCCCATTCAACAGAACCTGTCTTTGCTTTTTCATGACCGTGTATGATTTCAAAAAACTTGGTGATAGCCAATGCATTCTTCGATAAGAATACAATCTTTTCACCCTTGTTTACTGTAAAGTTTAAATTGCTAAATAAGTCCTTGCCGTCGTTTTGATAACTTAAGTTTTCAATGCTTACTACTTGGTCTCCAGCTTCGCGTTCTTGTATAAAAAAGATACCTGGATACTTACGAGTACTTGGTTTAATTTCCTCAATATCCAACTTATCAATCATCTTACGTCTGCTCGTTGCCTGCTTACTTTTAGCCACGTTAGCACTGAAACGCTGAATAAATTCGAGTAATTCTTTCTTCTTCTCTTCGGCTTTCTTGTTCTGGTCGGAGCGTTGTTTCAATGCCAACTGACTACTTTGGTACCAGAATGAATAGTTTCCTGAAAAGGTAGTTATTTTATTGAAATCGATGTCGGCAACATGGGTACATACTGCGTCCAAGAAGTGTCTATCGTGCGATACTACCAAAACGGTATTCTCGAAGTTTGCTAAGAAGTTTTCCAACCAACTGATGGTTTCCACATCTAAGTCGTTGGTCGGCTCGTCCATTAATAAGATATCTGGATTACCAAAAAGAGCTTGAGCCAATAAGACCCTTACTTTTTGGTTGTTATTGAGTTCGTGAATCGTTCTGAAATGCAATTCTTCGGTGATACCCAATCCACTTAATAAAGAAGCGGCATCACTTTCGGCGTTCCAACCTTCCATCTCGGCGAATTTCTCTTCAAGCTCACTGGCTAAAATTCCGTCTGCATCCGAGAAATCTTCCTTGGCATACACCTCTTCTTTATCTTTAATAATCTTGTAGAGTTCTTTATTCCCCATGATAACGGTTTCAAGCACTTGGTATTGGTCGAATTCGAAGTGATCTTGTTTTAGAACACTCATTCGTTTTCCCTTTTCAATATCAACATGCCCAGTACTTGGCTCTATTTCACCTGACAATATTTTTAAAAAGGTAGATTTACCTGCTCCGTTCGCTCCAATTACACCATAGCAATTGCCAGGAATAAACTTCACATTTACTTCGTCGAATAAAACTCTTTTACCATATCTCAGCGATACATTTGAAACGTTAATCATATTACTTTTTTGGGGCTGCAAATATAAGAGAATTTGTCGTTTTTATACGCTTGAATTAGAGATTTCATTTTATACAAGTTTAAGACGCTCAAATCCTTGCAAATACAGACCAATTACTCGCCTTTCGTTTACATGATAAAGGTCATGAAAAGAACTGAGAACTGTCACTCATTTTCTAATTAATAAAAACGAACTTGGTCCCTTAATTATCACACCTTATGAATAATTCTTTTAAAGACAAAGTCGTTGTTGTAACTGGCTCATCCTTTGGTATCGGCAGAGCTACTGCTATACATTTCGCCATGAAAGGTGCCAACTTAGTTTTGGCTGATTGGGAAGAAGATGTAGATACCATGCATTTTGTTAAAGCACACGGGGTGGATGTTATTTTCGTTAAATGCGATGTGTCCAAAGCAAGTGATGTTCAAAACATGATTCAATCTGCCGTCAAAAAATTCGGTCGCATTGATTATGCTTTTAACAATGCCGGCATCGAAGGTATTCAAGGAAATACGGCAGCTTGCACAGAAGAAAATTGGGACAAAGTGCTTTCCATTAACCTGAAAGGTGTTTGGTTGTGTATGAAATACGAAATTGAAGAAATGCTAAAGCAAGGCAAAGGTGCCATTGTAAACAATGCTTCAGTGGCAGGCTTAATCGGCTTTCAAAATGTACCCGCCTATGTTGCGAGCAAACACGGCGTAATCGGTTTAACTAAAACCGCTGCCCTCGAATACGCCAAACAAGGATTGCGCATCAATGCCGTTTGTCCGGGTGTAATTAAAACAGCCATGATAGATCGCATGACTGGCAAAGAAAAGGAAGTTGAAAAACAATTTGAAGCAATGGAACCAATTGGTCGCATGGGTGAACCAGTAGAGGTAGCAAATGCTGTTGTTTGGTTGTGCTCGGATGAAGCATCTTTTATAACTGGAACTGCCATGCCAGTAGATGGAGGATATGTTGCCGCATAATATGAATAAAGAAATTCAATACGTCAGTGCCGAAAAGGCCATTCAGAATATTTCTAGTGGAGATCGCGTGTTTATACATGGAAGCGCTGCCACTCCCCTTACCCTACTTCGTGCACTTGCCAATCGTAAAGATGAATTGCAAGACGTGGAACTTGTTAGCATGAGTACTTATGGAGGGGACATCTTTTCCGACCCTCAATTCGCTGGTCATTTCTTTATCAATTCTCTTTTTGTCTCTTCCAACGTTCGACATTTAGTAAATTCAAATGCGGGCGATTACATTCCTGTTTTCTTGAGTGAAATCCCAAGATTATTTAACGACAATATCCTTCCTTTGGATGTAGCCCTTTTAAATGTTTCACCACCTGACAAACACGGGTATTGTTCTTTGGGAACCTCTGTAGACATATGCCGATCTGCCATTCAAAATGCCACGCATGTTATTGCTCAAGTGAATAAAGAAATGCCCCGAACACATGGCGACACGATGATACATGTGAGCAATTTCGACTCCATGGTTTTGGTGGATGAAGAACTTCCTGAGGTGAGTTATCAAAACAAAATTGATGATGCCGCCATGAAAATCGGAAATTACTGCGCTGAACTTATTGAAGACCGTTCAACCCTTCAAATGGGCATTGGTCATATACCAGATGCCGTTTTAAAATGCTTGTCATCACATAAAGATTTAGGCATTCATACTGAAATGTTTTCGGATGGTATTTTGCCTTTAGTGGAACAAGGTATCATCACCAATCGCTACAAGAAAAAACACCGCAATAAAATTGTAAGCAGCTTTGTTGTTGGAACTAAAAAACTTTACGATTTCGTGGACGACAACCCCATGATTGCATTTCTCGACATCGACTATGTAAACGATGCCAAAGTAATTCGAGCCAACCCAAAAGCGGTCTCTATAAATTCAGCATTAGAAATAGACATCACCGGACAAGTCTGTTCGGATTCAATAGGCACTTATCAATATTCCGGTGTAGGTGGTCAAATTGATTTTATGCGAGGGGCTGCACTTTCGGAAGGCGGCAAACCCATTATTGCTATGAAATCGGTTACACATACCGGTGAATCTAAAATTGCAGCCTGTTTAAAAACGGGTGCTGGTGTAGTTACTTCACGTGCTCACATGCATTATATTGTGACAGAATATGGTGTTGCTAATTTATTCGGGAAAAACTTAACGCAAAGAGCCAAAGCATTAATTCAAGTAGCACATCCAGATCACAGAGCACACTTAGAAGAAGAAGTTCTCAAACGTTTTGGAAAACAATACCATCAGATTCCACATTCTTCCAATTCAAGTAAAAATTAAACCCCTTAAGAGTATGAGCAAAGGAAAAAACCCTGAAAAATCTAAAGAAAACTTCAAAATCACTGAAGAAAAACAGTATCAAAAAAAGGTGAAGCGCATTCAAGTGGAGAAACAAACGCAACTCAAAGAAGAGAAAAAACCGTCGAAGAAATAGAATGCTAAGCGCTCGCTAAAGGAACATCTGCTCCTTTGCTGATGTCTGCCCATGCGTCGAAGTCTTTCTTCAAATCGATTAATTTCTGATTGGCGCCGTTGTATGCACCCATTCCTAGCAAGAGATACAAAGGTGGTTCTGCTGATTCATATGCTGCCACAATTGCTTCTGCTGCTTTATTAGGATCTCCAGGTTGATTCCCACTGCGACTTCGAATGGCGGCCATATTTGCAGCTGCCGTTTCTTTATAGTCTTCTAGTTCAACTGGTGTCTCAAATGCAGAACGCCCTGCCCAATCAGTTCTAAATCCACTTGGACAAATAACAGTGACATGTATATTCAAATGCGCTACTTCTTTTGCCAATGCTTCTGAATAACCATTTACAGCAAACTTAGTGGCGTTGTAAAAACTCACGCCTGGGAATCCAACCAAACCTCCAATCGAAGACACATTGAATACATGCCCACTTTTTTGTTGGCGCATAATCGGCAATAAGCCTGCAGTCAACTCCGTTAATCCAAAGAAATTTACCTCAAACATTTTGCGAGCTATTTTCATCTCAGCTTCTTCGGCAGATGAGAAATATCCAATACCAGCATTGTTAACTAAAACATCAATTCGTCCGAAGAACTTTGGAGCTTGCTCGATGCAGTTTTGTATCGATGCTTGATGTTCTAAATCCAACTGCACCGACTTAGCCGTTTCGGGATATTCGGAAACTAAATCCTGAACGTCTTCTAATTTACGTGCACTTAATATTGCTTTGTATCCTGTTTTTAAAACATGTATGGCGAGTGCTCGTCCAAATCCTGTTGAGCAACCGCTAATAAACCAAACTTTATCTATCATTTTAATTTTAAATCTTAAACTGTCACATCAGAACCGCTTGTTTTTGCAACGGCAGTTTCTGAAATTGCTTTATACCCACCATCTACTTCAACGAAATTGTGTATGCCTCTTGCCTTCAATATGGAAGCTGCAATCATACTTCTATAACCGCCTTGACAATGCAAGACAAATTCCTTTTTCGGCGTTTCGTCAAACCAATTGTTGATGTATGCCAATGGATGATTCACTGCCCCTTTTACATGCTCAGCAGCGTATTCTGTTTCTTTTCTGACATCTATAACATCCACATCTGCATTAGACACCATGTTCTCAAACTCACTTGCTTCAATGCGATCAACGGTATCTATTTCTTTTCCTGCTTTTATCCATGCCTCTATTCCACCTTCTAAATACCCCAAGACATTGTCAAAGCCAACACGCGCTAAACGTGTTATAGTTTCTTCTTCATCTCCAGGATTAGACACAAACACGATTGTTTGTATCACATCTACAATCATAGAACCTACCCATGGAGCAAAGTCTCCTTTCAGTCCGATGTTGATGGAACGCGGAATAAATCCTTTTGCAAAATCTCCTGCAGAACGCACATCCAAGACCAAAGCATCTGTTAAGTTAACCACTTGTTCTAATTTCTCAGGGTCTAGTGCTTGCAAGCCTTTTTCTAAAACCGAATCAAAACTGTCGTAGCCTTTTTTATTCATGGCCACATTCATTCCGAAGTATCCTGGAGGAGGTGTTAAGCCTTCTGTCACAGCTTCAATGAACGCTTGCTTATTCGGTTGGTTGAGGGCGTAATTCATTTTCTTTTGATTGCCTAATACATCCAAAGTTTCCTTCATCATATTCTTACCACAGGCAGAACCAGCACCGTGAGCAGGATACACTGTAATATCATCTGCTAGCGGCATAATTTTAGTCATTAAACTGTCGTAGAGCAAACCAGCAAGGTCTTCTTGAGTCATATCTGCAGCTTTTTGAGCTAAATCTGGGCGACCTACATCCCCTAAGAAAAGGGTATCACCACTAAATATAGCATGGTCTTTTCCATTCTCATCTTTTAGAAGATAAGTGGTACTTTCCATAGTATGACCAGGCGTGTGTAGTACCTGAATGGTAAGCGCGCCTATTTTAAATTCTTGTCCGTCTGTTGCGATGATGCAATCAAACTCAGGAGTAGCAAGCGGACCGTATACGATTTGAGCACCGGTCTTACGACTTAAATCCAAATGACCAGACACAAAGTCGGCGTGGAAATGGGTTTCAAAGATGTATTTGATTTTTGCACCTGCTTTTTCGGCCATATCGATATAGGGCTGAACTTCACGAAGGGGATCAAAGATGGCAGCTTCGCCATTGCTTTCAATATAGTAGGCTCCTTGAGCCAAACAACCGGTGTATATTTGTTCGATTTTCATAACGCTAAAATGAACAACAAAGGTAAGAGAAAAAGCTAATTTTGAGCTAAAGAAAAATCTATACGGTGATAAATGAATCGATTTAGGCTTACAGGGAAAGCCCTCTTTAATTCTGAGCAGAATTCCACTCTAAAATACCTCCGCGAAGGTTGTAGAGCTTAGTAAATCCGTGAGCAGCTAAATATTCGCAAGCATAAGCACTGCGAACACCACTGCGGCAATATATCAAGTAAGTTTTAGAGGTATCTAAGTTTTTTACTTTCTCGGCAAACTCCCCGCTTTTGTAATCCATTTCAACACGAGCATTTGGAATATAACCCGTATCTACTTCTTGAGCTGTTCGAACATCTAGAACCACGGTATCTGGCTCCGACATCTTTGCTTTAAATTCTTCAGCCGACAGATTCACGTAAACAGTATCTTTTTTTGAGTTATTAAACATAACTGAATTAAACTATTAAACTGCAAAAGTAGTTGTTTCCAATTAAATAGAAGGAAATGTTTGTGTCATATTTTGGATGAAGCAGCTTGATTATGGCAAATAAGCAATATAACGAAACTCGCATAACGAATGCCAACTCCGAATCAGCCTAAGGCTGACGGAGAGGTTAAAGGAGAATGAGAACGAAAGCGGAAGGTTCAATTCTAGAATGGACTTCCAAGTTATCTACTTCACGTTTGGCAATATGTTTGGTGTTGTATCAGCCTAAGGCTGATGAGAAAAGTTCACCAACCAATTACCAGCATTTGTCGCTCGCGTATGTGTCTGAACTTGGATTTGGGGAGATTATAATGATTAACGAGAATCTAAGGCAAAAACTTCTAGCAAATCCCAGAAACGTGTCCGCCTGCGGAGGATCTCAGGAATCCAAGTTCAGACGATCGCATCACGGATGCCTTTTTGAACCTTCCTTTTTATGATTCCCTGTAGCAGAGTGCTGCGCTGCGCTCCGCACACGCTACAGGGTAAGCAAATTGGTATGAAAGTTTAAGGTTGATGTAAATACTCCAAATTTCGTTTAAACTTTCATGCAATTTGCTAAAATTTAACTTGTATTTCTTAGCCCAATTTCGTAACTTAATTACTGCGGCGTGCGTTTGCGATTTTCTTGTATTTTTTTTCATTTTTATTATGGTTTTTTAATTTTAGTGTTTTAACTTTGGTATAGATACTTCAAACTAAAACTATTGAAGCACTATAAAGTGGGAAGCCTTATTTTAAAAACTTCTAAGGCTCCCCCACTTTTTTAAAACTATGAAAACACTAAGGAAACATATCACCTTAAACCCAGTACACTTTGTACAAAAAACTGAAAATGAATTTCGTCCTTTATTAAAAGGATTAATTCTTTTTCTAATTGTTTTCATTCGTTGCTTAAAAGCTTCCCTTTCTTCCTTTGTTACTTTATTCCAATCTCAAGACTACTTCGTATGTTCTCAAAGACGTTTTTATACGTTTCAAAGACAAATCAATCTCCTTCAAAGACGCTATACTAAGTTCATTGGTTTCTATACTTTTTTCCCTAAGCTCTGTATAAAACATCTGATGTTCTGTATAAATCACCTAAAGTCCTATATAAAAAGTATGAAGTCCTATATAAAACACCCAATGTTCTATATAAATTGCCTAAAGTCCTATATAAAAAGTGTGAAGGCCTATATAAAACACCCAATGTTCTATATAAAATGCCTAAAGTCCTATATAAAAAATGTGAAGGCCTATATAAAACTCCTAAAGCTCTATAAAAAAAGTGTGAAGGCCTATATAAAACACCCAATGTTCTGTATAAATCACCTAAAGGACTATATAAAATGTGTGAAGGCCTATATAAAACTTGCTAAGTCCTGTACTTTTTTCCCGAGTGTCTATATAATTTGGTGGAAGTCCTATATAAATTATACGAGTCCATTTAAGATGATGTTAAGACTTTTCATTTACCCCATAACCCACTATTTTAGAACGCATTGCACCTATAATTTAGATTCAAGTTCCACAATGCACCAAACAAGCAACTCCTTATTAAGTTTTATGCTTAACCATATAAACCGCATTGCTAAAAATACTATTCAAGAAGGGAAAACTGTATTTAAACTCCCCAGAGGAGATACGGATGATTGGCGATTTGCGCGACCCATGTTGTTGCCTTAGCTTTATCCAAGTAATTGTATGCTGAATACAGATCGTACAAACTAAATTTTATTCAAAACTCAATTGAAGCAAGTTCTTGCTTTCGCCAAAACGAAAAACGGAACTCTACCTGGAACCTTCTTGCCCAAACTGAAGCAATTCATTTTGGAAACAAGAGAAAAAAAATGATGGTAGTCCATTAAAATAAAAATAAAAAATAACCTTAAAAAAAATAAAATTATGAAAAAATCATTTTCTTGTACCGAGCGCGAATTGTATGCGCTGTGTTTATCAGGCTTGGAAACATGTTCTCAAAACATCGACAGCCTAAAACGTATTAGTCCGCTTTACACGCCTGAATATGTGGAAACACAAAAAAGGCGTGTGATAGAGACTATGAACTCCTTTGACCATCGACAAAGGGTTGCTCAAAAAGGCAAATTAAGAGCCTTATTGAGTACATCTGCTGAGATGGCATTGGGAGTTTGGAGACGACTTCGCTTGTATGTGAAGAACAGCTCCGACCCAGATATATTGAAGCAGAATCTCAATGAGATGGGCTTGATGTATCTCGAGAAAGCCAAACGTCAACAGTGGGAGGAGTATTTAAAGATGCTGCAATCTGGGCAGTCATATATCGTCAACAACAAAGCGGCATTGCTTGAGAATCAAAACATGCCAGAGAGTTTTGAAGACGAATATGCGGCTGCCCAGGCAGATTTCCTCTCTAAGTACGACGCCTATTTGCGAACGACTATAGAGGGTAAATTGAGTACAGAAAATCATATAGAATCTCTAAACGAAATGTACGAAGATTTACAGAAGATGTTTGCTGCGGGAAGGGAGGCATTTGCCGACGATAAAACCAAGGCAAATCTCTTCAGAATTACCTCTACCTTAAACGCCATCAACAACACAGGTTGGGCTGGCATTAAGGGAAAGGTGAAAGACACTCAAGGCAATCTTGCCGTAATTGAGGGTCTTGAGATAGAGGTCGTCGAGACCGACGACTTGGTGTTACAGGAACCCGACGGAAGCTTTATGTTCAACCACATGGCTGCGGGAACTTACACCCTCCTCTTAAGAGCCCCTGGCTACAAAGAGGAGCTTGCCCCGGTGGAAGTAAAAACCGACACCTACACCAACATCGAAATCGAGATGTTTGCCGATGAGGTGGATGACCCTGTAGAAGACTAAAACTATAAACAACACAACTATACCCCTGCAGGAAACTGTAGGGGTATTTTTATGGGTGACATGTAAAATTAAATCAAAACTACTATTTTTGAAGAATAAGGAGTAGAATTAAATTCTTAAACGTAACTCTATCATGACAGACAAACAAAAGGAAATGGACTATTTATTTTTTATGTTTCATGATTTTGAAATTACAGAATTAACATATAATACTGCAGTCCTTAATATGACAATACGCATACCTTGGGGACAACTTTGGAATGACCATGACTACTTGATTAAACTAGAATTAACAGGTTGTAACGAGATGAATTGTGTATATTCAGAATTCTTAAACACAGTAGAAAACCTTGCTACAAACTTCCTTTCTTCTGAAGACAAATCGACCAATGATTCTAAAGTAATTACATATCTTGGTTTAGAAGTTCAGCGACACATATTTCATCCTCCGAACAAATACGAATTATTATGCAACAGCTCGAAAAATCAAATATACGGTGGCGGTCATTTAACATTTACGGCCGAAAATTATAAGCTATTCAATAAAGAAGGAATTCAAGTTGAATTACAACAAATGGAAAAATGGTTTGATGAATATTGGAAGGAGGATGAAGTGACATAAATAAAAACATCCCAAACAACTTATAGAACATAACGATTTATTTAAAAACTCTTAAATATTCTATGATAACAATATTTGAGAAATCAAAGTATTACCCCCAACTTTAAATGCAAGGTAGAATAATTTCTTGAAGGCCTAAAATTAAAATCATTGGGATCAATATTCCTATTTGGTTGCCTTCTCACTTTTTCATAATTATAATTATATGTTCCTTCAATTGATATTGAAAAATGATTCTTTATTAGTATTCCAACACTATTGCCTACTCCTATTCCTATACTGTTATATGGATTTCGTGAAGTGACAAATTCTCCCCATAAAGAAGCTCTTATGTAGTCTACAAAATATTCTTCTCCTAATCCATACCTATAGTTGGCTGATATATTTGGAGACATGTAAAACATTTTATATCTAAATGTTCGTCCTGTTCCTAATCTAAAAGATTTAAAACCATATGTTATAGTTTTACCAGGCTCCATTTCAGGTCTATCAGGCTGAGATCTATCTATAAAATAATCTGTGGTACTATAAATTGAATAATAATCCAATTTGGCAAAACACTTTCTCCAATAATACACGGATAAGGAATAATATTTCGTTGATTCAGCTCTTTTTAAATTGTCTCCATCACCATTGAAAAAATCAACATAATTATTACCTAATTCGAAAAGAATTCTGCTATTTCGTTTGACAGGTGCAATTGAATCTGTGTCATTTGATGAATAGATACTAGACTTCAATAGGAATAAAAAAAGAAAAAGAAGCAAAACCTTAATACCATTCATAAGTAAAATCACTATAAATTGAACTTAAATATACTCATCTCCGAATTCAAATATAAATCATTAGTTTAAAGTTTGCTATCTTTTGAATATTATTCATGGTATTTTCAATAACACATATTAAGAAAACATACTCTTTGATGCTCGCTAACGCATCCCACCACAACATACCAAGAAACTACCCTTCCACAACCTTATTAATTAGCAAAACTCCTAACAGTCTGTCGTAACTATAAATAGGTATTTTGGGGAAATAAAGGGGTAAAAACTTGTTTATGTTGCCCGTAAGTTTGAAATTGCAAATCAAACACTTACAAACACTTGAATTGCTTAATCAAAAAGAACACAAGCAATTAAATCAACCCTATGGAACAAGAAGGAGGAAATGGAGGAAAGGAAGATGGAGGTATGAGTAAGTTAGCAGATATTTTAGAACAGACCCCAAATCACACATCAAGCAATACGAAAATAAGTAATGACAATAGGCGTAAATCAGACAGTATCACCAATAAAATTTTGTTTTCTAATTGAGCTGCTCTGAAAGCAAATTTGAACGAGCGGTTAAAATTGCGTTTTCGTATTAGAGGTGGAATTTTCAGCCCAATTTTACCTCTTCATTCTGTATTGCCAGACGAATTTAAAAATGAATATGCTATTAGAGTATGACGCTTTAAATTACTATAAAAACACAATAGACAATTTTGACCCTGACATTATTCTTTACGACAATTCTTTGGACGTAGAATATGCTAAGACATTAATTGGAACAGGACTTTACTAACAATTGAAGACTTTCTTGCTGACACTGAAAAGGCGAAATTAAATACGGAATAAGTGTTCCTGAACTAATTTCCAACATTATTGAAACAGAGTTTAAGTTTGTAAGAAATGACAATTTAAAACTTTCCTTAAACCTTACACAAAATTCAGGCTTATTCTTAAAATCATTTATAGGTTTGCTTTGTAGATAGCTTTCAAACGGAAATAAGTAATCCAATTAAAAATCGTATCCTCATTTTGAACAACCCGAAATAACTTTTGAAAATATTACTGACCATTTTCAAATGAAATAGTAGCACGTTGGACATCAATATGCAAGAAATCAAATCGTTTCCCGAAGGAAGAGCGTTGGTTTAAGGGCGAAGGTGTTTATTTTCTCAATGAAACAAGGCTAAACGACATTATTAACTATTGGAATTTGAGGGCACTTGGTTGGAGTATTATTCCTATACCGTTAAGCCAAATTGACAACCCATATTTTTGCTGGTTTTATAGAAAGATTTAGTAAATATCAATTAGCAAAATCAGAAAATTTATCAATGTCAATTATTAGCTTTCAAATCAGCGTAACAACGACAACTGAACAAAGGCAAAAAATTGACCAAAAGCTCAAGAAATAGAGGAACAAGATTGATGTCAAACTGAATTTTGCATTTCGAGCTGGTTTCCCAGATATTGGGCGGAAGAAAAGTCTGTTTTAGAAGCCGACAAAGTTTTATGTGGAAAAACACAAATTAGCTCTGCATATTCGCAAGTGGAAGTTCAAGAAAATCGGGTAAAGTTCCAAAACCGATGATTTACCATTCAAACTTAAATACAATTACAACCTGACAGCCTCTCATAAAGAAGTAAATCTCATTCAATTACTTTGACGAGTATTTGAACAGATGCAGGCCTGATATATGGTATAGAAACTATTGATTGGGTAAGATTGACACATTCTTTTGGTCGAGATAAGTGGCGATTATCTAAAACTGGTCTAAGCCACTGCGTTAGACGAGACGATAGTGAAGTGTATTTTTATGTTCCCAAAGCAAAAGATTTTTCAAAGTGTTTTTCTCTAAAGCTGGAAATAAATTAAATGAAACTTGAAATGGTCGTTTAGCAAATGAAGTATTAAAAAATATTGGAGGCATACAAGGTTCATATTTTTTGCAAAATAAATCTTCTCTCAAAATACTTGAGTTAATTGAAGACGGAAGAAAACTGTTTATCACCCACAATTAGTTGGAGAAATAAGAAAAGTTTAAAGACCAATGATAATGAACAAGTAAACTCTTATGTTAAAAGAATAATAGAAAACAAAATAATTGAGTTTGGTTCAATTCTACAATGTGAGGTTTGTCATCAGCACGCATTTTATCTTCCATCAAATTGAGGGGAAACAATGCCTTGTGCTATTTGCAGAAATAATTTTAGTCTGCCAATGCACCACAAACCAAATAAAATGGAAGCAGCATCGTGGAATTGGACCCTTCAGTAAAAACAATAAAGTAGGTGGTGTAATAACAGTATTTTTAACTCTAAAAGTTATTCAACCAGAGATTGCTGACACTACAGGTAATATGTCTGCACTAATCGGTTTTGAGCTTTTAAAAGACAACAATATAAAAAGAAGTTGACCTTGCAGTTATGCTTCAGGAAAAACACAAAGACAGTGTTCCACCCGACTTAATTTTTTAATGGAATGTAAAACATATAAAAACTTCACCTCTGACGATGCAGATAAAATGATTGAATTGAACAGAATTTCCCAATTCAATTCTGACTTACCTACAACACTAAATGACGAATTAACAGAAAATGAAAAAACGGAAATTTTACGAGTTGTAAATAATTTTAGAACTGGTTACGGTCACCGACCAACAAATCCTGTTCTTATTTTAACCGCAAAGGAATTGTTACCAAAAGACTTTTGGGGACATTTTTCCGAATACGAAAATGAAGCCAAAACTTATCACAAATACAACGACTGGATTGGAAATTTATGTGAGTTTACCGTAAAGAAACACTTGAACGTCAAAACTTGGGGTGAAATACAAAGTGAATTATGGCGAAAGCGGAAATGAAGAAACGAAATGAAGCAATGCAAGACAAGCAAACGACCGAATAAAAAAACATCTGCTAACAGCATCTACCCAAAAGTGGCGCTTCAGTGGTTAAATCAAGCTTTGTGCTACTATCAAAGTTTGTGCTTGGTTGACAGTGAAGTGCTTCGAAATCGCCACCTTCGGGTAGCTGCAAAACGTTAGAAGACAGTTTAAAACAACCAGATTAAAGACAAAAAATGGAAACCCACATATCCTATAGTCTAACAAAGACAATACCAGGTCCAAAACTAAAAACTGAAGGAGTAGAACAAGGTTTTGAGGTTTTAATGAATTGGTGTAAAAAATATACGATAGGAACTTTTTATAGTATTGATTTACATTTAACCGTAAATGAAAAGGAAAAAGTTAATTTCGATTTTTTAGATAATGAATTTCTTTTAAAACCTGTCACCGGAACAATAGAAGGCAACGAAGGAAAATACAATATCATAGAATGGAAAGTTGTGATTTCAAGATTGCCAACTTTGTTCAAATTCATTTCTGAAAAATTAGATTTTTTTGAAAAATATAAATCTCAAATTCTTTTCAGCATTGATTTTATTTTATTAAAAGAAGATGGAAATGCCTTAAAAGGACAAAGTCTTTACGATGAAAATAAACATTCAAGTTTTTTAGTCTTTATAGAGAACAATCTAATATCTTTAGAGCCACATTTTTATCTGCCATTTGAAAAAGATGACGAAGAATTTGATAAATTTTTTAATTATCTAAAAGGCAATTTCCCATTTAAATTAGATGATAAAAATTTATATATTTCAATAAAAAATAGAAAATCCAAATGGGGTTTTACAAGGACAAAATTAAGAAAATAAAAACCGTCTTCTAACAGGCGTTTGGCAAAAAAGCGGGTTTAGTGTTTAATTGAAAAATCTACCTCGTATCAACTTTTTTGTTGGGTTGACAGTTTTGTGCTTCGAAATCCACTTCTTCGCCAAGCGTCAAAACGTTAGGTTCAAATAGAAATGATGAAATCGAGAAAAGAAATATTAGAGATTAATCCAACGTTCACAAAATTCATTTTGGACTTGCAGTTGAGTTATAAACCTGAACCATTTGAGGCAGGCGATAGCGTAGCACTTGAATTAAATGACGTTGAAGGCACTACTCTAACCAAAGAGTTAGCGGAGAAATTAAATAGAGATCAATATGATGAATTTGAGACAAACAGAGATATAAATCCATTTCCATATTCAGAAGAATTAGTGTTTATTGAAAATCGTTTGATAATATCTTCAAAGGACAATACAAGCGAATACTTGTCTGATATTGCAAATTCTATAGAAAAAATTAGACTTGAATTAAAAGAAACTGACTTGATAGTTTTAGGCGTTCAGAATACGCCTTGGCTTTACCAAGAAAATGATTATTTACCTGCAAAAAACGCTTTAAACTATTTAAAACAAAGAGTAAATTCTGAATTTAATGGTGGGTTTTTATTAAAAGAAGAGAGCCTTTTAGAATTTATTCCACACCTTTTTTGGCTAACAAGATGTAATACGAGTCTGCCTCATTTTTATATGTCATTTCCAAAATCAAAAACAATAATTTCAATTTGTAAATATGGGGTTCTACACTTTGAGTTCTATAATCAAGAAGAGAAAATGAGAATACTTCAAATCTTATCAGGCTTAAACTTCAAAGAACTTGATAACTGTGGAGACCCAATTGAATTTGACAATTTTGATGGAAGAAGAATTGAAATATAAATCAGTAGCTAACAAAACCTATATGCAATGCTTCGGGACACTGCTATAGCCAAAACGTAATAATTATGATTAAATATTCCCACATAGCATTAGTTATCCTGTTTATCTTGACAGGTTGTTCGGGTTATGTAGTTGAAGATGAAGGTGTGTACTATAAAGATTGGAATGAAGCGAGAGGATCTAGTAAAAGATTATTAAAAGACCTAGACCCAAAGACATTTGAAGTACTGGACGATGATGATTATGGTAAAGATTTCAAATTTGTTTATTATCATGGAAATCCGATAATCGGTGCAGACCCTAAAACATTTAAGGTTGTTGGGGACCAATATGCAATAGACAAGAATAGAGCTTATTATGCAGGTCTTGCTATTGAAACATCAAGTAGTAAAGGCTTTAAAATCATTGACAGTTATTACTCTTGCGACAACAAGGACTATTATTACACAACTAAACCACTTCATGTTTGCTCAACAAAAGATTTTAAAATATTTCCTAATCCGAACAACGAAAGCGAATATCAGCGTTGGGCAACAGATGGATGTTATTATTATTATATGAATTTTAAAATCCCTTCAGACGATTATAAAAATGTTACCTTGTTTAAAGGAAGTCATGGATTTGCTAAAGACAAAAGTTGGGTTTATTGTATGGATAGAAAAATTAATTTTGATGCTGAAGGAAATAAAATCATTGACACAGTAGATGTAGCCACATTTACAGTTACAAACTACCTTGATTGTAGAGACAAATTTGGCTGCATAAACCCTTATCATGGACGAGAAGATTGTACTGAATAATGGCAACCTAACAAAGGGAAATTGCATATTATTATCGCATTTTGTTAGAGTTGAAAAATACACCATCAAACTAAATACTTGCGTTAAAATTTGTAAAAGCTCCCGTGAAGTTCTTAATTGCATATCAATTACTTGCAAACACTATATATACTGCTTAAGATTGAAAGCAAAAGCAATGAAATCAAGTTTAGCATGTACCGATGTGGGAATTGGATAGGAAAATGGGATAAGCACCATTGGTGCGATTTTATTGATGTCCTAAATAAACATAAAACCAAACAAATAGAAAGACAGCAAAAAACCTCTAATGCAAAAGAAAAGTCAGTAGTAAAAATTGTCCATCTACTTGCGTAAATTATCCATTTTAAGAATATATATGTCATATCATCTTTGCATCGTCAATGATGACATACATTAAAAAAAAATACAAATGGTAAATTTTAAAGTTCCAAGCAGAGGAGAAGTATCTGCGAACAATCAAGAGATTTTTGACAATCTAAACAAGGGTCTAGGTATGGTTCCTAACCTTTATGCAGTTATGGCACTATCTGATACAGCCTTAGAAAATTATCTTGCTTTCCAAAATGCTAAAACCACTTTTTCAAACAAAGAAAAGCAAGCAGTTAATTTAGTTGTTAGTCAAGCTAATGAATGTCACTACTGTCAATCTGCACATACCTTATTAGGTAAAATGAATGGTTTAACTGAAGAGCAAACAATTGAAATTAGAAAAGGAAATGCTTCTTTTGATATTAAATTGAATGCCTTGGTTATCCTCGCAAAAGAAATAACTTCAAAGAAAGGCTTTGCTTCAACTGAAGCTGTGGATGCTTTTATAGAAGCTGGTTACTCAAAAGGTCAAGTTGTTGAATTGGTATTTTTAGTTGCAGAAAAAACTGCAATGAATTATGTTCAAGCGATTACAAAGGTGGAAATAGACTTTCCCCTTGCTGAAGAAATATAATTAAATAAAGGGATTACCTTATTTCCTTTAAGGTAATCCCTTTTTAAAACAAATAGAAAAATGGAAAATATACGACACCCGATTCCCCCATTTAACATGGATACTGCTTTAAAGAAAGTGCAATCAGCCGAAGACACCTGGAATACAAAAGACCCTGAAAATGTTTCAATGGCCTACACTCTTGATACAGAATGGAGAAACAGAACCGAGTTTATAAATGGCAGAAATGAAGTTAAACAATTTCTAAAACGAAAATGGGAAAAAGAGTTGAAATACAAACTCAAAAAGGAATTGTGGGGGTTTCGAGAAAATAGAATTGCAGTTCGTTTTGAGTATGAGTGGCACGACATTAAAGGTCAATGGTTTCGTAGCTATGGTAATGAACTTTGGGAGTTTGACGAAAACGGATATATGAAAAAACGATTTGCGAGTATTAATGATTTACCCATTAAAGAAACAGAACGCAAACTAAAATAATATCTTTGTAAAATGACAAACCAAACAGTTTTCACATTGATAAATCCTCAAAACGGAAACTTAGCATTTAAGCTTTTTTCATTTCAAGACAATTGTTATTTTGATCACATTCAACGTAACAATTACTATTCACTTATTTGGTTTACACAAGGTAGCGGAAAAGTAAAAGTAGATTTTTTGGAATATGATTTTATTGCAAATAGTTTATTTGCATTTTCGCCATATCAACCCTTTATGTTGTCCAGATAATAATACAATTGGTGTCGCTTTGCAATTTCACCCTGACTTTTTTGCATTCACAAACATCAGGCAGAAGTTGCCTGCAATGTGCGTACTATTTAATAATATTTACGCTCCACCATTTATTACTATGGACAAAAATTCCGCGTCAATATTTGAAATGTTGTTGAGCCAAATGAAAGCCGAAATGCAGAATCAAGAATTAGCACAATATGAACTATTAATTTCATACTTAAAAATATTTTTAATTAGAGCATCACGACTTAAAACTGAACAAGATCCACAGACATTGCAAGCAATCGCTCACATAAAAGAACCTTTTATCCTTCAAAGTTTGAAAGAAGCTATTGAAAAAGATTTTAAAACAAAACACTCTGCAAGCGATTACGCAAAAACATTAAACATTTCATCCAAAGCTCTAGCCAAAATTACTAAGGCACATTTTAATAAAACGCTAACAGATTTAATTTCAGAAAGAATAATTATTGAAGCCAAACGAGAATTGTATTTAACCAACAAAACAGTAAAAGAAATTGCTTATGAATTGGGCTATCAAGATGAATACTATTTTAGTCGTTTCTTTAAAACCAATGCCGATATTTCACCACAAATGTATCGTGATACAGTTGGATTTGGACGAGGTGTATAAATGAAATTAAAACAGTATTCTTCATCAAATGAAGATAACAAAACAAACATCCTCGGCTAAACACACCAGTACCTAACTGGTTTTTTGCAATAATGAGATATTTGTACTTAATTTGAGCATTGTACTTATAATGAACTGCGGTGCTAAATTGAAGGTTTGTTCTTCGGTTTCCCCATCTTCATATAGTTTGAAAACGTATTTCAAACTAATTAAATTTAAATTCCTGTTTATTGTAATCCATACCAAGAAAAACCCAAGTGAAAACCAAGACTCATGAAACATCTATT
Organism: Bacteroidia bacterium; assembly: GCA_041391605.1. GTDB lineage: Bacteria > Bacteroidota > Bacteroidia > NS11-12g > UBA955 > JABMMZ01. The sequence goes on from JAWKNQ010000008.1 coordinate 54,964, forward strand.
TAATATACTATTCCTTACAGCAACCCTATCCTCTTATTCACAGTCTGTGCTAAAAGGCGACAATCTGTTCACTGAGTTCAATAAAATAAGTACCCCTTATTATTTTGATGCACCAAACTTCACAACTTGGGCTGAAGGTGAAAACATGCTTTTAATTGGTAACAAACCCGATATTAACGCTTGCAACTACGTTTTTCTCGCTTTGAAAGACACAAGTTTAATTGGTGTTTATAAAACTAAAGCACCTAGCTTTTTTCTGTTTGACACAAACGGCGATTCTATTTTAAACAGATCTTCCGAGTTATTTTATCTTCCTCTGTGGACAGTAAAAAACACGGCCAAGATTGATTCTTCTGATAAAACCATTTTAACAGTTCTTGACAAGCTGTATGAGAAAACCATGCAAGCGGACGAATTAGAACTAGACCAAGAAACGATTAATCAGTATCAGCAGTTTCAAACCGACACTACTTTAGCAAACAGACATATTGCTTTACTTTTCGATACTTACCAAACCATTATAACTCAAACAACGGCTAAGGGAGTAGCCCCCCCTGCAAGTGTATGTATTCCGTTAATGAAGTCTTTATCCGAAGAATGCATTATGCTTTACGAAAGCATACCAGTTATAGTGTGTATCTACATGGGTGAAACTCTTCAAAGCGCGGAAATGACAGATAAAGCAAGAGAGCACTTTAACTTGTCCTTACAGTTTTACCCTAACTCAATTCCATTATTGGTTTATCAAAATAAACTTGAGCAAGACCCCAAAAAGCAAAAAGAACAATTAAAAGCACTAAAAAAAAAGCACGGCAAACATTGGATGGTTAAAGGCTTGTAGATTCGGATTTCTGAATCAGATTTTAGGTATAAAAAATAAACTCTAAATATATGGTTAACAAAACTAGAAACAAACTATTGAAAACAAAAAACCCTAATCAACTCGGTCGATTGAACAACTTATAAGAATTACTCCCAATGAAACGCCTAGTTCTATTCACGCTCATTCATACATTGCTTGCTCAAATTTCAATTGCACAAACCGTTAGCGATTTTGATGGTAATGTGTACTCAACTATTCAAATTGGTAATCAAACTTGGATGAAGGAGAATTTGAAAACAACCCACTTCAATAATGGAGTCCCTATTCCAAGTACTACATCAAATGTATTGGTCGACTCGACTTCTTTATTTCAATGGGCTTACAACAACGACACCTCTAATATCCCAATTTACGGAAGACTTTATACATGGTTTGCAGTTGTAAACGCCCAAAATGTTTGCCCAAGCGGATGGCATGTTCCAGATAATTCAGAATGGGTAGAATTAAGTAATTTCTTAGGAGGGGACACCGTTGCAGGAGGAAAAATGAAAGAAACTGGACAAACACATTGGGCCCTTACGGATAGCTCGGTCGACAATTCTAGTCAATTTACTGGTCTTCCGGCTGGCTTTCGCGGCAATCCATCTGGTTTCAGTCAACTTACTACTTTAGGAGCCTTTTGGAGCACTACACCATTTGGAAGTAGCTCATTTCAAAGAGGCTTTAGATATGAATTAAAAGCGGGGAACAGTCAATTCACGGAAAATATCGCAGTTGCAAACTGTGGTTTCTCGGTTCGATGTATAAAAAACGCAACTACAAAACTTGATGACGTAGAGATGAAGAGCACAATACAAGTCTTTCCAAATCCAAGCTCAACAAGTCTTCAAGTGTCCAAAGAAAAACAGAATGTCTTAGCCTACTACATATACAATGCAGAAGGAAAACTAATCGTTCATGAAAATATATTTAATGCACTTGAACCTATTCCAGTACAAACATTAGAAAAAGGAATATACATCATCCGCATAGTTTTTAAAGATTATGAAATTGAACGCAAATTTATAAAGGAGTAGTAAATAGGAAAATCATAACAATTAAAACTATGAGCTGAGGTGATTGGGGTTTATTAATGGATAAAAGAGGCTTTTTATAGAATTAGCAAATTAGTTTGGAGAACAAAACTAGAAATAGGAAATTGCAGAAGGAAATGAATTCATTCCGCAAATTTAAATTGACATTAAAAATTGTAAATCAATAAAGTGAACTTGAATAAACTTGTATTAATTTCTGTTTTCTTAATTCAAAACTGTATTGGTTTATTGAGTCAAAACAAAAGCTTTCATTCGAAAGAACTGACTAAGCATGAATTGTCCAACATTGCAGCCTTTGCCAAGTTATATGGCTATGTTAGACATTTCTACCCTTCCACTGAGGTAGAAGAAATGAGGAATTGGGAACAACTGATAGCAGTTAACCTTCCATACATAGAACAGTCGCAAGATGTATTGGATTTGAAAAGAAACTTTATCCAAATATTCTCACCTTATGCACCACTTTTAAGAATTAATGACACTATTGATTCTGTATATAAATTCCCTCAAAAACAATACATTGTTTATAGAAAAAATAAAGGCTGGGGAAATAGAGGAGAAAATGCCACTCGAGTTAATTTTATTTACACATCAGAATTAATTTGGGTTCCAATAGACAGTGTATTGCCTGATGGCATCCTATCTCCAAACCAAAGATTAAATAAAAAAGTTAACAACGACATTAGCATTTCATGGCCTATGTCGGTTTATGCTGATGACAGCTTTACACTTCCTCATAATTCAGCTTTTAAACTTGATACAAGCAAATACAACTTCACGGTCGAAAACAGATTTGTTAGAATGGGTTGTATCATTGAATTGTGGAATGTTATGCAACACTTTTATCCCTACATGGATGTCATGAAAATTCAGAATGATTCTCTTCTAGAAAAATACTTACAACTTGCATCTGAAGCACAAAATGAAAACGATTTCTTTCATATATTAGAACTATTTGGGGCAGAATACAAGGATGGTCATGCGGCATTTATGCCTTATCCATATTCAAGTTGGGAAGATTATGTGCCTCCAATTCGCTTGGATTGGATTGAAAACAAATTAATAGTAACATATTCTGAATACAGCGACTCATCGAATTTAAAAGTTGGTGATGAAGTCATTTACATTGACTATATTTCATCAGAAGAATATTTCAAGAACAAAAGTGCAAGAGTTTCATCAGCTACAGCCACATGGAATTCATACTATAGTTGTAAAGAGATACTATGCGGCAAACTAAATAGCACAATATCACTTCAAATTAAAACCGAAAATGGCAAAATTAGAACAAGAACATTCAAAAGAACTTTAAAAGTTGATGGACTAGAAAAAAAAGCAAATACAAGAACACTTATCAATGAGTATTCTCCTGCTTATTATTATATTGACTTATGCAATTTAACTGATTCTATTCTCCAAGAATTAGAACAATCTATACTTCCTTTGGCAAAAGGAATAGTGTTTGATATGCGCGGATATCCCAGGATTCATGTAGAGAAATTATTTCGACATTTATACCAAGACACCATGTATTCTGCAATTTGGCAAATTCCAATTTCATATTTCCCAGATCAAGATAAGCGCAATGTGCAAATGGATACTTCAGGTCGGTGGATAATTGCTCCTTCCCTACCTCGATTCACGAATAATGTTGTTTTTATAATAGATGGCAGAGTGATTAGTGCTGCTGAAACAGAAATGGGAATTGTAGAAAACTACAAATTAGGCAAAATAATTGGTGAGCAGAGTGCAGGGACTAACGGGAATGTTAATTCGTTTAAAATTTACGGATTGTATATGTTTTGGTTTACAGGAATGAAGGTAATAAAACACGATGGAAGCAGACATCATGGTGTAGGCATACTTCCAAATGTCATTGTCAAAAAAACCATTCAAGATGTAAGAGAAGGGCGAGATCCTTTCATTGAAACAGCAAAAAGACAACTGCATTAAAAATCTACTGAATAAGCATTCAAAACAACTAAAACCAACTAAGTTCTTTTACAACCTATAAATTAAATATACAATAATTTGGAGAACAAAACTAGAAATAGGAAATTGCAAAGTGAAAATTGAATCAACTCAATGAAAAAACTTCTTCTTTTAAATGTCTTATTCCTACTCTCCACAGTTTCGTATGCTCAGAATCTTTCTCCGCTAGGTGAACTTGAAAATATAGAAACGTATGAAGTCCATGATTATGCAAAGTATAAAAGCTTAACTGAATTGACAAAGGATGTAGAGTCTGATTCTATAAAGAGTCTACTATTTCACGATCAAAGTAAATTCCCTACTGGTCTTGGCAAGCTTAAAAACCTGCAAAGTGTAGAGTTCTATTCCTGTGAGGATTTAAATTACAGCGACTTATTAAAGGAATGCCTTAAGCTTAATCATTTAATTGAGTTAACTCTTTCTGGTCTATCAGAACAAGAATTTCCTCTCGAAATTTATCAACTCACTAAACTTAAAAAACTGACGCTTGCTGGAAATAATTTCAAGACCCTTCCTACAGGTTTGGATAAACTTAGCAACTTAGAAATTCTTATTTTAGGTGACCATCTAACAGGAGGCAACGATATCCAGACTTTCCCTCAAGAAATAGTCAATCTTAAAAACTTGAGAATTCTCAGCTTGGTAGGGAATACTGAGCTTATCCTTGATAGTAATTTTTATGGCTTACATCAATTAGAAGAACTCAATTTGAGTTTTGTATCGAATTTAGATTTTAATAAAACTTGTAATTCATTTCCCAACCTAAAAAAACTAATTATAACCGGAATAGACCAAAGGACATGGGAAGGCATCTCAGGTTTAAGTCAATTGGAATTTCTTTCAATGGATTACGATTCTGAATTACACAGTTTAGGTAAAGATTTTTCAAAGTTGTCTAATTTAGAAACATTGGATATTCACATAGATAGTCAGTTAAACTTTAATGAGGAGATTGCAAAAATTGCCGCATTACCTAAACTTAAGTCGCTATCACTTACAATTACCAATCGCGAAAAGTTTGAATTACCGACGGATGGATTTAAATCTCTACGGATGCTAAGAATAGACAATAGAACTAAAACAAGTATAAGTCAAGTTATTGAAATGGTATCCCAATACCCGAGTTTGGAACGTCTAGATTTGATGCTTCGATTTCGCAATCTTACCCATGAAGAAGAGATTGCATTACAGAAACTGTCAGAAACAATTGAGGTGGTAGGATTGAAGAATTAAGAGTAATATTTATTAAATTGATATCTAATTTGATTGGAGAATCAAAAAGAATTGAAGAAACCTATTAAATTAATTGCCATACTTGAGAAAAGCTACTACTACAAAACACGAATAAGTGATACATGCACTTCGCAAATTGCTATGACGACTAAAAAATATATTATTAGACAAAATGACGAATAGATACTCTTAATAAAATAAATCTTAAAACGTTAGGAAATCAAGGATAGATAATAGAAATTGCAGAAGGAACAGGTTTGAGTTAACAATAGAAATTTAAATAATAAAGAAAGTTCATTCGATGAAATTGACATCAATAAATAGCCTTTTGCTTTGGTTAATCATCTTTACCGCTTGTTCTCCAAATAGATCAGAAGACAATTTAAAGGTTAGCAAATATTGCGCAAATGAAATAAGTCTTTTTTCAGTTCCAGACTCCCTTCAAAGTATAAAAATAGACTACAGTTTGAAGCCTGATTCATTTTTTAACACCATCGCAAATAAACTTAACAAAGATTTATGTTGGAAAATGACAAGTTTCGGATTAAAGTTAAACACTAGTGAACCTATTAAAGTTCAACTTTTTGACAAATGTGAGGATGGAATAAATAGATGTGGATTTCGCAGACCTGAAGTTAGAATTCTATTGAACCAAACTGGCAAGTTAATGATTGAACGTGATATTATTCCTATAGATTCAGTCAAATACTGGATCTATAAACATTTCCCAAATAGTGTAGAATATGATTTGGAAGAAATCTCATTTGAATGGGCAATTGAAGCAAATAAAGATAGTATAGAAAAAGTATTTTCCAATATCATTGATGGATATTTATTGAAATATGAGAAACTGGCTAAGGTTTCTTTCTCAAAAAACATTTGCAATATATCCAAGTCACAAGTAGACAGTTTAAAATCAATTCTTCCTTTTAAAGTAAGATTAGGGATAAAAAGGATAATAAAACTCCCCCCAATCCCATCTTCAGAAAAATTAAAAACTAAATATAAACTAGATAAATAAAGAAACAATCAAGAAAACATGATAAATAAATTTTTAAAAGCAAAGCATTGGCAATTATTTCTTATGACTTTTGGGATACCATTGGTGATTCATTCAATCGTAATGGCGACTATAATTGAAAAATTAGAATCCAAAGTCAACCCAGATCCTGAACTTCTATTCAACTATCTTCAAATTTTCACCTTAATGATGATACTTTTCATGGCTGTTTTCCTTGGGTGGTTCTGGTCGGTGGCTATTGGATTACAAAGACTAATTCCGAGTAATTTAAAATTGAATGTCAATAAATTTAAAGTTTTTCTTTTAATTCCAGCGGTTTACATTTTACTTTTTCTTGCATATTTCATGACGGCTTTCACTGCTGGAAACCCAGTATTAGGGATGTTTTTTATAATCATTCCTCTTCATTTGTTTTCGATGTTTTGCTTATTCTACTGCCTATACTTTGTTGCTAAAACTATAAAAATAGCAGAATTAAAACGTCAAGTTTCCTTCGGCGATTTCGCAGGAGAATTTTTCTTAATATGGTTCTACCCAGTTGGAATTTGGATTGTTCAACCAAAGATTAATGCTATGATGAAGGAAATAGAAGATAATACTGATGACAATTTGAACATAAATCAACACCTTAAGTCTTTTTAATTACACCTAGCTTACAAAGAAGAATTACTAAAAACCTTTAGAATTCAAAGTAGAAATTGCAAGGAATTTCATAGATCGCAAACCAAAGGTATTTGATTGCTTCTTTCATTAGGAAGATTAATAGATGCAAAACAAAAACAATTAAATAAATATAAATGGAAAAACACAAGGTAATTGGCATTGTAATCCTAGTGATTCTGATGTCCTGCAATTCAACGAAAAAATCGATTTCCTCAACTGATGAAACAGTAAATGAAGTTTCTGAATTTGAACGCATATACGATGATCAATTTATTAATGTAATCCCTACTCTTCAATTACCATTTACAATTAATTGTGGTCATGTCGAATTTATTATGGATGAAAGTTCTAGAGAAAACTTAAGACCATTTTGTCCAGCTGGATACAATTTAATAGGAAAGATTGGGACAAAAGGCACAAACAATTTAGTGCTTTATATAGAAGATAATCCTGAGGCTAAACCTGTCCTGACTATCACAGACAATGCAGGAACTAATATGAAATTTTATAGTTTATATAAAAATCCGTGTTATGAATCAGATACAGTTGCTTTTTACTCTACCGCAACCATTATTTCCGACAAGTTAATTTCAATTGAAAATTCAATGGTGTTTAAAAATGGGCTTCGCGACTCAATGATAGTCAGAAAAAAAGCACTTGATATCATAAACACCGACATACTTGAAAGAAATATCGAATAAGTAAATGGGTTTTGGCTTTTATATACTATTTGTATTTGTTGTTATTCCTCTGACAGTAGTCCTTGGAGTAATTTGGTTGCTTACACATAATAGAATCTACGGTACCATGATTGCCATTGTCTGGCTATTGATTATAGGACTCGTTTTGTTTGTCTTGACCGCTAATTTTTTCACAGCACCAAAAAGCATTACAAAGGAAGACATTTATGGCGAATATGTAATTGATCGAGACAAATACCCCGGTTATCAAGCGGATTGGCAATACAATCATTTTCGTTTTGAGATTACCAAAGACAATGCCTTTGTTTTTCATGAAACGGATAAAGACAAAATCACAAAGACATATACAGGTACTGTTTCCTTCAGAGAATCAAATGTTGCCCCGAGAATCACGCTCCACGTCGACTTACCTAGAAACCATATTATCGAAAATGAGCCAACACTTTATCGAAAAGCATTCTCGTTTTACTATGTCTTTAAATCGCCGAAATTTGGAAACGTCTTTTTCACAAAGGGGAAATGGAAACCCTTTGAATACTAAATATTTGTCAAATGGTTTGGAAAACATCAATGGAAATAGAGAATTGTATAGGGGAATTAAAATACACTTATTATTCAGAACAGAAGAGAAAAACAAAGTGATACAATAAGTAGATTATTATTTATATAAGAAATGCAAGATTCATTTAACACTAATTTGAAAGAATACTTTCTTGAGATGAAAAAATTAGTTCAAGATAAAAGTGACTTAAAAACTTTAACAGAGTTGTTAAGTAATAATTCATTCACAGAAACGAAACCATATTTAACAAGACGAAAATTGAATGCGGAAGACAAAAGGTTTAAATACATTGAACTAGTTTATGAATCTCCTGAACAAGTTGGGAAAATTTTCTGGCACTTAGACATCAATCTTTCAAGATTAATTGAATATTTTGGAAACCCAAGATTTCATTTTACTCCACACGGAAACTCAACAAGCATAGGCTTCTTTGATGTTGAAAATCAATTTACTGGGTTTGAAACTCGTTACCCAGGAGAAGTAAATGTCAAAGGCAGTAAATATGAGGTTATCCACGAAAAGGGCTTAACAGAACTAAAAGATGAATTAAATATATCATTTGTCTCTTATTATATTGGAAGCGGACTTTAAAATTACCAATGTAGATTGGAGTGCAGAAATGGAAACAGCAAATTGCAGAAGGTGCTGGTAATTGAGCAAAGTCAAGTACTTATAAACAAGTTAGAATATTTAAAAATGACAATAAAACAAACTTTATATTGGATCTTGATTCTTTTTTCAATAAGTAGTTGTGAAAGAAATCAAATTTCTAACGAGAAGATCCTATCTGATATATTTCCTCAATTAATTGACAGTTTATATATAAAGTGGAACCCTATACCACCTCCACCTCATAGATCTATTTACGACAAGGATTCAAATATAATTGGTATAGATTCAATGCAATTGAAATTTGACCTTGCAGCATATCAAAAATTTTTAAACAGATTTGACTCATTAGATTCAAGAACAATGATTGGTATAAAAGATTCTTGTTTTCTTATTGATTGGAATGATTTGAAATCCAGAAATTATAGTGAAGATATTCAAATAAAGAGAATTTTAGAACTAAGCAACAGTAAATCAAAAGAATCAAATAAGTTAAATCTGAATCAGATAGATATTCCAAATGATTTTAAGTTAATTTCAGAATCAGAAATCACAAAGAATTATCCATGGATTTGGAAAAATTCGAAATACTATAAGATTGCTGGAAAACTAGAAACATCAAAAATATATCTCACAACAAACAAGAAATTCGGAATTTTGCAAGTGAATTACAGATGTGAGTACTGGTGTGGATATGGGTATTATATTTTAATTGAAAAGACAAATGAAAAATGGTATGTGAAAAGAATATTGCCCATGTGGGTTTCTTAAATAACACGTTTACCAATTCTTAATGAAAAATAATCTAAAAAATTTATTGCGTAGTCGAGTAACTACACTTACATTTGTAGCCAAGTAACTACACAATGAATTTAAGAAGAGATGTATTTCAAGCCATAGCAGATCCAACACGACGAGCAATTCTCCTTTTGCTTACTTCTCAATCGATGACCGCTGGGGCAATCGCTTCCAACTTCGACACCGCAAGACCTACAGTTTCAAAACATCTTCAAATATTAACTGAATGTGAACTTCTTAAACAAGAACAACAAGGCAGAGAGGTATATTATCACTTCAACCCAAAGCGAATGAAAGAAATTGCAGATTTCTTAGAACCCTTCCGACAACATTGGGATAGTAAATTCAATAAACTTGAATCTGTCATGAAAAAACATAAACACAAATCGAATGGAAAATAAAACACATATTAATGCCGAAGAAGGCAGACAAGATCTACTCATCACTCGTGAATTTGACCTGCCTCTTGAATTGTTATTTAAAGCTTACTCTGAAGCTGAATTTATAGAAGAATGGATGGGCACAAAAGTTGTAAAACTTGAAAACAAAATTCATGGAAGCTATCAATTCGAAACTTCACACAACGGTAAGTTAGTCTTTAAGGCACATGGAACTATTCACAATTTTGTTTCCAATCATTGCATAACTCGAACCTTTGAAATGGAAAACATGCCTATAGGTGTTCAACTTGAATTCTTGGAATTTGAAGCACTTACAGCAAACACAAGTAAACTAGGAATTCATATTATTTATAAGTCGGAGAAACATCGAGCCGAACAACTCAAACTCCCATTTGCATACGGACTTAATATGGCACACAACAAACTTCAAGAACTTTCAATTAATTTAAAATAAGATGACAAAAAGAAATAAAATTATTTACTGGATCTCCACTGCCCTACTTTCCTTTGGAATGTTAGGAAGTGGTATTTCACAAATTCTTCATCTTGAAGAAATGAAGGAATTAATTGCTCACGTAGGTTACCCGATGTATTTTATGTACATCATTGGTATATGGAAAATACTTGGAGTAATTGCGATTCTCATACCAAAATATCCCCTTTTAAAAGAATGGGCTTATGCTGGGTTCTTTTTTGTGATGTCTGGAGCTTTAATCTCTCATTTATTTATGGGCGACAGCGGTAGTGCTGTTTTTGGACCCTTGTTTCAAACTATTTTTGTAGTGTTATCTTGGTATTTTAGACCCGAAGACCGAAAATTAAAGCTAAAATAATCACGGCAATATGAACCCTGAACTTGATTGGTTTTTTAACAAAACTTCTAAATGGCAAGAAGCTTATTCAGAATTGAGAGCACTTGTGCTTTCCTGCAAACTAAGTGAGGAACTCAAATGGGGCTGTCCATGTTACACCAACAACTCCAATAATATTGTTTTGATTCATGGCTTCAAAGACTATTGTGCTTTACTGTTTATGCAAGGCACATTATTGAAAGACCCTAAAAAGATATTAATTCAGCAAACACGTAATGTGCAAGCGGCTAGGCAAATTCGATTTAAAAACTTGGAAGAAATCATAAAGCATAAGTCGACCATAAAACTGTATATAAAAGAAGCTATTGCAATAGACAATGCTGGCTTAAAAGTAATCTATAAGCCAACCAAAGAATACGAGATTCCTGAAGAGTTCAAAACGGTTTTAGATGAAATGCCAGAACTAAAAAAGGCCTTTCAAGCTCTTACACCCGGACGACAGCGAGGGTATTTGCTTTATTTCTCATCAGCCAAACAAGCCAAGACCAGAGAATCAAGAATTGAAAAACACTTGCAACATATACTGGATGGGAAAGGATTAGATGACTGATTAAACCATTTTAAATAATTGGTAAATAAAGCCATAAAGAAAAATAGAAATTATCATTTATTAAATTATCTTTACATTAAAGAATTGAACTCCATAAATAGTAATTAAATGATTATCCTCGAAATAGTAATAGAGACATTGTTTTCAGATATCATATGGGGTTCCATTAAACGAATTGGTTCTGGAGTGCGGTGGTTGATTCTTAATCGAAAGTACTCCTACAAGGAAATTTATAAACAAGAATGGAACGGAAGAGTGGGAGTTTTAACTATTTGCATAATTGCTGCCGGTTTTTTGTTTTTCAACTTTTAAATCGAATCAGATCAAAACACCATTAATAACAATAAAACCAATTCTCAACAGATCAGCCACCACAATTCATCACAAGAACTTATAAAAAAAGTTTACCAATGCTATTCTGAAAACATCTTAGTACATGAAACCGTTGAATCTTCTAAAGTAAAATTTAACACAAGTAGTAAAGTCGAACTAAAGATACAGAATTCTCAATAACAAGCACAAAAGCTCATAGCAATTTCTTATGTAAATAGTTGATTTGGAGAAAAGAGAATAATGCAAGATATTGCAAAAAGAAAAAATTACTCCTTATGAATATTGAACACTTAACACAGGATCAGATAAAACTTGAGCAAGCCAGTTTTATGACTAAAGTGTATGGCTGGATGTCTTTCGCTTTGTTAGTTACAGGCCTTGTTGCTTACTGGGTTTCTGTTACGCCTGAATTAATCACTTTGATATTTAGCAATCGCCTTGTTTTTTACGGTTTACTTATTGGTGAAATTCTTTGTGTTGGGTATTTAGTAACCGTAATTCAAAAAATATCCGCTCGAACTGCAACTCTCATATTTATTGGATATTCTATACTTAACGGATTAACATTAGCTGTAATCTTTTTAGCTTTCACAAGTGCATCTATAACTACAACTTTTTTAATCACTGCAGGCACCTTTGGCATCATGAGCATTTATGGATATTACACCAAGCAAGATTTAACCACTATAGGCAATCTAGCGTTTATGGCATTAATTGGTCTTATCATTGCTTCTGTTGTCAATATGTTTTTTCAAAACGAAATGCTGTATTGGATTACCACCTATGTGGGCATATTAATATTCGTAGCACTAGTTGCCTATGATACTCAAAAAATAAAAGAGATGAACATCATTGGCAATGAAGGAACTGAAGAAGACAGAAAAGAGGCTATTCTAGGTGCATTGAGTCTATATCTCGACTTTATTAATTTGTTTTTACTGCTCTTGAGATTATTTGGAAATAGAAAATAAGTGTTCTTTAAATTTGGAGAACGAAACTAGAATTTGCAAATTGCGTGAGGATATTGATCAACAGCTCAACCATGCATAAATTCTCTTTATTTATACTTTTGCTTTTTGTCCCCATTTTGCTTTTTGCACAAGACTTTCAAAAACTTCGCATTCAGCATTTGAACGATAATTTTTATGTGTACACCACTTATAAAGATTTAAATGGATTTATGTTTCCGTCAAATAGTATGTATCTTGTTACTGATTCAGGTGTAGTTCTTTTTGACACACCTTGGGACAGCACACAATTTCAGCCTTTACTTGACAGTATTCAAGCTAGACACAATAAAAAAGTTGTACTTGCGATCTCAACACATTACCACGACGACCGAACTGCAGGACTAGAATTTTTGAAACAAAATGGCGTCAAAACTTACAGCTCTAAACTCACTTACAGCTTGTGTATGGAACACCATGAAAAACAAGCCCAATTCTATTTTAATACGGATACTGTATTCACTATCGGAAACTATAAACTTGAAACCTATTATCCTGGGGAAGGACATACAAAGACAACATTGTTATTTGGTGCAGGCAAACAAAGTCCTATACAGAGGATGTTTTTAATAAAAAGCACGGAAAATAAAAACCTCAGGAGCCAGCTGATGCAAATATGAGCGAATGGCCTTCAACAATTAAGAATGTTATGAAGAAATACCGCAAACCCAACTTTGTTATCCCAGGACATTTTGGATGGACCAGCAAGAAAGCACTGAAGCACACCTTGAAACTCTTGCGACAGAGAAAATAAAACACTTCCAATTTAGCTCAATTAAAACATGAAGAGAATACATGCTTTTGAATTTGAAGACTTAAAATGGTTTCCTACATTTTTAAGAAATTATGGAACAGACTTTTTACAGTTTTTATCAAACAAAACAAAAATGTATAAGCCAATAATACCGATACTAAAAAAAGGTTTAGAAAAAAGTGGCAGCAAACAAATTATTGATATTGGGTCGGGTGGCGGCGGTGGACTAATATGGTTAAATTCCGAGTTGAAAAAGGAGATTCCTGATTTGAAAATCATTTTAACAGACTTTTACCCAAACATTTCTGCTTTTAATTTCACTAAAAAGCAAGCAGACAATATCGAATTTATTGAGAAACCGATAGATGCCAGAAATGTGCCTTCAGATTTGCTTGGATTAAGAACTCAATTCTTAGCTCTACATCATTTTAGGCCAAAAGATGCTGAGCAAATTCTTCAAAATACTATTAATTCCAATAGTTCAATTGCGATTTTTGAAGCACAAGAAAGAAGTGTATCAAGTATCTTAGCAATGTTATTTTCTCCAATTACAGTTTTATTGATAACCCCTTTTATAAGACCATTCAAAATTTTTCGAATTGTATTTACATACTTAATTCCAATTGTGCCAATATTTGTCTTATGGGATGGTGTTGTTTCATCATTAAGGACATATTCTATTAAAGAAATGAATGAACTTGTTTCAAAGTTAGACGGAAAAGAGCTTTATGACTGGGAAATTAACAAAATAAAATCTGGACCAAGTGTAATTTTATATTTACTTGGAACTAAAAAGCAATAAAATTACATTTACACGAAGCAATATTTTTATTCAATGTAGCAATTAAACATATCGCAAGGTGTTTTATCGTTGAACATGGAAGTGCCATAAAACTAAAGAAAATGTAAGGTGAATTATTATGACTCTTCTAATGGAAAGTAAACACAAATACATTAAGCAAAAATAGAAATGAGACTTTCAAGGATGTTGGGGAGTTTGTTCACTATAAAAACTCCTAAACGGGTAAGCCTTAAAGACAAAATGACAATCTATGACACTAGAACAAATATTTGAAGACAAAACAATAAAAGCAAAATCCAAAGTTTCACAAATTGGGAACTGGCTTCTCGAAGGCACACTCCCTATCGACGAACTTTTGGCGTTTTGCGAGAATCAGACAAAACCTATCAAAGCCACATGCATTGAAGCCATAGAATATGCAACAAAGAGGGAGGCTAAAATTGCAGATGAAACAGTATTAACTTTTGTCACTGAAGCTCTTAAAGAAGATGAAGCTCGGATAAAATGGGAAAGTGCAAAAGTAATCGGCAACACAGCAAGTTTGTTTCCCAATGAACTTACAAATGCAGTTGACGGTTTATTGATAAATGCAAAATCCGATGGAACTGTTGTCAGGTGGGCTAGTGCTTTTGCATTAGGAGAAATATTAAAACTAAAGCTAGCATACAATTCAAAACTAATCCCCCAAATTGAGAAATTATGTGCGTCTGAAAAGGATAATGGCGTAAAGAATAAATATCTAGGAGCGCTGAAGAAAATAAAAAAATAAAGATTAAAATTAGGAGAGTTTTAAAATATGAATAATATTCCTCACATTGCTGCAAAACACTTTCCATTTTATTTATCATTAATATGTTTTAACTTTGCATTGTGAGAGTTTTTTCAATCGTCTTAGCACTTATAGCATTTTGTCTATCCTTGGCACCTTGCTGTACACCTATTGCGAAAGGTATAACCCAAACTTGTACTCAAGCACAAGACGATTCAGATTGCTGCAGTAAGAAAAACAAAACAGAAGGTGAATCTTCTGAAGACAACTCTTGTGGAGTCTGCTCCCCTTTCTATACTTGTGGCACCTGTACGGGGATTACTCTTCAAAACTCAAGCTTTTCATTATCCTCTGTCTCTTTTTTAGAAGAAAAATTGTACCTCGATTACAATCTCTTTTTTGATTCTGAATATTTTAATAAAACGTGGCAACCTCCTAAAATAGTTTAGTTTTACACTCGACTAATTTACTTTCCACTTAAAATAAAACAGAATAAAATGAATAATTTAATAATTAAAGCAAGTTCATTGCTTATACTTTTTTGCAGTAT
This sequence comes from Bacteroidia bacterium, assembly GCA_041391605.1. Taxonomy (GTDB): domain Bacteria; phylum Bacteroidota; class Bacteroidia; order NS11-12g; family UBA955; genus JABMMZ01. Next base: position 70,498 of record JAWKNQ010000008.1, read on the forward strand.
TGTCGCTGCAAACAACGCTCAGGCAGAAACGAAAGACAAATCAAAACCAAAAACTAGTACCGTTGTATTCTCAGTCACCGAAATGGGTTGTGGCACCGATAGAAAAATGGTTGAAACCGCACTTTACAGAAAAAAAGGGGTTAAAACCGTTAAGATTGAAGGAGAAACAATTACAGTAACCTATGTCACTTCCAAAGTGAAACCGGAAGACTTAAAGGAAGTGATTGAAAACACTGGAACTTGCGAAGACCCCAATGCCAAAGTTCATAAAGTGAAGATTAAAACCGATTAATCCATTCTGATGAAATCATTTTGTGTTGCAGCAATTTTATTGCTGTTTCCTTCTCTGCTGTTTTGTCAAGAACAAATTGAAGGTAAGGTTACGGACAAAGGCAATTCTCCTGTTGCGAATTGTACCGTAAAACTCCTGAACTCTGATTTTGAAACAATCACCGATTCTCTAGGTGTGTTCAAACTTAACAACGTAAGTTCTATGAAGCCATATGTCTTGGTGTTTTCACACAAAGGCTACCTCACTGATACCATCGAATATTCAGGGAACAAAGTTGTCAAAATACGCCGGAAGTTTACGAAAACATCTCCTGGATTTTACAGTTTAAAACAAGCGGAGATCGTAAGACATCTTATGGATGCTTAAACGAAGACAAGGTAATTACTGCTGGCGAATTAAAAAAGCGGCTTGTTGTGATTTAGCTGGATGTTTTTGAAACTCAAAACACAGTTCAACCCATGACAACCAATATCATTACCAATTCAAAAGAACTGCGAATTCTAGGATTGTCGGGGGTGTATAATCAAGTCTTAATTGATGGCATGCCGCTCATTCAGGGTTTGAGTTTCACCTACGGCATCAGCAGTATTCCAGGCACACTAGTTGAGAACATATACGTGGCTAAAGGAACTACTTCAGTGCTCCAAGGTTATGAAAGTATGGTTGGGCAAATCAATGTGATTCCCAAACGACCGGATAAAAATGATCGAATGCTTTTTAACTTTTACGTCAACAGTTTTGGCGAGAATCAATACAACATCAATTACCATTTTGGAAAAGGGAAATGGAAAAACCTTATTTCTGCTCACATGGTTCAGCCTGCTCAAAAATGGGATAGAAATAAAGACAACTTCTTAGACCTTCCCAAACTCACTCGTTACATGCTTTACAACAAGTTTCAATTTGGTGACGACACCAAGAAAGGCTTGAACAGCATCATTGGTTTGCGTTATTTATGGGAACAGCGAATAGGAGGGCAATTAAACTACAACCCGAAAACAGATAAAGGGAGTACCCAAGTGTACGGACAATCTATCAACTACCAACAACCTGAAATATACACCAAAACGGCCTACAGAATTCGAAGCAATAAAAAGATAGTCTTGATTGCTTCTGGATTTATGCAAAACCAAGAATCGTGGATAGGAACTGTAAACTACAAGGCGAAACAAGAAAATGCATACGCTAATCTGCAATACGAATTGGATTGGAAAGGAAAACACGCCTTTAAAACAGGTGTGAGCTACAGGCATTTTGCACTCAATGAAAGCATTGCCTTTTCTGACACAAATTTAAAACGCACTTACAATGGAGCTTACAATAAGCTAGAAAACATACCTGGTTTTTTTGCAGAAAACACGTTTAGTTGGCGTGGGGATATCATCACTTTAATTACTGGAATTCGCGCTGACAATCACAATCAATTTGGATGGCAGGTGACACCGAGAACCATGTTGAAATACGACTTAACCGAGAAATCCATACTTAGAGTGTCTGTTGGAACAGGATGGAGAACAGTTAATTTATTTTCAGAAAACATTGGTTTATTAGTGAGTTCAAGGAATATTATTTTCACGGAATCCTTGAATCCAGAAAAGGCAGTCAATTGGGGTGTCAACTTCTTACAGAAATTCAAGAAAAAGAACATTGATGGCTTTATAACTTTTGATTTTTACCAAACGCGATTCCAAAATCAGTTTTTCCCAGATTACGACACCGAACCGACTAAAATATACGTTGGGAATTTCACAGGTCCATCTATCTCCAATGGATTCCAGACGGATGTAAGTGCAAAGTTTTACAAACTGTTTGAAGCCAAATTGGCTTACAATTATCTCGATGTGTATCGTATAATAAATGGAAGCAAGCGAGTACTTCCTTTTAATGCCAAACACAAATTTCTGTTGTCACTTTCGTATGCACCCAAAAACAAAAAGTGGAGGTTCGACATCAACAGCCATTGGTTTGGGAAACAACGACTGCCAAACACCTTAAACAATCCAGAGGAATACAGGCAAGCGGAGTATTCAAGATCATATACAACTTTCAATCTACAAGCCACTAAAAGCTGGAAGAAAGTTGAGTTGTATGGGGGTTGTGAAAACCTATTCGACTTCCGACAATTACGACCAATTGTGAGTTGGCAGAATCCTTTTAGTCCTTATTTCGACACCTCTTTCAATTGGGGACCGACACGTGGAAGGGAAATATACATCGGGGTGAGGTATAAGCCGTTTAAGAAGTAAGAATTCCTTTTAAAAAATAAATTTTGTATTTTTACATGGTTAAAGAGTAACTTGTGTCGTTTAAATTTATTCCTCTCTTTCTAATTGTAGTTTTAATAATTTACTGTAAAAGCAAGAAAACTAATCTTGTTCAGGATAAACTTAAAATAAATGACACATTAATGATTTTGGTGGAAATTGATTCAAGTAATTTGAATCCAATATCGTCAAACTTTCCCAGTCACACAATAACTGAGTGCACACTTTCCAAGGAAGAATTAAAAAATATAGAGAATAAAGTGTACAAAAAACTAGTATCTGACACTAGTTTTACTCATAGCGTTTTATTAGATAGCTTTTTTAATTTTTACAGGCAATACATTATACTAAATTCAAATTCAACGAATGAAAAAACACTCTTTATCAATTACACATTACTGCTAAGAAATCAAAAGTTACCACCTAGATGGTTTAAAGGTGTTGGTAATAGAACTAGTGAGAATGTCTACACTTATGACGCATATTATCATTTCAGTTCTGAAGGAATTCATATAACAGCCTATCGAAGAGAATGAGCAAAAAAACCCTATATTTATTAGCATTCCTCTTACTTTTCAATAAAACGAATGCTCAAACTGTTGACTTTTTACCGTTAAGCTATATTTTATTTGATAAAGATATACTATACCAAGATTCATCAATCCAAGACAAGCGACTTGAACTATTTTACTGCGATAAACATGGAAATATTCTTGATTCGAATTCAGGGTTATTTTTGATAAAAATTAAAAAGTTCAGTTTTGTTTTAAATTTGCGTAATGATCAAAAATATCTCTCTGACACAATAAAAAGGCAAGCTTGCCTCCCTTCCATCTCAATTAAGTATTTCAGAAGAACCCGAAACGACAAGATTAGCAAAAAACGTGTCAAATCTATTGTAAATTTGTATTTTCAAGTTCCATGCATAATGTTTTGTGGAGGAGGCTATACATTTAATGAAACCCTTTATAAAGACACAATAAAAACAGTGAACTTTAGATTGTAAACACATGAAAAACCTATTATTCCTTTTAACTTTTACCATAATGCATTCTGTTTCTGCCCAATACTTAGACACCAACAACGTTAATTTCTTATATCATTCTGATGGATTAAGTGCCAGAGTTGCTTGTGATTCGACGATCTTAATAAAACTCGATTCCAATGAAGAAATCTATAAAGTGTATCGTGTGAATTCTAGGCAAATCTTCAAGAGTAATTTTGCTAGCATCAAGAAAGTGGATAGCCTTTTATTTTTCAAATTGGACCTAAACAGTGCCGATACCAACTATCATTTTTTGTATAACTTAAATTTCAAAGTAGGTGATTCATTTTATTTAAAATCCTACCCAAAGGAAAGGTATTTTTACAGAAACAATTCAAACCCATCCATTGTCTACGATTCTGTCTTAATGAAAATCGATAGCATTAAACTCGTAAATTATTATGGGCGATATTTAAAAACAACGTACTTTAAACAAAATGCAACAAACTTTTCCTATAGGTTTATTGACAGCATTGGATACGTTGATTTTGGAAATTTTGGAATTGGAAAAGGCGATGAGAATTCAATAACATACATCTGTAAGGATGGTCAAGTGGTTTATAAGAATAATTTCCTTGAACCTTATTGCGATAAAAACACTTTTTACTCTAAATATATTTACTCGGGTTCCATTCAGGACTTTACGAAATCCAATTTCAATATGTATCCAAATCCAGCCACAGAGGAGCTGATTATTAATTCAATCACCGAAGACCCTATTGAAAAAATACAGATTTATGATTACAGAGGTAAATCAGTGTTGTATCAGAAACCAAATAATGAGTCATCACAAATGACACTTAAACTTTCTGATTTAGAATCT
>JAWKNQ010000009.1:0-67160 GCA_041391605.1 Bacteroidia bacterium
GGTCTCGGTACCAGCAGTCTTGTTTCTATCGGGGGTGTTGATATTTTTGTAGCTATTTATCAGGTTAATGGTAGTTTGATAAAAGCCATCAGCATGGGCGGAAAAGACCATGAAGATTTAGCTCAAATGGCGGTCGACCCCTCCGGAAATATTTATATCACAGGATTATTTAATGACACTGCTGATTTTGACCCAGGAATAAATGTATACAACCTGGAGTCCAATTCCAGGAGGAATGCTTATCTTGCAAAATACACCAATGACGGCAATTTGGTTTACGCTAACGCCATTGGAAATATTTCCGATGCAACAAGTGAAGGTGTTACAGTTGCCATAGATTTGCGTGGAAGGGCAGTTCTAGGAGGACAATTCAGGGGAAGCGTTGATTTCGATCCGGGCGCCGGTGTTTCAAGCAGTACCGCTACTTTAGAAGATGGTTTTATCGCAAGATACGATGCCACCGGCAAATACATTTCGCATTTTAATTTTGATGGATATTCCAACACTCTGACACTGGATGCAGATGACAATTTATACATCACAGGAGTTATTGTTGACAGCATGGATGCAGATCCAGGGCCAGCTAGGAAAATGCTGTATCGCAGCCTTACGTATGACATGTACCTTATGAAACTGGATTCTTCTGGAAAGTTTGTGAAGGCAAAAGTATTTTTTAGCAAAAATCCCTACTCTTCAATGAGGATCGTTTCAGACATGTATAGTCACATTTATATAATTGGTTGGATGTCCGATACAGTGTATTTTGATCCTCAAAAGCCAATTTTCAATAATGGCATTAACGACGCCTATATAGCTAGATTCGACGTAGACCTAGAACACTTGAATAGTTTTTCAATAGGAGGTACCAGTACAGATGTAATGCAAGGTATTCACGTGAATACCAAGGGTGGGGTATGGATAACTGGTACCTTTAGAAACAAAATTGATATGGATCCTGGGCCGGATAGTTCTATTTTCAACTGGTACAACACTGGAGTCTTCTTTGGATATTATCTTGGGACAGATGAATTGGTCAACATTCAACAGTTGCAAGATGCCTCTATGCAAATTTATAGTCAAGGACATACTGTTTTAATCAACAACATTGTTCCTCAAAATAGAGTAGTTTATCTAAACATCTATAACATGATAGGCCAATTAGTAGCGCAATACGAAAATCTCGCTCATGGCAAGACCAGGATAGAATTACCACACATTGCCGCAGGAATTTACTATGTGCAGGTTACAGATGGAAGCTCTTATTTAACTAGGAAGGTTTTGCTGGAGTAGAGATTCAACTTTTTCTTCATGCCTGTAGTTCTGGTTAATGAAGAAGAGCTATTAACTTTTTCAAATATTGCCATCAAGAACATCTGGAGACTGACGTCAATATGACGAAACAATTTGCAGAAGAAATTCGGTTCGACTCCGATATTCTCCACCCCGTACCAGAAAAAGCCCGAGACAAAATCTTGGGCTTTTTGATTAATAATGGTCAGGCTTTTACGGTACGGGGTGAGACCTGCATCGTGACGAAACGAAGTGCAATCTCTGGTGCGGGTCTCACCTTAAATTTCAATTTGAAAGCAACAAAATCAGGTTCGACATTTCGCCAATTGCCCCCACCCCGTGATGCACCTGTAGCATGGCGGAAGGTTCTATCACGGGGACACTCATTGTTTCTTAATAGCTTTTATCTAACTTAGATTCATGGAACAAAAAGTTGTCTTGAATTATTGTGTGTATGTTTTATTTAGTGAAGTGGATAAACAAATATATGTAGGTTACACCAAGGATATCCAAAAGAGAATTAATGAGCATACTAATGGAAGAGTTAAAAGTACTAAGCATAGACGACCATTACGACTCATTTTTCTAGAATATTTTTTCTTTATGGAAGATGCTAAATACCGAGAATTATATTTTAAGTCGTCAAAAGGGAAGCGCATGTTAAAATTAATGCTTTCAAATACTTTAGAAAGACTTGAATACAACTCTGTTCGGACTCAATACTAAGTTCGACATTTCACCAATTGCCTTCATCTTCCAAAACAGAAAAACCTCCTCAAGTGTTTTTTTAATACCATTTGATATTCTTGTATTATTAGTAAGGTCAATTGTGTTCTGAATTGACTTGCAAATTTCTTTGAAAATGGACATTATGTTTTTAATAATGAAAAAACTTTAAAAAGCATATCCAATTTTAAGTGCCAATATAAATGTTGGAGCAACGGTTTCTTTTTTTCTATAGGAGCCGTTTCTGAAGGATTCTTGAGTTACTCCATTAGGTACAACTGTTCGAAAAAAGACTAGCCCTAAACCACTATTAAGTTCGGTAAAGATTCTTCTGCTAAATGCGTGTTGCCAACAAAATAGCATATTAACACCTATTCTTTCCTTATGATACTTTGTTTTGCTATAGTCGTAATACTTTCCAAAATCAGGAAGGTCATTGTCGTACCTCAGATAATGGTTCATATTTATTCTATGATAATACGGATTTGTTTTAAATACAAAGTAACTTCGTCCATACTTGGAGGAATATTGGTTATAGGATAAGCCAATGTAATAGCCCCTTGCCTTTGTTGAATCTTCTCTTGAATAGAATGTGTATCCTAATTCTGTCTCAAGTGCTCTGCGGCTATTTAGTATTTTATATTCATACCCACATTTCACTGTATAAAGGTATAAGTGTGAGAGTTCTACCAACGAAGCCTTAATTCGGTGTCGTTTTTGACTAATATCAAGCACTTGTCCATTAAGTTTATTAGTTAATAATAGCACACTGAGTATAAATGTTTGGAATAAAATATTTTGATTCAATTTGTATACTGGTAACATATTGGGTCGGTTGTTATTAAGCCTATTTTCCATCCAAAAATAATTTTATCTGAACCAGTTGGGCACTGGAAATAATACTTAGAACTGCATGGAGTATAAACACAGGAGTGTTTACGTGTAAGATAACTTCTAATTGAATATGATATAGGCGGCCCATATCCAGGATATTCAAACACAAACGATTCAACAATCGGGTTGTTGGGCTTCTCCAAATTAAGAATTGCTTTGCCAATTGATGTACTTACTGTCAAATGAATTGAATCAGTTGCATCTACAGCATATGCTCCAATCACATTTAAGTAATAACCCTGACTTCCCATTTCCTTTTTATAAACAATAAGCCCATAATATGCATCAACAAAAACCACATGACCTTGTATAGAAGCTTTTCTCAGATATGTGTATTTTCGATACGTTTCATCACCCAAAAATGTATCTAATACCATTGCAGTATCTTTACGGATAGTGCTTGACAAGGAACTTCCAGTATCTCTTGAATCAAGATATAGGTGTATAGCCCCTTCTTTATTTTGCTTAACAGTTCTATAGTCATCCCATGGTGATTTGCAACCAGAAAGAAGCATAATTAATAATGTAAATTGGATAATAATTCTCACTTGTAATTAAAATTGGCTTGCGTGCTATATAAGTTCATATCTTAGTAATACAATTTTTATTGCATTTACCCCCAAAATTAAGTCATCTAGAATTTAATGCGTTTGTATAACCGTCTTTGAAACTTTATCAATTTAAATTGATTTTTCCATTTAATTAAGTAATGAAATGAATCGTTTTAACAATAAAAACACCTGTTTGTAAATAAATTTTACTAAAAGGAGTTAAAAACAACAATGGAACAAGACAAAAAAATAGAGTCCGGTATTTGATAAAACCCATAATAAATAAGGATTTAGCCTCCGCTGATTTCGCAACCTTCTAACGTCTTTAAAATTACTTTTAAAAATCCCACGAGGGTAAAAAAGCCTGATTTTGAAAGGCGGTTAAGCCATAGGAAAAAAAGTGTTAATTTTTCAAATATTAGCCGGACTCTAATGCAAAGGTAATGCTAATTAAAGACTTTAAAAACACCTGGGCTTATTTTGTTTTGTTATAATGAATTTTACTTGAAATTGACAAAAATGGCACACGGAAGGATGCATTTTTTTTGCAAATAGTTTTAATTTAAAGCTATGAATGACACTCGATTTTAACAGATTTCTCTATAAGACAATCTATCAAAAGACTAGCAGATGTAAAAATCATATAGGATAAAACTTGGTTCTTGGAACTTCTTTACTATTAGCAAAATATGGCTATCTTATTGCATAATAAAATTTTTACCTCTAAATTGCATACTAATGAAAAACATCTTTTGTTTTATTCTGACTCTAGTGTTGGTTCCATCTGTAAACTCTCAACAGATTGAACTTGGAGTTGGAAGGTTTTCTTCTATTCAAACTGTGTTTAACAATGGCCCATATTTACACGCAGGGATTGGTTATTCTATTGGTAAACACTTTATGCCAACATTGAGTGTTGATTATTTAATCCTACCCAAGAAAACCATTTTTCAGGATATGATTATTCTAATAAGCGATTGGAACAGTCCTTTTTCGAAAAGAGATACAATTAACAATGTGAACAAATCCATTAAGTATTCGTGCACAAACATTCTTCTTAATCCAAGAATTTACGGAAACGATTTCAATAATCTAAACTTCTATTTCAGTCCACAATTAGGCTTTTGTGCCTTGAAGGAAACTATACAATATTCAGGTGTAACCTATAATAGTACTGATAAGTATGCAACTGTGAACATCACACTTGGAGCTGAATTGGGCTTTGAGTATTCCATTCTTAAAAGCAAACGATTAAAAATCCAAGCAGCTGTTTCAAATGTTATAGTTTTGTCTGAAAGCCATTCAACAGATGTTTACGAGCCTCAACATACAAACCGAAACACGATATTCTACTCAGCAAGAATTGGTTTGGCTTGGGCAATCAACAAAGAATAGGATACTGAATCTTCTTTTTTTGTGCATCATAAATAAAACAATCCGTTAAGAAATAAGATATATTCCCCTAATGCCTCCCTGTCAACTTCTTAAATAATGCTTTCAAACTTCGTCCGTCAATTATTCGCTTCAAAATTTCCCCTATCAGTTGCTTATGCGATGCCGCTATAAGAACCTTATTGAAAGTACTTTGCTCTTTTTTGAATTGATTTGGGGAGTTCGCATTTTCAGGTATTGGATAACGTTTAATTTTAGCGTTAACTGAATCAACTTTTTCATTTCTAATTTTAGTCCTTGCAATTATCGCTCTCCGAGAAACCCAACCGTCTTGTGCTGGAGGGTATCTAACAATTTCAATGGTTTCAAAGTAAGGCTGAAGTAAACGAATAAAATGTTCTACATGGGGTGCTAACATATTTAAATGCTGTTTATTACCATCAGCTTCTAACCACGACCAAATATATCCTGATATATACAAGGGGCCGCCATAAACACCTTCAAAAACTTCATACTCCACGGGAGGTAATTCAGGTCTAAAATCTTCAAGATCTGCAACTGGCAAAAACAAATCCCCTCCTATACTTAACCACTTAACCAAATTATGAACCGTTCTTTCAAGTTCTTCCATTGTATCCAAATACGAATATGGATACCACATACAACTAATTAATGACCATGTATTGTGCCATTCTGGGATATCATTTCTAAAATCGCCCTCTCTTATATAAAGAGCATCAGGGTTTACTTCTCTAGCCTCTTTTATCATCTCAGGAGAAATATCAAGTCCAGCTCTTTCCAAGCCCGGAAACTGGCTTAAATAATATCCAGTTCCACATCCAACATCTAACCATTTAGAATCTGTGTTAATTAGGCTTTTCAAAATATCCAATTCGAAATTTAAACTGATTTTTGAAAAAGGATTCGTTAAATACTTTTCATTGTATTTGTTGACATACTCACGGTTGTATATTTCAATCAAATTATTTTTTTTCATTTCAAAGTATTTTTCACAACATTATAAATACCACTATGGAACAAAAGCACATGAAACACTAATAAAAACAAATATTGAACACTATTTGCAATCAGAACTATTAAAAGTGAAATTGGTAGAAATACCTGATAAAATTCAAATAAGAATATACTGAAGTTATTTCTACTATGTTTCAATAACACGATTTCCAAATTTGACCTTTTGTATCGCAAATACATATATACCAAATACAAACCTACAAAGATCAAAATCATGTATAGTTTAGAGTCAATAATTAAAAAAAACAAACTTAAAGACTCTAAGCAAATTAAAGCATAACCTATTAGTTTTATTTCTACATGACCAAGTTTTTGCACCCAAGGATTATTTCCGCTCTTTATATCATTTTCCATATCATGAAATTGATGCCATAATATGCCTCTTACACCAAAGCTGAATGACCAAATTCCTACCAATATAACATCAAATAATTGTACATCTATTCTAAGTATTGCTGAAAGAACTGAAATGACAAAAAGAGTTGGAAACAACTGAGAGCCAGCGGCATCGGCAATCACACCATAAAGTCCTTTATTTTTCAATCTAAATGGAGGCAAAGAATAGAATGTAAATGACATGAATGCCGATAAATAAAAAATCATTGAAATCGTCTGTTGATGAAGAAACCAAAGTACCAGTAGAATCAATATTATTGAAGCCAATAAAAAAACAACTCGTTTATTCTCTCTTAATATTGACAAACGGTTGTATTTGCCGGCTTTATAGTCATCTTTCAAATCTGTAAAATCATTAATCACACTTACGTATGTTGCACCAATTGTTAGTGCTACTATAATTACACAAAGACTATATAACACCTCTGAAAGTTGATATTCACCTTTTGAAATAAAAAAATACCCACATGCCAGCATAGGAGGAAACTTGTATCCCCACCATTCATTCGCTCGTATCAGGTCAAGAACTTTCATTGAATAAATTTCAATCGTTTTATTGCATTTTTTGTTTTAACTTTCATAATTGAGAATGCACTAAATACTATTTTATTATTTGCCAATACAGCAAGCACAAAATACTTGATTCCAGAAATTATCTTTTTATTCTGAGAAAATTGAAAATAGGAATAGATTAAATAATTGTGTGCTAAATTTTCACGTAATTTCTTTTTCTCTTCTTTGCTTAAATTGTTATTAAATCGCTTAGATAAAAACTTCTGATCATGAATCCACAGATCTCTTATTACTACATACATGTCTTTGCCATCATAAATATTTTGACCATCCACATTCTTTTGCCACAACACATCTCTTGTGAATCCTGCTTTAGTAGACTTATTAAAAACAATATCCATAATAAAGCACCAATCATCAGCAATTTTCAGTCCTGAAGACCAATTCGAAGCAATTGCATCCTTCTTAAAAACAAGAGAGGACGAAGGAGATGGACACCCTGACAAATAAATGTCTCTCAGTTCTGAATTATTTAAAACTATCGTATTATTTGTATTCTTTTTCAGAGTTTCTTCTAAAACTTTACAAATACTAAATCGATCAACAAATTCCTTTTCACCATTATCTTGCATCCAGTTTGAAAAAACAAAATCAAGTTGATTACTTTCTAGAATTTGTATGCTCCTCTCCACAAAACTAGGTTCCCATGTGTCATCAGAATCGAGAGTAGCTAGGTAAGCTCCTCTAGCAATCTTTAATCCTTCGCTCAGCATGCGCTTTGCCCTCCATGTTCTAATTTAAATAAGTGACTTGAGGATATCAACATAAGCTCAGCTGTGTCATCATCAGACCCATCATCCGCACAATTAATTGAATGTCGGGATAAGTTTGATTAAGAACACTTAAAACTTACTTTAAAATTTTAGAGCGATTATATGTTGGTATAATTACAGTTAGCGTTTCATTTTTTTCATGAATGGATTGATGAACTTTTTCTGCAAATACCTGTTCAGGACTTTCGGGCAAAATAGTAGTTATCTTTTGATGGGCCGTTACTCCAATTTCAGGCCATCTATCCCTAGCCTCCCAAGCTCTTTCCATGGCATATTCAAACTCAGTTTCATTGGCTTGACCTATAAAGCCAGTTTCTCCATCTGAAATCAATTCAGGCATACCGCCTGCTGTAGAAACTATTGAAGTTCTTCCTAATGACATGGCTTCCAATAACACCAAGGGAGACCCTTCAAATCGTGATGGAAGTATCAAAGCATGATAATCATCCCAAAGTCTCTCAACATCATCTTGGTAAGGAAGAAATTCATGGTTATCTGAGTTTAATAGATTTGCTAAATCAATTAGCCCTTGTTTGTCTTCTCCTGAGCCAATAAATGAAACTTTTATTGGACGATTCCAATTTTCTTTCGACATTATTCGAAATGAGGATATCCTGACCTTTATCTAAGAGAAAAGCCTTCCAATACAAGCCAGTTTATAATACTTCTCAATTGGAGGGTAAGGCTTTATTATCCGTGTTGATTTGATAGGGTTTGTAATAACACTTGCATTGTTCAATCGAACCCCAAATTGCTCCTGTTAAAAGTAGATTGTGTTTACTAACAAAATACGCAACTGAGGCATTGAGGTAGACATTTCTCATAGAAACGCGATCTGGAGGGAAAGGCCAATATGAGTCGACTGTCTTTTTGAGAAATTAAGTGATAAGGAATATTTTCTTTAAACAAACATACGCCATTCCTAATCCATCAAAATTTATGCCTTGCGAAACAATTGCATAATTCACTTTATCACTATTTATAATCTGAGTTAATTTCTTATCAATAACGTCAGTCCCAGGACTTTTTTGCAATGGATTTAATTCGAGTAATTTTACACCTAATTCTTCCTAGGTTTACAAAGGAAACATGTTCACGATTTATCTTTTTCCTTGGTAAACTTGGTAATCCTGGTATCCCATTTTTAAAAAATATGGAATGGAACAATACCACAACTCTTCACTTCCCCCCCAATCATCCTTACGCCGAAATAATTAAAATATGCAGTTGATGGCTACTGACATTATCTTTTATTTTGTGGCTTTGCATATTATCTTCAAATCCATTTTGATATATCTTAGCATACTCTCCTTTCATCGCAAGCAGAGTTTCATGCGTTCCAGATTCAACTATTTTTCTTATTGGCCATCACATAAATATGGTCAGCATGCTTAATTGTTGACAATCGATGACTAATCAACAATGCGCATCGTTGTTTGATCTGTTCTCGGGAAAGGATTGAAAAAGCTCAGTTTCAGCTTATGGCATCAAGTGAATTTCAGTCATTTCATCTAATATTATTAAATTCGAATCGCTGTAAAAGGCTCTAGCAATCGGGTGATTTTTGCCATTGACCAATACTGATTTCATTTCCATCGTCAAACAATCTGCCCAATATACTTTCATATTGCTGTGGCAATTTTTCAATAAAATCATTTGCTCCAGCGTGATGTGCTGAATTTTCTATATTTTCAATTTTATACGGTTTATTCAAATTGCCAAAAACTGATATTTTTCTGCAACTGAGAAATTGTACTTCACAAAATCTTGAAAGACCACACTTATTTCTTCTCTGTATTGCTCAGGCTATACTTTCTGATATCGAAGCCATTATATTTGATAGTACCCTCACTCGGTTCATATAATTTACACAATAATTTGATCAAGGTGGTTTTTCCTGCACCATTTAAACCAACTAATGCAACTATTTTACCTGACGGAATTTTCAATGAGATATTTTCTAAAACAGTTTCGTGACTATGCGGATATTTAAAAGTCACATCATCAATTATGAGACCTTTATTACTGAGTTCCGAACTCATTTTTATTTCTGATGTTCTGTTCTCAATCTCTGGCTTCAAGTCAAAAAGGTCATAAATATGGGTCACATACATATTATTTTGATACAAACTTGTTATGCCTGAAACGAGTGCTTGCATTATAGAATAGGATTGAGGAAAAATAACTAGAAAAACTGCAATATCTCCAACCGTATTTTCTCCATTAAAAGTACCAAAAACAATATATGCAGTGATTCCAAAAAATGCTGCTGTACCAAAACCAGTAGTTAATAATTCATTAATTGTTCTCTTCCGGCTTAAAGTCAATTGTTGCTTAATTAAGTTATCTCTTATTTGTATATATTTATTTAACAAATAATTCCCTAAAGTGAATGTGCGTATTTCTTTTGCATAGGTATCTGCTGTCAACAATGAACTTAAATAGTTTGCCTTTCGTTCTAAACCTGTGTTCTTAATATAAAGTAGAAAACCTCGGTTTGAAAAAAGAATTCGTCCAATTAATATAGGCAAAACAAACAGAGAGAGCAAAGGAAGTAATTTCCAATCAATTGAAATTAAGAGATAACCTATTGAAGCAAGAGTAATTAAATTTTTAGCAATATCAAAAAGACTATTTACGACAGCAAAAGGCTTGTCAACTCCTGCTTCTCGTGCTCTTTTTAGTATGTCTAAATATTCGGGATCCTCATAAAACGAATAATCCAACTTGATGGTATGATTATGAATCTTTGCATCCACATAATGATTCACTTTTGTGGCTTGTAATTCACTAAAGTATCCCGACAGGCTTTTAATACATGCATATCCAATTGAGATCAGGCCAGCAATAATCAAAGCTTGCATTAATTCTTGCCGTTGCTCAATAACATTTGGCTTGGCCACTATATCCACTAATAGCTTAAGCATGTATATTGACCCAAGCCATAACACGTTTTCAAGAAACAATAAAAAAACTGTTAAAAAAGTTAAGCTTCTAGATACGGAC
The DNA here is from genome assembly GCA_041391605.1 of Bacteroidia bacterium. Lineage (GTDB taxonomy): Bacteria > Bacteroidota > Bacteroidia > NS11-12g > UBA955 > JABMMZ01. Next base: position 10,637 of record JAWKNQ010000009.1, read on the forward strand.
CAAGTAAGATCGACAGATCTCTTGAAGTTAAGTTTTTGAAATATTGATTTGATTTTTTGTTTCATTCTTAAATACAAAGCAATTACACATTACTATATCAATATTGATACTAATCTGAAATACGGAAACATTAAAAAAGTTCTAAAATAGCTTTGTTAATCTGAATTTTTAAGTGTGTTTAATAGTTATTCTTGTAGTTAATTTGGCGTAAAGGTAAAACCGTTTCTATAAAAAATAAAATTAAATTCAGGAGAGCATGTATAAAAACTATTTTCTTGGTACCTTTCACGCAAATGCCAAAATCAAATATTTTTGGTTAAAAAAACAATTATTGTATTGCTTTAAAGACTATTAGCTCATTCTAAAACAATGAAAATTATATTGAAATTAGTAAAAAACATAACTAATCCTTATATTCAAAATCGATAATTATTTTCATTTTTCACGAAAATTACCTCGTTATAAATAATACAATTGCAAATTGCATGCACTAATAAATTGAAGAGAACACAAGAATTATTTCAGAATAATTAAATTGCCCGAATCCTCAGAAATGGGTTTAACAAAGCAAGATTCTTAAAGAGAACTAATCCATTAGTTTTTCACTAATTTGACATATCCTACTTCACCCAAACTATTCTTAACTTGCAGCAAGTACAATCCAGGTGGCAATGATTTATCCATTAGCAAACAAAACTCTCCATCCTTTTGAAGAGGTTTATATGTGATTTCTTTTCCTATCTCATTGAAAATCTTGATCTCAAGTATTTGATTTGAACCTGTAGTTTTGACTTGAATTTGATTCGTAAATGGATTTGGATATACTGAGTAGTTCTTGTTTTGATTTTGAATTGCTTTTACACCAAGGGTAAAACTTAATGTTTGACAATATTCAAGCGTAGAATCACAATTGACAGCTTTTAGACAAATTTTATAATCCTTCTGTTTTGTGTATGTGAAATTAAATGTATCCTTGTTGTTGTAAGACATGTAAAGTGAATCATCAACATACCATTGTAAATCATATGCAAATCGCTTAGTTGCATTATACTCGTTTATAAATCGTACCATTTGATTTTCCCCTGATGAATCTATTGAAAAGGAAAGTTGAGGGTTACTTGGTTTTGTCCCTGCATAAAACTCCGCTTTAAATCCACTATCTACACCACTTGAATTACTTGTAAAATACACATACATATTCGGTGTTGTACTGGTAAAACTAGGATACTGTCCGTTGTTATTGGAATTTAAGACCGCAATCAATTTGTTCATGTCAAATTGATCTGAATCAAAGATGTAAAGCGAATCATAAATATCAGCAAATCGAATTTGTTTAAAATCTAAGGTGATATTCTTGTTGTTAAATGGAGTTAGTTTTAAATATGACAATTTTGAACTATTGGTTCCATTGTTATAATTTAAATTCTCACCACCGTCATCAAATATTTGCCCATAATCTGAATATACTCTGTTATCTCCTTGTGGCCCATAAGTCCCATAACCTAAATTGTAATTAGTAGACGGTATTACTTTTATATAACACAATTTCCTTAAGGTAGACTCTCCATTAGCATTTTTTGCTGTAAGCACAATGGTATAGCAGCCCACAAAATCAAATGAAAATTCCGGATTCTGACTGAATTCATCATTTCCATTTCCCCAAGGATCAGAAAACACATCTCCACTGCTCAAACTCGCCACAAAATTATTTGTAAATGAATCGTAAACATCCCATGTCCATTCTGTTGGATTTCCTTCAGATAAGTCTGTAAATTGAATTATATCATATACCTCAACCACTCGGTCGCAGTTTTGAAAATCTGCTTTAGGAGCTTGTGACATTAAGATTGAGGCTTGTGATGCAAATATGAGAATTGCGATAATTTTTAAATTGATCATTAGAGTACTTTATATTGTCTGCTTACAAAGTTAGCAAAATATGAAACGATAATGGCCATTAATATCAAACTTTCATTCATTAGCGAACCGAATCAATAAAAAATTAAAATTAAATGACAAAAGATTTAAGTGTCATTATTTGAGCAATGCTTTATTTAACATTTACACCTTAAAATTAAAACTATCATTAAAGTTCTTGTGTATGTGACATTTATGAAATAAAAGCGCCAAAATGTGGAAAAATCTTCAATTACATCTTTAACAGTAAATTAAAAGGCGAAACAACTGAGATACAATTCTTTAATGTTTTACTAACGAAAAGATTCATTAAAAAACCTTTGCATTTCTTATATAATATAATACTTTTGACCAAGAATTAAAACTTTTTCAACGGGAGTCGCACAATCTGCCCAATTTTATAAACATCTGTTTAAGTTGAACAATTTATTATGAGAAAATCTACAAATAATATATATGAAAATACGTTTACAAAGCTGTGCTTATTCAATTATCATTTGCCTGTTGCTGCTTTTTAATAGCAATTCTGCAAATGCTCAATACACGGACACTGTAACTTATCAGTACACTCAAAATTCAGGTTCCTGCAAAATATGCGGTGGTGACTACTCATGCTTTACAAATAGTCAACAATTGCTAATTGGACAAAATTCTTCACAAAGAATTAGTAAAATTAAAATCTTGGTTTATCACACTTCTTGTGGTACAGGTGATTTCTTTTCGATTCTTAATGGAGATACAATTGGCTCCTTTAATAGAAGTTACAACTGTAGCTGTAGTGATTGTTTTGTTGATTCAATTGAAGCTGTTTTTCCAAATCTGAATGCCTATATACCCAATGATACCAATATTTTAAAGTTTGTTTGCCCAAATACATGTGTTGACCGAATTGTTGTAATCCGTACATTTTCTCCTTCAGCAACCGATGATGCAGCTGTTCTTTCAATAGACTCTCCATATAGAGTGTGTGCAGGAGTACAATCTGTTGTAGCAACCATTGCAAATTTTGGGATTAATGTTATTGATTCGGTTCGTGTAAATTGGTCTTATAACTCAATTACTCAGACACCAATATATTATAGTACCCCATTAGACACAATCGGTGGAAGCGGAAATTTCAAAGCTCAAGTTTTTTTGGGAAACAAAACATTGGTTGCGAAAAAAACTGACACTATTCAAGTATGGACATCCATGCCAAATGGAAACAACGACACCACAAATCTCAATGATACTATCAAAGTATTTATACAGCCTAGCCTAAAAGACACCCTGACTATTGGCGGCAGTAGTCCTGACTATTCGTCCATACAAGATGCCATTAATGACCTTCAATTATACGGAGTTTGTGGGCCAGTGGTGTTGAATTTGAGAGCAGGTACTTATTCCGAACAAATTACAATTGGCGAAATCCCAGGTAGTGATTCAATTAACACAATCACAATTCGGTCTGAAACTGGAGATAGCTCAGATGTGAATATTAATTATTCATCTTCACTATCTAATTCAAATTACACAATCTTACTAAACAATGCTTCAAATATAATTTTCACTCAACTTACAATTGAAGCAGGAGGAACTTCATATTCTAGAGCAATTTCTGTACAAAATAGTTTTAATAGAATACTTTTCAAAAACTGCTTAATTACAGGATATGCGAGTTCTAGTTCAAGCACAAATCAAGCTTTAGTATATGCAAATTCAATGGCTATGTCAGGTAAGCAACTCATATTTGAACATTGTGAAATTCGTGATGGAAGTTATGGAGTATACTTATCAAACATGAATTCTTCGAACGGCGTTGCCATAGAAAGTTGTAGAATTATCGGTCAAAGGTATGCAAATATCTATTTCAGTTCACTTGCAAACATTCACGTTAACAATTGTGAACTTTCACGTATAACTACAACCTATTCATATGGCTATGGAGCATATGCATATAACTGCTCAAAGCTAATGATAAGCAACAATAGAATTTGGCAGCCTAATGGAGCCTATAGTGGAATATATATCTCGAAAATTTAACTCGGGAATGATTCGCAACGAAATTTAATTTCAAACAATTTTGTTAGCGTCGGCAAGGCATCTAGTGTAAATGCGTGGGCTATGATTATAGAGGACTGTATATATAGTGATTTCTATTTTAACAGTTTACACTCAAAACCACCTACACTGGAGAAGGCGGTGTTGCATTCACGATGGAAATGACAATAGATTTAGAAACAACTCTGTTCCTTTCATGATGCAAATGGTTATGTTTTCTACCAAAACTTTTCTGGTACTAAAAGTTTAAGCTTATGTGAAAATAACAATTATTTCTCAAGTGCAGAGTCTTTTTACAGCAATGGAAATTTCAATTCACTAAAAAACTGGAGTCAGGCTACGGATTTGACACCTTGATAGATTCTCAAAACTTACTATAACTGCTTAGACCTTCATGCTAAATCTTCAGATTTAAATGGTCGTGTTAGTTCAGATTCCCGCTTTGATAAAGATATTGACGGAGAAACTCGTGCATCTAATCCTGATATTGGAGCAGATGAATTCACACTCCTGCCAAATGATGCCGGTATATCTAATATATCTTCATTCATTGCAGATAGTGTTTGTATTGAAGTGATCAAAAACCATGGTGAAGACACTGAAAAACAGTAGACATAGAATGGGAGTTAAATGGAGTTAGTAAAACGAGCTTTAACTGGTCGGGGAATCTACCTTCAGGAGAGAATGAGAAAGTTTGCATAGATAGCTATAAATTCAGCAGTGATACAAACATACACAGTCAAAGCATGGACAAAATCACCGAACTCCGTAGCCGAATTAACTAATTTTAATGACACGTTTACAAAAGTTGCAAAACCTGCCTTAAGTGGTATTTATACTATTGGAGGTAGTAATCCAGATTTCAATACTTTCACTGATGCAATTGATGCTATGAAATCAGGAGGTATATTAGATTCTGTGTTATTTAAAGTGCGCAATGGAACATATTCCGAGCACTTAGAAATCCCAAGTATTATTGGGGCAAACACTCCAAACTCTATTTGTTTTGAATCTGAAAACAAAGATAGTTCATTAGTTATTCTGAGCTATCTCACTTCTTATTCTTTTTATGAAGTAATCCATATAGATGGCGCCTCAAATGTGTCATTTAAACACATAACCATTAAAAGCTTAAACACTAGTTCTCCTAGTAGAGCTGTAACAATTGACAATGGTGCTTCTCAAATTCAATTTAGCAACAATAAATTTGAAAGTTCAAATATTAGTAGTACAAGCACATATTATGATGCGCTGGTGTATTTAGATTATCAAGAAACAAAATTAAGTTTTACTAATAACCACTTTTAAATGGCAAATCTGCATTTTCATTTGAAGACAACACTGATGTAATCATTCGAAACAACAGAATTGGAAAATCAATATTACTTTGCCCTACTGTGATGAAATACAGAATCTAACTTTGAAAACAATCACGTAATAAGCAACAGTACATACAATGATTATTACAGTCTGTATATTTATCGTATAACAGGTTCAAACTCACCTGTGAACAATCAAATTATTGGACCCAACAACAATGAAAACTACGGTGTTTACCTTTACTATATACAAAAACAAATAATTCTACAGATAGCACCTATATACTAATAACTTTATAAGTAGTGAGCGAACGTACAATATGGCATGTTTATGTATTCAATCTCAGAATGCACATACTTGCACACAACACCATTCATAATTACAGTATGTATCCTGGTAGTTCGTATGCATTCTGGATACAGTATTTAACAGGTTCAAACTTATATAACAACAATTTTATTGCCAGCCAGAATGGAATAGCCGCATATATCTGATATGTCAGTCAATCCAATCACGATTACAACAACTATTTTAGCAATGGGTCAGCACAGCAAATTTCAACAACAGTAATTTTAAGCCGACTTGGCTGCTCTTCAAGCATCAGGCAGAGACAGTAATTCCATATCGAGTAATCCTACATTCAAATCCAGCACAGATTTACATTGTAGTTCTGTTGCACTAAATGGAGCTGCCAAAAAACTATCCTATGTCATGTATGATATAGACAATGAATTAAGAGATTCTTTAAACCCTGGATGATTAAAAGGGATGAATTCTTCCCTAAAGATAATGATGCGGGTGTAATTGCATTTGTAAATCCAGGGGACAATATTGTTCCAGACTCAATATCTATTCAGGTTGCTGTCAGCAATTTCGGGCTAGACACCTTGTTTTCATTTAAAACTCACCTTGTGATAAATAATGACACATTTACAACAATCACAGTAAATGACACATTAGCACCTGGAGACACAGTTCATATAAGTATGGGATACTATACCTTCAAACGCGATAGTATTAATAATTTACTTGCATGGACATCACTTCCAAACAATACTACAGATCAAAATTTTGAAAACGACAGTTTTAAGATAACAAATCAAAAAACCGCCATGAGAGGTGTTTACACAATCGGTGGAACAAGTCCTGATTTTAACACCTTTAAAAATGCAATAGATGCAATGAACTCATATGGAATTGCAGATAGTGTAAGGTTTAGAGTTCGAGCTGGAGTTTATGACGAACAACTTATTATAAAATCCATTAATGGGGCATCTCAAAAAAACAGTATTGTGTTTGAGAGTGAATCATTAGATAGTAGCAATGTCCTTTTACGTTATAACTCTATATATTCAGATACGAATTATGTAGTATTCTTTAACGGATGTTCTGGAGTAACATTCAGACATATAACCATACAGGCACTTAACTCCACTTATGGAAGGGTTTGTATATTTGAAAATGGAGCGTCTAATAATTGCCTCAACAATAATTATTTACTTGGCACTAACATTAACAGTTCTTCAAGTCGATATTCAGTAATTGGATCCTTTGAAGGTTATACATCTGACAATAACAATCAAATCATTTCAAACAGAATTGAAAATGGAAGTTATGGAATTTATTGGTACGGCTATGGTAACCCAGATTACGTTGAAGACGGCAGTAAAATAAATCACAACACATTCTTGAATCAATACAATAGTGGAATATATGCCTCTTATCAGAACAATTGTGTGATTCACTCTAACCATTTTATGTCAAGTCGAACTTACAGCAGTTACTCAGGTATTCAAGTTTATAGATTTGAAGGTAAATCAAGAATTAGTTCCAACTTAATCGACCGATCTAACAATGGCAGATACGGAATTTATATAGATAACACATCTTCAAATGGAGACACCTTCCTAATTGTCAATAACAGCATTAGTTTAGGTGGAACAAGCAACCCAATAGGAATCTATTCATACTCATCGAATCGTGTTCATTTCGTTCACAATTCTGTATATATGGGAAGCTCAACAAATTCCAGCTCAATTGGAGTGTATATTTACTATGGTTCTAACAATGAATTCTTAAATAATATTATTGAAGTTGATGGTGATGGAATTGCTTTAGATGTTGCAGCCCCTAGTGCATTGAACAAAATCGATTACAACAATTACAGAAGTAAGGGCATCAACTTGGCTCGCTGGAATGCGGTGTATTATTCCACATTATCAAGCCTTAAATCCGCGTCAGGGAAAGATAGTAATTCACTTAGTGAAGACCCGCTATTTACTTCATCAAATGATTTGCATATAAAACAAATTGGACTGAATGGGAAGGCAACAATCTACCCAGCAATTGTAACAGATATTGATGGAGAAACTCGAGATTCCTTAAGTCGTGATATTGGTTCAGACGAATTCAACCCACCACCTTTAGACGCAGGTGTATTGAGTATCATTACCCCTTCTACCCCATTCCCATCAGATACTCAATTTGTAAAAGTTGCCATTAAGAATTTTGATTGAATACTATAAGTTCTTTAAATATTGATTGGATATTTAATGACACAGTGCAATCTACATTAAATTGACTGGAAGTTTAGTCTCTAATGACACCTTGCACATTATACTTGCAAGCAAATATTTTGATACCGACAGTGCATACTCCGTAAAAGCTTGGACATCACTACCTAATAATTACAATGACACTATAAATTACAATGATACAGCTTCTGTTTCCGATATATATCCAGGATTAATTGGCACTTACACAATCGGAGGTGCGAATCCTGACTTTGCAGATTTTACAGAAGCAGTGGAAGCTCTCAAAAAAGGAGGTATTTTAGGAAATGTTATTTTTAATGTGCGTAATGGCACGTATAATGAAAAACTAACAATCCCTGCAATTGTGGGTGCGACTGAACGCAATCACATCATTTTTCAATCTGAAAATTTAGATAGTTCAAAAGTAACTTTGATTAACAATACCAACTCATCTGCCTCGAATTTTACAGTTAAATTAGATGGTGCAATTGGAATCACTTTCAAACATTTGAAAATTAGCACTGGAAATACAAGTTATGGTAGAGTTATAGATATTAGTGAAGGTGCAAGTTTAAATACTTTTAGTAACTCCATACTTGAATCATCTGCTGTTAATAGTACTTCAACACATTTAGCTGTTGTGTATATTGTTCCAGGTAGTTCTAAACATAATAACTCGAACACTTTCTCCAATAATGTCATTAAGAATGGAGCATTTGGTATTTACAATTATGGTTATACAAGTTCTGACGGATACGATAAACACTTAAAACTTGCAAACAATACTATACAATCTCCGCATTACTCCGGCATTTTCATACAATATTCAGATACTGTTGACATACAAAACAATAGTATTTCATTGAGCGGAAATTATTCGTCTAGCTTTGGTTTGAGGTTGGAATACAGCAATGGAATGAACATCGTATCAGGCAACCTTGTAAACATTCCGAATGGATATATGGGTTTCTATATTTACAACATGTCCTCACCATCAAATTCCAATAGTATTATTTCAAACAATATGATAAACGTGGATGGAAATAGCAGTACTTATGGAATGTATTTTTATGGTTCAAACACTAAATTTTACAATAACAACATCAGAAACTCTTCAAGCAACAGTTCTTCTTACTGCGCTTATTTCACATCTAGCAATAATATTAAAAGTTTGAACAACATATTCAAGCACGAAGGAAATGGGTTGTGTCTATACACAAGTAGTACTTCCAGTATAATTGAATCCGACCATAATTGTTACTTCAGTAATGGCTCAAATTTGGCATATTGGGGTGGCAATCGGACTGATCTTTCTGCATTGCAATCTGCTAACTCTAAAGACGCAAATTCTGTTTCACTTGATCCGAAATTTGTAAGTTCAAGCGATTTGCACACTCGAGCAATTGCTTTACATGGGACAGGGATGTTTTTAAATGATGTAACAATTGATTTTGATGGAGAGATGAGGGATACAATGAACCCTGACATTGGTGCTGATGAATTTGAAATCCCATCTCCAAACGATGCAGGAATTAGCAATCTGCATACTCCTAAAATACCATTTAGTGCTGGCAACCAAGCAATGCAAGTTGTAATTACTAATTTTGGTTCAGACACATTAAAATCAGCTAGTATCAACTGGACCATGAACAGTAATGTTCAAACGCCATATAGCTGGACAGGAAATATACCATCTGGAGAATCGGACACTGTAAATATTGGCACCTTCAACTTCAGCGCGGCCATAGATTACAACATGAGCTTTTGGACTAGATTACCTAATGGCATTTCAGATACCATATATTACAATGACACGCTTAACATTCAAAACCATGCGAGTGCATTGGCAGGCGTTTACACAATTGGGGGAACATTGCCTGACTTTAGCACCATTTCAGAAGCTCGAGATGCTTTGGAATCAAGAGGTGTAATTGATTCTGTTGTTTTCAAAATCCGAAATGGAACCTACAATGAACAAATAGAAATCTCCCCTTTCCCAGGTATGGCATCAGTGCATCCTGTGACTTTTACTTCTGAATCAAATGATAGTAGCAAAGTAACAATTACTTCCAATGCAAGCAACTATGTATTCTCAATTAATGGGGCAAAATATATCACTATTAGTCATTTAGGACTTTTAAAAACACTTACTACTATTCTGAAGCGCGTTGAGAATTGAAAATGAATCGAAGTCCATCTCAATAAAAACAACTTAATATCTGTAACATCATCCTATTATTATTACAAATGCAATGGGAATTATCTCTAATTCCGATCGAGATGACAGCATTCATATTCAGTCAAATCGTATTGAAGGCGGTAGTTATGGAATTCAATTATATGGAGGTGGAACTAATACTTCAGACCAAGAAAACTCATTAATTATTGAAGGCAACCATATTTCAAATGTGTATTCTGTTGGTATATATCTTGCCTATCAAAATGCCCCAATAATAAGAAACAACGTTATAGATTTAGGGAACAATTCAAGTACATACGGCATCTATTTATATTATGTCTATGATGATGCAAGAATTACAAAAACAAAATCAGTTCAAACAATCAAAATTCACATGGAATTTATGCTAACAATCTTAATGCAGGCAATTCAAGCAAAGCTTTAATTGCAAACAACTTTATCAGTTTGAACAACCCTCAATACCATGGGATCTTATTATCAAATTGCAATTACATTAACTTGTACTTAAATAGTATAAATTTATTTGGAACAGCTTCAAACTCTTCCTCTTCATGTCTTTATAATAGCTCTTCCAGCAACCTTGATATTCGAAATAATATCTTCAGCAATCCAGCTGGTTCATATGCCTTCTATTCTAACAACAATCCATCCATTAGTGATTACAATAATTTCTATAGTTCAGGAAGCAACTTATTAAATGTAAATTCATCAAATTACAGCACGTTTTCGCTTGGAATTTGCTAGCTCAAGAGACGGAAATTCAATATCTGTTGTTCCAAATTTCTTTTCAAACAACGACCTACATACAAATCTTATTTCATTGGACAGTGCAGGAATTTCAATTTCAAGTGTAACAGATGATATTGATGGCAACACAAGAAGTTCTTCTCCAGATATCGGGGCAGATGAATTTAACAGTTTACCGATTAATCTTGCAGTAACATCATTAATCAACCCTGTTTCTGCATGTGAATTAGACTCTCAATTGGTTCAAGTTTCAATATTCAATTACGGAAACTCTATTCAAAAGAACTTCCCTGTTCGATTGCGATTAAATGGAGGAAACACCATTACAAAAACATTCACAGATTCAATTTACCCTGGAACCAGTAAAATATTTCAATTTGATGGAAAAGTAAACACAAGTTCATATGGTGCCTATCAATTTGTAATTTGGACAGATGATAGTTTAGAACAATTCAGGCCTAATGATACGATTATAAAAACCATTTACAATTACGCAACTCCATCAGTTGTTGTCTAATGATACCTGCCGACAGCAGTGTTAACATTGCATTCCCTTTTTCATTATCATGGGACACCTGCAAGTGGCGTTGATTTCTATGACATTTATGTTTGGGCAGATTCAACAGTCAACGTCCTAGCCTACCTTTATATTCTGACCACAAATAAGTGTTCAAATCAAATCTGGTCTTGGTTATGGCGTGAAATACAAATGAAAAGTTTGTTGCAAAAAACTCAGGTTGTTTGACCGATGGACCAATTCAAAACCATGACTATACGAAACCTTCCAGATGTGCAAGTGTCTGCTATTAGTGCCCTAGCTCGGCTTTATTCAGGGAATTCAATATCAGTTGGATGGACAATTAAAAACACTGATTGGGAAGCACTGGTCTGCTCTGGTATGATGTCATTTACCTATCAGAAGACAAAATCCTGGATGGTACCGATGTGCAATTAGAGGAGCAATTAATTTAGCATCACTAAATCCAAATCAATCATATACAAATTCATTAAATGTTAATTTACCTGAGGGCATTGCTAGCCAATATTACATATTAGTTAGAACAGATGCATACACGCAAGTGCTTGAATCAAATGAGGGAAACAATATTAGCAGCGATTCGGCAGGAACTGTTGTAAACTTAACTCCGCCGCCCGATTTATTTGTGACTTCAATAATTAAACCTGGAACAGCGTTTTCTGGACAAACAATAAATGTTCAATTCACTGTAAAAAACCAAGGATCAGGTGGAACCCGTTCTTCAAAATGGTGGGATTTTGTATATTTAAACAACGACTCACTCCCAGGAGGAACTCTCAAAAAGACCATTCAAAGAAATGGAGCTCTTGATGTGGATAGCAGTTACACTGTTTCAACATCATTCACATTACCACTAACCATTAGTGGCGGATACTATGTTACTATTAGAACGGATGTATACGACAATGTGTATGAACATGCTTCTGAAAGCAACAACAATGGTATTTCTGATTCGATGAGGGTTATTTTAACACCACCACCAGATCTAATTGTTTCAAATGTTGAAATTCAAGACACAGCGAGTAATAAACAAAATGTAAACTTGAAATACCAGTTAATAAATCAAGGGGGATCACCAACGACTTCTGCTTGGTATGACTATTTTTATATAAGCGAATTTAACGTGTTTGACAATAATTCGTCTACATATATTGGCGGAAGATATAGGTCAAGTGTTGGAAATGGAGATACTTTATTCACAAGCCAAAACATTACTATTCCAGACAATATTAATGGCACCTATTATGTGTATGTACACTCAGATGTATTCGGCTATCAATTTGAAGGAAATAATGATACTAATAATGTGTCGAGTGCCGAAGAGATTCAAATTATCAGTCCTGACTTAAAACCTTTGAATGCAGCAGTTGCATCAACTGACACTTCTGGTAAAAACACAACTGTGGAATGGGATATTACCAATATTGGTGAAGGCTCTCAATATCTTACATATGTAACGGATAAAATTTATTTATCCAGACACAATATGTATCATCCAGATTCAGTCACATTTTTAGGGCAACACTCCTATAGTTTGGCATTAAGTCCAGGAGACACTGTACACACTTCGAAATCAATTACAATTCCAAACGGAACCACAGGCAATCGATATTTCTTTGTTCATTCAGACGCAAATAATTCTATTTTCGAAAATTCAAGAGACAGTAATAATTATGCGCGCAGTAATTCAATGGATGTCAAACTGGCACCTTATCCTGATTTGAAACCAACAGCCATAACAACTGTTGACAGTACTGAAGCCGGACAGACCATAAGTTTGACATATTCAATTTTGAATCAAGGAATTCGAAGTGCTGTAAAAGGATGGAAAGATAAGTTGTTCATTTCAAAGGATTCAATATTCAATCCAAATAAAGTTACCTTGCTTAAATCAAATACAACTGTAAAAACCATATTGCAAGATTCTACTTATTATGTAGAGGAAACGGGAGATATTCCAGTAAACATTTCTGCTGGAAACTATTATTTCTATATTTATACGGATCAAGAAGATCAACGATACGAATATGTGTTTGAGAACAACAATGTTTTAAGAAGTAATGCCGTCTATATCGATGGATACCCACCAATTGATTTAAAAGTAACATCACTAAGTATACCTGACACAGCATATTCAGGTCAAGTTTCCAATATGCAGTGGTCAGTAAAGAACATTGGTGATGCAAGCACTATTGCTCCTGAATGGTTCGACCGTTTATACTTGTCAACAGATACAATACTTGATGATAATGACATCCAAATATTAAACACAAGAATGGCTATTGCCTTGCAAAAAGATAGTTCATATACGAATAATATCTCGTTCAATTTGCCTAATGGAATTAGTGGAACTTATTGTATTCTTTTAAAAGCAGACGCTAGAAACGACAATACAGACGAGGACACCTTAAATAACATTTATCATTCTATTGTTTCTGCAGGCGTACCGAAATACATGCATATTGTACTTTCTAAATCGTCTGATTTACAGATTACGGCTTGGGATATTCAATCAACTGGAACTGCAGGACAACCAACACAAATAAGTTGGGAGGTTGAGAATAAAGGCGACACGACCACATCATCTAATTCATGGAATGACAAAGTTTATCTATCAACAGATTACATTATTAACAATGGAGATTACTACCTTGGCAATAGAACGCATAATGGAAATTTAGCAAAAGGAGCAAGCTATACAGACACAAGCAGTTTCTACTTACCTTCAAATTACACAGGTAATTATATTGTTATCATTAAGACTGATGATGGGAATAGAGAATATGAACACAATGCAGAAAACAACAACATTGTTTCTTCTGTGATGACAATAAGTGCTGCTCCTCCTGGTGATTTAATCGTTTCTTCTGTTTCTGCGCCAAATACTTCCATGGCTGGTGGTCAAATTACTGTAAATTATGAGGTTAAAAATACTGGAAGCAATCCAATCAGCGGTTATAGAACCGATAATGTATACATTTCTGAAGACTCGTTATTCGATTCTGAAGATATTTTATTTGCTAGCAGAACCGACTTTGCAAACCTGATTCCTAAAACAAGTAAAAATTTGCAAGTTTCTGGTTCTCTAAATTCAATTAAAACTGGAGATTACTACATGATTGTATTTGCAGATGTAAAAGACAATATCAATGAAACAGATAATTCAAACAACACCTTAGCAAGTGGTGTAATCAGCGTAAGTATTCCAGAACTTCCATTAGATGTATTAACACCAGATTCTTTGTTTGACAACAAGAATTTGTATTATCAATTAATAATTCCAGATTCATTGAATGGAGAAACAATATTAATCACTTTGAAAGGTGATTCAATTAATGGTCATAATGAAATATACACCAAATTGAACGAGGTCCCTACACGTTCAGACTTTGATTATAATTACAAAGAACCTTATGCTGGCAATCAAGAGATATTAATACCAGCAGCCGCTGCTGGCACACATTATATTCTTGTTTACGGTACAACTAGCTCAGGCAATAAACAAAACATAAGTTTATTAGCGAAGAAACTAGATTTTTCAATTCGAAAAGTGAGCCCAATAGCTGGGGGTAACACTGGACAAGTTACACTTAAAATTGAAGGCTCTAAATTTGATAGTCTAACGATTTTCTCTTTACTTAAACCTGGCGTAATCATAAGCCCTATTAAAGTTCCTGACAGCACCTTAGTTTTAAATCCGATTTGACTAAACACTAAAGTATGTCGAATTAATTAATCAACTTGAAATGGTAACTTTTCGATTTAAGAGGAAAAGAGCTCAGATTATATGATGTCAATGGAGAATGGCAATGAGGAGACTTCCCAACATTGGTTGAAGGATTTTCTGTTGTTCAAGGTTCTCCTCCAAACATAAATATTTCGGTACAGACCCCTTCGAGTACAAGAACAAATGCAACAATATCATTTGTAAAGTATTGTTCAACAATTCAGAAAACACAGATATAGAATGGTTTCTTAGAAATTGTGGCACTCAGGTGCACCTATTTCATTCAATACAACGGATGGTCTTAGTGATAAACAAGCTTGATGATTCCATTAGAAGAATTCAATGGACCAAATGGCATTCTGAGACCAGGAGGTTCAGGAACCATTCGGATTTACACAACAGCTAGTAATGTATTGGCCTTTAACATTTTATTACCAGACTAATGATTATGAACACACAACAAAACACCACAGCAATGAAAGCTTCATTCGCATATTTAAAATATTTCGTTCTGGCATTAATTATTGCCAATTCCCATCTCATTCAAGCACAATCGAATGTGCATGAAATACTAGATAAGCAATACGACAATTCAGATGAATTATTCTACTTTAAACCACATGCTTCATGGAACAAAACTCCAATTGAGAAACTTCCTCCTATACTAAGTGAAATCTATGGAATTGAATCAGGGTGGCAATTTAAAATCCAAAGTCAAGAAGAAGACATCCATGGAAAATACTTAAAACTCGTACAAACTTATATGGGTATTGAAGCCTATCCTAGCACTTTGATTTTAAAATACAACACCAAAGGTGAAATAGTGCATGTACTAGGTACACTTCGCAGCATTAATAAAAAGAATACTGTACCTAGATTTTCATCAGATAGTGCAATAAAAATGGCGTACCAATTAAGCAATTCTTCTCCTTTACAATTGGATGTTGACCCAGAAGATGGCACTCCTTATTTGCCTCAAGTACGACTTGTTTATGCCGCTAGAAACTTTAACTATAAAGAAGCATTTAGTCTAGTTTATGAAGTCGAAATTTTACTAGGTCGACCAGCTCGATATTTTTATTACATCAACGCGATTACAGGTGAAATAGAACATTCAATTTCAGCACTTACAGACGCAAATGGAACAGGTTCAACCTTATATTCAGGAAACAAAAACATCAATACAGTTTTCTCGAACAATCGCTATTATTTAATTGACTCAGTGCGTAAAATTAAATGTTATGACCATTTGTTAAATCGTTTCTGGTACGACAGGGTCAATCAAAATCCAATACGTGCTAATCAATTTCCAGACGTTAACAACAATTATTCTGCGACCTATCAAAAAGCTGGTGTTGATGTTCATTGGGGCATGTCAAAAGTGTATGACTATTATAAAAATATTCATAATAGACTCTCATATGACGGAGCAGGTGCTGTTATAAAAAATAGAGTGCATTACGATGCTGCAGATTGGTCTGATGTTTACCTTCCAATTGATACATTTACAGTAATGGATAGTATGTACAACAATGCGTTTTGGAATGGACAAATGATGACCTATGGCGATGGAGATGGAACAACATTCTCTGCTTTGGTAAGCCTTGACGTGGTGGGACATGAATTCACTCACGCGGTGGTAGAAAAAACTGCTGGCTTGATTTATCAAGGTGAATCTGGTGCTTAAACGAATCTTTGCTGATATTTTTGGCACATGTATCGAATTCTATGGCAAAACGGGAAATTATCAAATGGGGAAGAATGTTACACTCCAGGAACTCAGGTGGTGACAATCTTAGAAATATATGGCGGAACCAAAGCCTCAGGACTAAGTGCTGGAGATGACAACCTGATACTTATAAAGGAACCCATTAAGTCAAGTTGCGTGTCCGTGGCGCCAGATGATGGCGGTGTTCATACTACCTCCTGGAGTTGGAAATTTTGGTTCTATTTGATTAGTGAGGGAGGCAGTGGTACAAACGATAAGAATGGCTTCCATGAAGTAGCAAAATAGGAAGAGCGAAAGCCGAAAAATTGCATACCGTGCCTTAAAATTATACTTGGCACCATCTAGTGATTATGCTCATGTAAGAAAAGGTACTCTTTTTAGTTGCAGAAGATTTATACAATGGGAAAGAATCAGATGAATACAAAGCAGTATGCAATGCTTGGTACGCTGTAAATGTTGGAGACAAATGCTGCCCTGACTCAATCGAACTTGAATTTGATGTAACAGATGCTACTTGCCCTGATAGAAGTGATGGCGAGATCAAACTAACTGTATTAAAATCAGACGGACCATTTGAATACAAATGGTTTAAAGGCGACACCAATACTAAGGGTTTTTTCGCGAAACAAAGATGTGACAGGATTAGATACTGGAACTTATTACGCTTGGGTTAAAGATACCCTAGCGAAATGTGAGGTAGTTGACAAAACCGTTGTAGAAGCACCAGAAGAATTAAAAGTAAGGGTGTATGGAGGTGGATCCGTAAGGTACAGAGTTTGCGATACGAGACCAATAATGTAAAAGTTCCATTAGTTGTGCTGCAAGTGGAGGTACTCCTCCATACGAATATAATTGGCCAAACAATGGAATATTATTTGTATCTTCCATCACCATGCACAGCGGCAGTCCGCAGATAAAAACCTTTTGTATTGACGAAAAAGCGCCTATGCTGTATTTATTCCTCATGATGTTGTTCTGATCCAAATGATATTATAGACCTTCGTGCGGTGACAAAAAGTTTGTTTCAAATTTGCTACTTTGCCTTATAAAATCTGACGGAAAATGACCCTAAATTTGCGACAGCCCCTGCGAGTAAAGTAACCATAGATTTACCAATCGATGAGGGGCACATGGATAAGAATTCATTTTCAAGTGCGTTTCTAGTTTTGGGTTTATCAATTGGACATTTGGAAGTTCCAGACAATCAAAACAACCTATTACAAACGTTTGGATCTTAAAGACAATTATGGGCATTTATTTGGATGTAACTTGTTGGAATTGACCAAGATTCAAAAAGGCGTTTTGGATATTTAAATCCATAGACCTCTTCAATCGTTTACCTCCAACCTCAGGTATTTTAGGCTTTTCTTCCTATAAATGACACTGCTATAAACGACGGAGAAGGGTTTGTAAACTTGATGATTAAAGCCAAATCAAACACATCTACAGGCGATAGTTTTGCATGCAATTGCTGATATTGTGTTTGATGACAATCCAGCAATTTTAACACCTAAAATTCATAATATTATTGATGCCGTTGCCCCTGTAAGTCAAATGGATTCCATGCCAGCTGTAATAGATTCTTCTAACTTTTACTTAAGTTTTTTCTGTTGCAGATGACATAGGAGGAAGGGAGTTTTCGAACTGACTCATGGTTTCTGAAAAATGGTGGTGCTTACATTCCTTATCAAAAGACATTTGTGACACCTTGGTTTTATTTACCTGAACACCTAAGTTCTTACAAATTTACAATTGTGGCTTCAGATAATGTTTCAAATATCGAAGCCATAAAAAAAACTCTCCTGGAGGTAATAATAACCATAACCCCTAAAACTTCCTAACCCCTATTGATAGTGGTTTATCATTAGTGCACCCGAGACACTTAATATCTCATGGAAAAAAGTTTCAATAACTTCCTTTTTAATTTAGAATACGTTTTATCGATACAAAGTCAGTTTATTCCCTTTGCAAGTGGATTAAGTGGATCTGATAGTCTTTTTTCATGGGTAATTCCATCTCTTTCAAGTAATTCCGAGCAAATAAAAATAAGAGCAGTAATGAGTAACACCAATACTGTCTTAGACGAATTGCGAGAATTCACTTTGAGACCAAGTCCCGCAATTGATTTAGGTAATGACACCTTTTATTGCGATGGTTCAAGTATCAGTCTTGTTTTAGATGCTGGTTCAGGATACAGCTCCTATTTATGGAGTGACAGTTCATCAAACCAAACTTTGAGTGTCAATACGGAAGGTGTATATGAAGTGACAGTTACAAATTCATTCACGCGTGAAGCTTCTGATGAGATTGAAGTATTTAAAGCTTTACGACCAGTGATTTCTTCGAAAATGATTACCGATATATCGTGTTATGGGAACACTGATGGCAGCATTTCTATAGTGACAGTTAGTGGCACTCAACCATATCAATTCTTGTGGAACACGAACGACACGACAGAAGACCTCAACAACTTATCAGCCGGTAACTTACACTTTACTAGTCACCGATGCAAAAGGTTGTCTGACCACTGATACATCAGAAATTTTGGAACCAGCTCAAATCACGTTATCAAGTACCCTAACACATGTGAAATGTAAAAAACGGGAATGATGGAGCCATTGGACATTACAGTAAGCGGTGGAAGCAGTCCTTTTTCATTTACTTGAGTACTTCTTCAAATACTGTGACTTAAATACTTTTTAAATGCTGGCACCTATTCTGTGCTCGTTTCGGATGCTGGCTCATGTACCGTAAAAGACACATTTGTGATTACTGAACTCAGATATATTAAGCACTACTTATTTAGCATACAGAATGTGAAATGTTACAATGGAAATGATGGCTCAATTTATCTGGAGTATCACAGAGGAACAAGCCCTTATACCTACCTTTGGAATACAAGTTCAAATTCTGAAGACTTGAAATTAATGAATCGCAGGAACATACTCTGTGATTGTTACAGACAACAATTCATGTATTGCCCTTGACACAGCTATATAGTTACAGAACCAGCTCTTTTGAGTATTTCTAAATCAATTCAAAATGTGAAATGTTTTTCGGGAACTGATGGAAGTATCAACATTAGCATAAGTGGCGGAACTTCTCCTTATATTCTGTGTTATGGAGTAATTCTGACACTAGTAAGAACCTTTCAAATGTAACTGCTGGAACCTACTCTTTAATACTTACAGATGCAAATGCATTGCACATTAATGATACGATAAACAATCACTCAACTTAGAATTGACACACACATTTACTTGAGTGATGTTAAATGTAAAAACGGGAATGATGGCAGCATTGATTTAATCAAGTGGAGGTAGTTCACCTTATTCATACTTATGGAGTAATAACTCTTCAAACGAAGACCAAACTGCCCCTGATTGCGGGCACTTATTCTGTGCTGATAACCGACAACAATTCTTGTGATTTAAGTGACACATTTACAATCAATGAACCTGCTCTACTTGTAAGTTCTGCCACCATTCAAAATGTTACATTTAATGGCTTGAGCAATGGTTCAATAAACTGAAGTATTAGTGTCGGAACATCTCCTTATTCATTCCAGTGGAGCAATTCAGCAAGTACAGAAGACTTAAGTGGTCTGAGTGCAGGAGTATACTCTGTTGAAATTTCAGATGCCAATAATTGTATTCGTAGAGACACATTTACAATAACTCAGCCAAATGTTTTATCAAGCTCCTATTCAATTACAAATGTTGCATGTAAAAACGGAAGTGATGCAAGCATCGATTTAACTGTAACTGGAGGAACTAGCCCGTATTCATATTTGTGGAGTAATTCTCAAACAACTCAAGACTTAAGCAATTTGTCCTCAGGAATTTATTCCGTAATGATTAGCGATGCAAATTCTTGTCAAGTGTTTGACACTTTAAATATTACTGAGCCAAACGCACTTGCTTTATCGAAAACACTTACAGATGTAAAATGTAAAAATGGAAACGATGGTGCAATTGATATCACCTTAACAGGAGGCACAACGCCATACACGTATCTATGGAGCAATTCTGCAAGTAGTAAAGACCTTAGTGGCTTGGTTGCTGGAACTTACTCAGTAATTATTACGGATAAAAATGCATGTGTAATTCGAGACACTAGTACACTTACTGAACCAACTCAACTTACTTTAAGCAAAATAAGCACTCAAGTTAAATGTAAAAACGGAAATGATGGTGCCATAGACATCAGCATTTCAGGTGGAGTAACACCATACACATACCTATGGAGCAATTCTGCCACAACTCAAGATATCAATGGACTAATTGCTAATACCTATTCAGTGATTGTGACAGACAAAAACACTTGTACCTTATTGGACACTACAGTAATAACAGAACCTACGCTGCTTTCGGTATCCATTAATTCTCAAAATGTAAGTTGCAAAAATGGAAATGATGGTCTTATAGATTTAAATGTTTCAGGTGGTACAAGTCCATATACCTATCTCTGGAACAACTCTTCAAGTTCAGAAGATATATCTAACTTAAGCGCTGGACAATACTCCGTATTAATTATTGATGCAAATGGATGTTTCAGGAATGATACAATCAACATTACAGAACCAAGTCTATTGTTGTCTAACATAACTACATCAGACGTCTTATGTAATGGCGACAACACAGGAAGTATTGACCTGAGTGTTTCAGGTGGTACAAGTCCATATTCATTCCTTTGGAACACTTCTGCCAACTCAGAAGATTTGGCGAATATTGGCATTGGGGATTACTTTGTAATCATAACAGATGCGAACAATTGCATCCTCAACGACACAGGAAAAATTAATGAACCTTCCGCATTGGCACTCAACAAATCAATTCAAAATGTTAAGTGCAAGAACGGAAATGATGGAGAAATCGATATCACAATTAGTGGAGGTACCACTCCATATACATATTTGTGGAATAACTTATCGACATCAGAAGACTTAACCGGCTTAAGCGTTGGAACATTTAATGTCCTAATAACGGATGCTAACAATTGCGTTTACAGAGACACTTCAGACGTGATGGAGCCTAGTTTACTAGAATCTTCAATAACTATAAATGATGTCTTATGCTATGGAGGAAATGATGGAGGAATAGTTGCAAATGGTGTTGGAGGAACAAGTCCATATACCTACAATTGGTCGAGTGGAGAAAATTCAAATTCAATATCAAACAAGGTAAAAGGAACCACATCGTGCGAATTACTGATCAAAATTTATGTTTCCACATAGACACAGTGCAAATATTAACGAACCAAATTCCCATTATCACTTAGCAGTTCAATCAAAGATGTTAATTGTTGATGGTGGAAGTGATGGAGAAGTTAATATGGGTGTCGTGGATAAACAATTGGTATTGACATTTGCATGGAGCAACAGCACTCAAGTGACATCAGCAACCAAAGCCAGGGCATTTATGATGTGCTGATAACGATAAAAACAATTGCATATCAAGAGACACATTCTCAATTCAAGAAAACCATCTGCTCCATTAACGAGTGCATTACAATAGAAGATGTAAAATGTTTTGGAGGCAATGATGGGAAAAGGATCTTCGGTCTTAGGGGGAACAAGCCCATACATTTGATTGGTCGAATTTCCCGGTGCTGAACAGAAGACCTGCAAGATCTACTGTTGATTCAATACTGTAGTAATAACTGGATGCGAATAATTGTATCTAAATGACAGAATTATCAACCAACCATTAGCTCCACTTGCTTCAACATTAAATGGTAACGATATCAATTGTTTTTCTGGCAACGATGGTTCGATTACCAGTTTGATTAGTGGAGGAACTCAACCATACACTTTCAAATGGTCGAATAGCGCTAGCACTAAAGACCTTTCGAATTTAGTGGCCGGCAAATATGTGTTGGAGATTATAGATGACAATTTATGTGTACATCAAGACAGCATCACACTCATCCAGCCAAATGCTGCTTTAACTGCTGTATTAACAGTGGATGATGTAGATTGTTATGGCGACAATAGTGGTGGTATTAGCTTAACTCCTAGTGGAGGAACACCAACTTACAGTTTCGATTGGAATAATGGCCAAAGCACTCAACAAAATTTGACAAACATATCTCAAGGATGGTATTATGTAACCGTAACAGATATTAATCTGTGCACCTATTCCGATAGTGCATTCGTTCCTGAACCAACTGAATTAACAATCACTGTAGGTGCAAATTCAGCAACAGCAGCTGCGAACAACGGAAGCACTTGGGTAATGATTAATGGTGGAACGCCTCCTTATAGTTCAGAATGGAATGACAACAATTCTCAAACTACTGACACGGCTATTAACCTTGGAGTTGGGAATTACACTTTAACTGTAACAGATAGTAAAGGTTGTATTAAAACCGCCAGTATTGATGTTCTAGATGCTCCAGACCCATCTACAATTTCATTGTTCCCTAATCCAAGTAATGGTTCTGTTAATGTTATTAATTTATCAAGCCTAGGTCTTGATGAAGAAATCTTAATTGAAGTATTTGACATGTCAGGTAAAAAATCAATGGAATTTAATGTTATTGGGAAGGACACACATACATTTGAAGTTTATCCTTCATTAAGCAATGGTACATATATGGTTAGAATCCAAAATTCTAGAGGCATTGAAACTCGAAGATTAGTTGTTATTCAATAACAGTTCTATTTTTAAAATAAAAAAGTGTCGTTTAGCAAAGTAAACGACACTTTTTTTTTATATAGTAACTCTTGATAGTATAGATTTTACATTTGCAGAATTACTTTGGAACATATATTCTGTTACCTAAATGTGTTATAAACTATAGAATCGGTTTTTAAACTTTGCAAAACAAGGAATCAAAAGCATACCAAGCACTGAGTAAAGAAAGCAACGCACTTGTAAGCGAGCTATTCAACAAGTATGGAAAAAAACTATTCATTTATGCTAAAAATCGATGGAATTTAAACGAAGATGATGCTTGGCATTTAGTTTACAAGACCTTATACCAAGTTATTAAAACATATGAAAAATATAAATTTGAAAATGAAGATAAATTTGCCTCATTCGTATTTCGCGTATTCGTTAATTTTCTTAGAAATCATTATAGAGACAATAAAAAACTATCCGATGAATTCAATTTGGTGTATGTAGATGAAACTGTTTTAAGAAACACGAAATCTCCTGACATCAAGCCTGAAATAGCAAACACTAAAATGCAAGCTTTAAATAGTGTCTTGGAAACCTTGGAAGACTGGCAAAGAATATTGCTATTAATGCGCAGCGAGGGTCACCCATACTCTGAAATTGCAAAATACATAGACAAGCCTGAAGAACAGTTGAAAGTGTATTATCAACGCCTTAAAAAACAAATAAGCAAATCTATTCATGACAGACTATAATCAAGATATCATAAGCGATGAGGAGTTGAACCAACTACTAAAAATGAATATCATTCATGGTAAAGAGAATGAATTATCAATCAATCAATTAATTAAAATGGAATATCAAGCTACATTTTCAACAATAAAACACTCATTATTTAGATGCAAACATGGGTGATGCAATTTTAAAAACTAAGCAACACAATTCAAATTTCTAGTAAAATAAAGTGGTTTTTCATATGCACTTTTGCTGTAGGTACCTCTTGCATCAATTTATTTCACCCAAGCAAACTCTTCAACACTTGTTCATGAAAACAAAGGTACTCTGGAACATATAAATGAAGCAGAATCAAAAAACGAGAAAGCAGAACCAATATTAGGATTAGATTCTAAAGATAGTTCTCAAGTCAAATCAGAGCGTGAAACAAGATTGCAAAGTATAAATCGTATAGACAGTTCAATTTTTAATGAACAACAGATTGCATCTTACTCCCCTTCCTTTTCACCTTTCCTACCTATTCCAAGACCACCTTTTCTATTCACCACTTGAAAAAACAAGGAACGTTTCCCATTCAACTATTAAATATGATGGGCTTATAAATTCAGTTAATGGTTCTATCCTTTTAGACACCATATTTAAAGATGTCAAGAGAATAAATTTGATCTCTAAATTCGGGAATATCAATGTGCGTCAAGAACGAAATGATGGTATTGAATTAAAGTCGACTTTGAATTACACCAACAGTAAGCATAAATTTAGAAAGACTGAATATCAATTGCGATATAGCGTTGAAGACAGAATTCTTAGTGTATGGATTGAGGCCGTAGAATCCCATAAAAGCTCGTTGTCTTTTGGTGGTTCAGATATGAAGTGGGAAGGCTCATTAAATTTTAATATCCCAAAAGATGTTGACCTCAACTTTCAAAACTCAGTTGGGAACATAAAAATAAGCGGTATGAGAAACAATAGTTGTGACATTTCTTGCCATTTTGGGAATATAGATGTGTCAAATACACATTCCGAATTTGAAATAGAATCAAAATCCGGGAATATTATTCTTTCTGATTTAAAAGGTCCTATTACAAGTAAAACCAAATTTGGCACTCAAACACTAAATAAGATTATTGGCAACATAAGATGTGAATCCTCTTCGGGAAGTGTAGCGTTGAACACTATAGAAGGGAATCTTGATTTAGATTCAAAATTCGGGAATATTGAATTAAAATCCTTTAAAGGTAACGCGCAAATCACATCATCCTCTGGGAAAGTTTCAATTGATGAATTCGAAGGCAAGAATTGTAAAATCAAGAGCTCGTTTGGACAAATTTCATTGAATTCAATTATAGCAAATTTACAAATTGCCTCGAGTTCTGGAAACATCACTCTTAATTCAATAGAAGGAGATGTAGAAATAGAATCAAAGTTCGGTAGACAAAAGTTGAATGATATAAAAGGAAGAGTAAAAACTACTTCAAGCTCAGGAGAAGTAATTCTTGAATCGCAAATAGGTGACTTAGAAATTAAAACCACTATGGGTAATGTGAAGACTAATAATTGTGAAGGCAAACTGCTTGTCCATGTTCAATCTGGAGAAATAAATATTAAAAAGGCAACAATACAAGAGTCGATGACCTTACACTCTAATTTAGGGAATATCAATTGTAATATATTGAATTCAGCAGAAGATTTGAGTTTTGACTTAAAGAGCACCAGGGGTGAAATTAAAATTCAGAAAGGAAACGCAAAAGTTCAAAAAGAAAGCGATAGTGTTGTCATTGAAAAGGGGCCCATAAAAATAAAATGTGATACAAATTCTGGGGATATTTTTATTGATTGAACTTAAAACAACTTGACCTTGAACTTTTCTGCCATTTTCAAGATTTGTTCCTTTGTGATACCATGACTATTTTCACTGCCATGTCTGTTCTCTACAGTCAAAACATGAATCCTGTATTGAAAAATTTCCGCCAATTCAAAGTACGGTTGCATTTCCCATTCAAAGCTAAAGACATTATTAATAAATATTTTTTCCGTATTTTGCTTCATAGCTAGCTCACAATTCAAGCGGCATTCTTCATATGCTTTGTAAATTTCTTCAAACACAAACTTATATAGATCCTTCAGTGTCAGGTGAAATACCACCGTCTACACTATACACTGGGTATTTAGAGTTCTCACACAACACTTGGAGCCAGCGTTGTTTTACCTGAACCAGGTAGGCCCTTATAAGAATGAGTTCACAAGCATTTACAATCAATAACCTTCAATGGTTTCTTTTTCGTATGTTAAACAACATAAATGCGCCTATCACAAAAAACACCACTAAAGAGAGCAGAATACCGTATTAATTTCTCCATTAATAGTTCTCATAAAATGTTCAATAAAGCCAAACATGAATGTCCCAATTGGTAAATTGCTACCTTCTCAGAGTAGGGTCTGTGAAATCAAATAAGAAGCATTATCTGTCGTCATTTGGAATCATTTTAGCATATGTGCTTCTTGATAAACTTTGTATTCCTCCCATGACGGAGCCTACAACTGCAGCTAAAATATAAAAGCATTTACAGAATAAACAGCAATTACAACACATATAAAACGCTCATCCAAATCAATGTTAGAAAAAGAGCATTACATTTCCTATTCGTTGGTGACATAGCAGGGAAAACGCGTATGCACCTACAAACAGCGATTAATTGAATCAATAGAATTGCAATTATTTGTAATTTATCCTTAGGGCATTTTCAATTCTTTATCGGCGAATGAAGCGGCGACATACATAACAGTTTGCACACCCATGCTGTAAAAAAAGAATGCTGTCAAAAACTTCTTTATATGAATGATTTCTTTATGGCTTTAAAACCAAAATCAACTCATTGTATCCTTTCCGAGTGATAGAGGTTTCTTCAGTTTTATTTTTTTGGTAAATAATGAAACGGTATCAAAGAGAAACCATACCACCAAAACACCTACCATAATAAAAGCCAATTTACTAGCTTCACCTTCAAAATGCCCAATACTTATTGCTGTTGCAGCTTTTAAATCCAAGCTAGAATTTGATTCCAAAAGCAATTTGGTATGCACTAGCTTGTAAATAAGGTCTGGCTTAAGTACAAAATAATAAATTTATGATAACAAAAGTACTCCACCAATATATCCTAGAGAGAATCTTTACCTTTAATCGATCAAATCGATCTTCCGTGGCAATCTCTGGTAAATATGCATTGTAAAACACAATACTCCCTGTAAGAAATAACTGGTACCAAGAACAAAGGTGTCTAAGTGCCAATTGGAATGTAAGCCCACTATCAAAATAACTCAGTCTTTAAACAACTACTACCCAATAAGACAAATGCTTTCATGAAAGTTATCTTTATTGCCTGAATTGTCTAAGTGACATCACTTAAGATTGGATTAATTGGTGCCATAACGATAAAAGCCAATGACAAGCAATAGCTAAATAAAATTGAATCCGTAGATGCATTCCTAGAATATCTATCCCAGCCTTTGTTTGGCTATTCCAATAAATAGGGAACAATGCGGAGGTATGTCAGTGGAAAGACACTATTTGCCCAATCATACATGCACCAAGCATTGGTGATGCGTTTATCATTTTTAATCACAATTGCTTCCATTTTATTTCACTACATTTGACAAAAGTATATATTTTATTTCCATATACTGCATGTTTAATTGAATAGATAAAATGCTCGATTAAGTTTGAATTCAAATTGTTCAAAATCCATCTCTGGTGTTGGCATTGTGTTGCGCATAATAAATACCTTTTGGAGCTAGCAATTAGGTTGTGCATTTAGAGGTAGTCTTCATTTAGGCAAATTCTGGAATTTGATCATCCCAAAAATATCGTCAACAATCAAATCAAATCCTTCTCCTTTCAAATCTGAATAGCCAATTTTACATCTTTGTTTAGAAGAGTAATATTGTCATAATCTAATTTAAATGTAACGATAATTTTTAATTAAGTCCCTTATCTATTTCCACAATTGTCACATGGTAATGCCATTTGCATTTATTGCGCAAGACTTGCAGCAGAACCAGCACCTTAAACCAAGCATAAGGATTTTTTTGGCGAATGTTTCTCAAGAACTTCATTGAGCCCTTTAACATAATTTGATGTAAACCTCAAAACTGTAATTGCTATTTTCCGAATTCAATACTTTGAGTCCATTCTCGAAATTCACTTCGTACTTCTGTCCGTTCTGTTGTACCTTTTGCAATTGCTTCAGGCAAAACAAAACTGATAACACGCTTGGCATTCATTTCGTTAAAATAAAAACAAAATACCTATTTGTAAACCAACACTGCTGAATGATTGGCCGTAAGTAAGTTTGTCTGTTGTTTGATTTGTAATTAAAAGTAGATTGTAGAAACTATAGTATTCTTAACGTCAGTAACGTCTTTTTTATAAGCGGATTTGTCGAGGCCAGCAGTAGGATAAATATCATCTGCTCTTCCTTTCGAGTCCGAGTAAGCTGTTATTTCTTGACCTCACATTGCTATTCATTAATAAAATATCGCCATTTAAGAAAAATTTGAAATGCTTACTTCCATTTGGTTTGAATACCCAAACCACTCGTTGTAACCTATATCAAAAAGTTGTTCTTCAATTCGGCAATTATCACACCAGTACCAGGATCTTGATTGTAATCAATTGTTTCCTCCTTCATTTTATTGATTAAAGGAAGTAATATCCCTGAATATAAATTGAGTTCCAATTTTTTGTATTTAAAACTATAAGATAAGCGACCAACTCCTCGCAAAGAATTTAGATTTAAAACTTGAACATCTTTCTTCTCCAAAGAATCTGTCTCGTAATATGCACTAACCGATTCAAATCCATTGAAATGTTGAAGCCCAATAGAAAAAAACCAATTGGAGCTATCCGGGTAAATGTGACATAAAAACTGTCTACTCATGCCAGAACCTAAGGTATAAGCTTTGGATGATTGAAAAGGAGCATCATTATTGTTTTTTGACTGAATACCTTGGTGATACCCAAAATCAAGGCTAAATCCAACTTGTTGAGCAATCGATAACTGAACAATGTTTAAAAGAACCACAAGTAGTATCGATTTTTTTTTGATCTTCATATCGTATTCAATCACGCAAAGATAATACTTGATTCGTTTAAATAAAATTGTGTATTAAGCGTTGATGTTTTCAAACACTAAAATGATTAACTTTGCCGCAAATGAAATTTGGAGTTGTAATATTTCCGGGATCAAATTGTGACAAAGACTTAATCGAAACACTAGAAGTCGTTTCAGGTCAATCTGTTGAACAATTGTGGCATAAAGACACTGATTTAAAAGGTGTTGATTTTATATTTTTACCAGGAGGTTTTAGCTATGGTGATTATTTGAGAAGTGGTGCAATTGCTAAACTCAGTCCGATTATGAACAGTGTAATCAAACACGCTGATAATGGAGGTTATGTAATGGGAATTTGCAATGGTTTTCAAATTCTGTGCGAAAGTGGCTTGCTCCCTGGTGCATTATTGCGCAACTCTGGTCAAAAATTTATATGTCAAAATGTGTATTTAAAACCAATGAATACGGAATTAAGCATTACTAAATTATTGAACAAAGACCGAGCGTATAAAATTCCAATTGCTCACGGTGAAGGTCGATATTATGCAGATTCTGACACCATGCAAACTCTTGAAAAAAATGGACAAATCGTTTTTAAATACTGCAATGAAAACGGCGAGATTGATGAGGCTTCGAATCCAAATGGCTCTTTAAATAATATTGCAGGAATTTGTAATGCTGGTAAGAATGTGTTTGGCATGATGCCACATCCTGAAAGATGTTTTGCCGATTATCTTTTAAACATAGATGGCCGTGGTATTTTCGATAGCATTATGGCTTCTCAAGAAGTGACAGTTTAAATAAAAAACTCTGCTGAAATAGCATCAGCATATAGTTTTCCCTTTATTGGTTAAGAAGACCTGATTGTTCTTTTAAGATTATAGTTTCATTTATGCTCATTTGAGCCTTCCAAATACGTCTAAAATTTGGATTTAACCGCAAATGCATTTAACTTATCTATTGGACATCCTCAATATGGTACGCAAAGATGTCATGATGTATTCATTATACTTATTTTCCAAAGTTAATTCTTCATACGTAGAAGGCAATTCTCTCAGGAATGGATTCAATGTAAGATATTGATATCCGAAACGTTCCAACTTCGCTTATTTCATCGTATGAATGAGCTGAAGGCCCCATACTGATAAGGTTTATTTTGCCAATAGAAGTATTGTGAATGGCTGTTTTTCCAGGTAAGCAGTAATTGCTAATTTCGTATTGTTGCCACCCAAGTTCTCATTGTTTGCATGGTTAATTTTAAACTGAGCGCTAATTTAGCGTCTCCGTGGCCCTTTGATTTATTTCGCTTTATTAAGCTTTGCCATGGAGTGTTTTCTTCTAATGTCAAACCATAGTAAGACAAATGTGAGATATTATATGAAGCTGCTTTCTTTAATATTTTCCAAGACATTCGCTATCACTTTCTGGTATTCCAAAACAAATCTGCTTGAGGTCAAACCTAAACCTTGTGCCATTCGCATGCAACTTCAGCCTCTTCAACTCGAGTGTGCACGATTCATCCATTTGAGGTGCTTGTTATAAAAACTTTGCACACCACCACCCAAACGAGTAACACCAATTGATTTAAGCTTCTTAAATTAACTTCACTCATATCATCTGGATTAGCCTCTAATGTAATTTCCTTTAGTATTCTTCCACTTGCATTAAAAGAACTGCGAATAGCTTGAATAATATTTATTGCTAGTTATAAATACAAAGGTGTGCCGCCACCAAAATAAATTGTTTCCAACTCGAATGGTTCTGACTTCTATGTTCAAGTTCTATTTTATGGTTTGAACAAGTTCTTCGCTTTGTTTGCGTCCAGTTTTAAAGTAGAAATTGCCAATACACACACAGGCTTGCTTACAAAAAGGATACGCATACAAATTTCCAGACATCAACAAAGAATGTTTTAATAATATGTATTTTCCAATTTTAAACTTCTCCCAATTGAAACTCAAAGTTTCTGTTTTAGCAATGTTTGAAAATTATTTTGATTTTTAAAATATTTTTGCTTTATTTCCAGTAGCGTATAAATCCAACAAACATTATGATATCAATCCAAAACGTATTAGTTCCGTTCGCGGATTCACCTTCGGCAATAGGTGCTTTAAAACAGCTGGTATCTCAATTTCTAAAAAATTCACGATGCAAAACTTCACGTCATACATACATATTACAGACAAGTCTGGTGACAATGTATTAGAAAAGATAAAGAAATTTGCACCAATGAGAATGCTGTATTCACATTATTGAAAGAAGCGGCACATTCAAAGAGAAGTTGCCAAAGCAGAAAAAGAAATTGAACCTTGATTTAATTGTTGGTGGGGTGCATATGGTGACGGGTTGGCAATGTTCGGCCGCAGCAATGTAATAAAGTAATATCAACATCTATCAGTTCTGCAATTACCTCTTCAAAATGATGTGGGAACATTTACAGGATTCGAAAATAATGTTACCACTGACGACAGTGATGAAACTCGCCGAAAGTAAATTGGGTAGCTAAATTGGCAAAAGGGGTTTGATGCCGAAGTATTAATCTTTAACAATTTCAAAAGTGAGAGGAGACGAATCTAGAATTAAACTCGCTCATTATGCTCAGCAAATAGAAATCTATTTTTTTAGTAAAAGAGGGTATTAAATGTGTAGTTTTGATGAAAGCTATGGCAATAACATTGCAGAAGATTGCATCAAATTTGGTAGAAATTGTAATTGTGATTTAATTACCATAATGACAGAAACTGAAAACACGAATAGTTTCATGGAACTTATGCTCAACAACTAGTGAGCACTTCAATACCAGTATTATCAATTCACGCACGTTCAGTAGTTGTTTCAGCAAGGTTAAAGGGATAATCCCCAAACCGAACATTTAACATATACAAACGATGAAACATTAATATCATAAAAAAGGCTAACTATCTTCAGCCTTTTTTGTTTCAAATATATACTAATCTTGCAAACACATCGACTAACTGAGATAAATTTCTCTATCTTTTTGGATACTTTATTTCATAGGTGAATTTAACTTTTTACTGCCTTTGATTTTATATCTAAGTTCCATAATAACTTACCTGTTACTTCATTATATGGTCTTATCATGGTCCAATAATGTGATTTTAATATTTGGGTCTTTAGAAATGGGTATTTGATCTTCGATTTCGAAATTCCAAAACTAACATCTTCGTATTTAACCGTTATCTCAAAAGTCTTTGTCAAAACTCTTTGATCACCTAAGACCTTTTCTTGCACTTGTCCTTTACAGTTAAGCGTTTCACAACAATGATTTATCATGACCTAAATTCAGGTATATGTGTATCCTTTTAGTTGTGTTTGGGTCGATTGTTGTCAACCCTATGTATGACTCATCAAATGCTACGCGCATCTGCTGGCAATAAATTCAAATCTTCCCAATTCCGCCATTTTAGCCATTAAGAAACGCATCTGTATCCAATTTAGGCACTGCTATGGCATAAGTAAGTGAAACTGGCACTGTAGTTTGACTGACTACAACATTATGCGCTTGATTATCTGATTCAATAGAATATTTTGTTTTTGCTATGTCGTATTCGGTTCTAAAAAATTTCCAGATATTGCGAATATTGGTTCTGAGTTTCCAATACCTGAGCCTATTATTTCTTTATCTTCCAATACAACTTCATTCATGTCCAATGAATTAATTGTGCTTGTACTATAAGCCTCCGTTCTTTTTTGACTTATTAATAGTCAGTTGGGTAGCTATTTGGGTATCCAAACTGTAAGTTCCATGGATACAATAAAGGTTTTGTGTTTCCCATTGATGGGTTGCTAGTGGAAAGAGTTAAAGCAATGTTATCCCATGCCACACCTGTATTTTGATACACTTGTGCTCTGTGAATTAAATTTATTTCTTCTTTACCTGAGCTAGCCAGTACATCATATCTTGGCACCCAACCTGCAGAAGCTACATAATATCTCAAATTTAAAATTCCACTTACCGCACTCTCGGCTTCAACTGTCACAATTATGTGGTATATGGGCTTGTGTTGTTGATTTCCACGACCGCGAATTTCATTACTCATCAAATTATTGATATATGTATAACGCTCATTCAATTTGGCTTTGAGTTTCTGGGATAAATTCTCTTTTCGCATCACAGCTAAATCTTGATCGTTAATTGAACTCAATCTAGCATGCAATAAATCTAATGAGGCTTTTAATAATTCAATTGAATCTCTTTGGTATTCGCCTCGCATTAAACGGTTGTTCAACAACAAGGCTTTTTCTCTTTTTAAAACATCTTTCTTAAAGCTGTAATCCATCAATTGATAAGATACCTCTTGCAGTGAATCTTGAATCCGGTCGAGAATAAGTTGGTACTTTTTAGAATTGTTATGGGTTTTGGGTAGCTCAGGATATTTGTACCCTTTCTTAGTATCAATAACGAGTGCTCCTTTAAAAAATGCAGAAATTGAGTTTTCATCGATTCCTGCGGCAACTCCTTCTACAGTAATTTCATTAGTTCCTTTTACTAAGTAAACGTTTTCGGTATAGCTCAATTCAACACCTTGGAGGTAAACAACTGCCTTTTTTGGTTTGGGGTCTATTGTTTTTTTGTTCACAGATAACACCGTAAGTGCATAGAAGCACAAGGGTAAAACAAGCCATTTTTTCATATCTTTATTTGCAATCATATCCCTTAATACAACAAAATGGAAAAAGGGAAACGAGAAAAGAAAAAAAGTTTAGTGAGCCAGTATCAAATTGTCTTGATGAACAACAAGACCTTTGCTTGAAAGCACACAATGGTAAATACCTTCACTAATTTGGAGAGTGGAAATTGGCGTATTTGAGGGCAGAGTTTTTCGCATCACCAATCTTCCTTGTGAATCATACAGCTCAATGTCAAGGTTTTTATAAATATCCGACTTAATTTCAATCTGACCTGTTGATGGATTTGGAAAAATTACTAGACGAGACTTATTCTGCTCAAGAATGTTAACTGTTAAAAGATCCAAACTTAAGAGCACTAAATTAATATTTTGCTTAATTGTGAGATCACACAATGGCAATATTCTGTCTTTAGCAGGCCAAAATCCATCTGTATCTTCACCTAATTCAGGAGTAAATGAAAATGTTTTACTTTTTAAAGATTGTTCACCATACATCCAGTCGTCTGCACAACCATTCATATAATAATTCAAAGTTTGCTGACTTGTACCATATTTAAATCCATTCTCAACACTGAGTTGTCTGGCCATCCAATCATAACGCGCATTATCAGGAGTAGTGGAACCGTTAACGTCCATTCCCCATGGGAAAATCAAATAATTACCAAAGGAATGGTAATTCAAGGTGGATTCAAAATGTCTGCTCAAACAGAAATCGCGCATATTCTTAGTTTCTGGTTCTGAAAATGCCGAAGTTCCTCTGTATGTATTAGAAGAAGGTGTTGGAGAAGACCCAAGGTTGTTTGCCGCCCAATTGAAGCCGTAATTTCGATTTAAATCGACACCATACGTGCTATCTGCATTCAATCTTCTATTCTTCCTCCAATATCCTCCCCCATTTGGATTGGTGCTTTGATTGTAGACATAACCATCAGGATTCAAAAAAGGCACAAAATACATTTCACTTTGATTGACTATTGTTCTTATTGTAGAATCAGAATTATAATTCTCGCAAATGTAATAGAGAAAATAAACCATCTGCATTAGAGACATCGGTTCTCTTGCATGGTGCAATGCCGTATATAAAACTTCAGGTTCATCTTCATCTGTGTTTGGATTATCAGACACTTTAAATGCATACATCGTTCTGCCTTCATAAGACAATCCAATTGTGTCTCTTTCTGAAATCAGGTTGGGGTATTTATTTAAAAGTACATTGAAATGCGAGTCAGCTTCCATATAGGTCAGGTATCCACCCATTGAACCAAATTGAAATCCTTGGGGAACAGGATAAATTAAACCAGCTCTTTTACTAGCATTAAAACTGCTAGAAGAAAGAAAATGCTGTTCAAGGTTGGGTATAAGAACTTTTGATTCTTGGCAGTATTTAGCAATTAAAGAGGCTTCTTCTTTAGAAAATTCGCCTATAAATCCATCTTCATTTTTAGACAAATAATCAATGGCCACACCATGTTTTGCAAGCATGTTCAGTTGAGTCTGATTCGCTTTAAAGGCAATCCGGCTGTATGGACCAGTTTGTGAAAACAACCCAAAAGGAATAGCAAGAAATAAAAGTAAGCTTAGAACAATGGATTTAATAAATTGCACAAAACAAATATACAATCCTTTCTGATAAATTATTAGATCGTGTCTTTAGAGTTGGAATCTAAAGGACTAATTTCAGGTGGGTCTATAATCGGAGATTCTTTTTTTCCAATATAAACTGAGGTCATTGTTAAAGACCCTGCCACAAGTTTGTCGTTAAAAAAACTAATCTGATCATCTTTGTCTTGCAATGCCAAAGTGTATAATAATGGGATGTAATGGTCAGGAGTCGGGATAGATAATTGAGCAGAACTTCCTAGTTTTTGATAATCGATCAAGGCTTGATGATTTTTATCTGTGATGTGTTTTTTAAAGAGCTCATTCATTTCGATTGCCCAATCGTAACCGTAATTGTCTTCATTCATTTTATCCCATGCAACCATACCGAGGTTGTGTACCATGTTTCCACTTCCTATAATCAAGACTCCTTTTTTTCTCAATTCGGCTAACTCTTTAGCCAAATTATAATGGTATTGCATGGGCTGATTGTAGTCGATACTTAATTGCAAAACGGGAATATTTGCATCTGGATACATATGTTTTACAACCGACCAAGTGCCGTGGTCTAAGCCCCAATCGTGATTTAGACCAACCGAAGTTGACTTAATGAGAGCAACCGTTTCACTGGCAAGTTGTGGCTTTCCTGGTGCTGGGTATTGCACATCGAATAATGATTGAGGAAATCCACCAAAATCATGAATAGTCTTGGGCTTTTCCATTGCCGTAATCAAAGTTCCTTTTGTTAGCCAATGAGCAGAGATGCAAAGAACTGCTTTAGGAATTTGTATCTCCTTTCCAATTGCCGCCCATCTCTGAGAAAACTGATTGTCTTCAATTGCATTCATAGGAGAACCATGCCCCATAAAAAGTACGGGCATTTTCTCATCCTCTTCGTTCAATAATTCTGAAATTCTACCAAAGGACGCTAATGTTATCATACCAGTTGCTGCAGCAGCGAATTTTAAAAACTTTTTTCTATCCATGTGCTGTTTGATTACAAAAATAAAGACTTAATGGTGTTGCAACAAATTTAATCCAAGTGAAATTCACCTTTAAAATAGACGTATAAAAACTAACAATACGGAGAATTGAATGAAATTCTTAAATTTGCAGTTCAAACATTAAAAAACCAAATATATGCCATATCCAGAAATGCTAGTATCACCAATGCGTGCAGAGCTTACAAACGTAGGTTTCACTGAATTAAAAACAGTTGAAGACGTTGAAAATACATTTAACAATCAAAATGGAGTTAGTTTAGTTGTTGTAAATTCTGTATGCGGATGCGCGGCAGGTGCAGCTCGTCCAGGTATTATCCGTTCATTAAGCAACGATAAGAAACCAGCTAACTTATACACTGTATTTGCTGGACAAGATGTAGAAGCTGTAGCAAAAACACGCGAATACATGTTGCCATATCCTCCATCTTCTCCATCTGTTGCCTTATTTAAAGATGGCAAATTAGTTCATTTTGTTGAGCGTTTAAGCATTGAAGGCCATACTGCAGAGCAAGTTGCTGATCAACTTAGAAAAGCATACGACCAATATTGTTAATTTAGAGAACTAAATAAGTTCAACAAAATCGGCCACTAATTCGTTAACGGGCAAAGTTTCTTCTATATTTCCAATCTTTTTAAGCGAAAACATTACGTTTTCAAGCATTTTTTCACTGACTTGAAAATTTGTGTTCCATTCGGTACTATAAAACCAGGACAATGCATCTTCAGGGTTCATGTCAAAATTTTCGAGCAACATATCGATTGTGTTATCTGCTTGCATAAATTGCTTGCAAGAGAAATTAATCACATTGAGTAAATCTTGGACAGCTTTTGAGTTTTTATTTATCATATCGTCGCTGGCAACAATTTGAAAACAGGACCAAGGGGTAATGAACTCACCAATTCGCTTTAGTTTATTTTGATCAACACTCGGTTTAGTGGTGTATTTTTCCCAAAAGAACACATCCGATTGATTTGAATTTAAGGACTTGATAGCTCCCTCTAAATTTTCGACAAGAATGAAATCCTCTTTTTCTATTTTAGTTCCTCTTACTTCAGCATCCACCATAGCCATAAGATGACTACCGCTTCCGAATCTACTGATAGCATAGCGTTTCCCATTACAGTCGCCGATATTCTTCAAATCCGAGTTGATACCTGTATGTACTCCCCAAATTAAAGGCGAGCTGACGTACTGTTTGACTATCTTAGCTTTAAGACCATTGTGTATAGCTGACACAGCACCTTCGGTAAGCAGAACTGCCATATCTAAGTTTCCATTCTTTAAGTCTTGCACCATGGCACCGGTTCCGGCGTTGTAAAACGACCATTGCAAATCGATACCTTTCTTTTCAAATTGATTGTAGCTTTTGGAAAGAGTCCAAGGCAGATTAAAGTGTTCGGGAACCCCTCCTATTTTAATGGATTGCATATACTAATTGACAACAAGAATATTGCCAGATTGTTATTAAAGATAAAGTAGAAAACGAAAAAACCGCCCCGGATTGGAGTGGCAGCTCCAGGCTGAGAGCTTCTATTTTTTGCCAAATTATATTGGCGGCGCGGCAGCAAGCCCAAGAGAATTTTGAGCAAAAAAAGAAGAAAACGGGCTGGACTAAAACAAAAAGCCGGAATAGGCGTAAAAATAAAATGCAAGAAAAAGCTGGAAAGCCTTTAAATTTGGGGATTGACGGGTATAAAACGAAAACTCAGGAATTTGTTGTGAATTCGAATGTAAAACTCTATATTTGCAGCCCTTAAAGTAAAAACGTATGAGTTTAGTCAATTATGAATCTGCAATCATACTAACACCCGTACTGTCTGAAGCGCAAATGCAAGAAGCCGTAAAAAGCTACAGACAGTTGATTGCAGAGCACGGTGGCAACATGGTAGCCGAGAACAACTGGGGTCTCACCAAGTTAGCCTATCCGATTAAAAAGAAATCTACCGGCTTCTATCATTTTTTTGAATTCCAGGCAAAACCTGAGTTCATTGCTCAAATCGAAACACTCTACCGCAGAGATGAACGAGTTTTGAGATTTTTAAACATTAAATTAGACAAGCACGCTGTTGTTTTCAACGAGAAGAAAACGAAAGGTGAAATTGCACCAGCTGCTAAAATCGTAAAGGAGGACGCTAAAATATGAGTAAACCATCAGGACAAGAGAATTTTAACTTCCACGCTCAACAAGCACAGCAAGTTATAAAAAAGAAATATTGCCGTTTCAAAAAGCACGGTATTAAGTATGTGGATTACAAAGACGCAAACTTTTTATTGAAGTTTATGAACGAGCAAGGTAAGATTTTACCAGGAAGAATAACAGGTACTTCAGATAAATACCAACGCAAAGTGGCAACAGCTGTTAAACGTGCGCGTTTCATGGCTATATTACCATATGTTGCTGACGGTTTAAAATAATTAATAAAGGAGGTATACAATGGCAAACATGAAATTAATTCTTACCCAAGACGTTAGAAGTTTAGGACATAAAGACGATGTAGTTGCAGTTAAAGCAGGATACGGTCGTAATTATCTTATTCCACAAGGAATGGCTAAACTTGCTACTGAATCTGCCCTTAAAATGTTGGCAGAGGACAATAAACAAAGAGCATTCAAACAAGATAAAATTAGAAAAGACGCAGATGCCCTTTCTGTAAAACTTGAAGGAATGAGTGTTTCTTTGAAAGCAAAAACTGGTACTAGCGGTAAAATATTTGGTGCAATTACTACTTTACAAGTAAGTAATGCATTGAAAGAATCTGGAATTGAAGTTGACAGAAGAAAAATCGTTTTCTCTGAAGAGCCTAAATTCTTAGGAAGTTACAAAGCAACCATCAATTTGCATAAAGAAGTTTCTAAAGAAATAGACGTTGAAGTAGTTGCTGAATAAGCAATAATCCTATAGATTTTTAAAGGGATGAAAATATTTTCATCCCTTTTTTCGTTCAATACGAGTATATCCTTTATATTCGAATCTTAATTGTAATGAAAAAACTTCCTCTATCGGCATTTATGCTGACCATCTTCTGTTTATTTCACTTAATAACGGAAGCTCAAAACACTCAACAAAAAGGTCTTTTATGGCAAATCACTGGCAATGGTTTAAAAAAACCAAGTTATGTCTATGGCACCATGCATGTTAGCCAGAAAATCGCATTTCACCTAGGTGATTCTTTTTATATAGCACTCTCTAAAAGCGATGTGGTTGCTTTAGAACAAGATTTAGATAGTGTAATACACCGTTGGATTTCAGAAAGTGAGCTTGAAAAACCTGAGGACGTAGGCAAAGTGTTTAAAAGAAGCAGCTACGACTTTCTTAATTTATACAATTTTACACTAAGCAGCTACAATAAATACTTAATTCAACGAAAATTAAGTGCTGAGGTAAGAGAGGTGAATTATCTGTTAACTCGCGGAGATCAAGATGATTTTGAAGAAGATGCTTGGTTGGATTTATACATATATCAAATTGCAAAGAAATTAGGCAAAGGCTTTACAGGAGTTGAAGGGTACGAAGAAAGCAGAGAACTTGTGAAGAAATCTCAGAAAGAGCCAAAAGACAGCAAAGAAAAAAAGAAGCCTAGACGATACAATTACAAACTCAGACAGCAAGTGGCTGAAGCCTACAGAAAAGGCGACATCTACATGTTGGATTCAATAGACCGCATGACAGAGTCGGATCACTATAGAGAATACATGTTATATCGACGAAATGCCAATATGGTGAGACGTATGGATTCGATAATGCAATTGGGTAAAACGATGTTTACAGGTGTCGGATGTTCACATTTACCAGGGACAAAAGGTGTTTTACAAATGCTTATTGAAAAGGGTTACAAAGTAAGACCTGTTCAAAGCATTGCTTTAGAGAAAAGTAAAATGGCTAAAAAATATGAAGAAATGAAAATGAAGCATAAGTACGCTACATATTCTTCTGAAGATGGATTATTATCGGCAACACTACCGACTCGTTTAACAATGGT
The DNA here is from genome assembly GCA_041391605.1 of Bacteroidia bacterium. Classification (GTDB taxonomy): domain Bacteria; phylum Bacteroidota; class Bacteroidia; order NS11-12g; family UBA955; genus JABMMZ01. Next base: position 51,094 of record JAWKNQ010000009.1, read on the forward strand.
AAATGACAACAGTTATTACAGTTCGTATTTATCACCTGATTTGGCAAATGGTTACTATTATCAGATTGAAAAAATTGCATGTAACAATATCTTCTCAGGTAAAACTCCAGAGGATATTCTTTTAGTGATTGATACCTTAATTTTTGAAAATATTCCAGGTGAGATTACAGAAAAGAAAGAAATCATTTCAAATGGATTTATGGGAATTGAAGTGGTTACACGATTAAAAACAAACGATTTGAATCGGTTCCAAATATTAGCATCACCATTTAATGTGTATATTATTCGTATGTCTGGTAAGAATAATTTTGCAGTATCTTCTGACGCGAATAATTTCTTTAAAAGCTTGAAAATAAATGAAGGCGGTGCTAGTGGTTGGAAAAAATCAGCAGTCCAGATAGTGTATTCACCTTAGAACTTCCGAGTAATAGCAAACTTGAAAAACTCCCTATGCCTTACAAGGCAAACCCTTCGTTTGAACATTTGGTTTACGATAAATCAACGGGTAATACGTATTTGATAAAGCAAGAAGACATTTTTTAAAATGAACATTACCTAGAACATGACACATTTGAATTAAATGTAACGGCCAGAAGTTTTGCGGCCACTGACAATTTTAAAATTATAAGCAAATAAACATTTTAACTGGCAAGGTTATCACGCCTTAGATGCTGTTTTTGAAAATAAGACTGAGCACAAAATGCATGCTCGATTTGTGATTTGCGGTACTCGATATATTATGTTTGTGATGAAGCCGAATGGCAATGGGGGTGATTTTAATGACCGTTTCTTTAGTAGCATCAAATTCAATGGAAAACCGAGCTATACCTATTTTGATTACACGGATACTAGTTCATACTTCACTGTTAAGACACCTGTTATGCCATTAGTGACGAAGAACTCTCCATCCTACTCTTCATTTTATGGAGAAGAAGAAGAAGACACAGATAAGGATGCCATTTATAAAGGCTTGTATAATGTAGTTTATTTTAAAAACAACAATGCGAATGAATTTATTTCTGTAGGTGCTTACAAGTATGGGTATTACCAAAGTCAGAAACAAAGCAAAGAAGAGTATTACAAATCCTGGAAGAAAGACGCTTCATTAATTTTATTGGACGAACATCACAGAACAACTAATGGCATAGAGTACATTACATACACGTATTCAGACACAAACACCACCAGACAATTCAAGGCTATGCATACCTTGCATGGACAGATGCGCTATTATGTGGAAGCATTTTTGGATACTGTATCTGGCAAAAATGAATTTGTGGAAACCTTCTTTAATACGTTTGATGTGAGTGATACCTTGTTAAATGATGATATCTTTAAAGGTAAAGGCTATCGCTTCTTTGCCGACTTCACAAGTGAGGATAGCGCAACTCGAAAAGCGGCTATTCAATATTACGATGAAGTTAGTTTTGGGAAAGCCGATATAAAAGATTTGTGCAATGTCATTGACACTATAAGCATGAAGGGAGATGCTGCGAATTTGAGAACTTCATTGATTAATAAGTTGAGCAGAATTGACAGTGCACAAGATTTATTGGTTCCATATTTAGACAGGTTGTACAAGAGATTTTCAGACACCGCTTATATGCAATTGGAAATATTAGAAGCCCTTGCTAGGCAGCAAAGTGAAAAAGCCTTTAAATCAATTAAACCTATTTTGGCATTAGATATACCAATTTCAGATAATGCTTATGACATGCGACAAATGTTGTATGCTTTTGGGGATTCATTAAAGCTTGCTAAAATTATTTTACCTGAGTTGATAGAATTAACAGGAATCACTGAGTATAGAAACACGGCTTACAATATGATATCTAGAATGAAGGATAGTGGCATTATTACAGTTAATGATTACGCCTCCATACACGATAAGTTAGTTAAAGAAACTAAAATTGAATACAAGCGAATGATGGCTTCCTTAACAAAAGAAAGTAGCAACAAGTCATACAACTATTACAACAATTATGATTATGATATTTCAATGGAGGATATTACGTCAACAAGGTATAAAAGAAACTATTACAATTCGTATTCGAACAGCTATTCATTGTTAAGCGATATTTTAGATTTATCCCTTCCATTAAAGTCAAAGAACAATACTATAGATGAAATAACATCTAAAATATTGAAATTAACAGATAACGAAAAGCGTTTAAAGTTGTTGCCAGTGCTAATAAAATATGGAGTTCATTTTGAAGATTCAGTTTATCAAACATTAGCTAAGACTAAAAGTACTCGAATCGAGTTTTACGAGATTTTAGCAGAAGCAGAACAATTAGACAAATTCCCTAAGCAATTTCTAAATCATAAGGATTGGATTATTGCTGATATTTCTGAAGCAGAGGACGATTATTCAAAAGTAGATTCAATAGCCTTTTTGGACAGTAAAATAGTGATATTAGGCACTGATACAGGTAAAGTATATGTATGCAAATTTAAAATGGAGGACACAGATGAATGGAATTTGTATTTGTCAGATGCCTTACCATTAGATAGTAATACCTTTAATCACCCTAAAGACGAGTTATTATTTATGAGTACAGCTGAAATAATTAATACGGAGATAGGTATAGATAAAATGGTTGACGATCTATTATTCGAAAACAGAATGAAGTATACCCGAGAGCGCAATGGCGGATATTACGATTCGTACTCTTATAGAAGAAACAGATATAAGAATTCATATTCTTATGATTATTAATATCATTCAGAACCACTAGAGAATCTTAAATAGATTTATCACTCAAAAACAAGGCATAAAAAAACAGCCGCTTCTTTTAAGGAGCGGCTGTTTGTGTAATAGATTTTCTATAACTGATTACTCAGCTTTATCGCCTTCTTTTTCTTCAGAACTACCTTCTTCAGTTTTAGGCTCTTCCACTTTAGTTTCCTCAGCTGCAGGAGTTTCTTCAACTTTGCTTTCAACAACTGGAGTTTCTTCAACAGTTTCAACTACTGCTTCTTCGATTGAATTTTCAGTTTTTGTTTTAGCAGTTTTACCTCTTCTTGTTCTAGATTTTCCAGCTTTTTCTTTCTTTCCAATCTTGTCAGTGTACTCATTGAAGTCGACCAATTCGATCATGGCCATTTCAGCATTATCTCCGGCTCTAGTACCTATTTTTAAAATTCTTGTATAACCACCTGGTCTGTCTGCTACTTTTTCTGCAACAGTACTGAACAATTCTTTCAAAGCGTCTTTATCTCTAAGATAAGCAAAAACGGTACGTCTTGAGTGAGTTGTGTCGTTTTTAGACTTTGTGATGATTGGTTCTGCATACACACGTAGGGCTTTAGCTTTTGCTAAGGTTGTAGTGATGCGTTTGTGCTGTATCAATGAAATAGTCAGGTTAGCCATAAGGGCTTTTCTGTGTGCAGCGGTTCTGCTTAATTTATTGACTTTATTTCCGTGTCTCATGATGTGCTACTTTATTAATCTTCGCTTAAATTGTATTTTGAAACATCCATTCCAAAATTTAAACCTTTTTCTCTAACAAATTCTTCAAGTTCAGAAAGCGACTTTTTACCGAAGTTTCTAAATTTCAAAAGATCATCGATGTCGTAGCTAACTAACTCACCTAAAGTGCGTATTTCAGCAGCTTTTAAGCAATTATAAGCTCTAACAGAAAGATCTAGGTCTGCTAAGTTAGTTTTAAGAATTTTGCGCATGTGTAAGAAATTCTCGTCAACTTCTTGAGCAGGCTTTTTAACTTGACTATCTAAGAGGATATTTTCGTCACTAAATAAAATAAAGTGTTGAATCAAGATATTAGCAGCTTCTTTAAGTGCATTTTCTGGGTGAATTGAACCATCAGTTTGCAATTCAATTATTAGCTTCTCGTAATCCGTTTTTTGTTCAACCCTGAAATCTTCAATTGAAAACTTAACATTTTTTATTGGAGTAAAGATTGAATCGATTGCGATCAAGCCAATTTGAGCATCTTTGGTTTTGTTCTCTTCAGCGGGAACATATCCACGACCTTTGTCAATTGAAATTTCCATTTCAAGATTTACAAAAGGTTCCATATTGCAGATTACTAAATCTGGGTTTAATACTTCAAAAGAATTTGTATATCTAGAAATATCTCCAGCAGTAAATTGCTCTTTACCTTTGATGCTAATGAACACTTTTTCGTGATCATCAGAGCTGCCTACCTTTTTCAAACGAACTTGCTTAAGATTTAATACAAGTTCAGTAATATCTTCAGAAACACCTTTTATAGTGGTGAATTCATGCTCAACGCCTTGAATTCTGATTGAAGTGATGGCATGGCCTTCGAGTGAAGAAAGCAGAATTCTGCGCAAAGAATTACCTATGGTAATACCATAGCCTCTTTCAAGCGGGCTGAATTCGAACAGACCATAAAAGTCTGTATCTTTATGCATTATCACGCGTTCTGGTTTTTGGAATGCTAGTATCGGCATTTGTTTATAGATTTTATGTGGATTATTTAGAGTACAACTCTACGATTAACTGTTCTTTAATATTTTCTGGAATTTCAGATCTTTCTGGGTAATTCAAATAGGTGCCAGACATAGTTTTGTCATTCCATTCTAACCAACTCCATTTTTTATTTCCAGCGCTAAGTGAATCAGTGATAGATTCTAATGATTTAGACTTTTCTCTAACTGAAACAACGTCACCAGCTTTCACCATGTATGACGCTATGTTCACCATTTGACCGTTTACTAGGATATGATTATGTGACACCAATTGTCTAGCAGCGCTTCTAGTTGGAGCAATACCCAATCTGAAAACGATATTATCCAATCTAGATTCAAGGAATTTCAATAAGTTTTCACCTGTGATTCCACGTTTAGTAGCTGCAAGCTTAAATGTTTTAGCGAATTGACGCTCTAGCACACCATAGGTGTATTTAGCTTTTTGCTTTTCAAGCAATTGAATAGCATATTCGCTTTGTTTCCCTCTTCTTCTAGAATTTCCGTGCATTCCAGGAGGGTAATTCTTCTTTTCTAATGCTTTATCCGGACCGAAGATTGGTTCTCTGAACCTACGAGCGATTTTGGATTTTGGACCTGTATATCTTGCCATTGTTGTTTACTTCTAATTATTATCTATTAAATACGTCTGCGTTTTGGAGGACGACATCCGTTGTGAGGAAGTGGAGTTGTATCGTTTATAGAAAGAACTTCCAAACCAACTGCTGCTAAATTTCTAATAGCTGAATCTCTACCTGAACCTGGTCCTTTAACAAACACATCTACTTTTCTTAAACCTAAGTCGAATGCAACTTTACCACAGTCTTGGCTAGCCAATTGTGCAGCGTATGGAGTGTTCTTCTTGGAGCCTCTGAAACCCATTTTACCAGCAGAAGACCATGAAATCACGTCTCCATTGGAATTCGTTACAGAAACAATTATGTTATTGAAAGATGCTCTGATGTGCACCTGTCCTACTGGATCAACTTTAACTTTCTTTTTGTTTTTTGCAGTACTCATAGCCTATTATTTTGTAACTTTCTTCTTATTTGCAACTGTCTTACGTTTTCCTTTTCTGGTACGCGCATTGTTCTTGGTACTTTGTCCTCTTAAAGGCAAGCCTTTACGATGACGAGTTCCACGGTAACAACCGATGTCCATTAAACGTTTGATGTTTAATTGAACTTCTGAACGCAATTCACCTTCAGTTTTAAACGAACTAGTGATGAGATTTCTTATTGAAGTAAGCTCTTCATCATTCCATTCTGCCACTTTTTTATCGTGGTCGATTTGGGCTTGATCCAATATGCTCTTAGCTCTGCTAGAACCAATACCGAATACATAGGTTAAACCTATAACGCCTCTTTTGTTTTTGGGTAAATCTATACCAGCTATCCTTGCCATTGTTAATGATTATCCTTGTCTTTGTTTAAATTTTGGGTTCTTCTTGCAAATCACAAAAAGTTTTCCTTTTCTCTTTACCAGTTTGCAGTCTACGCTGCGTTTTTTCACTGAAGTTCTGACTTTCATAATATTTTATTTGTATCTGTACGAAATTCTTCCTCTACTCAAATCATAAGGGCTCATCTCAACCTGCACTCTATCGCCAGGTAATACCCTAATATATTTCATTCTCATTTTACCTGAAATAGTTGCTATTATTTCATGCCCATTGGCCAATTTAACTCTGAACATTGCATTAGACAACGCTTCTACAATTGTTCCGTCTTGTTTTATTGAGTCTTGTTTAGCCATTTTTTAGGGGGTGCAAAAATAATACTTTTATTTCAAATTATCAAATGGATGATTGACCTGCTAATGTTCCTGTTCTTCCTTTAATTCGTCCAGACTTCATTAATCCGTCGTAATGACGCATTAATAAATGACTTTCTATTTGTTGTAATGTATCCAATACAACACCTACCATAATTAAAAGTGATGTGCCTCCGTAGAATTGTGCAAAATTCTGGCTTACCCCAAATAACATTGCAAAGGCTGGTAATATAGCAACCAATGCTAGAAACAAGGAACCAGGAAATGTAATTCTCGACATGACCTCATCTATAAATTCACTGGTTTTTCTTCCAGGCTTAATACCAGGAATAAAACCTCCACTCTTTTTCAACTCATCTGCCATCTGTGTTGGATTAACATGATAGCAGTGTAAAAATACGTGAAGGCAATAATCAAAATTGCAAATACTAGATTGTATCCAAATGACCCAAAATCACCATTGATCTCAAAAGGATCCTGATTCTCTACACTTTGTGCTAGTGTTGGAGGTATAAACATAATTGCTTGAGCAAAGATAATCGGCATTACACCCGCGGCATTCACCTTTAATGGGATGTATTGACGAGCTCCTCCTAGCATTCTGTTTCCTTCAACTCTCTTAGCGTAATTCACACTAATTTTACGTACGCCTTGTATAAGAAGTATTGTTGCCACAATTACGGCCAACCATACCACCATCTCTACAATAAATAATGGCAATCCACCACTAGTCATTCTAGCATCTAATTCAAATCCTAATGATTCAGGTAATCTGTCAATGATACCAACCATAATGATTAAAGATATACCATTTCCTAACCCTTTATCAGTAATTCTCTCACCTAACCACATAGTAAACATTGTACCTGCTACTAGCATACAAACGTTTATAATCATAAAGAAACTTTCAGACATTAATTCAGGACTTGTCTTAAACAATAATGCACCCCAGTTGTCTTGTTTAGAAGTAATATTTACTAAGTAGGCAACTGCTTGTACCGCAGTAATAGCGATAGTCAAGAATCTAGTGTATTGATTAATCTTTCTTCCATCTTCACCTTCTTTTGCATTCTTTGAAAGAAGGCACTGCTATGGTTAACAACTGAATTACAATGGAAGCCGAAATGTAAGGCATGATACCCAACGCAAAAATGGCTCCTCTTCCGAAGGCCCCTCCAGCGAATACATTCACCAAACCAAGTATACCTTCAGTTTGATTTTGCAAAGCACCCATCAAAACTCTACCATCAATACCTGGAAGGATGATAAATGTTCCAATTCTGTAGATAAGAAGAAATAGGAGCGTGGCTTTGATTTTAGATCTAAGCTCTCTTAGATACTCCAAATTTCCTTTAATTTCTGAATAAATTTCTTCATTCTTAATAGATAGTTATGAGATTCACACTGCCACCTTTCTCTTCAATGGCTTTTTTTGCTGTTTCTGAGAAACCGTGAGCGTGTACTTCAAGTTTAGCACTTAACTCCCCACGACCAAGTATTTTATAATACTCGCGCTTTCCAACTAAGTGATTTTTCACCATAGTTTCGTGGTTAATAACTGTTAAGTTTTGGCTTTCTGCTAACCTTTGAAGAACATCCAAGTTCACAGATTCTAATTCTTTGCGGTTGATATTTTTAAACCCACCTTGAATACGTCTGAAGCGGCATTTGACCTCCTTCAAAACCTTTTTTCCTTGAATATCCGCTTCGGCTTTGAGCTCCTTTATGACCTTTGTAGAAGTTCCACCTCTACCAGACCTTGACCTCTACCAATTCTCTTTCCGTTCTTTGTTGAACCTTCTGCAGGTTTTAAAGTATTTAATTCCATCTTAAATATTTTCTACTTTTATTAAGTGATTCACTTTTCTAATCATTCCTTGAACTTGTGGGGTAAAATCCAGTTCGTTGAAACTGTTCATTCTTTTAAGACCCAACGCCTCCATATTCTTTACAACCCTTTCAGATTGACCGATTGTGCTGCGTACTTTTGTGACTCTGATTTTAGACATAATTCTTATCCGTTAAATACTTGCTTCAAGTTGATATTTCTTTGTTTTGAAATAGTGTAAGGATCTCTCAATTTAGAAAGGGCATCTAAAGTTGCTTTTACCACGTTGTGCGGATTTGAAGAACCTTTAGATTTTGCCAAAACATCATGAACTCCTGCACTTTCCAATACTGAACGCATTGCACCACCTGCAATAACACCGGTTCCGTGAGAGGCTGGTTTAATGAAAACATTTCCTCCTCCGAATTTGCCAATTTGCTCGTGTGGCACAGTACCATTAAGGATAGGCACCTTAATCAAGTTTTTCTTTGCGTCTTCGATTGCTTTTTGGATAGCATCGGTTACTTCACCTGCTTTTCCTAGACCGTTTCCAACAATCCCGTTACCATCACCCACCACCACAATAGCAGTGAAAGTAAATGTTCGTCCACCTTTAGTAACTTTTGCTACACGGTTAACTGCAACCACTTTTTCTTTTAGTTCTAGTTCAGATTGTCTGACGCGTTTTATATTGCTGTTTGACATGATTCTCTTTTATTAAAATTGTAAGCTCCCTTCTCTAGCACTTTCTGCTAAACTTTTTACTCTACCGTGATAAAGGAAACCGTTTCTATCGAAAACTACTTTCTCTACTCCTATTGCTTTCGCTTTTTCGGCAATTCTCTTTCCAACTATTGCAGCTTTTGCAGTATTGGTATCTTTGCTATCAACGATATCTTTTTCGCGACTAGATGCTGCACATAATGTTTTGTGATTGATATCTACTATCTGTGCATATATCTCAGCATTGCTGCGAAATACAACTAAACGCGGGCGATCTTGAGAAGCAACGATTTTACCTGCAACTCTGCGCTTAATTTTAAGTCTTCTTTTTGATTTTACTTGGCTCATTTTACTTCTAATTATTTTTTAGCTGCTGATTTACCTGCTTTTCTTCTCAATTGCTCTCCAGCAAAACGAATACCTTTTCCTTTATAAGGTTCTGGTTTTCTGAATGATCTGATTTTTGCAGCCACTTGTCCTAATAACTGTTTGTCAGCGCTTTCCATAATAATGGTTGGATTTTGACCCTTAACAGTTTCGGTTGTCAATTTGATTTCTTTTGGAACTTCTAACATAATTCTATGCGAATATCCAACTGATAAATCTAAAATTTGACCAGCATTGGTTGCTTTGAAACCCACACCTACTAGCTCTTGCTTTGTAGTATGACCATTGCTTACACCAATTACATTATTGTTTAACAATGATCTGTATAAACCATGTAATGCCTTGCTTTGCTTTTCTTCATTTGGACGTTCAATTGTCATTACACCATTGTCGATGTTGATTTTGAAGCCAGCTTTAATCGGCTGATGCAATTCGCCTTTAGGACCTTTTACTGTCACAACATTATCTGCAGAAATTTTAATATCTACACCTGCTGGAACTGTTATCGGAGCTTTACCTATTCTTGACATTTTCTTATTCTTTAATTTTTATGAAACGTAGCACAGTACTTCACCGCCTACCTTCAATGTTTTTGCTTCTTTATCAGTGATAACACCTCTTGATGTTGACAAGATTGCAATACCTAAACCGTTAATTACACGAGGTAGGTTATCTGCTGGTGCATACTTTCTTAAACCTGGCTTACTTATCCTCTTTAGTTCTCTAATTGCAGGACGCTTGGTTACAGGATCGTATTTTAAAGCTAATTTAATCACACCTTGTTTGTTCTCGGTGTCTTCAAACTTGTAGTTTAAGATATACCCTTTTTCAAACAACACTTTTGTCATAGCCTTTTTTATATTTGACGATGGAATCTCTACGATTCTGTGCTTTGCTTGCAAACCGTTTCTAAGACGGGTTAAGTAATCTGCTATTGGATCAGTCATTGTATTCTTATTTTAATTTACCAACTTGATTTTGTTACTCCAGGGATTTTACCATTTGAAGCCAATTCACGAAATTGGTTTCTGCACAATCCGAATATTGAGATGTAACCTCTAGGCTTACCTGTTAATTTACATCTGTTGCGAAGACGCACTTTAGAAGAACTCCTAGGGAGTTTTTGAAGACCGATGAAATCACCAGCTTCTTTTAACTGTTTGCGCTTCTCAGCATATTTTGCAACTAGTCTTTCTTTTTTGCGTTCTCTTGCTTTTATTGCTTCTCTTGCCATGTTGTTCTTATTCTATTATTTTTTAAAAGGTAATCCGAATGCTCTCAACATTTCGAGACACTCTTCGTCAGTTTTCGCTGTTGTTACGAATGTAATGTCCATACCTGAAATTCTATTTGTCTTATCAATATCAATCTCTGGGAAGATAATTTGCTCGGTAACACCATCGTGTAATTACCTCTTCCATCGAAACCTTAACTTCTAACTTGAAAATCTCTCACACGTGGTAAGGATAGCAATCAAACGATGTAAAAATTCATACATAGTATCTTGATTGCAAAGTTACTCTTGCTCCAATCGGTATTTTACTCTTAACTTAAAGTTACTGATGTCTTTAGACATTGTAGCTTGAGCGCGTTGACCAGTAATTCTAGACATCTCATCAACAGCAGCGTCGATCAGTTTTTTATCATTTACGGCATCACCAACACCTTGATTTAAGCATATCTTTGAAGTCTTGAATTTCCATTACATTTTTTGTAAGCAAATTTCTCCTGCATGTGAGGAATTACAACTTCTCTAAATCTTGTTTTTAAATTTGGTTCGTACGATATTAGTTTACTTTATTAACTGATAAATTCGCCTGTTTTAACGGAATATCTTTGTAATTTTCCTTTTTCGTTTTCTTTCTACCTACACGTAGCCTCTCCTCCATCCATAAGCATCAAGTTAGAGATATGAATTGAGCTTCTTTTTAATAATTCCACCGTCAGGATTTGTAGCATTTGGTTTAGTGTGGCGAGAAATGATATTCAAGCCTTCTACTAAAGCTCTGTAAGTTTTAGTATTTACTTCTAACACCTTACCAGTGTTTTTTCCATCAACAATTTTTCCTGCAATTTGAACGACAGTATCACCCTTTTTTAATATGGATTTTTGACGTTAAATGCGAATTTTTACTTGTCTTCATGATCTTCTATTTATAATACTTCTGGTGCCAGTGATATAATCTTCATAAATTGCTTCTCACGTAATTCTCTTGCAACTGGCCCGAAAATACGAGTGCCTTCTGCGCCATCCGAATTGTTCAACAATACACATGAATTTTCATCAAAACGTATATATGATCCATCCGCTCTTTAATTTCTTTTCTTAACACGAACAATACAGCTTTTGAAACTGTCCTAGCTTTTACTCCACCTGAAGGTAAAGCGGTTTTAATTGCTACGACAATCTTGTCGCCAACTGAGGCATAACGCCTTCTTGTGCCTCCAAGTACTCTAATACAAAGTACTTCTTTTGCTCCGCTGTTGTCAGCTACTTTTAAACGACTTTCTGTTTGTATCATTTTATTTTGCCTTTTCTACGATTTCAACAAGTCTCCAGCATTTCAGTCTGCTCAATGGTCTTGTTTCCATTATTTTGACTATATCATTTACATTACACTCATTCTTTTCGTCATGAGCATAAAACTTTTTGGTCTTTTTAAAGTACTTACCATACTTTGGGTGTTTTACTTTGGTTTCCAAAGCAACCACAATAGATTTGTTCATTCCATTGCTGGTAACACGACCAATGATTTCTTTTCTTGCGTTTCTGGTTTGTTCCATTTGTTATTATTCCCCTTTATCAGCGGCTTTAATTTCGTTATCTATTCTACGGTCGTTGATCTCAGTTAACATTCTTGCGATCACCTTCCTTGATTCTTTTAATTTATGAGGTTGTTCAATTCTTGCTACTGCGTTATTGAACTTCACTTTTGTGAATCTCACTTTTTCTTCTTTGTATCTCTCAACCAATTCTTTGGTGGTAAGATCTCTAATTTCCCTGTGCTTCATTATGATTCTGTATATTCAGGTTTAACAACAAATTTTGTGGCTACCGGTAATTTTTGTGCGGCTAAGTACATTCCTCTTTCTGCAATTTCCATTGAAACACCTGTTACTTCAAACATGATTGTTCCTGGTTTTACTATAGCAACCCAATATTCTGGCGCTCCTTTACCTTTACCCATACGAACCTCTGCAGGCTTCTTGGTAATTGGTTTGTCAGGGAATATTCTAATCCATACCTGACCTTCTCTTTTCATATATCTGGTTAAAGCAACCCTCGCTGCCTCAATCTGTCTGGCTGTGATCCATGACTCCTCCATACTTTTCAAACCGAAAGTACCGAAACTTAATCGATGACCTCTGGTGGCAAGTCCTTTAATTTTGCCTTTTTGCTGTTTTCTGAATTTGGTTCTTTTTGGACTTAACATTTTTGATTCGTTTTAAATGACTGGTCTTTTAATCTCAAGTAATTATCTCTTCTTCTTCTATCGTTTGATCCGCCTCTATTATCTCTTCTTCTTCTGTCGTTTGATCCACCTCTATCATCTCTTCTTGGTGCACGATCTGAACCTGCATTCAGAGATAAATCACGTTTTCCGTAAACTTCTCCTCTGCATATCCAAACTTTTACTCCAATCTTTCCGTATACAGTTAGAGCTTCTGCCAATGCATAGTCGATATCTGAACGCAATGTGTGTAAAGGTGTTCTTCCATCTTTATACTTCTCAGAACGCGCTATCTCAGCACCATTCAATCTACCTGAAACACTTACTTTAATTCCGTCAGCACCCATTCTCATTGTGTTACCTAAGGCTTGTTTAACCGCTCTTTTGTAACTTACACGACCTTCAATTTGTTGGCATATAGTTTCTGCAACTAATTTCGCATCTAATTCTGGTCTTTTTATTTCAAAGATATTAATTTGAACATCTTTCTTCGTGATCTTCTTTAACTCTTCTTTAATCTTATCTACTTCAGCACCACCTTTACCAATGACAATACCTGGTTTTGCTGTGTGAATCGTAATAATGATTCTCTTGATTGTTCTTTCAATAACTATTTTAGACATACCGCCTCTTGGGATACGTACAAATAAGTATTTGCGAATTTTTACGTCTTCTGCTAATTTATCAGCAAAATTCTTTCCGCCATACCAGTTGCTTTCCCATCCTCTGATGATACCTAATCTTAGCGCTATTGGATTAATTTTTTGTCCCATTATTATGCTTCTGCTTTTTGGTTTTCTTCTTGTGAAATACTGTCTACTTTTATAGTTACGTGACTGAAACGTTTACGAATTCTGTACGCACGTCCTTGTGGAGCTGTTCTCATTCTTTTTGCAACTACTGCACCATCAACAAAAACAGATGATACAATAATGTTACTTTCATCTACTTTGCTTCCTTCGTTCTTTTGCTCCCAGTTGCTGATAGCCGACTTTAAAAGTTTCTCTACGTATTGAGCGTAATACTTTCTTTGACTAAATTGTAGGATGTAAAGTGCTTTTTCCACTTTTTGACCTCTAATTTGATCAACCACTAGTCTCATTTTTCTAGGAGACAAGGGACAATTTTTTAATACTGCTACTGATTCCATACAATTATTTTTTGTTATTACCTCCGTGACCTTTAAATGTTCTTGTTGGAGCAAATTCACCTAATTTATGACCGACCATGTTCTCGGTTACATATACTGGTATGAACTTATTGCCATTGTGAACGGCAAACGTATGTCCTACGAATTCAGGTGCAATCATAGACTTTCTGCTCCAAGTCTTGATTACTGCTTTTTTCTTGTTCTCATTCATTTTAGAAACTCTTTCATCAAGTTTCCAATCGATAAATGGACCTTTTTTTAGTGACCTTGCCATTATTTATTTCTTTTACCTTTTCTGCGTACTAAAATATATTTACTTGAACTCTTCTTAGGGCTTCTAGTCTTCTGACCTTGAGCATAAATTCCTGTACGGGATTTAGGCTGTCCACCTTTAGATCTTCCTTCTCCTCCTCCTTGTGGGTGATCCACAGGATTCATCGCTGATGGACGTGTTCTAGGTCTTCTTCCCAACCATCTGCTTCTACCTGCCTTACCATAGTTTTCTAACTGATGATCCGGGTTAGACACAGAACCGATTGTTGCTGAACATGTATGTAAAATCATTCTTGTTTCTCCACTTGGAAGTTTAACAACAACATATTTTCCATCTCTTGAAGTCAGTTGAGCATAAGAACCTGCACTTCTGCAAACCTTTGCACCTTGACCAGGAGCCATTTCAATATTGTGTATGATACTTCCTAATGGAATTTCTGATAATGGCAATGAATTGCAAGTTCAGGAACAACTCCGCTTCCAGACAACAGCTTCTGACCCACTTTCAATCCGTGTGGACAGATGATGTATCTCTTTTCGCCATCTGCGTATTCCAATAATGAAATGAACGCTGAACGATTAGGATCGTATTCAACAGTTTTTACCTCTGCCTCAATACCATGCTTATCTCTTTTAAAATCGATAATACGATATTTTCTTTTGTGACCTCCGCCTATATAGCGCATGGTCATCTTACCTTGGTTGTTTCTACCTCCTGATTTCGATAAAGACACAGTTAAGCTTTTCTCAGGCTCAGATGCTGTGAGTTCTGCAAACGTGTTTGCAATTCTAAATCTTGTTCCAGGTGTTGTAGGTCTAAGTCTTTTAACTGGCATTTTCTTTAAATATTTTCGTAAAAGTCAATTTCTTGACCCTCTTTCAACTTACAAATTGCTTTCTTATATATATTGGTTCTTCCGGTGGTTTGACCTGTACGTCTGTTTCTCTTGCGTTTAGGCGAGGTAACAATTGTATTGATCCAATCCACTTCTACTCCATATACTTTTTCAATCTCCGATTTAATTTCATCCTTACTTGCAGATCTAACGCATACGAATCCGTATTGCTTTTGCTTATCTGTAAGCATGGTCATTTTTTCGGTTATTAACGGTTTAATCAGTACTGACATAATCTTAATTCAAGGTTTGTTTAATAACTTCTATTGATTCATTTACAAGTACCAAAGTTTTTGCTTTTAGTATTTGGTAGGTATTGATTTCTGAAGCTGGTAAGGTATGTGCCTTAGGAAGATTTCTCCCGCTTAAAAACACATTCTTATCGTTATCAGCTGTTACAACCAGAACTCTTTGGTCGTTTAATTTTAAACTGTCTAATAAGTTTACAAACGATTTAGTGTTTGGCTTATCAAATGTCAAGCTATCTAAAACTATAATGTTATTTCCAGTTGCTTTATATGACAATGCAGAAATACGTGCTAGTCTTTTTAATTTCTTGTTTAATTTAAAACTGTAATCTCTTGGACGTGGACCGTGTATACGACCTCCACCAACAAATACCCCAGATTTGATACTACCCGCACGCGCACCACCAGTACCCTTTTGACGCTTTATCTTTCTTGTACTGTAATGTACTTCAGATTTGTCTTTGGACTTATGTGTACCTTGACGTTGATTTGCAAGGTATTGCTTTACATCCAAATATATCGCGTGATCGTTTGGTGTTGCTCCGAATATTTCACTTGGTAGTTGAACAGATTTCCCTGTTTCACTTCCATTGCTTGATAATATTTTCAGTTCCATTTCTTATTTTTCTATTACTACGATTGATCCGTTGTGACCAGTGATTGAACCTCTAAGAACTAGTAAATTCTGTTCTGGAATAACTTTCAAAATCTGTGCGTTGATATCTTTAACTCTCTTTCCGCCCATTCTTCCTGCCATTCTTAATCCTTTAAATACTTTTGAAGGATAAGACGATTGACCAATTGAACCCGGCGCTCTTGCTCTATCATGTTGACCGTGCGTTGTAGGACCCACTCCATCGAAGTTGTGTCTTTTTACAACAC
>JAWKNQ010000010.1:0-64560 GCA_041391605.1 Bacteroidia bacterium
GACATTAGAACCTAGTTTTCAAGATACACAAAAACACATTTTCAATTATTCATATTCAAGTGAAGACAGTTTTAATGTGGTTCTGATTTCAAAGTCAGATCAAGGGTGTTTTGATACAACAAGTCAAATGATTGTTACATTTGCACAACCACTAGCAGATTATCAAATTCCAAATGACAGTCAATGTTGGCAAAAGAATTACTTCAATATTATTAATTCGAGTACAATTAAATATGGAACACTTCAGCACAATTGGGATTTTGGAGATGGAAGTTCGGATACAAATTTTACTCCACTTACCAAGAAGTACGCAAATAAATCGGCCTCATATATTGTAAGATATAAGGTGACATCAAATTATGGATGTGAAGACTCTCTTAATCACGCCATTACATTGTTAGAAAGACCAATTGCTGACTTTTTAATTAATGATTCTGTGCAATGTTTCAATGGTCACTTATTCAGTTTTACAAACACAACTAATTTTAGTGCTTTAAACACTGTTTCATATTATTGGGATTATGGCAATTCAGATACATCTATAGGTATAAAACCCAAAACAGCTGCTTATAACACACCAGTCTATCATCCTGTTCAGTTGATAGCATATTCATATTTGACCAATTGTTATGATACATTTATTCATCAGGTATTACCCGCCCCGCATCCTGTTTCAGATTTTATTGTTGGAAAGGATTCACAATGTCTAAGGTTTAATTCTTTTCAATTGACTAATACTAGCAGCATTAGTTTAGGAAGTCAAACATATGTTTGGGACTTTAAAGATGGTCAAATGAGTACACTCAAAGACCCAATCAAGAAGTATCTGAGTGGAGGTTCTTATGCTATAAAATTAGTCTCGACAAGTAACTATGGTTGTAAGGATTCAATTGAGCATCCTGTTGTATTAATTCCTCATCCTCTTGCAAATTTCACTGTTAATGATACAGCACAATGTTTGAATAAACAGGCATTCAATTTAATTAATACGACGAATGTTGCATATGGAACATTTAAAAGTGAATGGTCAACAGATGATGCCCAAACTTTTAACAATAAGGATGTAATTGGTTTGTCTTTTCTCTTACCAGGGTATCACAATATTGAACTTGCTGTTGAATCAAACTATGGGTGTACAGACACATTTCAAAGAGCAGTTTTTCTAGAAAATAACAAGAATACTTTTATTACCATTAATACAAAAGATTCTCAATGTTACAGAGGTAATTTGTTTGGATTAAATTCAAACTGCAGTGATCCAAATGTTATCCATCAATCTTATACTTGGAATTTAGATGACGGCAATACATTAAGTTCAAAGGATATTAATTATTCATATAAAAGTGATGGAAATTATAATGTGATTTTAGAAACTGTTTCAGCAAATACATGTTTAGATACAGCCATTTTTTCATTAGTAGTCTTTCCTCATCCAATTAATTCATTTACGGCTAATCCACCTTGTTTCCCAGATTCAATATATTTTATTAATCTATTCAATAGGGTCTGGTTTTATAAAGTCGTATACTTGGGATTTAGGTGATGGAGGAACCAGTATTGAAAGCGATCCAGCACATTTGTATTCAAGTGCAGGCACTTATCCTGTTGTATTGTATTCTGAGTCTGGATATGGCTGTAAGGATACCTTTGAACGACCCATTAGCCTGCGTTAGAAAGAAGCCAATATCAAGTTTTGATTATACAAATTTTGCCGATAAGCAATTTGATGTTTCAACGCTTCAATTTCATAATTACTCCTCTTCTGATGTAGTGGACAATTTTGGGATTTCGGAGATGGCAATATTAGCAATGAAATTGAACCAGAGCAGGATTTTATAGATACTTTTAGTCGAGTGATAAGCACATTAATTGTTACGAATGATGAAGGGTGCACCGACACAAGTTTTAATGAAACAGAATCATTAATAACTGATTTTGTGTATTTTCTCCCAAATGCATTTACTCCAAATGGCAACAATTTAAACGAGTTGTATAAGCCAGTCGCTACTCCATACATCCATTATTATCAGATGGAAATTTTCAATCGTTGGGGAGAAAAATTATTTGAAACTAGTGATATCTCACAAGGATGGGATGGCACATACCACAGGAGAACCATGTGCTCAAGGAATTTATCTTGTAAAAGTATACTTAGTGCCTTTGAGAGGGATCTTTTGCAAGTTCACGAATTAAGTTTAACTTTATTGAGATAAAAAAGCTATCAGTAATTATGTATGATAGCTTTTCTAATTGGATATAAATATTTTAATCAACTTTGAATTTGAAGTAGATAAAACGAGTATTATCAGAGTCAATTATTGAAATTAAATAGATGCCTTTTGACAAATTATGCTTAACATTTAAGCTTTCATCAAAAGTGTTTGTTTGAATTGAATTTATTTCTTTACCGATTGAATTAGTTATTTTCAATTTAAGGGTATTCTCAAATCACCTTTATAATTCTTTAAAAGTAAGTCAATTGATTTTGGCTAGATTTGGGAATAAATTTAAATCGATTTTAGATTCACAATAGTTTTTGATGAAATGGACGTGGAAATTATCTTGGTAGATATTTTTTATTTCTTGTTCTGATAAAGTTCTATTATAAATCAACACATCATCTATTTTACCATTGAAAGGTTCTGACCATCGTTTCTCCTGCCACGAATGCTTTAACTCGTAGTGCTTCCATAGTAAGGCATTTTTAATGGAATTATTACCAATTGAGTCAACTTACCCCATTGATATATAATCGCGCATGATTGGAAATTTCGGCGCATACAATATGCGTCCATGGTGTTGTTGAAAGTGTAGAGTTCTGATTTAAGGCAAAATGAGGTGCACTTGTATTGTATCCTCCTCCTAACCATCCATTAAAACCACCGCTAAAGTTATTAGCTATATTCAATGATATGATCTCCAGATTTTACTTCCAATATTTAAAGCAAATGCCATATTTCCACTTATAGGTGTTTGATTTATCTTAGCCCAAATTGAATATGTATAGGTATTTGTTTGAACGTAGGTACTTGCAAATTCAATAAACGAGTTAGAAGACCCATTAAATTCATAAGCGGCATTAGGATGACCATATTCTGTCTGTGGTTAGTGAAGCATTGCTTATAGTGCCGTGAGTTTTGTTGCTGCTGGTATCACGAGCATTTCCAAAAAAGGAAAATAAGCCATTAACCCATTTGTAGGGATTTATGCATCAGCAGTTAAGAACACTGAAACTAATGCTAATAGTAATATGTTTTTCATTTTCCAAATATCGGTTAATTTGTCATTAATCCAATTGTTTTCTTAAATGAAGAGTCATTTATAGAATTATCGGCAAGCATGTATTTTTGTAAATACTGTACAGTACAGTATTTTTTCTTACTTTTGAATCGCTCTTAAGTTTTATAAATGCCTAATACTGCAATTGTAATTTTTGCCTTTAATCGACCAGACCATCTAGCCAAAACTCTAGAGCATTTAAGTCGTGCAGATCGCTTCCTTGAATTACCTTGTGTTTTTTTATTGATGGTCCACGAAATGAAGTTGAAAAAGAAGCTGTAAATGAAGTGTTAAATCTCGCTAATTCATTTAAACATCCCAATGTTAACGTTCACTCTAACTCTAAAAATAAAGGATTAAGACCCCTGATTATCTCTGGTTTATCCCAAATGTTTAATCAGTTTGATCAAGCCATCATCTTGGAAGATGATATTCTCGTTCACCCAGAATTTATCTCTTATCATCTTAATTGTTTACGTATTCAATTGTAGAAATGATGTTTGTCTGTCTCTGGTTTTGTTATCCCTCAAGTTGGTAAGAATTGTTTTCAAGCTACAAATGAAGATATTCTTCTTAGCGCCACGTGCATCCTCTTGGGGATGGAGCAATTTGGCAAATGGGATGCTTTCATCTGGGACAACAATGCAATTAAAACACATTTTCTAAGTAATGAGTTGGACTTACCACAAAACTGGAGGGGATAAATTGCGCATGCTAACACGTGAATTGTCTGGAAAAAGCAGTTCTTGGGCCATAATTTGGGATTACACCACTTTATGAACTCTTCATTTTGTGCTTTACCCTCAGTTCCTCCTTAGTTGCCAACATTGGATTGGATTATTCTGGAACACACTCAAAACCAAAAAACAACTATTCTGTAAACTCGCTGATTTTAGAAGAGATTGAAAAATTCAATTCCAATATTCAAATCCACAACAAAATTTTAAATATTTTCTCTCAGATTAATCTAAAATTTTACCGTTTACCTTTTGATCTTTTAAAGGTTTTGGTATTGAAGTTCAAATTGAAGCATCTCGAAATTGCTCAATTTGTATATTTACATTTATCTCTTTTGCTATCATAAAGAACTGGGTTTACTTGATGACTAAGAAAAAAATATTTGTTTATTTTCCGAAAAAATGCGAAATGCAATATGTGAAACACTTTCTTGTTTTGATACTTTTTTGTGGTATGCCAAAGCAATCAGTCAAATAATAATGAGTTGATTGAAAATCTTGGAAAAAGTGCGTCTAAGTTTTCAAACGAAGTGTTTTCAAACACAAATGGAACTTATGGTTATTCAATACATCAAGACTCGAATGTCATAATAAAGCAAACTAATATTCCTGCATTTCCAGGCACTCTTGGTTTTTCGGATTCTTTAAGTGCGCAGAAAGTGGCAGATTTTGTTCTACACAGTTGAAAGCGGAATTTTTTCCTCCCACTCTTAGCACACATGAAATTGATTCTCTAATTAAAAAATAACAATATGAAACTAATTACGTTTTCTTTAGTAATGGCAATGGGTGTATTTAGCTCATTTGGCCAAATTGGAACATGGACTTCCAAACAAAGTATGTCAGTGGAACGCTCTACTCATGCTGGATTTAGTATTAATGGTAAGGGGTATGTTTGTGCAGGAGCGAAGGCATCTGCATCTT
Organism: Bacteroidia bacterium; assembly: GCA_041391605.1. Taxonomy (GTDB): domain Bacteria; phylum Bacteroidota; class Bacteroidia; order NS11-12g; family UBA955; genus JABMMZ01. Next base: position 4,941 of record JAWKNQ010000010.1, read on the forward strand.
CTGGCGATTTAGATGATTTATGGGAATACGACCCAAGTTCAAATTCATGGTCGCAGAAAGCCAATTTCCCGGGTGGTAAGCGCCGAGAAGTAAGCGGATTTGCAATTGATAGTTTCGGATATGTTGGACATGGAAGAAACGTGGCCGCAGATGAAATATTCTTTTCTTTCTACAAATACAATCCGAGAACAAATTCATGGTCTCAAATTGCTTCATGTCCAGTGAAACGATATGCTGGTGCAGGTTTTTCCATCGATAGTATTGGGTATGTAACCTGCGGTATCGTTCCTGGTGTTGCACGTTATAAGGATTTATATGCTTATAGTCCGACTACTAATAAATGGACTCAAAAAACGAGTTTACCAGGTAATGTCGACGGTAGAACAACTCCCTCTGTTACTTCTTGCAATCACAAAGGGTATCTAAATGGGGGGTTCTCAGGTCCAACTTTAAACGATTTCTATGAGTATGATCCAATTCAAGATAATTGGACTCAAAAAGCAAATTATCCGAAAGGAGAGAGAAGCTATGCTGCGATGTTCTCAATGGGGGATTTTGTCGTAATGGGTATGGGCAGAAATGCCTCTGATACGGATTTTCAAGATGTGCATTACTATAACCCGAGCAACAACACCTGGACTCGAATGAAAGATTATCCTCAGAACAACTCAGCTGGACACGTTTCTTTTAAAATCGGTACTAGTGTTTATATTGCTGGAGGTAATACAAGAGCAGGGATTTTCAGAACAGATTTGTATGAACTTTCAGCTAAGGAATTGAGCGTCTCAAAAAGCTTTTATAATAATGCAAGTTTAAAAGTGTTTAAGCCATTAAGTAAAAACGCCATTACTTCAAATCTGAGTTCTGGAAGCTTCGAACTTTCTGTTTATGATTTGTCTGGTAAACTGATTTTTCACAACAAGGAGACTATCAGCTCTGATGAACAAAAAACAGTTGATATAAATGGTTTGTCTGCAGGATTATATCTTGTTCACGTAAAAAACAACGCCTTACAGTCTACTATAAAAGTTTACTTTAACTAATTTGATTTAAGAAATTGATTCAATTGATTTAAGAAATCACTTGGATTTTCAGCATGTACCCAATGACTAGCATTCTTAACCATAGAATACTGGTTATTGGGAAAGTGTTGATTAATTAATGGACGATCTTCCTCTAAAAGATAATTCGACTTTTCTCCATAGATAAACAATGTTTTTCCATTGTATACAGTATCCATTTTAAAATCACCTCCAATGTGTTCATAGGCTGATTTAATGGCTGGAATATTGCTTTTAACAGCAAAGCCACCAGTTTCTAATCGGTCGATGTTTTTGGCAAGGAATAAACGAACTCCATCATTTTTTTCATAAGTTTTAAGGGCTTCATCTATTTCTGTCCTATTCTTCATTTTCGCCCAATCGATCTCTTCAAAGGCTTTGAAATAAACAGAATGACTAGCAGGGTAGGCTTTTGGGGCAATATCGACAATGATAAGTTTTGAAATCCTATCAGGAAACATCAAGGCCGCTCGCATGGCAGTTTTACCTCCCATGCTATGCCCCATCAGAATAAAGGTCTCAACATTTAACGTATCTGCTAACTCAATCACATCTTCTGCCATCAGTTCATAAGTCATGGCATCGTCGTGAGGAGATTGCCCGTGATTTCGAGCATCGATACCAAAATAACTCGGTATTGAGAACTTAATGAACAGTGCAATGTTATTGCCAATTGTCTAACATTCCAAACAAACCGATGCGGTATAAATATATACTCGCGTTGATGCTCCATAAGTTTTGAAATGTAAGTTCAAATAGTCTACTTTTAAATGCTAGTTCTATAATTTCGTTCTGTTCCTTATCCGTGAGTTTTTGAATCCTGTGGCAGGACTAGCAGAACTTTTTCGGCCAATGTATTTCAAGTCCACTGGGAAGTCGTAACGACCTAAATGCATCCATGCACCCATATTCTTTGGCTCTTCTTGAACCCAATAGAAATCTGCTTTACCGTATTTTTCTTTTAATTCCGTGATTTCTTGCTCTGGGAAAGGATACAGTTGTTCAACTCTTACTATCGCAACATCTTTGCGCTTATCTTCTTGCTGTTGCTTTAATAGGTCGTAGTATATTTTTCCAGAACAAAGTAAAACACGACTCACTTTTTTGGTGTCTACATAATTATCCTCAATAATTTCCAGAATTCACCTTTAGTGAAATCGTCTAATGTACTTACACATTCAGGATGTCTAAGTAAACTCTTAGGTGTCATAACCACTAGAGGTACTCTAAAATCACGTTTTAATTGACGGCGTAAAACATGGTAAAAGTTAGCAGGAGTTGAGCAATTAACAACAGACATATTGAAGTTGGCACTTAATTGGAGGAATCTTTCTAAACGAGCCGATGAGTGTTCAGGTCCTTGTCCTTCATAACCATGAGGTAATAACATTACCAAGCCACTGTATTGTCCCCATTTCGTTCCTGCACAAGAAATAAATTGATCGATCATGATTTGAGCGCCATTCGAGAAATCACCAAATTGTGCTTCCCATATTCATTAGGTGCTCAGGAGCGTATGTGCTATATCCATATTCAAAACCAAGTTCAGCATATTCACTGAGTAATGAATTGTATATATAGAAGTCGCCTTGATTCTTACTGATGTTTTGGAGAGGTATGTATTTCTTTCTCAGAATCTTCTTTTTTCAAAAGAGCATGTCGATGACTAAAAGTTCCACGTTGACTATCTTGGCCAGAAAGTCGCACTTTGAATGTCCTTCTTCTAATAAGGTTGCATAAGCCATTAGATTCACCACTGGCTTCAATCGTATTTGTTCTCATCAACCATTTTAATCGGTTGGTGTAGAATTGTTGAACTTTTCTGATGAACAGTGTCTTCAGGTAATTGATTGGTTTAACTAAGTCAGCCATTTCTTTTCATCGTATTTGGTGTCCGCTTTGCATGAAAGTCGTTTTTCAGTAGGGAAATGGTACTTGTTCCAAATATGATCGATTTTCAGTTCGGAGAGTTGTGTCTTCCTTTTGTTTAACCTCATCTAAAGTAACCTGCAACATCTTTTTGAAATGCGATTCCATTTCCATAGCAAATCTCAGCATCAATTTCTCCTCTAGAAATTAGTTTTTCTTCTTATATTTCACGAGGGTTTAAATGAGTTGAGATGATTTTGTACAATAAGGGTTGTGTAAAACGGTTCACGTCTCCTTCATTATGACCGTATTTTCTGTAACCTAATAAATCTATGAAGATATCACTATTGAATTTATTTCGATACGCCATAGCCATTTTAATGGCGTGAACAACTGCCTCAACGTCATCACCATTCACATGAAATACAGGGCAATTGGTGGTTTCGCGACATCTGTGCAATAAATGCTTGTTCTGCTATCTGTATAATTGGTAGTAAATCCAATTTGATTGTTCGTCACAATATGTATGGTACCACCAATTTTATTTGCGGTTAGTGCACTCATTTGAATTACTTCATACAATACCTTGACCAGCAAATGGCGGCATCCCCATGAATCAAGATTGGACAAACTTTATTGATGTCGTGGTTGTAAACGTGATGCAACGGCTCTTACAATTCCTTTAACAACAGGGTTAACTTCGAGATGGGAAGGTTTTGGAGATAATTTTAACTTAACTTCTTTGCCCGTTGGGGTCACAACCAAAGTTGAATAGCCTAAGTGATATTTCACATCGCCTTCAAATTGTTCGCCTTGGAATACTTTTCCTTCAAATTCACTGAAAATGTCAGCATATGTTTTATTGAAAATATTGGACAATACATTCAATCTTCCTCTGTGGGCCATTCCCATTACAAATTCTTCTGTACCCAATTCTGCACCGTAATGAATTACACTATCCAATGCCGGAATTAAACATTCTAATCCTTCCAAAGAGAAACGTTTTTGACCAATAAATTTAGTGTGTAAAAAGTTTTCGAAAGGCAGTTGCTTGGTTTAATTTTATCAAACATTAGCTTTTTCTCTTCAATACTCAAATTAGAGTTCATTCTTAGTGGTTTCCATGAGGTTGCGCAACCATTCAATTCGAACTGGGTCTCCAATATGCAAGTATTCCACACCTATGCTTTCGCAATAAATTTGTTTTAAGGTGATTAACAATTTCTCGTAATTTAATTGAACCTAAAACCCAATTCATGACCTGCATTAAATGTGGTGTCTAAGTCGGCTTCGGATAGACGGGAAATTACTTAAATCCAAGATTGGCGTGTATTTGCGTCTTTCGCGAACAGGATTTGTCTTGGTAAATAAATGACCTCTTGATCGATAGGCATTAATTAAATTTAGGACATTGATTTCTTTATAGCATCTTCGCTAATTGCATTTGATCCATCACTGTTCTTTTCAGTGCCAAAATCAAATCCTTCAAAGAATTTTTGCCAGCCAAAATCAACACTGATTTATTGTCGCTTTGGTACTGTTTTATAAGGTTCATCAATGTAGTTTACATCAGCATTGCTGAGATAAAGTTGGGAAGCATACTTCAAAATTTGTGCAAAGTTACTCAATTTTAACTGAATGCAGAAGAGTCTTGTTTAAATTTAGCAGGTTGCCTTAAAAAGAAAAGTTTAGAAGCAGGTTTAATCTCAGTTGTTCAATAAAGTAGTTGCTTATTTTTGCGTTCTATCACAAAATCAAGTAATTCCAATAAGCTTTGTCTTGAGGCGTTATCTGGCATAATTGTTAGAATTTCCTTCGACTTATCGCGAAATTCTTTTTCATCTTAATTTGCGCATGTTCAAAACCTCCTTTTTCTAAAACAAACTCAATAACTTCCTTTACCGCTTTGCTTTTGTCCTTGGTTTTTAATTAAATTGATGATTTTGCGCTTTTCTGAAGATGTGGCTTTGCCCAATGCATGTATCAATGGAAGCGTCATTTCTTTTCTTTGATGTCTAACCCAGTTGGTTTTGCCAATATTATTGTCTCCGTAATCAAATAAGTCGTCTTTTATTGGAAGGCGATTCGGTGTATTCTCAAAATAGCGCATTCTTTCTATAGTATCTGAATCTGCCATTGCTGAAGCAGCACCAATTGCACAACAACTCGCAATCAAGGATGCGGTTTTTTGTAATGATATCGTAATAAACGTCTTCTGTTATATCTAGCCGTCTTGCTTTTTCCAGCTGAAGAAGCTCTGCCTTCCTCATTTTTTTGGCACTTTCACTAACAATTTTTAGCATGTCAAATCTTCATTGTCGATGGCAAGTAAGAGTCCCTTGGCAAGCAAAAGTCGCCTACAAGGACCGCGATTTTATTTTTCCAAAGTGCATTAATGCTAAAAAATCCTCTTCTTTGATCACTTCCATCCACAACATCATCGTGCACTAAGGGTAGCTGTATGCAATAATTCAATCAAGCTAGCTCCTCTGTATGTGCGCTCATTAATATCACCATGAAGTTTGGAGCAGAATGACCACGAACATCAGTCCCGAATCTGTTTGCCCTTGCGCTTTACAATGTAATTCATGATTGTATTTAACAAGGGAACATTCGTTTCATGCTACTGCTGAACGTTTGTTCAAAGGCATCTAATTCTTTGCCGATTGGTTGTTTGATATGGTCTATGGAAAGGCCAAATAGGAAATTTATGATTTGCAAATTAAAGAAGAATATTTTGACTTATTTTTGCCCAGCAAGAAAATAATTCAGAAATGTTAACAGTTGACCAATTTAATTTTAAAAACGAGAGGTTTTAATCCGCGTAGATTTTAATGTTCCTAATTCAGAACTTCAGATTACAGATGATTCACAATTTCTGCAGCCATTCCAACCATAAAAAATATTAAATGATGGCGGTTCATGTATCTTGGATGAGCCATCTAGGACGTCCAAAAAACGGTCTTGAGGATAAATTCTCCTTAAAGCATATTGTGAAACGTGTTCAAGAATTAAGCGGAGCAGAAGTTTTATTCGCTGGATGATTGCATTTGGCGAGTCAGCAATGACTTTGACAAATAATCTTGAGGCAGGCAAAATAGTCTTACTCGAAAATTTGAGATTTTATAAAGAAGAAGAGAAAGGGGATTTAGAATTTGCTAAAAAACTGTCTACTTATGGAAGTTTTTATGTGAATGATGCCTTTGGAACTGCGCATGAGCCAGCCATCTACTGCGGTGATTGCTCAATTCTTTACTGATAAAAAGTGTTTTAGGTTATATCATGACAAATGAAATTGCAAATGCCGATAAAATTCTAAATAACCCAAAGCGCCCATTTACAGCCATTGTTGGCGGAGCCAAAGTTTCAGATAAATTATTAATTATCGAGAATTTGATGAGCATAGCTGATCATATAATTATAGGAGAGGTATGGCCTACAATTTGCAAAAGCATTGGGTGGGAATATTGGAAAATCTTTGTGCGAGGACGATAGAATGCCTTTGACTCTGGAGTTAATTGAAAAAGCAAAACAGAAAGGAATACAATTACTTTTACCTGAAGATAGTATTGTGGCAGATTGTTTTTCGAATGAGGCAAATACAACGATAGCATCAAACAGTGCAATTGAAGAAAATTATATGGGTTTAGATATCGGTCCTAAGGCCACCTCAATATTTTGTGAAACTATAAAAAACTCCCAAAACGGTTTTGTGGAATGGACCGATGGGAGTCTTCGAAATGTCTGCATTTGAAGCAGGGACAAAGGCTGTTGCAGAATCTGTTGCTGAGGTAACGAAGAATGGCGGTTTTAGTTTAATTGGTGGAGGAGACAGTGCTGCGGCAATTCATAAATTCGGACTAGCAGATCAAGTTAGCTATGTTTCCACTGGGGGTGGAGCTTTGTTGGAATACTTTGAAGGAAAGAATTGCCAGGTATAAAAGCGATAATGAATTAGGAATTATATGCATTAATCCTTAGGTTTGAAAACGCAATGAGCAATTCGTCTGATATCATTTTAACACATCAACAAATAACCAATAAGTTGATCCGATTAGCTTGGCAAGTCTGTAAATAATATGGACGAGCCTCTTTTATGGATAGCTGGCATTGATGAGCGAGGAATGTTTATTGCACGAATATGCAAATGAGTTACGCAAAATAAGTCAGCAAGAAATTCGAACTATTCAAGTTAAGATTGATAGAGAATCCTTATTGCCCAAATACGAATCTGAACACGATATTTCAAGTTTAGAAAGTGAAGTTATTGTGTTGGTAGATGATGTTTGAATTCTGGTCAAACCATGGTGAGTGCAATGTTGCCATTGATTTCTAAGAAAGTTAAGAAAATTCAGGTACTCGTCTTAGCATCAAGAAGTCATCGGCTTTTTCCGGTTAAAGCAGATTATGTAGGCATTAAAATGGCAACCACCTTGCAAGAACATCTGAACTTTGATAATCACATCGAAACGGATTTGAAGTTAACGCTTACTTAAATTCCAATTTGATTAAATCAATTAATTCAGAGTGTATAGAAGTGTTATCGGCAACAATTGAGTTTCCAAATAGATAATTATCTTCATCTTTAAAGTCGCCCAATTTCCCACCTGCTTCTTCTACTAAGAAATATACTGCAGCTATATCCCAAGGATTAAACCGTATTCAAAAAGCCTTCAAATCTGCCACATGCCACATAAGCAAGATCTACGGCTGCAGACCCCATTCGTCTTAATCCATGTGTTTTCTTCATGAGTTCCTTTAGAACGCTTAAATAGGCTTCCATTTGCTCAAAGTCGTAATAAGGGAAACCTGTAGCCATTAATGAATCCTTAAGTTGGTTTTGTTTTGAAACATAAATCTGATTTCCATTGCACCAAGCACCTCCATTTTTCCAGGCCGTGAACATTTCTTTTCTTCCAATTTCATAGACCGTCCCACAGAGAACATTTTTTTCATCAGCAAGTGCTATGCTTATTGAGTACACAGGAACATCATGTATGAAATTAGTGGTTCCATCTAATGGGTCTATTATCCAATTTAAAGATTTTTTATCATCAGATGTGGTATTCTCTTCGGTTATGAATCCAGCTTCAGGAACAATTTTTCTAAGTCCTGTAACAAGCATTTTTTCAGCTTCTACATCAACAAAACTCACCAATTGATTAAGTCCTTTTTCTTGAACAATATTTATATCAAAACTCTTTCGTTGTTCTGAAATAAACTCAGCTGTTTTTAAAACCACTGAATTCACTTCTGCATTTATTTTTTGTAGATTCACTCAGCAAATTTATGCTTAGATTTTGAATAAATAAGGCTTAGAACGATAATTTAACAAGAACTTAAAATGTTTGGAATAATCCCCAATAAGCTTTCCGAAATTAAGCTTAACTTTGCGCCATGGAGCAAAAGAAACGCGTTTTTCTAATGATATTGGACGGTTGGGGTATTGGAAAACATGACTTTACAGATGGAATATTTAATGCTAACACGCCATTTGTGGATTCTTTGTACAAGGATGTTCCAAACACAACCCTTACAACATTTGGAAACGCAGTCGGATTGCCAGAAGGTCAAATGGGAAATAGTGAAGTGGGGCATATGAATATTGGAGCCGGCAGAGTGGTTTGGCAACAATTGGCCTTAATAAACAAAAGTTTTGAAGATGGAAGTGCAAAAAACCATCAAGAAATTATAGATATTGCTGAGTATTGTAATTCTAATAATAAACCTTTGCATTTAATTGGTTTAGTTAGTGACGGTGGTGTGCATAGTAGCATGAATCATCTTATTTCTATGTGCGAAATTTTTACAGATCTCCATGTTGAGTCTATATTTATTCACGCATTCACAGATGGAAGAGATACTGATCCCAGAAGTGGAAAGCTCTTTATATCTGAACTCGAATCAGCAATAGCAAAAACAAATGCAAAAATAGCGACGGTGATAGGTCGCTATTACGCAATGGATAGAGACAAACGTTGGGAGAGAACGGCATTATCCTATCATTTAATGTGTGATTCAGTGGGTGAAAAATTCGTTTCATCAGAAGAAGCAATAGAATCAGCTTATCAGAATGGTGTGACTGACGAATTCATAAAACCTTCCGTGATTTGTGATTCGAATTCAAATCCGATAGCTAAAATCAAAAACGACGATGCAGTGTTTTGTTTTAATTTTAGAACTGACAGAGGTCGTCAAATTACTCAAGCCTTAACGCAGGAGGATTATCCAGAGTTTAATATGAAGAAATTGAATTTACATTATGCGACCATGACAGAGTATGATGCAACATATCATGATGTTCATGTTGTGTTCAGGAGTACAAATATAAAAAACACATTAGGCGAAATCATTAGTTCAAACGGATTGACTCAATTGCGAAGCGCAGAAACAGAAAAATACCCACATGTTACCTTTTTCTTTTCTGGAGGAAGAGAGGAGGTTTTTAAAGGAGAAGAGCGAATTATGGAGCAGTCTCCAAAGGTTGCAACCTACGATTTACAGCCAGAAATGAGTGCATTGCCATTAACAGAAAGAATATCTCAAGCAATTGCAGAAGAAAAATTTGATTTTATTTGTTTGAATTTTGCAAATGCTGATATGGTTGGACATACAGGTGTTTGGGAGGCCGTAATAAAAGCAGCAGAAACTGTTGACAATTGTGTAAAGCGGCTTGTAGAAGAGGCAAAGTCAAAAGGCTATCAAATTGTCATTATAGCTGACCATGGAAATTCAGATGAGGTAAAAAATGCTGATGGAAGTCCGAATACGGCTCATAGTATGAACCCCGTACCTTGTTTTATTATTAGTGATCAGTGTAGATCATTAGACAAAGAAGAAAGGAAAGTTAGCGGATGTTGCGCCAACTATTTTAAAAATGATGGGAATAGAAAAACCAGCAGAGATGAATGGTGTTTCCTTATTTTAATCTGTAATAATATGATCGATTTCAGATTGATCTATTTCATCTTCGCTATATCTAAAGTACAATGCACTTAAGCCAGAATACATAAAAGCACTCACTAAGGTACCTAATAAGGTGCTAATGAGCTGTTGCACAGAGTAAAAAAGGAAAGTTGTTTCCGTCTTTGGAAATTAAAGCGAGCACGAGCGTATTTGCTGCAGTGCTGATAAGTCCCGCGATAATTACGACTACCAGTCCCATTAAGCCGAGCATAGCAGCGCGTTTCATTGTTAAATTCTTAAAACTGTATGCAAAGGCTTCCATAGTCCCCATCTTACCATGAACTATAGCTGCGGAGCTAGAACAAAGCGCAATAGCAAAATGACAACAACAAAAAAGCCAATAAAACCAACAAGGATTCCAAAATTTTTGACACGGACATTATTAAGGCAGTTAATAGGAAGAAAATTGCCAGTATTGCAACAGATAAAATACTTAAAAGTATTAAACAACCTAACAGTTTAAAAATTGTGGCATTCAGAGATGCTTTAATTGCGGAGATGATTTTATTGTCAGTATATTTAACTTCATTGTTATTCAAACTTAAGTATAAATTAAACGACCAGGCCCCAAGCAGCAAGGCAATTAGGAACATAGGAACAGAATAGAATAAGTTTATACCAGGAAAGACGGTAATTGAAATTGAATTGATAGAATCTGGGTCTGAATTAATCGTTTCACGCATGGTTTGAATTGTTTCATCAAAATTTAAAAGATCTTGAATTCCCCATCCAAACATTTCAAGAATAAGTGGTAAAAATAATAGTGTACTTATAACAGCATATAGAATATTTAGCACAAGAAAACTGACAAATATTCTTTTGTACAAAGACAGTACTCCATTAAAAACTTGGTCTCTAAATTCTAACAAATAGTGTTTCATACTTCAATTTTAGTTCTTGTTTTCTACATTGACAAATATTTAAATATTAATTTTTTGTTATAATCGATTATTTTTGCCCCCTTTATGATTAAAGGAAAAGAAAATTGTTGTTGTGCTTCCAGCATATAACGCAGCTGCTACCTTAGAGAAAACCTACAATGAGATACCATTTGAGATTGTAGATGACGTAGTTTTAGTAGACGACAACAGTCTTGATGAAACCATAAATAAGGCAAAAGAGTTAAACATTAAACATATCGTTAAGCACGAAATTAATAGGGGATATGGAGGGAATCAGAAATCATGCTACAATAAAGCTTTAGAGATTGGGGCCGATATAATAGTTATGCTTCATCCAGACTATCAGTACACACCAGCTTTGATTGAAAGTATGTCATATATGATTGCCAATGACGTATATCCTGTCGCTTTTGGAAGTCGAATTTTAGGTAAAGGGGCTTTAAAGGAGGTATGCCATTGTATAAATACTTTGCAAATCGAGTTTTAACTTTGTTTCCAAAATATTCTAATGGGGCAGAAATTATCTGAGTACCACACTGGGTATAGAGCCTTTGATAAAAAAATATTTAGCAAAATTAATATTGAAGCCAATTCGGACGATTTTATTTTTGACAATCAAATGATTGCTCAGATATTTTATTCTGGATTTGAAATTGGAGAAATTACTTGCCCAATCAAGTATTTTGATGAGGCCAGTAGCATAAACTTCAAGAGAAGTAGCATCTATGGGTTAGGGGTTATCAAGTGTCCATCAATATAGGTTGCAGAAGTGGGGTTTGGCAAAATCAAGATTTTCAATTAAACTATTTAGATTTTGCAGTGCTTTAAATGATAAGTCTCCGCTTCTAGGTAACCGGAATGTATGGCCATTTGCCAATCGGAACAAGCTTCTGCTTGCATCTCTAAATTGTTGTATACCACCTCTTAAAGTTAAAAGTAAGCCAATATTGGATATTCAGTGTCTAAGGCCTTACCAAAACTCAAAATGGATTCTTGGTTTTACTCAATTGTAGATAACAAAAACCCAGATTGAAATAATATTCAGGATTGTATTTATCTTTAGTACTTAATAGTTCAAAATCTTCAATAGCCTCCTTGTATTGAGTGTTGGCAGTAAAGGCATCTGCTCGATTGATTCTTGCTTCAGTATTATCTGGAGTGTTTAACAAAATAACATTATAAGCATCAATGGCGTTAGAATATTGAAATGCATCGTAATAAATATTACCTTTATTCATCCAAACTTCCTCATCTTTAGGGTCCAATTTCAAGCAAAAATCCAAATCTTTAATTGCCAATTTAATCGAATCGATTTGCGCGTATGCAAATGCTCTGGCAATATGTTTATCTTTATTTTCTGGGAATCTGTCTAAGAACAGAGTGTAATAATCAACTGCTGCTTTATAGTCTTGCATATCTTCCATGAGAATGGCCAAATTGTTAAGTACTTTATAGTCGTTAGGCACACGCGAATGATATAAAAGGAAATCAGCTTCTGCAAAGGTGTAGTTTTTAAGAGCATGATGTGCAAGTCCGCGATTAAAATAGGCGTCATAATTGCTGCTATCAAGCTTGATACTTTGATTGAAATCCACCAAAGCAACATTTGCCTTATCACTTAACAGATAGCAAGTTCCCCGCTGGAAATACGCTAAAGCATTTGAAGGGGAGTGGTTTAGGCAAGAGGTAAATTTGTTTATAGCTTCAGAGTATGCCTTTCTATGCATGGCTTCAAGGCCACTAAAAACACAAGAATCTGTTTGGTGATCAGCATAAGAAAATTGGATTATACAAAATAAACCCAGAGTGAAAATTACTTTTTTAACAACATTTCAGTTCAAAATTATATTTTAATAATTTGAAATTAAATTTAGATATCTACTATTGTGGAATGATCAACATAGAAGTTGTATTAAGTCCTGCGCTATTGCATCTAAGTGATGTAAAGGACAAGAATGTAGTTGTGATAGATATCCTAAGAGCTACTTCTACAATTTGCACAGCTATACACGAAGGAGCGGAGTCGGTACGCTCTGTAAAAACTCCAGAACAAGCCATTGAATTTGCGAAATTGGGTTATTTAACTGCCGCTGAACGTGAAGGGCAGAAATTACCAGGTTTTGATATGGGAATTCACCTTGTGAGTGTATGAATGGGGCTGTTATTGGTAAACGTATTGCATTAACCACAACGAATGGAACAAAATGTATTGAGGCTGTATCGGATAAAGGGACAGCAAATGTTTTATCTGGTAGTTTTTGAATTTAGAGGCTGTTTCAGAGTTTTTAGTCAAGAGCGATAAAGATGTCATTCTTTTTGCGGGCTGGAAAGACAGTTTTAATTTAGAAGACACATTATACGCTGGAGCTGTTTGTGAAACTATGCTAAGTAAAATTGATTGCAAAGTTGATTGTGATGCAGCTTTAATGTCCTTGGATATTTATGGCAAAGCCAAGAATGATTTAGTATCGTATTTAAAAAAGTCATCACTTATAAACGTTTGTCACATTTACATCATGAAGAAGACATGGTATATTGCCTACAACATTCAGTTTTTCAGACGATTACATGTCTTGTGGACGGTGAAATGAAAAAAGTTTGATTAGATTTAGTTTCTTGATACCTATTTATCCTTTGCAAATCTTGGGTGATTAAAAAAATATCCAAACAGATTTATTTTATCAAAATACAAAATGTTGATAATTTGATTGATAGAACATTTTATATGTTAAACGATAAAATTTAGTTTGAATTATTCAAATAATTTGAGGATATTGCACGAGTAAAATTAAAAATTTATTAAAATGAGAAAAATTACTTACGTATTATCCGCAATTGCATTATTTGCGGTTTTGTTTCTGGATGTAAAAGAAGAAGACAAAAAAGATGAACCAGCAGCTGAATTCTTGGCATCAACAGAGCCAATGAATGAAGTCGCTTTGTTGGAAGACTTTACAGGAGTTAGATGTGGCTACTGTCCAGACGGACACGTTAGAGCAAAAGCTGCAGCTGATGCTAATCCTGGAAAATTTATCATTATGGCTGTTCACGCAGGTGGATATGCTGCACCAGCGACTGGATGGGCTAATTTCACTACAGCTTATGGAGATGCTTTAATTGCACAATCTTCAGTTGCTGGATACCCTGCAGGAACTATTAACAGAATGTTATGTTCTGATTTAGGTGTTACTCCTCAAAAGCCAGGAGGAAGAGCTATGAGCAGAGGTTCATGGGCAGCCGCTGGCAACAAAGTTAATAGCATGCCTGCTCCAGTTAATATTGGTGCTAAGGCTACTTTTGATGAAGGAAGTAGAGTTCTAACAGTTAAAGTTGATTTATATTATACTGCTGATGTTGCAGGTGTAAACAATTTGAACGTTGCTTTGTTACAAGATGGATTGTTCTCTAAGCAATCAGGTGGTTCTCAGATCCTAGCAACTACGAGCAAAATCACGTAGTTCGTGACTTTATCACAGGTCAATGGGGTGAGAAAATAACTGAATCAACCACTACAGGTTCTAAAGTTTCTAAAACTTTCACTTACACTGTTCCTATGGATTATCATGGAACTACAGTTGAAGGTGGAGGAGCAGTAGTTATTGACAAAACTAAAAGTTGTAGCGTTTGTTGCTCAAGGCAAACTGATGTATTAAACGCATTAGAGGTTGACGTTAAGTAATTTAACTGAAAAAATACTTAAAAGTCCTGAATTCATTCAGGACTTTTTTATCTATATTTTCATGATTTTGTCATATTTATCTAAAATCATCGAAAATTAAGGACAAAATTTTCCTAGTTTAGGATGATATTATTATATTTGAACAAATTTAATAATGTATAAATGAAAAAATTAATTCTGTTATGTAGTGCAATTGTTTTAACATCTGTTCTATATACATCTTGTAAAAAGAAGGAAGTGGCACCTGCTGGCACTGAAACTGGAGTAACTGTTGAAGAAAAGAATATGTCAATTGTCAATAAGTTCACAGGAACGAATTGCTACTATTGTGGCGATTGGGGATGGCCAATGTTTGAAATTATTAATGAACACCACGATTGATGCTGTATGTATTGGTACATATAGCCAAAATCAATTTGCTAAGTTGTTAGTTAATCCATTTGCAACTGCTTTGGATGAGGCGTTTACCTGTAACTGGGTTACCCAACATTTGCATCAATTTCTTTGACGCTTGGACTAACACTAAAACACTTCAAGGAATGAAGGACAATATCAACAGCAAAATTACAGAGCATAATGCTGCGGCAGTTGTTGCAAATAGTGCGCTAAGCTATTCAGTTGAAAATGATAAAATTGTTGTAAAAACAACGACTAAGTTCTTTCAAAATGTAGACGAATACAATATTTCAGTTCTAGTTCTTGAAGATGGTGTAATTGCAAATCAAGCTGGTCCAAATGGTGGCCCAAATGCTTCTCATCACAAGGTTTTAAGAGCTTCAAATGAAGATTGGGGTGTAACAATTGTGGATGGAGCTAAATCTGCGGGTTCTTTAGTTGAACAAGAAATATCAATCACAAAAGATCCTTCTTGGAATATGGAAAATGTTGAGATTGCTACTGTGATTTAGGTGAAGAATGGCAATAAATGGGATTTCTTAAATGCACATTTGCACAAGAAATAACATCTTAAATATAGTTATAAAAACTCGACAATTTTGTCGAGTTTTTTTTCGATTTTTTGCCTAAACTTGTATAAATGAAGTTTTGTAAAGCGTTTTTATTTTTATTGTTTTCATTCTGCATTAGTGTTCAAGTGGGTGCACAAAATTATTTTGCTATTCGAAATGATGGAGAGCTCCCAAATGGCTATTATTTAGATAAAGTTTATGATAGTGAGAAAACCATATTACTCAATCAACCATCAACAGAACTATTGTCCGCAGAAAATTTAATTCCTTTTAATTTTATTACCACAATGCGCCTACTACAAAATATAAAGTGAGTAAAAATGGATACTTAACTTTCAATACATCAAAGTCAGTTTCAGAAGTTCCGGATTCCTTGTTACCAGAAAATAGTATTGTGGCCTTTGGGTACGATTTTAAACTCCAGCAATTGCCAATACCAAATCAAGGAATTGCAACCCAAGTGTTTGCCTATACAGTAGGAAAAGCTCCGTTTAGAAGTCATATTATACAATATTATGGATTATCTAAATCTTCAGATAATTTTGATCAACCAATAAACAATGCAAGTATCTTTGCTTTTGCAATTATTTTGCACGAAGGAAACGAAGGACGTTTTGATTTAGTCTACAGTCCTTATGGTGATCGAACATCTAAGGGTTTAATTGGCTGTAGCTCTGCTTCAAATCAGAAAACATACATTTTACACGACTCGCTAAATTTATTACCTTTTCAATATTCATTTAATTTGAATGATTTTATCGTTTACCAATTTTATAATGGCGAGCAACAAAACTATGATTTGAAAATTAGAAGTTTTGAATTGTCTAAAATTTATCCTGTCAATTCCATAGTTAATTTTAAAGGTCAATTGACAAATTGGGGGAAGAAATCAGTACAATCCTATTATTTAAATTATTCAGTGAATGCCTCTGATACCATTTCTTACCTGATTAATCAAGTCAATCTCTTGCCAAATGGAGAAGGAAAGATGAATTTTACCCACCCAATTTCATGGTTAGGGGGAATAGAAGGGAGCCTTAATGAGATAGACTTTTGGTTGTCATTACCCAACGATAGTATTGACGGAGATCCATCTAATAGTCATTACAGCAAAACAATACTGAGAAACTCGAATAAAAATTGGGTGGATAGGAACTTGTTACTTGAAGAAGCTACTGGTGCTTGGTGTGGATATTGCCCCGATGCAAATCTCCTTGTAAATACAGCGCAAAAACAGTATGGTAAGCGAGTTATTCCTGTTTCATATCATTTTGATGATAGTATGTCCAATACCAATGCAAATGATTTCTTAGTTACCTACATCACAAGTTACCCAGATGCACTTTTAGATAGAAAAATATTTTTAGGAAGTAACAGTACCTGGTTAAGTGAAATAAACTCAAGGTTGAACATTAAAGCTCCTGTAGAATTGACCATTGAGAACAAAAGTTTTGACGGAAATACAAGGACTATTTCATACACAGTTAAAGTTAAATTTAAGGATTATTGGTACGGTAATCTCAACATAGGCAGTATCGTCACTGAAGATGAGGTAAGGGGAAATGCAAATCCAAATCTATGGAGTCAAAATAACTATTACAGTAAGGACCATGGAAGCGGGGGCGTTGGAGGAAGCACACATCCACTTTACAATGAATTAGAAATGATGGATGGTTATTACCATCACAGTGTACATAAAGCAAGTCCTGGAGGTGTATGGGGGGTAAGTGGTAAAATACCTCAGCTCGTTATGCCAAACTCAGAATATACTGCAGATTTTTCATACAAACTTCCAGAGGCTTCTTTGGTAAGTTATCAAAAAGAGAACAATACACCATTTTGTAGTACGTATGATGAGCCAGGATATAATGAAGGTTCTAACATTCCAGCTCGAATTAATTTGATTGCTTACGTTTCTGATAATGCGACGTCCTATTTTGAACGTCCGATTCTCAATGCCGTGGGAGAACGACTTTGGAATTTAAGTAATGTAAATTCTCAAGTCAGCGCTTTGAATAAAAGTAAACTTTATCCAAACCCAACTGAATCGATTAGCCATTTAGATATTGACAATATTAGATTTGGGAATGTAAAAGTTGAACTCGTTTCAATTTCAGGGCAAGTAATTCCTGTTTTTGAAAGTGAATTGAGTACGGGTTTACACCAAATTGATATACAAACCGACGACATCGATAGCGGTATTTACGCTCTCCAATCATCCGAGTTCAAGGAGTAGAAGTTTTAATGCTTTCAATTCAGCATTCAAATTAATTCAGAAGATTTCAAGTTGATTTGTGCAAAATTGGTATACAATTCAAAATTCGAATAAAGTAATTTTGCAGTCTTCATGCAAAATAGCTTAAAACCAATAAAATCGGCCTTAATTTCCGTTTATCACAAAGACAATTTAGAACCAATTGTAAGAAAACTTCACGACTTAGGTGTAGCGATGTATTCCACCGGAGGTACATTAAAATTTATCACAGATTTAGATATACCTGCAATTGCAGTTGAATCGTATACTGGCTTCCCTGAAATTTTAGATGGTAGAGTTAAAACCTTACATCCCTCTATTTTTGGTGGAATATTGGCTAGAAGGGAAAATCCAAAAGACATTCAAGAATTAAATGATCACGGCATTGAAACATTAGATTTGGTAATTGTTGATTTATATCCGTTTGAAGAAACAGTTAAGAACAGTCAGGATGAATCTGAAATTATTGAAAAAATAGATATTGGAGGGATATCGCTGATTCGAGCAGCAGCTAAGAATTTCAATGATACTTTAATAGTTTCTAATAGAAATGAATATTTAGAACTCTTAGATTTGTTGAATTCAAAGAATGGAAGTACAGATAAAAAGGACCGTCAGTTATTTGCTTCACGTGCATTTATGAATTCCTCTCATTATGATACCGCTATATTCAATTACTTTAACTCGAGTTCAGAATTAAGCGTTTTTAAAGAAAGCTTTAATTCAAGCAAAACACTTAGATATGGTGAGAATCCTCACCAAACGGCTCGTTTTTATGGCAATTTAGATGAAGTGTTCACTATTTTAAGCGGAAAAGAATTGTCGTATAACAATTTAGTGGATGTGGAAGCTTCTTTGAATGTGATCAATGAATTTGAGGATTGCTCATTTGTCATAATGAAACACACAAACTCATGTGGATTAGCTAGCAGGGCAACAGTGAAGGAAGCTTATTTAGCTGCTTTAGCGGGTGATACTACATCTGCTTTTGGAGGCGTATTGGCTTGCAACAGAGAAATTGACGAAGAAACAGCCCTTGAAATGAATAAATTGTTCTTTGAAGTTGTTTCGGCACCTTCTTATTCTGAAAAAGCCATAGAAATTTTGACGCAGAAGAAAAACAGAATACTCCTAAAAGTAAACACCAATCTCAATAACAAAACCATTTTTAAAAGTTTATTAAATGGAGTTCTAGAACAAGATTCGGATTGGAGTTCAGAAACATCTGATTCGTTTAAAATTGTAACTGAAAATAAACCGACCCAAGAAGAATTATCTGATTTAGAGTTTGCAATTAAAGCAGTTAAACATTTAAAATCGAATGGAATTTCTCTCGTAAAAAATAAACAACTGATTGGTATGGGTTGTGGTCAAACTTCTCGAGTAGACGCTTTGGAATCAGCGATAAAGAAGGCAAATGTGTTTGGATTTGATACAAAAGGAGCTGTAATGGCATCTGAAGCATTTTTTCCATTCCCAGACTGTGTCGATATTTCAAGTCAGGCAGGGATTGCTGCAATTGCTCAACCAGGTGGAAGCATTAAAGATCAAGAGAGTATTGACGCTGCGAATAAAAATGGACAAAGCATGGTCCTTACAGGAATTCGTCATTTCAAACATTAATGGACAAGCATTTGATTTTTCTTCATGGAGCATTAGGTTGCAAGCGTGACTGGAATTTCATTGTTTCAAACTTAGAACTTCCCGAATACACAGTTCATTCCTTAGATTTCCCTAATCATGGTGAAGGGCATAAGGACCCATCATGCAATACTTTAAATGCACTTTCAGATTATGTCTACGAATATATAGATAAGAATGAATTAATTGAAGTAGTTCTTCTAGGATATAGTTTAGGGGTATGTTGCTTTAAATCTAATTAAGCGCAATTATTCTCCCATTCGTAAAGTAATTACTATTGCTACAAAAATGAAATGGAGTTCTGAAATTGCACATGAAGAAGCCTCCAAACTAGGAGGGGAGCAATTAATGAAATTGGAGAAATATATGAGCATTTCGCATGGGGATAATTGGAAGTCGTTAATTCCTATTACTCAGCAGATATTGTATTCAATTGGTGATAATCCAATTCGTGCTGGTGAATTTCAAAATTTAAGTACTCCAATAGTAATGATTAGAGGGGAGAATGATAGAATGCTTACGGAATCTGAGACAACAGAGTTTTGTAGTGGATTAAAGAATGGAAGATATATTTCCTTGGAGAATCAAGGTCATTTATTACAAAAGATGGAAACAGATATTCTTCTTAAAGAATTACTAGATTGCTTATAGTTAATATTTGCATTTCCATTGTTTTATTCGTTTATTGCTTTAAATTTAATTAGAAATGAAAATTGTTACTCTTATATTAATTGTATTAGCCTTGGCTTCTTGTTCTTCATCGAAAAAACAGCGAAAAACACCCCTGTGATTCAAGTGGATACTAGTGATGTTGTGGTGGAAAGTGATAATCCTATTAATAATGATGTCAATTTCTTTTTAAAACGTTTTGAAGCAGCAGCAGCCAGTCATAACAGCAAACGAATTATGAGTTTTATGGATGAAAATTATAAGACAATGCGACATGATGAACAAATGGAAAAAAACACGGATGAATTCTTGAATAAATTTTTCAATGGGACAGATATCAGCACCTTGGCTCCAGTAGCAATTGATTACAAAAAGATCAGACAAATTAAAAAAGTAGGAAGTAAAGGTATACCAAGATTATCATGTTTTAGAGTATATTGTTGAAACAGATAAGCAATCCGTTAAGGTTAATTGGACATTAATGGTGAGCTTTGATAATGGCAGCAACGTTTATGACTTATATGGCCCGATGCATTAAAATATTATAACAATGAATAGAGTCTACAAATTCACTTCAATTTGGATGATTTTCAGTTATTAAAATTATGTTTCTCGTCAGTCTTATTATTTGAACCAACACTATTAAATATTAAAACTTTATATTCGTTTCGATGTCTAATAAAAATAAATGGAATGAATTTCTTTATGAATTGGGAGACATAGGGTTTTTTACGAAACGTTTTTTTAAAGAATTGTATTCTTCAAATCAAGAATACAAAGAATTTTTCAAACAGTGTTATAAAATTGGATACAGTTCATTGATGTTGGTGGGAGTAACCGCATTTATTATAGGTCTCGTACTTACTATTCAATCAAGGCCTACTCTTGTTGAATTTGGAGCAGAATCCTGGTTGCCAAAAATGGTTTCGATTTCATTAATAAGAGAAATAGCACCTGTTATAACAGCCTTAATATGCGCAGGCAAAATTGGTTCAAGTATAGGAGCTGAGTTAGGTTCTATGCGTGTGACAGAACAAATTGACGCAATGGAAGTATCTGGAACAAATCCATATAGATATTTAGTAGTAACTCGTGTAATGGCATGTACCTTGATGTTGCCAGTATTAGCTGTATTTGCAAATGCCATTTCACTTTATGGAGCATATTTAGGTACAAATATCAGAGGAGTAGTAAGTTGGAAATTATATTGGAATCAAGTGTTTGATGTATTGACTTATTCCGATGCATTGCCATCATTTATTAAAACGTATTTCTTTGGTTTGCTATCGGGATTATTGGTTGTTATAAAGGGTTTACATCTAAAAAAGGAACAGAAGGTGTCGGAAAATCTGCCAATTCGTCTGTAGTAATTGCTTCGTTATTAGTGTTTATAATAGATTTAATAGCGGTTCAAATAGTTGATATTTTCGGTTTTCATAGAACATGCTTAGTATGGAAGAACAAGAAATAGTATTGAAGACGGAGCACCTCAGCAAAGCATTTGGCAAAAATAAAGTTTTGACGGATTTTAATTTAGTTTTAAAAAAAGGAGAAAATGTTGCTGTGCTTGGAAAATCTGGTTCAGGCAAATCAGTTTTGATTAAATGTATAATTGCTTTAATTCCCATTGATGATGGGAAAATTATTGTATTAAACAAAGATATTAGTCTATTAAATCCTCATGATTTAGATAAGTTGAGAATGAAAATGGGTTTCTTATTTCAAAGTAATGCCTTGTATGACTCGATGTCTGTTAGGGAAAATTTGGAGTTTCCACTACGACGGCATATTGGTAAATTAAGTAAGGAAGAAATTGAAACAGCTGTGAGTAAAGCATTGAAAGATGTTGGATTACCTAATACAGAAAATATGATGCCTTCAGAATTATCGGGAGGGATGAAGAAGCGAATTGCCATTGCTAGAACTTTAATTCTGAAACCGGAAATAATTTTATATGATGAACCAACTACAGGTCTAGACCCAATTACTGGAGGAGAGATTGGTAATTTAATCTTAAAGATTCAAGAAACGTATAAAACATCTTCCATAATTATATCACATGATATGAATTGTGTGAAATTGGTTGCAAACAGAATTATTTTATTGTTAGACGGAAAGGCGTATAAGCAAGGTACATATGAAGAATTGCGAGCAATCGATGATGAGCATATAAAAGGATTTTTTAATTGATATGGAGAAAAGCAAAAATATAAAATTGGGTTTGTTTATTCTTGTTGGAACATTATTTCTATTACTTGCAATTTATTTTATTGGTTCAAATCAAAGTATGTTCTCATCAACTTTTAAAGTACGAATTCTTTTTAATAATGTGAGTGGATTAATGGTTGGAAATAATGTACGTTATTCAGGGATAGATGTAGGAACTGTTGATGAGATTCAGATATTAGATGATACGACAATTGAAGTAAGAATTCTTATTAAAGAATCATCAGTTAAATACATTAAAAGCAATGCTATCGCAAGTATAGGCACGGATGGATTAATGGGCAATAAACTAATTAATATTAATCCTGTAGCATCAAAAGGTTATCCTCTGAAAAATGGGGATTTTCTGAAATCAATTCAAAGTGTTGATTCTGATAATATGCTGCGCACCCTTCAAAAAACAAATGAAGATATTTATGTAGTTGCAAAAAATCTCCGATTAATAAGTGAAAGGGTTAATCAATCAAATACCCTATGGAGCATTTTAAGTGACAGCATTGTCTCCGAAAACATTAAAAATGCCATTGTCGATATTCAAATCACTAGCAATAGATCTGCCATGATAACAGGAGATTTAAGCAATATTGTTAAATCAGTAAAAGAGGGGAATGGCAGCTTGGGAACATTGCTCACGGATACTTCTCTTTCAAATAAATTAAAGCAAACCTTAGTCCAAATACAGTTAATATCTGATACATTAGCGTTTATAACAGGTGATTTGAATTACATATCAAATCATGTTAGAAGTGGTGAGGGTACAATTGGGACTTTAATTATGGATACAACTTTTGTAAATAATTTAAATGAAAGTATGATTAATTTGAAGAAAAGCACCAAGGGACTTGATTCCAATATGAACGCTTTAAAAAACAGTATATTTTTAAGAAAGTATTTTAGAAAACAAACGAAAGCAAAAGCAAAAGAGAATTAAGTGTATGGATGTATTTTCTGCATTATCAAACTATACACTACCTTTGCATATTGAATGTCAACCCTACAAAATATAAAACATACAATTGCTTCATTACCCGAACAACCTGGTGTTTATAAGTACTTTGACAGTCAGAATGAAATTCTTTATGTTGGAAAGGCTAAAAATTTAAAGAAAAGGGTTAACTCATATTTTGTCAAAAATCACGATTACGCTAAAACGCGTTTTAGTTTCTAAAATTACAAGAATAGATTACACTATTGTTGATACAGAGTTTGATGCTCTAATGCTTGAAAATACGCTAATTAAAAAATTTTAACCGCGTTATAATATTAATTTGAAGGATGATAAATCATATCCTTTGATAAAAATTACCAAGGAACCATTTCCTAAAATATTCCCAATTCGTAACCCGGTGAAGGATGGAAGCGAGTATTTCGGGCCATATGCAAACGCTAAAATGATGCATACAATCTTAGAGTTGGCGCAAAAATTATATCCCACAAGAAATTGTAATCTCAAGTTGAATGAGCAAAGCATATCAGCAAAGAATTTTAAAGTTTGTTTAGAATACCAAGATTGGAAATTGCAAGGTCCTTGCGAGGTGATCAAAATCTGAATCTGATTACATGCAAAGCATCTCAAATATCAAGCATATTTTAAAATCTTGCAGAGGTAAAGACATATCAAAGAAAAATACAAATTGCGGTAGAGCAGTTAGCATTTGAAGAAGCTCAATCTTACAAAGAAAAATTGGTGCTTTTAGAATCTTATCAATCCAAATCTACTGTTGTAAACACAAAAATAAATAATGTAGATGTATTTGGAGTGTTGGTTTCTGAACAAATGGCTTATGTCAATTATTTACGTGTAGCAAATGGTATGGTTATTCAATCGCAAAATATGGTAGTCAAGAAAAAAATGACGGAGTCAGATGACGAAATACTGCTGAATGCTATTGCACAAATGAAAAATCTTCATAAGCTTGAAAGCGAAGAGTTTATTGTTCCTTTTATTCCTGACATTGATTCAAAAATTCCGTTCACGGTGCCAGTCAAGTGGAGATAAAAAAAGCTACTTGATTTAGCATGAAAAATGTTTTTATTTAAAGCAAGAAAGACAGTTGAACGCAGAGAATTAGATCCTGCAATTAAAGTAGATCGGATATTGAAAACCATGCAGTCTGATTTGCGATTAACGAAATTACAAACCATTAGGTGTTTTGATAATTCAAACATACAAGGAGCTTATCCTGTAGCAGCTTGTGTTGTATTTAAAAATGCAAAGCCAAGTAAATCGATTATAGGCATTTCAATAAAAACTGTGGTTGGTCCTGATGATTTCGCCAGTATGAAGGGAAGTGTTATCAAGGCGATATACCAGACTAATGAATGAAGAGCAAGAATTACCAGATTTGGTAGTGGTTGATGGGTAAAGGGCAGTTGAGTTCGGCAGTAGAAGCCTTTAAAGAAATTGGGATTTATGGAAAAGTTCCAGTCATTGGAATTGCAAAGCGACGAAGAATTGTATTATCCCGGAGATTCACTTCCTTTGTATCTAGATAAGAAAATCTGAAACCCTACATTGTGATTCAGCAAATGCGAGACGAGGCACATCGATTCAGGAATAACACATCATAGGAACAGAAGAAGTAAGGGGTTTGCGAACGATCTGCCTGAAATTGAAGGAATTAGCTTGAAGACTACAGAGAAGATCTTTGCTTAAATCATTTAAGTCGGTGAAAAAAAATTAAAGAAGCATCAGTTGAGGCATTGGAAGAGATAATTGGGAAAAAAATGGCGGTAAAAGTATTTGAATATTTTAATGGAAACACTTGAACAAGCATTCGATCAATTAGAGGCCGTTAAGAAAAGTCTTTATCATCTTGCTGATGTATACGATAATGCAATAGTTTATGACAGCAGCTTAAAAAGCTACAGCACTTGATTATGGCCGATATGAATTAGTAACTGCATTTGGGCAAAAAAAGTCTACACAGGCTCAGTTCAGAAAAACTTAAAGAAGTCGAAAAAATGAGATTCTGGGTTTTTACCCGAATTAATTACGGTGATATTGAGAATAAGGAGTTACAATCTAAGATTTTATAGACGAATTTGTGGCATTAATTAAAAAAGGGCAAGAAGATACATTTTATTAACAGTAGGTTGCCACTAAAAAAGTTTGAGTATATGATTCGCTTATTTAGAGATCAGATTAAATCAAGTCAGAAACAAGCTATTGATCTGCAGTTTGAGTCTAAAGTAACAAAAAGAACAATATATAAAAACAGTAAAACAAATAAGGCAAGACATTATCAATGGGAAGTATTACGAATTGATTAGCCCGCATTAGTTTTCAACACCAATTCAATCTAAAGAATTGCATTTAGCATACTTTAAGAAACTGAATGAACGGACAAAAGCTCCATTTTACACTTTCGTAAAAAACAACAATTATGTGATGCTTGCAGCAGTCCCGAACGGTTTCTGTATCGAAATAAAGATATACTGATTTCACAACCCATCAAAGGCACTAATAAACGAATGGAAGGAATTAACAACACCATTCAAATGGATTTATTGAAGTCGAATGAGAAGGAGAGGGCAGAGAATGTTATGATTGTTGATTTAGTTAGAAATGATATATCCAAAGTTTGTAAAACAGGGGAGTGTAAAAGTTGAAGAATTATGTGGGGTATAATATTTATGAAACCGTGAATCATTTAGTGTCCACAGTCAAAAGGAGATTTATTGAAAAATATATCATTACTTGAAATCCTAAAAGCATTATTCCCTATGGGAGATGTGACGGGTGCACCTAAAATTAGTGATGGTATATTGAGAAATATGAGGAGGTTGAACGCGAGCAATACAGCGGATGCATGGGGTATGTAAGTCCTGATAAAAACTTTGATTTCAATGTTGTTATTCGAACATTAATTTTAGATCGAACCCGCTCTGAAATAAGTTATAAAGTAGGAAGTGCAATTACATTTGATTCAGATCCTGAGAAAGAATATGAAGAATGTATTTAAAAGGGGTGGGTTATCGCTTGTTCAACTGAGATTAATTGAACTTATTTTTCGATTTTTCTTTTGAAGGCGAGTTTATTTCTTCATCTTTCAATAGCTTCGCCAATCATTTTTGAGTTTTTCATCGTTAGTAAGCTGATAGTTTCTGTATACAAGTTTCGATCAATATCTAAAAACTACTGTTACAAACCAATATACTCTTGAATATCTTCTAGAAACTCTTTCTCTTCTTTCTTTTAAAATGATATGGCTAATCCGCTTTGACACCTCACCTGTTCTTCCGACTCTATATGCGTAATTTTCAGGGAGTTCGAGGGAGGTCATAGTTGACATAACATAATCAACATTTGCTATATCAGCTTCCTCTTTTAACATCAGTGGCAATTAAGATGTTATTTAGCCCTTTTTAAAGCGGTCAAGCACTTGTAATCGATCTGCTTGGTCCTTATCCCCATGGATGGTTTCAGGTGAATCTGAGCCCTTTCTAATGCTTTGACTTGACACGTTCCGCTCCTTTGATCTTACAAACACTAATATCTTAAAATCTGGGTATTTCATGGACCAATCAACTCCATAAAAAAGCGTTTATCATCCATTTCAATGAGCTACTAGAATGGTTGATGTTTTTGTTTTGGGGTTATCAGGCGATATTTGTATACGTATTACGTTTTTAACAATGCTATAGGCTAGTTTTCTAATTTTATCGTTAGTGGCGAAAAAACAAGTTCTTTCTCTTGGTATATGTCTGAGGACATCTTTAATGTCTTGCAAAAAAGCCGGGAGTCTAGCATATGATCCGCTTAAGTCAATTACAAGTGTTTCTAGATTTTTAACGTCAATATATCCCTGAGAAATTAAATCGAAACATTCTACGCAGGTTGACAGAATATCTACTTTTCGCTTTAAAGCTTGGATTTGAGGTTCTTGATCTACCCCCATATAATAGGTGAAACTCCGGTACCCTTGCCGATTTGTTTAAACACATCTGATATTTGAATAGAGGGATTCGTGTTGGTACCATCACTGAACGCCCAATCCCATTGTATTTTGATTTGCTTTTGTATTTAGCAATAAAGTCACATAAAAGGGATAGCAAATGCAGCGGTTTTACCAGTACCAGTTTGAGCAATAGCAGAACGTCTTCACCCTTCATTATTGGCGTAATGGCTTTAAATTGAATATCTGTAGGTCGTTTAAATCCTAATTCAGATAAATTCTCTTTAATTTGGGGAAGGAGGTGGTAGTCTACGAATTTCATTAAGCTTAGTAATAAAAAAAAGCCAATCAAATAGAAAGGCTTTTTTTAATAGTGTTTATGAGACTTATCTCATTTTCTTATTTTTCTTTCCTATACCACTTGATGGTAGGGATTTATTTCTTTTTTTACTGTTACCAATTGGAGAACCTATACGAATCATTGCACAACGGAAACCGATAGTTGATGTCGATAAGTTTTCATCTAACCATCTTCGAGTACCTGGACTCATCCAGTATGCTCTGTCGTTCCAAGATCCACCTTTATAAACACGAGCTTTATCATTGATTAAGGTAGTAACACCATATTCATATTGTTGCTCATCATTATTATAAGTAGTTGCATCTTTGTAACCAATATTATCTGAAACTTTGTAGTTTCTTCTGTTTACGTTTTCAGCTTCGTTAACTGGCTCGAAGATTAATCGACCTAAAGAGTCTTTTTCTTCAACTTCACCA
Source organism: Bacteroidia bacterium (assembly GCA_041391605.1). Classification (GTDB taxonomy): domain Bacteria; phylum Bacteroidota; class Bacteroidia; order NS11-12g; family UBA955; genus JABMMZ01. The sequence goes on from JAWKNQ010000010.1 coordinate 32,851, forward strand.
TACGCATCCAATTTTAATTGGGTGAAAACGTTACCACGGAACGAATTGAAATCGTCCATATCTTCGAATGAAAGAGGACGATACACGTCTTTTACCCATTCGCTAACGTTACCTGCCATGTTGTATAAACCGTAATCATTAGGCCAGTATGAGAAAACAGGAGTTGTAATAAAACCAGCATCATTTAACTGACTCGCGATACCACCTTGGTCTCCTTTGTCGCGTTTGAAATTCGCCATGATTTTACCTCTATCTTTTTCTTTACCATGAGTCATTCTCACAGTAAGGTCGTTCCAAGCATAGATGCGTTTTTCATCCGTGTTTTCGTATTGAGAATTACCAATTGCGCCTTGAGCAGCGTATTCCCACTCAGCTTCAGTTGGCAGTCTGTATTCAGGAAGTAAAATACCATCTCTAACAGCAACGTCTCTTCTACCTTTTTTGGTTCTGTAGTCTCTCGGCATACCTTTTTGTTTTTTTCTTGTAGCAGGATCGTATTGATTTGCTAAGTATGCTTTGGTATTGAAATTACTTTCGTCAGTGATTCTTTTTTCCACGTATGGGTGAATTTTCTCTCTGTCAAGAATCATTTCGTTTACACGGTCAGTTCTCCAATCGGCGAAAGCAGTAGCTTGCAACCAATTAACCCCTACCACAGGATAATCCTTATAGGCAGGATGACGGAAATAATACTCAACATAAGGCTCGTTGAAGGCCAAGCGGCTTCTCCAACACAAAGTATCAGGTAAAGCTTGTTTGTATACTTCTGGATAAGAAACGAAGATACGTTGTAACCAATATACATATTCACCGTATTGTAAGTTACTTATTTCAGCTTCATCCATGTAAAATGAATTCACTGTTACTTTTCTTTCTACGTTGTTGTATTCATACAAAACGTCTTGTTCGGTAGTTCCCATAACAAATGCTCCAGCTGGTACTAATACCAAACCAGGTCCAGTTTCCTGTCCTTTGTATTTATGGTTTTCAAAGCCACCCCATTTTCTGCTGTTATAACCAAATCCAGTAGTTTGAGAATTATTCTTACGACAAGAAGGCGCGAGAATCAAAACTGCTGATAATACAGTGGTTAAGGTTAATAAACTCTTTTTTCTTTTCATTATATCTGTGTGTAATGGATATTATATTAACTACAATACTCTTATTTTATTGTGTGATTACCAAATAAATTAAAAATCAGGACATCTTAAAGGCTTAAATCTGAGAGGTCTATCTCTTAAGCACCAATCAACCGTTGCACTTACTTCATGACTGCCAGGAGCAGCCGATCTAGCGGAAGAAACGGTGATGTCATAACTATAACCAAATTTGAAACGGTCTTTTCTGAATCCCAATAACACCATTAAGGCATCAGAGTTTCCGTATGTTCCTAAAGTTTGTCTATACCATAAACCAGTAACAATTGGTCCTTTGTTTACATAAAAACCAAAATTGATTTGGGTAAAGTTTTGTTGCATCATAAACAATGCATTCGGAGAGAAAGTAGCTTGAGAGAATTTCTTTCTATCCAATGGAACTACAACTCCTGCGTGAAATGTGTATCTTCTTGGAACTATACCATCGTTGTTGCTGTAAAATGATTGAACTGGTTGAGTAATGTTGTGCATTGCAAAACCTGCGTAGAATCTTTCAGAGTAAGCTAATAACCCAGCTGCAAAATTTGGATATGCAACAGATGCATCTGCAGTAGGCTCTTGAGTTGGTAATACAAAGCCTTGAGTTGGATGAATTTGGTCACCAAATCTCAATTTACTGTGGTCAATTCTTTTATTTACGAATGAAGCTTGTAATCCTGCTCTAATAAAAAAAGTCTTATTTATTGGTTGAACATATGAATAAACACCACTTAATGAAGTAGTGGTTAACAAACCAGCACCAGCTCTGTCATATGTTGCCATTAAACCGATACCACCACCAATTTTGTCGTAGTGTTGATCGTAACTAGCATTAAACGATCTGAAAGTTCCTGGCAAACTTGGCCATTGGTTGCGGTAGTTTATTGACATACGCCCGGCTGATTGACGACCACAAAATGCAGTACCAGCCATAGCGGGATTAGTGTAAACAGGAGCGGCATAGAATTGTGTACCCGGGATCTTGTGCATATGACTTCCAGCGACATGCGAAAAAAGAATAATTAAACCGTAGATTTTTTCATATTGATTTGGTGTTTAAACGGATTTGATACAAAGATATTGTCATTTTTCGGTAAATTCATTTTTTTACAATTTTTTTTTTCGAGTAATCGTTTGACAAGGCATATAAAATAGTAATTTTGTTTCATTATATGTTCAAACGCACCACTTCAACAATTCTTGTACTGATATCTTTAATTAACAGCCAACTTTTGCGCAAAACGTTGCTCCACTAAGAACGAGTTATCAATTGGCAGTTTTTTCATCTGTTGGAGAACGCCCGTTAATTGAAGGGTTTTCACTTTCGAGATATCAATTTAGTTCTGTTGTTCTTCCTGCAATTTCTGAAAATTTCAAAACGAATACTCGATCAGAGATTATTATTTCTAATAAAATTTATCAAGCTTTTGAAAATTATGAATCGTTTAAACTTGAATTTTTAAAGAATTTGAAAGGCGAACTAGAGCCTGTTGTTTGGCATTCACTTGATGGAGATAATGGTAATACGGCATATACAATCTGTCCATTCAAAGAAGAAGGAGGTAGATATTACTATTTAAAATCTTATAAAATTGACATTAAAGAAGGACAAGCTTTTTCTTTAGGATCAACTGTAAATAGTAAAAGAGCAGTCAATCAATCTGTTTTGTCTACTGGTAAATGGTATAAATTTAGCGTTGTGAAAGACGGCGTCATAAATTGATTTGTGGAATGTTAAAAAACTCAGGTAATAACATTTCCAATATTGATCCTAAAAAAATTAAGTTGTACGGGCATCATGGTGCAATGCTTCCCGAAGCAATTTCTGAAGATAGGTTTGATGATTTACCTGAGAATGCGATTCATGTGGAAGACGGAAATGACGGTGTTTTTAACGAATCTGATTACATCTTGTTCTATGGTCAATCACCACATAAATGGAAGTATGATCCAGCATTGGGACGCTTTGTACACCAAACAAATATTTATTCTGATAAAACGTATTACTTTTTGACATTTGAAGGAGCGAATGGTAAACGAATGAGCACCCAATCAGATGAAATAATCTAATCGCTGATGCGGTATTTGATTGGTTCAATTACTTAGAGTTACACGAACAAGAGAATGAAAAATATTTGCCGCGAAGGTCGCATTTATTTAGGCGAAAAATTCGTATCAAAAATTGGTTCATAGTTTTAACCATAACTTGAATGGAATAAACTCGAATGCCTTAGAGTTTTCATTTATCAAGTTGGGGTTGTTTCTGCCAACTTAGTGCAATGAATTTGAAAATTAATGGTTTAAATGTAGATGATGTAAACTTTTCTGCCTTAGGTAATGTTGATGATTGCTTCAAAGCGTCTGGTTTGCGTTCTGCAACGGCTCCAGTGAATTCTTCAATGCAATTATCTTTTACATACAATAAACCGACTTCAAGTTCAGCTGCTTGGTTAGATTATTACGAAATTCATTGTGCAAGGAATTTGTCTTACAACGAGTCATTTATGCCTTTTATGAATTTGGCATCTAGTACCTCACTTGTATCTGAATATCAATTAAGTAATTTACCTTCAACTGCAAAAGTTTTCGAAATTTCAGACCCTTTAAATGTTTCCTTTCAAAATACATATCAAAGTGGAGCAAATTCAGTGTTTAGAAGCTCGAGTAATGGCAAAATCAAGCAATATGCTTTGTCTGATGGAAATTATACTACACCATTTTTTGAGGGTGAAGTTGCCAACCAAAACCTACATGGAACAGGTGTTGTCCAATTTATTATTGTAACAGAGCCTAATTTTATGGAAGCCTCCAATAAATTAGCTAATTTTCACAGAAACTACGACAATATGGATGTATTAGTAGTTACTCCACAAGAGATTTACAATGAATTCTCAAGTGGTTCTCAAGATATTTCTGCTATTAGAGATTTCTTTAGATTGGTTTATTATAAAAACACGAATCCGGTAAACAGACTTAAGTTCGCTATGTTTATGGGAGATGCGAGTTACGATTTTAAAAATAAATTAGAAAATAACACCAATTTTATACCTGTTTATGAATCTGACCCTAAACTTGGTATTCCCTATTCGATTGATTATTACTGTTCTGACGATTTTTATGGATATTTAGATTCTTTGGATGGGTCGTGGTTTAACGAACAAAGACTCGAAATATCAGTTAATCGCTTACCCGTGGCAAGTGCTACAGAAGCCATGCAGGTAGTGGATAAAATAATCAATTACAAAGACATTGCTTCTTTGGGGGAATGGAGAAATTTTGTCAGTTTATGCGCTGATGATGCAGATGAATTTTGGGAACAAACATTTGTGGAAGATTTTGAAGAAGTTTCCCGATTCCTTGATACTACTGTAAAAAATATTAACATCCGCAAAGTATACTTAGACGCCTTTAAACAAGAGAATTTAGGTGGCTCTCAAAGATATCCTGATGCTCAAGCAGCAATAAAGAAAGAGTTTGAACAGGGTACTCTAATCTTTAATTATGTAGGGCATGGAGGAGAGGAGTATTTAGCGACTGAAAAGGTGATAGATATTCCATTAATAACCTCAATGAACAATATCAATAATTTACCGGCATTTTTCACAGCAACATGTGAATTTAGTCGCTATGATGATGCAAAGCGAAAAAGTGCTGGTGAATATGTGATTACTCAAAATGCAGGTGGTGCAGTAGCTATGTTCACGACTGTAAGGGTGGTCTATGCAGGTGCAAATGCCGCATTGACCAATTATTTTTGGACCAATTGTGCATTTGTGAAACAAGGAGGAAAATGGCCAACACTAGGTGATATTTATAAAAAATTAAAGAATTGGCCAGGTCAGAATGAAAACGATAGAAAGTTTACTCTTTTTGGAGACCCAGCTCTTCGACTAAATTACCCTGAATTTATTGTTAAAATTGACAGCATAAATCAGGCCTCAGTTAATGGTCAGCAAGATACAATCAAAGCCTTGAATAAAGTGACCTTTAAGGGGCATATTGAAGACTTGAATGGTGTGAAACAAACGGGTTTTAATGGTAAAATATTACCTATTGTTTACGACAAGCAATCAACGTTTTACACATTGAGCAACGATTTGTTAAACGGTGAATTACCATTTAAACTTTACAGCAATATCCTTTACAAAGGAGAGAATAGCGTTAACAATGGAGATTACAGTTTTACTTTTGTGGTTCCCAGACATAAATTATAACTACGGTTACGGAAAAATCAGTATGTATGCCGATAACTTAACAGATGCTAGTGGTAATTACATGGATTTATTGATTGGAGGTACTTCAAACGATGCTTCTCAAGACTCTAAAGGGCTCGAAATAGAGTTGTTTGTAGATGATTATTCTTTTGTAAACGGTGGACTTACCGGATAATACACCATTGCTACTTGCGAAAGTGTATGATGAAAAATGGAATAAATACTTCTGGAATAGGCATTGGCAGAGATATCGTCGCAATTATTGACAAAGGAACCCCAAATGAAAAAAGATACATCTTGAATAGTTTTTATAAAGCTAAATTGAATTCGTACACCACAGGTGATATTAGCTATCAACTTGAGTTTTTGGAAGATGGTATGCATACGTATACCCTTAAGGTATGGGATGTTTACAACAACTCGAGTGAAGCAACCATAGAATTTGTCATTAAAAATAACGAGGAATTTGCTATTGAACATGTTTTAAATTACCCTAATCCTTTTAGTACAAATACCAGTTTTCATTTTGATCACAACAAGGCAGGTGAAAACCTTGATGTGGTTGTAACTATCATGACAATAAGTGGTAAAGTATTGAAGACCATTGAACAACGTATTTCAAATGCAAATAGTCATGTTGGAGATTTGTTTTGGAATGGCCGAGATGATTATGACGATAAGCCTTCTAGAGGAGTTTATATTTATAAAATTTCAGTGCGAACTGAAGATGGAAAAAAGGCCGAAAAAGTAGAAAAATTAGTAATTTTAAACTAAATATATTCAAAAGAATTTTATATTTGCCCCTATTGATAAGAAAACTACGCAAAAATTATCATTGCTAATGTGCATATTAAACAACCGAAAGACACAATTGTTATTGGGGTCAGCTGCTTTCCTTATTTCAACTCTAAGCGCTCAAAATACTATAAGTAGAAGTCAGTTAGCTGGCCAACAGAATGTCATTACTACTGCTGTGCCGTTCTTAACTATCACACCAGATAGTAGAAGGGCTGCATTAGGGGATGCAGGAGTTGCGAGTTCCCCAGATGCAAACTCAGTTTTTTGGAATGCTGCTTCCTTGGCATTTACAGAGAAAAAAGCTGGTATTGCAACTTCATATGCCCCGTGGTTGAGAAGTTTAGTACCCGGAATATCATATAATTACTTGTCTGCATTTGGTAGAATTAACAAACGCTCAGTTTTAGGCGGATCTTTTCGCTTTTTTACGTTTGGAGAAATAAACTTTACAGATGATGTTGGGAATCCTCTAGGGACATTTAAACCAAGTGAATATGCAGTTGATATGTGCTATGGAACTCAATTGAGTAAGAATTGGGCAATTGGTGTTTCATTAAGATACATCAATTCAAATTTGGCAGGTACTCGTCCGCTAAACGGAATCACTCCTAAAGTTGGTAGAAGTGGCGCTGGAGACATTTCCGCTATTTACAACGGTAAAAAGAAAATCAATGTAAAAGATGAGAAGAAAGAACTTAAATACTCTTTTGGAATCAATTTGCAGAACTTAGGTTCTAGAATTACATATTCAGATAACACCAATAGAGAGTATATTCCTGCTAATTTAAAAATTGGAACATCTTGGTCTTACGACATTGATGAATATAACTCGATTACAGGTTTATTGGATATCAACAAATTAATGGTTCCGACTCCAGGTATTAATGTGCTAAAAAACTATCAAGGAGGTGATTCATTAATCGATGACAACGGTACAAATGTGATTGTTTATGAAAGAACACGAAGTGATGATCCGGTTATCTCAGCAGCTCTTAAATCATTTACAGATGCTCCAGGTGGATTAGCAGAGGAATTAAAAGAATACAACATTTCGTTGGGTATAGAGTACACCTACGCCAAGCAGTTCATGCTTAGAGCTGGTTATTTCAATGAAGCCACCACAAAAGGCAACAGAAAATATGCAACCTTTGGTTTTGGTCTTAAATACAAAGTGTTTGGATTGGATGCTGCTTATTTAGTTCCATTTGTGCAAAGACACCCACTTCAAAATCAATTGAGATTCTCTCTTTTATTTGATTTAGGTGCTTTTACTGAAGAGTAAATTTATTGTAAAAAAGGATTCGATTTTCTTTCTTCACCAATCGTTGTAGGGTCACCATGCCCACTATACACAATTGTTTGGTCAGGTAAACTCAATAATTCACTTTTAATTGAGTTTATCAATGTTTGATGATCTCCTCCGGGCAGATCTGTTCTTCCAATGCTGTGTTTAAATAAAGCATCACCAACAATAACAAAATTGAAGTCTTGATTGTAGAAACTTAAACTTCCAGGAGAATGGCCAGGAGTAAATCGCAATTCCAATTGATCTTGACCAATTTCGATGGTCTCTTTTTCATTAATACTTGTTTTAATTTCAACAGATTTGTGGTATTTTAAACCGTATAACATCGCACTTTGTTCACCCATTGCTAAAATACTCTTTTCCAATTGATGAGCTTTTAATTTTAAGTTGTATTTATCGGCACAGTATGTATTTCCAAAGATGTGGTCAATGTGACAATGCGTGTTTATCAAATGTATTGGCTTGAGCTGATTTGCATCAATAAATCTTGATAATTCTTCTTGTTCAGAAGATAAATACATTCCTGGATCAAAAATGATACACTCGCCGTTTTCTGAATAAACTATATATGTATTTTCTCCGAAAGGATTGAATGTAAATGATTTGACTTTTAACATGGCGCAAATTTCAATAAAATCAATCGTATAAAATATTTTTAATTGAAAACACTAGTCTTCTTTTATCAACAAAACCTATGCACTGATATTGCTCACGTATTTAAAATTTACGAATTGTTTTTGTATTTTTGCCGACAAGTAAAAAATGCCACAAATTTCATTTGCCAACAACAATCGACAGTTTCATATAGAACTTAATGAGCGTGTCAAGGATTATTTTAAATCTAAGAACTTAAGCCAAAGAGGTAATACTAAACTATTCTTCAAAGCTTTTTTCATGTATGCAGTTGTGCTAAGTAGCTATTATGCCCTCGTTTTCGTGCAACCAAGTTCCATTTGGATTAACCTTTTACTCTTAACTGTATTTGGAACATTCTTAGCATTTATTGGTTTCAACGTAATGCACGATTCTTGTCATGGAGCATTCTCTAATAACAAGAAAATCAATGAGGTATTCGGTTACAGTATGAATTTCTTAGGAGCTGAATGCAGATTTTGGAAAGTTAAACACAATGTATTACATCATACATTTACAAATGTTGATGGTGTAGACGATGATATTTTTAAACCACCTTTTTTAAGAATGTCACCTAACCAAGAATACAGAAAACTTCATAAGTATCAGAGCACTTATATGTTATTGTTATACGGTGTATCAACAATGTTTTGGGTGTTTTGGATGGATTTTCAAAAGTATTTCACCGATAAAGTGCATACTACAGATTTACCGAAAAAGAAATTCTCGGATCACTTAAGTTTTTGGCTAACAAAATTGTTCTATGTTGGATTTTATATTGCCTTACCAATTTATATGTTGGGATTTAGCAAGTTTATATTTGGATATCTAGTCTTTAATTTTGTTATGGGAATAGTGATGTCGGTTGTGTTTCAACTTGCTCACGTGGTTGAAGGAGCAGAGTTTGAAGATGCTTCTGAAACAGGAGTTTTAGCTATCAATGAAGATTGGGCTATTTTTCAAATGAAAACAACATTTGATTTTAGTCCGAATAGCAAATTCTTAACTTGGGCATTAGGAGGTTTGAATTTTCAAGTAGAACATCATTTGTTTCCTAAAGTTAGTCATGTGCACTATCCTCAAATTCGGAAGATAGTAAAAGAGTTGTGTGATAAATATGGAATTCAACACAATGAATTTAAATCATTTTCTGTGGCATTAAAATCACATTTTAGAATGATGCATCAATTGGGTAGACAAGTGCCTGCTGCAGTTACTCAAGCAGCCTAATAATATTAGATTAATCTGGTTTTAATGAATAACTTGAAACTTAGACGTGTAAAGTTCTTGATTGATTAAGCGAATGCGAACTAAATAAAAACCGCTTCTCCAATCTGCAACGTCCAAAGTTGTGATATTCTCAGAAAAAGTTTGAATATTTTTAATCTCTTGACCAAGAGAGTTAAATACTTCAATACTCTGAATTTCATTCGGATCTACATCGAATTCGATTTTAGATTGAGCTGGATTTGGGTATGCTCGGATTGTTTTGTAGACTATGTCGCGAAGTGAAACCTTCGGGTTAAAGCTGAAATTGTTTTTCAGGTATTGAATCCCACCTCGATTGCAAGAAATAATCAACTCCGGAACAGTATCTGAATCAAAATCGGCCAAGCAAGGTGAAATAAAACGCCCTAAATTAAAGTTATCAAACTTCTGACTTTGGAAGCCAAGCATATAATAAAATGAGTCAATTTGCTTAAATGTGCTTGTTGGTTTGTCGCCATTGATTTTATACATCCTCAATGAGCCCAATGAATTACCGATAATAATCTCTAAGGTATCATCGCCATCAATATCGCGTATTACAGGTGATGAATAAATAAATTTCTCATAGACGGGGTAGTATCCAATAATGGCATTCGTGTCGTCGTATATGTATTGAAAGCCAATTGAATCGATTGGTTTCATGTTCCCAAATTTATTGGTAACAATAGTAAAAGAAGGTTGAGTTAAGGTTCCAGTGTTTTTGTAGTAGGATAGCATGCTATCTAGTCTTCCAATCACTAGGTCTTTTAATCCGTCGTTGTCAATGTCTGCAACAGCAGGTGAGCTAAACCCACCAATATCGATATCAAACCCAGGGTATTGAGCATTGGATAGCGTGAATTGAGGATTAAGAGTTGTATTACTAGCTGATGTGTTTTTATAAAATAAGATTTCTCCCTTATTGTTTCCACAAACTAAGTCCAACTTGTTGTCATTGTCCATATCGGCAATTGCAACTTTTAAATTTTCAATTCCAAGTCCAACAAAGTTACCAAAGTTTTTATTTACCAATTTAAGATTAGCATTTTTACTATCACCAATATTTTCGTACAAATAAATTCGATCATCTAAATTTTTTGTTTCAATAGCATTGCCATTTGTAGCCACAATACAATCTAAGTCGCCATCACCATCCCAATCTTCACAAGCCCATTGATTTCTGTTTCCATCGTCTATAAGTTCTGTGGTTAGAAATGGTTTTTGTTGGCCCCAAACTGGAAGTGAATCAGAACCAATATTTTCAAACCAAAAGATTTGATCAACCTCCTCAATTAAATATTGAAAATTAACAGAGTTAGGCGCATAAATTAAATCACGGGCACCGTCATTATTTACGTCCATAAAATAGGCTGCTGGATAAATAGATACTTCTGCTCTATTGCCAGCTGTCACATAATTTGTATCAAAGGATGAGAATGAGTCGTATTGATTCATATTGAACAATTTTTCGTTATACAACATGGTCATGTGGCTACAACCTTCGTTTCCAATCAACAAATCAATGTCTTTGTCGTTGTCTGCGTCGAATAAAGTGATAGAAGACCCATTGGTATGTCTCAATGTATACAAACGATATAAATCATTGTCAGAGCATGTATTTAAAGTGTAGTTATTGCAATCGTAATCAGTAAAGTATCCCCAACATAAATCGTTGTTAAAAAAGCGCATGGAATCTGGTGGTAAACCAAGTTCAACTTGGTTGTTCTGATAATATGTGATAGCACCACCCACATTTGAATAGCTTAATATGTCTAAGTCACCATCAAAGTCAATATCAAAAATTCCAGGCAGATGAATGGACGGAGTTGATAGTGCATTGTATTCTATGAATGAACCTTTTGGACTCATATTTCTGTAAACCAATGTAGGTAATTCTGCAAACTCAGGTCTGCCACTTACGGTGTATGAAATATTCTTGTACACCACGTATCCATTTGGACCAGCCGTGAAAATATCCTCATATCCATCTTGGTTGAAATCTCTCATCAACATCCAAGAGAATGGTTTAAATTTTGGAAAATATGCTGCATATCTGTTGTCTAATACATACTTAACTTCGCCAATGTTGCCTTTGTTGATATAGGTTGAAACACTACCATCTAGTTTGTCGTAGACCACGATATCTTTCTTTCCATCATCATCCAAGTCGCAAGGACTAAATTGAGGGCAGTGATATCCACCAGATAGAGCAAATGGCAATATGGAAGAATTGCTGTTGCTTATTATTAAACTATCCGAACTGTAGTAATTGTATCTCTGTCCAAAAACAGTAGACACAAATAGTGTGAACATCAAACAAAGTGAAAAAGAAAGATTACTTTTCATAAAATACAAATATACTAAATAAGACACAATTTTATTTTAAACGCTGCATATAAATTATTAATCATATTTTTGTCGAAGGTCAAATCTATGGAATTGAAAGAATTATACGAATTATACCTGAAATGCCAGATGTCGGTATCAACTGATACTAGACAAATTAACAAAGGTCAGATGTTTATTGCCCTAAGAGGAGATAATTTTAATGGAAATGAATTTGCTTTAAAAGCTATTGAACAAGGAGCATCTTATGTGGTTGTTGATGAAGGAGAATTTTCAGATTCGCGAATTATCAAAGTCGATGATTGTCTGTTGTTTTTGCAAAGTATAGCGAGGTTTCACAGACAACAAATGAATGCCACAATTTTAGGAATAGGTGGTAGCAATGGAAAAACCACTACAAAAGAATTGTTAATGTCAGTTTTAAGTATTGACAAATCTATACATAGCACGAAAGGCAATTTTAATAATCATATTGGATTACCATTAACATTGTTATTACTTCGCCCTGAACACGAATTGGCTATTATTGAAATGGGTGCAAACAAGATTGGTGATATAAAAGAACTGTGTGATATTGCTGAGCCAGACATGGGACTAATAACCAACATTGGGAAAGAACATTTGGAAGGTTTTGGAAGTATTGAAGGCGTTGCTCAAGCGGAAAGTGAATTGTTTGATTACCTTCTAAAAAGAATGGTTTCGCATTTGTAAATACAGATGACACTTGGTTAAGTAATATGTCCAAGCGATTGACTAAAAAGTTTGAATATGGACTGAATAAGAACTTAATTCAAAATGAATCAAGTATGCCTCACATCTCCTTTCAGTATCATGATCAAGAAGTGAATTCACCTTTAATGGGAAATCACAATTTACAAAATATACTTGCCTGTATTGCTGTTGCTGAATATTTAAAAATTCCAACTGCAAGTGTTGTGAAAGGCATTGAATCCTACACACCCATTAACAATAGATCTCAATGGGTGAACACTGAAAATGGCAACAAAGTTCTACTGGATGCTTATAATGCAAACCCAAGTAGTGTTGAGGCAGCATTAGAATCGTTTAAGTCTGTAGATGGTCCTACCGCAGTTATACTAGGAGATATGTTCGAATTGGGAGAACATGAAGGAGTAGAACATCAAAGTATTTACGATACCTGCAAAAAGTATAGCTTTGATACATGCTTTTTGGTCGGTAAAGCATTTTCAAAAGTTAAAACTTCACATAATAGTTCACATGAGAATATTCAATTATTTGAAGAAAAAGGAGAGGTTATTGAGCAGCTAAAAAATCAGGCATTCCACAACACCACAATTTTAGTTAAAGGTTCAAGAGGAATGAAAATGGAAGAATTACTCGACTATCTTTAGTCTTCGTAATCGTCATCTGGTTTGTCCTTGCTGTAAGGATCGTGATCATCATCTCCCATATCATCTTTGTCTTCTCCACTAAAATCCATTTCTTCGATTTCTAAATCGTCGAACATCTGTTTAAGTTGAGAAGAAACTTTGATTAAGAAAATAGTATCATCTGTCTCAATACGAACAGCAGATATCAATTCACCTTTCGCATTTGGGAATTTGATAATATTGTCATCGTAACCATCAGGGTATGCTTCGCCTAACATCATAAGAATTTCATCTGGTACGTTGCTGTAGTCTACTATTCTACGTTTTTTATCCATGTTTTGTGTTATATCTTTACTCAGCAAAAATAGAAACCTAGTTCAATAGTTTTCTATTTTTTTTAAAAAATTATCAGATTTTTTTTTCAAGTAGTATTTTATACTTGACACTTTGATGTTTTTATGAAAATCAAGACACTTCCATTGCCTTATTCTTACATTCTGAATCTGAGTAGAGTAATCTACTTATATGAAAGAATTAATTAAGTATTTAGAACGAAAAAAAATTATCGTTTTACGGAGATGATGGTCAAGTAATTAATCAATAAATTGAATAAAATCACAGGAATTAAACCTGTTTTTGTATTTTCAATAGCAATTCAAATGATAATAAGGTTCTTATTTCTCAATTTTATAACTAATTCCGAATGAAAATACTTGTCCTCTTCTGTACTCTAATAATTGATTGTCAGTTCGAGCTTTCTTGTAATCAATTATACCATCACCATTTGTGTCCTGCCACAACTGATGTTTAAAGTTTAGGACATCACTTACTCCAAACTTGATTTTTAAACGCTCTGTAATCTCTTTGCTTATTGTAATGTCTAAAGAATGTCTAGGCATTTCATAAACAGTAGGGAAGATGTTGTTTCCAACATAAGCGATACGTTTACCGAATATGTTATAGGCCACATTTACATTTAAGCCACTGTCGTTTTGATATTGAATTGCCGTGTTAACAATATATGGAGATTGTCCTTGCAGTGGTCGCTTTTGCGCTTGACTTAAAGTGCTGTCTGCTCCTAAGTCAACTTCACTTATTATATAAGATGCATTTAATACAATAGACAAGTATTTAAAGAAATTATTTTGAGTAGAGTTTTCAAACGATTTACGCAATTCAATTTCTGCTCCCATGTTTGTAGCACTTGCAGCATTATTTAAGAAGAACTGCTGACTTAAACCAATTGGTTGAACATAGTTTTCAATCGGGTTGATAAACTTCTTATAGAACACTCCCAAACTTACAGTTTGTCCTTTAGCCGGGTATCTCTCAAATCGTAAATCTAAATTGTCAATAGTAGCAGATTTTAAATTCGGGTTACCTACAATATTTAACATCTTACATAAAAGTCGTAATAAACAAATGGAGCTAATTCTCTAAACTCAGGGCGGTTGACTGTTTTGCCGTAGATACGCACAAGGTTTCGTTTATCGAAATTGTATGATACATTGAATGATGTTAAAATATTCAGAATTTTCGAAGTGTTACATCTATATCAGTAGATTGTATTGTTCTACTCTGCAAATATTGATTAAATACCTCTGCTCTTACTCCAGCATTAACATTGAAATTTGAAATGGAAAACTACCGTTCACATAAGAGGCAATTAAATTGTTTTGAGCATCGTATCTATCACTCAGGTTAGTACCTTCTTCAGGTTTAGAACAACCAGTTGTATTGATATTATCTCCCTGCAAAGATTTGATCAAATGGTGTTTTCAAAAACATCTTTAATAGCTGGGTTTCCTGTGTATTTATAACTTAACCAACGTGCGCTAAATGTTCTAGCTTTGCTTTCAGAATAAAAACCTGCACGGAAGATGAAATCTTTCTTTTGCGCCATATCTCTTGCGTAGTGATTCGTAATCTACAGAAACTGCTCCGGTGTTTCTTTCAAAGTTGAATAAAAACGAGCTGCATCGAATAAACTTGCTGCAGGTGGGTCGACAGTATGAATTCATCTCCACTTCAGTGTACGCACAGAGACGAATCTTCTAAAATCGGAGTTCGTTTCTTTTCATTATATCCTAATGTGTATGAGATCTTTGTTTTTGCCAAATTTATGAGCTCCTTCGAATTGTCCAAATACAAACTTCTTGAGGTGTAATGGAATGCATAGTTTTCCATTCATCATTTGGACGTTCAGTTGGATTCACACCTGTACGAATGGTAGTTTCGTTTTCGCCAATTTGATTATAGATGTTTTGAAGCTAAATGTATTTTTCGATCACTTCAAGAATCGGTGCTCAATAAATTAAATTTTGATTCAATCGGCAAAATTGTCATCTGTGTAATCAAACATCTCTCTAGCATATACTTCGTTGGATGGATGTTTTGAAAACGATACCTTTCATTTGGCATATTGATTCGTTGAATATCAAAATTGTTCATGAAAACATACAAATTCATTTTCTTGATTTTGATGTTCTGACCAAAGCCAATTCCAAAACCAAATCTAAAGGTGCTTTATAGTCACTTAATGAATAATTGTTTTAAAAGTTTTTACCAAGCCACATTTTGTGCAGTTGAATTACTGAAGATAGACTTGATGGGAATCCGTCCGGTAATGCTCTGTTGCCATTGTCAAAACCTAAAATATCATGCTAGAACCAACACTATTGTTTTGTTGAGTTGTAGTAGTGTTCAAACGATGGCAATCCCATACTATAAGAAACGAAATCTTTACCGATTTCACTTTTTGTTGTTAATTTAATAACACCTCAGCAAAATCACCTGCAATATCATGAAGGTGATTTGTAAACAGACATCTTATCCAGCATATTAGAAGGACTAAGTCAAATGAGAATCCTCTTCTATCTGCTTCAGTGCGCAATTGCATTGATGTTAATTTGAACACTGTTGTATCTCTGACTCAAACCTCTTCAGCATGATGAAGTGATTTTCCATCAGTAACACCAGGAACACGCTGCAACTTTAGCTGCATCTCCATCGTTGCTTTTTTCAATTTGTTCTGATCCAACAACGTTTATTACCGTTTCACTTTTCTTTTGCTCTTCTACTGTTGCATCTTCAGTTGTTTTGGTTTCCTAAATCTGACGGTTCCAGCTTTAAACGTTTCAACCTTTTCTTCTAAAGTAATTTCACCCAAATCTACATCTTTGCCATTTTCAATAAAAACACTATCTAAAGTAATTAGTCGAAAGCCTTTGCTTCTTAATCAGTATAATGTGGTAACCATTTTAATATTTTTTAGGGTAGGAATTCACCTTTACTGTTACTTTACAGTGCTTTTGTTGATTACGTAAATATTGATTGAAGCACCTTGTACAGCTTGTTTCTTTTCACTGTCAACGAGTTTTCCGGTGATACTAGCAGATTGAAGCAGGTTAAGTGGCTGAGACGAAGACAATTAAAAGATAGTGTGAGGTCAATTTCATGTGCAAAAGACGACCTTCAATAAGTTTATCCTTAATGAATGATGTCAATGGTTAAGAATGCAAATTTTGTTTTTGCTCGTTTCTAAGCATTAATTCAACGTTTATGAATGATGACGGGAGAGAGAGTGATTGAGGCCAAATTGTAATCGTGTGTTGGATTGTTTTGCATTCAGTGTCTGATAGAGCAATTTTGTAGCAATAATGAAAAACATCTATTTGTATTCTTATTAGAATAGTCGAACTCAAAATGTTTGCTTTAACAATTCAGATGTTCAAGATGTGCAGTTAGCGATATTAAAACAATGAATTACTTGCTGATTATAGGAAGTTGAATTAATGGCACTGGAAAAACTTTCTACACAAACTCAAAAGGGCAGTGTTTCATTCCAACTGAATTGTTGAATGTTTGCAAAACTGTAAAAATCGATTGTATTTCTTACAAAACGATTTCCATCAAATCAATTGAAGTACAAAATAAAGTTGTACTTGAAGAAAGGTAAGATTCGGATTTAGATCGAATTTTACTGAATTTTACTACTCGCTTTTCGTTCTCTTAACATTAAATTAACATAGAAAATGCCTATTTCATTAGGTTTTTGAAAATATTTTCGGAAATCATTTGGAAATATGCATTCAAATTGTCTATCTTTGTTAAGTAATTGTTAAGCCGTCATGAAAAAATCATTAATACTCTCCGTTTTTACTCTTGTTTTCGCTTTTGGAATAAGCGCTCAATCTCCTGATGTTCAGTTGGATAAACAAGGAAATTACATCAATTCTTATGGTGATTTACTTACTGGTAATCTTGAATTCTCATATGCAAGCGGTCAACTTGAAAGCATTTATCAAATCACAGATGGTTTAAAAGATGGTGATATGACTGTATTCTACGAGAATGGTAATACCAAAGAAATTGGTTCTTTTCTAGATGGGAAGAAAGTAGGTGAGTGGTTTAATTACAACACTAGCGGAGCTCTAGAATCAGTTGCTTTTTACAAAGACAATCAAAAGCATGGTGATTGGAAAGTTTGGGACAACAATGGTACTCTGCGTTCTGTCATGCATTACCAAAATGGTACTCGTGTTGGAAATTGGTTAACTTATGACGAAAATGGTCAAGTTATCGAATCTGTTAATTATTAATCAGTTCCCGAACACTTTTTCGATCTATTTTTCCGCCTGAGTTTAAAGGTAGCTCATTCACTTGAATAATTTCCTTGGGTATTGCAAATGCATTTAATTGCTTTAAAAAGCTAAAATCCATTTTCTCAAAAGAACTTTTATCTTCACAAACCAAAACGAGTTTTTCTCCTAAAGCTTCATCTTGAGTAGAACTTATAACAAAGTTAACTGGCAAATTCAACTTCCTCTGTATGAGTCGCTCTATTTCTTCAGGTTGTTGCTTGAATGCACCACTGTTGATCACAAAATCTAAGCGACCTAAAATTCTAAATTGATTTTTATCATTGAGTTCGATGCGGTCATTCGTTGATAAAGCTTCAGTGTAATAGGGCGTTTTAATAATAGCATTTCCCAAATCACCTACCTGTATTTCAATACCTTCAAAACGAGTAAACCAATCACTTCGGTCTCTGCCGTTCATTTGTCTCAATGCAATATGCGAATAAGTTTCACTCATGCCGTAGCTGTGATATACCTCACAGGATTCTGGCAATTTTTGAATTTGGGTTTCAAGAACAGAACTAATATCTCCTCCACCTATTAATACGATTCGAAATAACTTTAAATGCTCTACACTTATTGGATTCATTAATACATTATGAATCTGATAAGCAGTTAAAGAAATAATACTTGCATCTACCGCCTCAAGTAGAGGATTTGAACTGGGTTCTACTACTTGAATTGGAATTTGCCACACCTTTGAACGAATCAACATCATCAAGCCTCCAACTTTATCAACTGGCAGGCAGCAATACATTTTATCACTTGGTTTAACGTCGAATACCTTTCCTGTTTGTTCAGCGCTCCACTTCATCCATTTGCGCTCTAAAACAATTTCTTTTGGTGTTCCCGTACTACCCGAACTGTACACCGAAAATTGATCAAGCCCTTGATCCCAAGCGTTCAAAATTAAGTCTGCTTGCTCAGTGTTCATTCAAAATTCACAAATTGATCAACTTGCTTTACAAAAGTATCTATTTCTGCAAATGAATTATAAATATGCGTAGATATGCGAATACAATTTATGTTGTTTTCGGCCACATACCTGGTTACTATTTTCTCTTTATTGCACTGTTTTTGAAAATCAGACATTTCCTTTCCTTGTACTTTAAATGAAATTTGAGCAGCTTTTGAAATGTCTTCAGTTGGGGTAAGCATTATAATATCAGGACTTAATTTTAACACATTTTCTTGTAAATAATTTGCCAAGGACTTAACGCGTTTTTCGATAATTTGTTTGCCAATTTTTTCGTGAAATTCAACGGCTCGAATAATTCCTTTATACAAGGAAGCATTCTGTGTTCCGTAGTAATAACGGTGTCCTGTATCAACATAGCCTTTTAAAACAGGAGGGTCGCTTAATAAATCCCAACCAGTGTCAAACCCGCCACCACCGTAGTAAGCTTGAATCTCATTCCGAACAGATTTTGAAACAAAAAGAAATCCTGTTCCCTTTGGCCCTAGCAACCATTTATGGCAGCAAGAAGCGTATATATCACATCCTAAATCTTGAATATCGACATCTAACATCCCAGGCGGATGAGCAGCGTCTATCATGGTATAAATACCTTTGCTTTTTGCAAGTTTACAGATTGCCTTTATTGGAAGCACTTGTCCTATCGTGCAAGGGATATGCGGAACACTGATTACTTTGGTGTTTTTAGTAATTACTTTACCCAAATTTTGTAAAGTTTCCTCAGCAGTGTGCCCTAACTGAAGTATCTTTATGTTTACTCCATCTAGTTTTGCTCTATTCAACCATGGAGCAGCATGGCCAACATGTTCATGACCAGTCATGATAACTTCATCACCAGCTTTTAAAGGAAAACCCCAGCAAGCAATGTTTATGCCTTCAGTTACGTTATGAGTTAAACTAATTTCATCAGATCCACAATTCACAAAACGGGCAAGGGCATCAATTGCCTCATGTTCATATCCTCCATATCGAGCACTTGTGTCGATATTCATCATTTCTTCTTGAACTGCATTCACAACACTATAGGGAGAAGGACCAATGGTGCCATTGTTTAGAAAAATTTTGGATGAATCTAAAGGGAATTGTAAACGTACTAATTTCCAGTAATCTTCATCAGCCTTTGCATTGGATGGGAGAGGAGGCGCAGCAAATAAATCCAATTTTCCAATCCCTGCTACTCCAGCAAATAGTAAACTGTTCTTTAAAAAAGATCTTCTTGAATTCATAAGCGTCAATTATAAAACAAACTTACCCAAAAATATTACGAATACAAATTCCAAAACCATAAAGCAAAACAAAACCCTGCAGTGGACAACTACAGGGTTATTTGTTTATGATAAAAATTACTTACTCGAAAGCTTAGTATGCCTCGTTTTGAGGGTTGAAGTTACTCCACATGTCAGTCCAGTCAGTAGAACCGAATGCACCTTTATGAGTTGTTGAAGCAAATCCAGCTAATTTAGCGTCAGAGAATGAAGCTCCAGTTTGAGTAGCTCCAGTGAATGATGCGAAACTAGGATCTTTAGGGTAATCACCTGTTACACCAGCAACTGTATTGTATCCCATGATTAAAGCAGGATTAACACCAGCAGCTGAGATAGCATTTGAGTATGCAGGACTTCCAGTTGAACCTCCGTCAGTAAATACAGTGTTTGATTTAGTAGTACTCCAGTAGTCAGCTACAGCAGAGCTTTCTGATTTTCCAGCATAGAAAGGAGCAGCAGCTTTTTTGTTTCCACCAGTTGAAACTAAGATATTGTTATCCAATACGCCCATTCCACCAGTGTAGTTAGCTAATGTTCCGTCTAAGTTTAATCCAATTGGGTATCCAACGATAACTGAGTTGAAGATAGATAATTCACTATTTCTTCTCAAGTGCATAGCGTGTTGGTAGTTACCATTAAATTTAGCTTTAGCTGAGTCGAAGATAGGACCTAAGATTGTTACGTTTGAGAATACAGCTGCAGTTTTTGGAGTTGCGTTAGTTCCAGAACCGTCGTTGTCAACTTCAAAGCTATTTGAACCAGATTGGTCAGCGTTGAAAGGGTCACGTACAGATAAAGCGTATTGAACAGTTCCACTGAAACCGAAGTCACAATCGAAATCATCATCCCAAGAACCATAAGAAACTAAATGTTTACAATTTACCGTGCCACCAAACCACTCGTATCCATCATCACCACCATAAGTTACTTGAACGTAATCGATAGTAGTTCCATTTCCAATTCCACCCATGGTTAATGAGTTCGTTTCGTTGTTTGGTGTTAATGCGATACCAGCGTATTCAATTCTTACATATTTAAGAATTCCAGAATTGTCGTTGTCATTTGCCGAACTGTTGAAAGTTCCAAAGTTTACAGACGGACTAACACCTTCAATTGAAGGATTGTTTTGGTTTACGTTTGCTTTACCTAAAAGGATAAGTCCACCCCAGTCACCTTGCTCTCTTTCACCAACTGCTTGGCTACTTGTCATGATGATTGGATTGCTAGCTGTTCCTTCAGCAATAATTTGACCACCAACGTTAACAACTAAAGTGCCTTTTGTTGCTTTTTGGCCAAATAATTTAGTTCCAGCAGGGATTGTTAAAACCTTGCCATCGTTTACAAACACAGTACCAACAATCAGATATTTTTTAGAAGCATCTAATGTTTGAGTTTCTAAATCACCTTTTAACTCTGTATAAGCAGAATTGTCTAGTGTAGGTTCTGGTTTTGGATCGTCTGTTTTACATGCAGTAAAAGTTACTGTCAATGCGAGTAGCGCGAATGCACTTAATTTAAAGAATTTGAATTTCATATCTTGTATTATTTTGATGATGCAAATCTGTGCCCACTATATTAAGCCTGTATTAAGCATCCTTTAAATAAAAATCATAGTTTGATGGCTTATGTAAACTTTGTGTATGAAATTTTATGTGCTAAAATAATTGAAGGCCTCGCTATGCCTTTGTTTTCATTGATAATTGAAGTTTCCTTAATGTTAATATGGATTAATACACATAATTCATTCCTTCTTGCCCACCCATCTTTTTGATTTTATAGACCAAAGTCAACATGAAATACTGTTGCAATTGATTGCTTTGGTTAATGTATACAAAATTATCATTTTGATACCTTCTGATACTCGTGTTTTGTTTGAGAATATCATAGGCGGTCAATTTTAAATTCAATTTGCTTTTCTTTCCCAAAGGTTGTTGGATGTAAGCATTCCATATAGGAATAACTTTACCAATCCCGGGCACGTTGCGTTGGTCACTGATGTTTAAACTTGTATTTAATTCTGTTCCTGGCTTAAATAATACACGAGCTTCAAACGAATAGCTGTAGATGTCTTGGATGTAATCAAGGTTCTTATTAATGGTGTTGCTGAAATTATTTCGATTCCAAGTCATTCCAACACTTAATTCCAAACTGTCCGAATAACTTAAGTTAAAGGTCGGACTTAATGAAGTTCCTTTATTGACACTAAATGCTTTTTGATTGTTAATGACGATAGGTGTTTTGCTGTCATTCTTGTTAGCACTTAAAGACAAATAGGCAATTTTGTAAAGTTTTTTAGAGACATTAAACCATGCATTTAAGTTGTTTTTACCTGAGGCATTTTCTGGTGTTTTAACAATAATTCCATCATCCCCTTGTTTGTTAACCCAAATCTTTGCATTATTAGACATTGAAGCTGAGGATCCAAAATAAAAATATTTGAAACCTTTAAGCTTATACAAACTCGTATAAATTCTGACATTGTAATTATCACTAGGATTTAAAAACTCGTTTCCAATTGAACGCTCGTAGTTATTCCCAATATTTAATACTGGAAGCAAATCAGTGATTTTAGGGAATTCCGTTGTTTTTGATGCGGAGAAATGCAAGTAAGCTTTTCGGGCAGGGTAGTAGCTCAAACTGTAAAATGGCAATATTTTATTGTAGTTTTTTGGAGCCAATACTTGTCCTGATTGATAAGAGTTTTCTAAAAGCAAATTTAACCAAGTAACCCCTCCAGACATATAATAATACTTCCCTCTGATGGATAAAAAAGGTTTTACACTGTTTTGAGTTTGATGGTTATTAAATTTAATACTTAAGGAATCAATTTGGGTTGTGTAATTCTGTTCAAATTGATTGTTAAATCTGTTTTCCGCAGAGTTTGTGATTTGTTCAGTTTTGTTTAGTTGTTGCCAATGGTCAGCAGAAAGGTTCAAGGTTAAGAGCTTATACAAAGGCATCGCTGCGTATATTTTTCCTATCCATTCTGTACTTGCCACATCTCTTTGGTTTAAATTGTTAAAAGTGTCGGTGGCATTATTCAAATATTGAAACATCTTGTCGTCTTTGTTGTCCATCGTTACTGAAGCGGCGGCATAGAAGACATAACGTTTGTTTTTCTGGCAACTTTGCGAAATGAACTACTTAGCTTCAGTGAGTTTGACAGATTCTCATTTTGGGTTTCAGAATTCCCTGAATTTAAAACAGTTTGGTTTAAGCGAATTTCATTAATGCCTTGAATATTGCTACTGTTATCTCGAATGTTTGCAGTAAGTCCTATGTCATAATAACCTGTTGAGTCTATTTCTTTACTCATGGTCAGTTCCATTGAGCCACTTGTAACTAATCCATTCGAACTATTTGAATCAATATTAATACGCTCAGTGCTGTCGTTTAATCCATTGAACGATTTTGACGCAGAGATGCTGTTGTATTTATTTCGATCAACAAAGAAATTGGCCGATACTTTTCTTTTTCCTTTAAATTCATTGAAATAAGTTAATCCTGCTCCTGTTTTATTGTTGATATTTCCTTCACCAGTATTGCCACCGTTGTAATAAAACATACCGTCGTTTGGATCACCATTTCGGTCTACACGATTGGCATTGTGCCAGTTTTTAAATCCAAAATCAAATCCAGTTTCATTTGTATTGTTGCTATTCACAATAAATGAGAGTTTGCGGTCATTCTTAAAATTGTTTAAACGAATACCGCCTTCATAGCGGTCGTTTGTTCCATATCCAGCAAGAAAATCGCCGAATGTCCCATTTCGCTTCCCTTTTTTTAGTTTCAGGTTTATTACTTGACTGGCCTCATCTTTTGGTGAACCATCTTCGTTTCTTTCCTCAAACACTTGCACAGTCTCTATCATGTCAGCGGATAGGTTTTTCGAAACCATCCCGGGGTTATTTCCAAAAAAGTCGGAACCATCTACAGTAATTTTATTGACATCAGCACCATTCACTTTTATTTCACCTTTAACACTGATTTCAAATCCAGGTATTTTCTTGAATAATTGTGCCACATCACTACCGGGCATCACTTTAAAACGGCTTGCATTAATTTCGATTGTATCTCCATTCATGCGAATAGCAGATGATCGAACTGTAAATCCTTTCAGAGTTAAAGGAAGTTTGTTCAGTTTGATGTCGCCGTAATTTTGAAAACGCCATCCGCTTTCTGTTCCTGGCTCAAAAAATGTTTTTTCATAGTAGTTTACTATACTTATCGTAACAAAAACAGAGTCAGAAGATGTGGTATTTAATGTAAAGTTTCCATTGGGTGTTGTAAATCCAAAATTCAGAAGAAGTGAATCCTTCGCATTAAATATACTAATAGTTGCATCGGGAATGGGTTGAAATGTGGCTGAATCAACAACTCTTCCTTTAAAGCTTCGGAATCTAGATTGAGCAGAAATGTTTTGAAATGAGAGTAGAATTAATGCAATCAGTAATGTGTTTTTCATGTGGTACAAACTTTCGTTTACAAGTATAAGGACTTTCTATTGAAATTGATTTCTTTAGGACACAAACGCAGTTTTTATCGATAAATTCTGTCAACAAACAGATATTTTATCAACCGAGGTCATTTGACTTCCTATTGAAGGCTTGGGAATGTATATTTGTAAACTCATGTCAATTCAAATGCGATTTCTTATTGGTGTACTTTTTATTTTACCCAATATTCTGTTTGCTCAAAACACTACAACTAACCAATCTTCAGAAGAAGAACCTATTGATTCTACAATACTTAAATTGGTAGATGAAGCTTATGGTTATTATCAAAATTCTAATGATGTGGAATGCGAGAAGGCAGTAGAGAGAATATTAGAACTCGATTCTAGAAATAAGGATGCATATACCTTAAAAGCAAATATTGCAATGTTTAAGATGCAGTACAAGGATATGATGAACAGCTTGAATCAACTTTACGCCTATTATCCTGATGAGCCCGAAATCTATGCGAAATTTGCAGTTTCGCATCTCAATTACAGTCTTTTTAGTGATAGCATGAAACAACTTCTATGTAGAAGAAGTATTCGTTTAGGAGAGAATTATTCGGATGGTTATGTTAATTTAGGAATGATAGCAATGGCAAGAGGGAATTACCAAGATGCTTTACAGTGTTTTGATGTTGGATTGAAAAAACAATGGAAGGACAGTTTAAGCAAAGCATATTTAAAATTGTTCTACGCCAGAAGTTTATTTGGAGTTGGTGATACCATTGGAGCTATTGTAAAATTAGATGAATTAGTGCCTAGAATTGAGGGTAATGACAAATACACTTCGATTTTCCTTCGTGTAAGTTATAAGTTAGGTATAGGCAGAACGGATGTAAAAGTTGATTTAGATACTTTAAATAGTTTTGCACCAGATCAACCAGATGTATGGTTGTTAAGTGCTAAATATTACAATTTAATAGGTCAAAAAGACTCGGCTTGCAAACTTGCAAAGAAGATTAAAAGGAGTGTGGGTTCAATGGAATTTGACTTAAAGAATATTGTGATAATTTGAGGACAGATGTCAATTTAAAGAAATTTAAGCA
Source organism: Bacteroidia bacterium (assembly GCA_041391605.1). Lineage (GTDB taxonomy): Bacteria > Bacteroidota > Bacteroidia > NS11-12g > UBA955 > JABMMZ01. The sequence goes on from JAWKNQ010000010.1 coordinate 58,309, forward strand.
TTTAATATATAATGAGAACGATCATACCTTAGGCATAAACATCAAATCAGTTCATGCGAAAAAAGGTATAAAATTGGATTGGTCAAAAGACCTAGAAGAAAGTGCGCAGAACGGCTCAATTCACATTTTGGCAAGCACTTTGGATTCTTGTTTGAAACAATCCTACGAGCTAATACACAATACAGAATTATCTTTAAAAGTGAACAATGCTTTTTGGCTTGCTAAACGTCAGGTTCAGCAGCTAAGAACAGTAAAGTATACCAATTTAAGTTTGGGTGGAGAAAAAATGTCTAAATATTTAGAAATTGGAAGAGATCAAATTGATGTTTTAGATGAGAACAATGAAGACGTTTTTTACGATTGTGTTGTAATTTCGAATGGAACTTATAGAATTCGTTTTATTGACAATATAGAGAACCCATTGATTTTAAGCATAGAATCTGACACTTATAATTTGCGCTTAACGAAAATTGAATAAATTTAACATATTAAGCAACAAATCACATCATTTTTGTGTTATATTCGTAGTAAGGAATGAATCTATTTAATGAATTAAAATATCGTTTTCAATATGCCTCACCAATATTGAGGTTAATAATTGTGAATGCTGTGTTTTTTCTCTTGGCAATCTTCATTAAGCTGGGAGCATTCTTTATGGTGGAGCCAGGAAACCCCGCGCTTTCATTTTTAGCATTACCATCCAAATGGAGCTTGTTTTTTACAAAACCATGGACAATTATCACCTATCAATTCTCACATTTAGGCTTGTTTCATTTTGCTTTTAACATGTTGGTCTTATACTTTTCTGGAGCCATATTTATGGATTTTTTCAGAAAAAAAGACGCATGGAGAGTCTATATATGGGGTGGAGTATCAGCCGCACTTTTATTCATGATAATGTCAAATTATGTTCCTGTGTTTAGAGGTGTAAATTACACTTTGATAGGAGCTAGTGGTTCTGTGATGGCTATTTTATTTGCTGCAACGATTTACGCTCCAAATTTAAAAGTAAACCTTTTTGGTATATTGCCAATTAAATTGATGTGGATTGCCATCACATATTTGGTAATGGATTTGATTTCAATACCAGAATCCAATGCTGGAGGACATATTGCTCACATTGGAGGAGCTATTTTTGGTTGTTTGTTTGCTTTGTATAGAAAAGACAAAATTCAAATCAAATTGTTTGAACCAGTTATAAAACAGAATCCAACTAAACGTAAATTTAAAGTTGAAGTGAATCAAAATACAAACACGACACGAACAAAAGTGAAAAATGGTACTATTCACACACAACCAACTCAAGAAGAAATTGACGCTATTCTCGATAAGATTTCCAAATCAGGTTATGATCGTTTGAGCAAGGAGGAAAAGGATATATTATTTAAGGCGAGTCAGGATTAATAATAGGTGTGTTGCATTTTCTAAGACGTTTTGTTTTTTCATTTAATATAATTGCAGTCATATTATTGGCGGGCTCATATTTATCGACATACATTAGCCCCCGGGAAGCATGGTTGTTTGCCTTATTAGGCTTGTCATACCCATTACTACTTCTAATTAATATTTTCTTCGCCTTATTTTGGTTGTTTCAATTTAATTTAAAGGCCATATTAAGTTTAGGTGTTTTAGTTTTAGGCATATCTTTCTTTAATCAAACTTTTCAAATGCGCATGCCATCGAAGTCAAATTCGAGCGACATCAAAATTGTATCCTATAATGCAGGTTTATTTGGGTATTTTCAATCAAAATGGCACTCTGGGGAGTTGTTAACCAAAATAAAAGAACTGGATGCAGACGTTGTTTGTGTTCAGGAGTTTTTAAATTTAAAGGACGATAATGGAAGATCAACATTTGATACCATACGCAAGTCGGCTGGTTATAAATATGCATATTTCCAAAATATAAAGGATGGAAGAAAAGTAGGAGATTACGGTATGGCGATATTCTCTAAATTTAAAATTATTGAAAATCAATTGGTGCATTTTGATGGATTAACAGGGAATATGTGTCTATTTACAGATCTTAAGATAGACACAAGCGTGTGCAGAGTTTATAACGTTCATTTACAGTCTTTTAAATTTAAAAAGCAAGATTATAACTTCATTAAAAAAATGCCCGATGATAATGATGAAAAACTAAGACAGTCAAAAAGCTTGTTAAACCGCATGAAAAGCGCATATGTGAAGCGAGCAGAGCAGGTAGAAAGCATCCGCAAACACATTAGTGATAGTCCATATCCTCATTTTGTGATTGGCGACTTTAACGACCCACCTTTATCCTATTCCTACGCAAAAATGAGCAGGGGAGTGAAGGATGCTTTTGTTTCAAAAGGATCGGGTATGGGTAAAACCTATATTGGATTAATGCCTAATTTTAGAATTGATTATATCTTATTTCCAGATATTTATGAATGTGTTTCGTATGAGACAATTAAACTCTCCAGTGATCACAGTTTACTTTATACTGGATTAAATTATAAAAATGAATGATTTTTGAGTTAATTTCGCCCACTGGTAAATAATTGCTTATGTATTTTGATTTTGAGAAACCGATCCAAGAATTAGTTGAACAACTTGATAAAGCTAATGAGACACACGCGAAAGGTAAAGTGAATATGAGCGATACAATCGCATCATTGGAAAGTAAAATTGCCGAAACAAAGAAAAGTGTCTATGGACATTTAAGTGGCTGGCAAAAAGTTCAAATTTCCAGACATCCTGAACGTCCTTATGCTTTAGATTATATTTATGGAATGGCACCCGACTTCATGGAACTGCATGGAGATAGAAATGTAAAAGACGACAAGGCAATGATTGGTGGTTTTGGAAGTATGGATGGCCAATCTTACATGTTTATTGGTCAGCAAAAGGGCAGAAATACAAAAGATCGTCAGTACAGAAACTTCGGAATGCCCAATCCGGAAGGGTATCGGAAGGCTTTGCGTTTGATGAAGTTGGCTGAGAAGTTTAAAAGACCGATTATTACATTTATTGATACACCAGGAGCATCGCCTGGTTTAGAAGCTGAAGAACGCGGTCAAGGTGAAGCAATTGCCAAAAACTTAATGGAAATGGCGGTTCTAAAGGTTCCGATTATTTGTATAGTCATTGGAGAAGGGGCAAGTGGAGGTGCATTGGGTATTGGTGTTGGCGATAAAGTATTTATGATGGCAAACACATGGTATTCTGTCATTTCTCCAGAAAGTTGTTCTTCTATTCTATGGCGTACTTGGGAATTTAAAGAAAAAGCAGCAGATGCATTGAAATTAACCGCTGACGACATGTTTAAAAACAAATTAATTGATGGCATTATTGATGAACCATTAGGCGGAGCTCATAATGACATTGAGAAAACCATTGCAACGGTTAAAAAGGAAATAAAAAGACAGTACAAATTATTAAAAGAGAAAACTCCTGAGGAATTAATTGATGAGCGAATTGAGAAATTTAGCAATATGGGAGTTGTACGTGAATTAGAAGTCTAATTCATTCAAATAAATTAGGACATAAAAAAAGGGAAGTTTAACTTCCCTTTTTTCGTTTATAATTGGATTAATTATTTGTCTTCCTTAGAATCGTCATCTGCTTTCTTTGCTTTTGCTCTAGTTTTTTTAACTGGAGCTTCATCTGAGCTAGAATCTTCTGCTGGAGTTTCAACTACTGGAGTTTCAACTTCTGCTTTAACTTCTTTCTTCGCAGTTTTAGTTTCAGCCTTTGGAGCTGCTGTTTTAGTTGTTTTAGCCTTAGGAGCTTCAACATTTGAAACTGTTTTTGCCTTTGGAGCATTGTCTGGGCGAGACACTGGAGTAGCATCTTTCACTTCATTAACAATTGCTTTGAAAGCTTCTGGGTGATTCATGGCTAAGTCAGCTAAAGCCTTACGACTTAATGTGATGTTCTTAGCGTTTAATTTACCGATGAATTCAGAATATGACATATCATGTTCTCTTACAGCGGCATTGATACGAACGATCCATACAGAACGAACGTTTCTTCTTTTTTGTTTACGATCGCGATACGCGTACGTTAAACCTTTTTCAACTGCGTTTTTGGCAACAGTCCATACATTTTTTCTTCTTCCAAAATAGCCTTTGGCCATTTTGAGAACCTTTTTTCTACGTTGCTTACTGGCTACGTGATTAACTGAACGAGGCATTTCTCTTGTTTCTTTATATAGTTATTTTGAGTTTTGGCAGGCGTTCTACACGGGCAGAAACTTTATGCCTGACAAGGTTGGTTTCTCTTTTATTTGCCTATTGTCAACATGAACTTCATGTTTGGCATATCAACATCACTAACTAATCCGCTTTTCGTTAATTCGTGTTTACGTTTAGTGGATTTTTTGGTTAGAATGTGATTTTTGAACGCTTTTTTGCGCTTTATTTTTCCTGTGCCCGTAATTCTAACTCTTTTTTTAGCACTACTGTTTGTCTTCATCTTTGGCATAATTGTAGGGTATTATTTCTTTGTTATTTTTTCTTTACTGGTCCTAAAAGGATAATCATCTTCTTACCTTCTTGTTTTGGGTTTGACTCCAATTTTGCGATTCCTTCTTCAATCAATTTATTTGCAAATCGCATAAGTAATGCTTCTCCTCTTTCTTTATATACTATTGTCCTCCCTTTGAAAAACACGTAAGCTCTAACTTTAGCACCCTCATTTAAAAATTTAGTGGCATGCTTCAATTTGAAGTCTACGTCGTGCTCATCGGTATTCGGTCCAAAACGAATTTCTTTTACCTCATTGATAACAGCATTCGCTTTGAGTTCCTTCTGCTTCTTCTTCTGTTCGTATAAAAACTTATTGTAATCAGCAATTTTACAAACCGGAGGTTCGGCATTGGGAGAGATCTCAATTAAATCAAGTTCTCTATCTTCAGCCAACTTTAAGGCTGCAGATAATGAGAGTACCTCAGATTCAATTCCTTCACCAACCACCCTAACTTCATTAGAAGTAATAAATTTGTTGATTCTGTGTAGGGCTTCTCTTCTACCACGCTTCGGACGGGGACGATTAGGCCTTGGTTTTACGGTTGGTTTAAACGGCTTTTTTTGCAATTATTTTTTAAGTTTTTAATTCATTTGTTTTTCAATCTCCTCATTTACCCACTGAATAAATGATTCAACTGTCATTGATCCCATGTCTTCACCACCTTGCTTGCGGACCGAGATACTGTTGCTTTCTTGTTCCTTTTCGCCTATGATTAGCATCAGTGGAACCTTCTTTAACTCAGCATCACGAATCTTTTTGCCGGTTTTTTCCGACCTGTCGTCAATGAGGGCGCGAATATCGTGCTTTTTTAGAACATTTAAAACTTTTTCTGAATATTCTTGAAACTTTTCGCTAATTGGCAATATCATTACCTGTTCGGGGTTCAACCACAATGGAAATTTCCCAGCATAATGTTCAAGTAAAAATCCAATAAATCTCTCATGTGTGCTCAATGGCGCTCGGTGTATAATCAATGGCACTTCCTTTTCGCTCTTTTCATTGATGAAATACAAGTCGAAACGCGCAGCCTGTGCAAAGTCTACTTGATTAGTAGCCAAGGTAAATTCTCTACCAATCGCACTCCAAATTTGGATATCAATCTTTGGTCCGTAAAACGCAGCTTCGTCTTCAACCTCCACAAAGGGAATACCTGATTTTACAAGCACATTTCTAACCATTTCCTCAGTTTCTATCCAAAGTTCTGGCTCGTTTATGTATTTCTGACCTAATTTTTTAGGGTCGTGTTTACTAAAGCGCATCACATATTTATCAATTCCAAATACCTTGAAATATTTCAAATAAAGCGCATTAACATTTCTGAATTCTTCTTCAAATTGGGCCTTAGTGCAATAAATATGTGCGTCGTTCATTTGTAAAGAACGGACACGCATCAAACCAAATAATTCGCCAGTTTGTTCGTATCTGTAACATGTTCCATACTCCGCATAGCGAACGGGTAAATCTCGGTATGATTTAGGCGTAGCGGCAAATATTTTGTGGTGATGCGGACAATTCATGGCCTTGAGATAGTAATTGATACCATCCAATTCCATAGGAGGAAACATACTGTCTTTGTAGTAGGGTAGGTGCCCACTTTTTAAATACATGGTTTCTTTCGCAATATGAGGAGATTTAACTCGCATATAGCCAGCTTCCTTCTCACTCTTCTTGGCAAAAGCTTCTAATAATTCAATAATAGCCGCTCCTTTAGGTAACCATAAAGGTAAACCTGGACCCACATCATCGTCGAACGCAAATA
>JAWKNQ010000011.1:0-62126 GCA_041391605.1 Bacteroidia bacterium
TGGGGCTAGTTCGTTTGCCTTTAGTGCATTTGTGAGTGCCTTATCAGCTTCACCACTCGAAGACAAAACCTTGCTTATTTGAAAATAAACGGAAGCCTCATCTGGCTTAATTTCAAGGCATTTATTTAGTAATTTAAGAGCTGTTTCATTGTTTCCATTATTGAAATGGGTACATCCATCAATAAAATATGTGTTGAATTTAGTAGTTTGTTCTACTTGCTCATTACCATTGTTTTCTAATACGGATTTTTTAGGCTTACAGCTTACAAAAAGCATAATACTTCCTGATAAAATTATCAGAAGAATTATATGTAAGCTGGATTTCAATATGGTTTAATTTAATGAACTGTAGTCGCCAATATTAATTTCTTTGCATTGGCCATTAATCATAACGTGGTTTCCGATCATACTATTTGAAAAGTCAGCATGCTCAATGGTGCAATTATTCTGCACTATGCTATTAGAAATGTTTGAATTTTTTATTACAGTACCTTTTCCGATGCTCACGTGTGGTCCTATTGTACAATTTTCAAGAACTACATCCTTGGCGATAAAACATGGCTCAATAATTTTAGTTCCATGGTTGTATAAGGTCGGATCAATAGTAAATTCAGATTTTTTAATTTCAAGAATTCGTTGATTTGTGAAGACAGTTGCATTTTTATTACCGCAATCCAACCATTCTTCAACTTCACCAGGCCTAAATTCTAATCCTTTGTTTTTCATATTTTCCAAAGCATTAGTTAGTTGATATTCACCTTTGTCTTTGATATCATTATCAACTAAATATAGAATTTCGTCCAAAAGATTTTCACCATCCTTGAAGTAATAAATACCAATTATAGCCAAATCTGAAATGAATTCTGTAGGTTTTTCAATAAAGTCAGAGATATTATTGTTTTCATCTAATTTTACTACGCCAAATTGACTAGGGTTTTCAACTTTATGAACCCAAATTGTACCATCGGCAGATTTATCTAAATCAAATTCAGCTTTAAATAAGGTGTCTGCAAATGCAACAATAACTTCACCAGTCAATGAAGGAGTAGCGCACATTACTGCATGAGCGGTTCCTAAGGCTTCGTGTTGATAGTATATTCTGCCTTCTGCGCCTATACTTTCTGCAATTTTTATCAGTTGAATTTCAACTTCAGGACCGAAATCGCCAATCACAAATGCTACTTCGTTTATTTTATCTTTGCAAACAGCAGCTATATCTTCAACTAGACGCTGCACAATTGGCTTACCTGCAATTGGTATTAAAGGTTTTGGGATTGTTAAAGTATGAGGTCTCATTCTTTTTCCCATTCCAGCCATTGGTATTATTATATTCATTCCACTCATTTATACTGATGATTTATTTTGTTCCTGTATGTCCATATCCTCCTTGTCCTCTTTGGGTGCTTGACAATTCATTTTCGGCCTTCCATATAACTTGATTACATGGTGCAATTACCATTTGAGCAATTCGATCGCCTGGCGCTATTTGAAAAGAATCTGTTCCCAAATTTATAAGTAAAACCTTAATTTCACCTCTGTAATCTGCATCAATGGTACCAGGTGAGTTTAAAACAGTAATTCCATGTCTGAGCGCTAAACCACTTCTTGGTCTTATTTGTGCTTCGAAATTAATTGGTAATTCAATGTATAAACCTGTGCCTATCAACATCCTTTCTAGAGGTTTGATCTCTATGATTTGTTCAATATTGGCACATATATCAGCTCCTGCTGAATACTCCGTCTGATATTCAGGAGAATTACATTTGCCTTTATTTAATATTTTAACTTGAATTTTTTCCAAAGGGTCTGCAAATTTAAGCAATTTTTCGATTAGGTTGTAGCAACCAAATTATCAACAACATCAACGAAAGGAGTGAAGTGTTTATTACAATTTGTAACCATTTGACAGAAAAATGACTCTCAAAAAAAAGTGAAACACTCCATAAAAGGATTGAAACCCCAATTAAAATTAAATATTTTTTAAGTGTATATGGAATGGAATAGTACAAATTTCCCCATACATAAGACATCACACACATACCTGCATATACAATTAATGTAATCCAGGCACAAGCCACAAAACCATATTTTGGAATAAATATAAAATTGAGTAGAACCGTTGTTATAGCACCAATTATGGACATAGTGGCACCACGTTTTGTGTTATTGGTAAAACGATACCAAATGCTTAAATTGTAATAAATTCCCAAGAACATATTTGCTAACAAAAGTATGGGAACTATAAATAATCCATTTGAATCCTCAAAGTAAGAAGAATTTCGAATAAACAAATGAGCAAGTTCATCAATGAAGAACATACATCCTAAAAATATAAATGTACAAACGCCAATAAACCAATACATCACATGTGCATAAACCAATCGATTTTCTGCACTTTCTTTTTGTTTAAAGAAAAGTGGTTCAGCAGCAAAACGAAATGCTTGAACAAACATGGTCATTATCATGGTAAGTTTATAAAATGCTCCATAAATACCATTTTGATACGAGCCTTCCGAAGCTGGCAATAGTTTTTTCAATAAAGTACGATCGAGAGTTTCATTTATCATACCGGCAAAGCCAACAAAAATTAATGGCCAAGCGTATTTAAGCATTTGTTTATACAATGAAAAATCGAAGGGTTGGAAAATATCAAATGCCAATGGTGAAAGTAAGATAAATGAAGAAAAGCTTGCCACTGCCACTGCGATTAAAATTAAAGATACTTGATCAAATTCACTCAGAAAATCAGGGGTATAGATCAGTAAATATAGGTTTAGACAGACATTGATAATGATGTTTACTAGTTTTATTAAAGCAAATTTGAGAGGTTTTTCCTCAAATCGAATACGCGCAAAAGGTAGCACTGACAAAGTATCAAAAACTAGGAAAATCAGACAAATGTATATATATTCTTTGTGATGAGGATAACCAATAAAATTACTGCTAAATGAAGGAAAAAGAAGAATAAAAAGGATAAAAATGGAAGTGCTAAATAAAATACTTTTTTGAGTGATAGAAAAAACCAATTCAGATGATTTACCGTTTCTAATAAAATTGAAGAAGGTGGTTTCCATACCATAAGTTAAAATGATATTTAAAAACGCCATAAACGCAAAAATCGTGGTTATATCACCATATGCATTAACCGAATCGAGATATTTGGTATGTGGAATAATAAGTAGAAAATTGATAAACCTTCCCAACATAGAACTAATTCCATACACGATTGTTTGAGAAGCAAGTTTCTTAATTATCCCCACGGAAGGCAAAGGTATTGTATATTTTAAGTTCAGATCAGAAATAATTTCAACAATCCGACATATGTGTTGAGTATTTTCGATTAATAGGCTTTTACTATTCTTATATCCGCTTTTTCATTTTTTCACATTATTTTAAATGATATAAAACACTTTCCACTTATTTTTGTTCCTTGTTTATGAGACGCACTATTATAATCATGGGAATACTATCTTTCTTAAGTTCTTGTTTTGTTGGTAAAAGCAGAAAAATTGACAATTCAAATCAAACTACAACAAGTATGTCAATATATGATATTAAGTTAAAAAGCTTGGATGGAACCAGTGAAATAAATATGGCTGATTATAAAGGCAAGTATGTTGTTATCGTCAATACCGCTAGCGAATGCGGTTTTACACCTCAATACGAGGATTTGCAAAACTTTTATGCAAAATACAAAGATAAAAATGTTGTTGTTTTGGGTTGTCCTTGTAATCAATTTGGAGGCCAAGAACCGGGAACCGCTAGCGAAATTGCAACTTTTTGTCAAAAAAATTACGGTGTTACCTTTCCATTGACGGAGAAAATTGATGTGAAAGGAGAGAATCAACATCCACTTTACCAATGGTTAACTCAAAAAAAGAACAATGGAGTAGAAGATTTTACTGTAAAATGGAATTTTAACAAGTTTGTTGTTAACCCTGAGGGCAAATTGGTGTACTATTTTGCATCAGGAGTGAAACCAAATGACGCTGAATTCTTAAAATCTGTGAATCAAAACTAAAAGCTTAATTATACCACCTAAAGTATAAGATTGCAACTATCAGCATCATATTTACGATTTCTTTTAAAATATTAATCTTACTATTCGAAAAGTAGAAGGAGAAATAGAAAGCTAAGTCCTCGAACAAAAGGCAAACTCTTTGTCGCATTTTGAATGCGTGACGTTAAAATAATAACAGAAACAATCAATAGAATTAGCATAAATTGAATTGACCTTCTCTGTTTGGTAGAGTTTCTATAGAAGTTTTTATACATCCTAAAAACTGCTAGTACCACCAACCCAATGTTTGGGTAAAGCAGAATTCAAAGCTGAGAATTAAAAACACCATAGTCTGGGAAGAATATATTTATTGGTAGAAAACTTCCATTGATTAAATAATTAATCATTGTGCCAATATAAAGTGGCATCAAAAACCCAATCATGGCAGAAATATTTTCCCTAATTAAAGGATCTAAAAATATTTAATTCAATTTAAAACCACGATGAAAAAAGCTATATAGGTCATATTCAGCAGGGCGCTTAAACCGGCCAAAGTAGATGCTGAGAAGATAGAAATACTCGTGTTTTCAGATTGATAAAGATTTAATATTGAGCCTAAAGAAACAATTAAGAAAAAATTGACAAAAATTACCGGACCTGCATAAAACTGATCTACAAATACTGAATTTAATAAAATAAAAAAATAAGCAGGCAAATAGGAAGGAAAAATAATCAATTCGTGTTTGATGCAAATTTTATTAAAAACAATTGCGGTTATGAAAACCATTAAGGTTGATATCGCAAAACCAACCAATGGATAATAATTAATCCAGTTGAAAAAATCGGTTAAATAATTAATATTTAAAGATTGGGTTGTGTTAACGTAAGGATCCAGTATACCTGTAGTTCGAATTACCACCGTGAAAATAAATAAAAACAAGATGGTTTGGTTAAACGTATATGAAAATAAACGAATCAATAGAGTAGTTTTATATAGGTAAAGTCGCGATTTTGATTAATTGGTAAAACGATGCTATTTGCACTCACTTGATTGCTTTCAATTGGTATTACTTTAGCGTAAAATTGCTCATTATTTATTAATATTTTGTGCTCATACCGTATTCATTATATGTTATCTGAATGATATCAGCATTGGCGCTTGTCTGTCGTTGTAAAGAATATTAATTTCTGCACTATTTATCATAACAATAATGCTGTTATAATATCCACCATCATTACTAGAAGATTGGTTTTTATTAATCACATCACTCCATTGAACTAACACTGTTACTGTCTAAATTTAACAACATAACTTCATCCATTATTGTATATTTTAGCATATGTGCTTTGTGGGATGCCATTAACGTAAAAAACATCACTTTGAGTCGTAATAAATACCTTTCACATATTATTAAAATACCTCCATCAGTCCGTGGTATAAAGCTTTTAATTTTAAATTTACTGATGTTTTCACCTTTTTGTTCATTTTTTCAATCCAATTATAGAGTTAACCAAACTTCTATCCGAAGTCAATAAATTTAGATTCGAAATTATGCTTTGAGTTACACATTCAAGTCGGATAAAGAAATATCCTTTATTGTCTTCCTTCATTCTCTTCCCCTATTAAACCAAAACCGTAGACAACATTAAACTCTGGATTAAATTCTAATTTATAGGATGAAAAGAAAGTAATCTCATTATTTAATAAAACATCTTTAATTATATTGTTTTCAATATTTAAACTTAATAATCTGTGCTCAAAGTCGGAGGCTTGTTTACTTGTGAATTTTTCGGATCTCGTATAAAATAGATAAAGATTTCCTGTGTTATCAATGATTGCATCACCAACATAAATATGCTCAAGTGGAGCATCAATAGTGGATTCACCACTTCGTATAGGTGCTGTTAACGAAATCAAATGGTATTTTAATTTGCTTACGGACCCACTTTCTTCCACATACCAAGCCATTAATAATGTCCTATCATTGTTGTATTCAATCCGAATATCCGATATTTTTTTGTCTTTTTCATCATGAGTAAAGATTGTTTCAATGCTTGATTCATTTAAATTTGAATCAATAGATTGCATCATCAACCTGTGAAATCTCCCTTTTTGGTATTCTTTTGTGAACACAAGTATACCTTCTTTGTGAACAACAACTTTTTCTAATTCTGCTCCAGGAATCTTGAATGTTTTATTTTTAATCAAGTTCATTTTATGATCAAAATATTCCAAAATGTAATATCTACGAAAAGTTAAGTTTTTATGTTTTAATACATAAACACCATATCTATTTTGACCGAGAACTTTGGTGAAATTTGTCTGCTTATCAAGATTGTTTTTATTTGCCCAAATTACCTGCTGTGAATGGCAATTCGAAACAAATAAGAGCTTAATAAACACAAATAAAAAAGCTTTGTAAGTTATTTTGACAATTAATTTCAATAGATGCGTGAAATAAATGGCAAATTACTATGTTTGTGGGTTGAAAGCAAAAAATAATTATTGAAACCAGAATATTTCTATACTGCAACAAAACAAGAAATCGCAATATTAGTTGGAGTTCATCTTAAATCGGACAGAACAGGAAGGATAAATGATTATCTTGATGAACTTGAGGCCCTTACTACCACTGCAGGAGCGATAACAAAAGCAAGATTAACACAGAATTTGGATTATCCAGACCCAAGAACCTTTATAGGGGAGGGAAAGTTATCAGAGTTAGCCACATTGGTGGATATTCACAATGCTGATGTTGTCATTTTTGATGATGAACTAAGCCCTTCTCAAATACGAAATATTGAAAGAGCCATCAAAGACATCAAAATTATTGACAGAAGCATGCTCATTCTTGATATTTTTTCAAAGAATGCAAAAACTTCTCAAGCAAAAACACAAGTTGAGCTTGCTCAAAACCAGTATTTATTGCCAAGGCTGACAAAGATGTGGACTCACTTATCCAAACAAAAAGGAGGTATTGGAATGAAGGGACCAGGGGAAACAGAGATTGAAACAGATAGAAGGGTAATTCGAAGCAATATAAGTAAGCTTAAAGATAAGTTAAGTTTAATCGAAAAGCAAAATCAGGTTCAAAGGCAAAATAGGTTTGACAAGAAAAGGGTAGCCTTAGTTGGGTATACCAATGTTGGTAAAAGCACCATCATGAACTTATTAAGTAGAGCGGATTTACTAGCTGAAAATAAATTGTTTGCAACCTTGGACTCAACTGTAAGGAAAGTTGTACTTGAAGATAAAAATAATGAAGGCGTTCATATACCAATTCTTTTGAGCGATACTGTTGGTTTTATAAGAAAACTCCCAACACTTTTAATAGAGAGCTTTAAAAGCACACTAGCAGAGGTTTTAGAAGCAGATATGCTTATCCATGTTATTGATATATCAAATCCAGATTTCGAAAATCAAATGAGTTTAGTAAAGCAAACTTTATTTGAAATAGGAGTAAGGAACAAGCCCACATTACTTGTTTTTAATAAGATTGATGCTTATTTGAAAGATAATCCTGATACTGTTCTAACAGAGTTTGAAAAAAGTTGGTTAAGTAAAGAGCATTCACCTGTGGTATTTATTTCAGCCACCGAAAAAACCAATATCAATTCCCTAAAGCAAGGTGTAGTTGAGTTGCTAAAGATGAGGGCAGATTAGAATTGATTTAGCCATAATTTGGCCTTTTCAATATCTGTGAAAAATTGACATGGATAGATATCTTTTATAAATTTCAAGTAAAAATTCGTAGTCATCTTTTGAGTCAACGAAGTTACAAGAACCGCTTCAGCAATAATTGTATTTTCCTTGCCTTATTTTTCATCTTGTAGTAATATTCGAGCAGAATGTTTTAAAAAACCTTTCGAAATAATTATTAATCGTTTACACGGTTTGTTGCGAGTGAGTTCATAAAGATTTGAAAGTATAGCACTCATGTCTTCTTTACTTACAGTGACACCATCATCAAATTTAACTTCAACAGTATGATCATCTATCATCCTTAAGGATTCTAAAACCTCAATATTTGATTCCATAAAATTAGATACCCATTTATGCAAATATAAGAACAAAGCCACGATAATTTCCACACTTGAATCCAGATTTTAACATTAGCCTATTATTCTTTGATGCATTGAATAAAATTAATAAAAGATGTTATCCGTCTTTGACACCATCTTGAATACTAAGCTACGCAACAAACTATATTAAAATCAATATATTATTGCATATATGCAATGTATATAGTTAAAATGTTAACAACTGAGTGTTAATTACGAACTTACGTATTATTTTTTTCGCAGTTTCTGTATTTATTTTGTATGGAATTAAAATGTCAGGGATAAACACTATTGATGATAGAAGAGCTAAGTTTAGTGAAGCATTCATTAGATTAAGTAAAGCGTTGAATCGCACAGTCCAATTATTTACCAAATTAGATTTGACGAGATTCAGACGAAAGAATTTATAAAAGGAGTGTTAAAACTAAATCAGCATGGTATGCGATCATTTGGTAAATTCAAACATCGATCGCACTAATACCTGATTACATTGAGACAAAGCAGAGTCGGAATATTTTAATTAAAAAAGAAACTGATCAGTATGTCCAATCACTTTCAAGTTTTTCTAAAATAAAGCATCAGGATTCTTTTGGAATATATAATTCATTGCTTTCCACACAAAGTGAAGAGCCAAAGGCTGCTGGACTAGATTTATTCTCGAATCAAGAACAAGTTGTTCAAAATTGTCCAGCTGAATTAAAGGATTTATTTGTCAAAAATGAACAGTTGTTTGGCAAAAATTCAAGTATTGAGAAAACTGTATTATTATTTTTGGATTGGATACAAACTGAGTCCTTTAAAGACTCAAAAAGACAGTGCATTCTTTTCTTAAATTATAATTTGTGGAAACAGTATGGACCGTTTGCTCAAAGGTTTAATATTGAAAAATTTCTTTTTGCTCAAATAAATAAAAAACAATTCGACGAATCTGAATTTTTAAATAAGTTTTTCGACTTTTTGAATAAGTCGATTGAAGATGAACAAAACAACTTAAAAACTATTTATAAGAATAAAATCGACTACCAAGTATTTAATAGCAATCAAAAGCTTGCTTTTAATTACTTATATGAGAATGATTTAAATCTTGAATTTGATGAAAATGCCAAGTATTCTGAATATTTAAAAAATGCACTTAGAAGTAAAGGTTTTATAAATCATGAAGATTACAAAGAAGCACTGAATAAAGATGAATTTTCTTTAGAACTTAGTAAACTGATTAAGTCTGGAATGGTTAATATCGAAAAATCAAATGGTGAGATTTCATTGTTTTTAAACACGTCTTTAAAAAACAAGAAATGTCGATTGTATACCTATCAAAGTATTAAGAATAATCAATCTAAATTCACATTAGAGGAATTTAAAAATCAAATACTCGTTAAATCGAGCACAGTGATTCAATTTGAGCAAAATTCAGTTGTAAAAGAAGCCTCTAAAAGTTCATTCACAGAAAAAAGGCAGAAGGCGTTTTTTGGATAAGCTAATGCTCATCCTCATGGAAGAAATAGTCATCGTCTGTGGGGTAATCTCCCCAAATTTCTTCAATGCTTTCGTATGGCTCGCCATCATCCTCTAACTCTTGAAGGTTTTCTACAACCTCCATTGGAGCTCCTGAACGAATTGCATAATCAATTAATTCATCTTTGGTGGCTGGCCAAGGCGCATCATCTAAATACGATACCAATTCTAAAGTCCAATACATGCTTACAATCTATTTTTTGCAAAAGTAAAAATTTTAAGCAATTAATACTTACTTTTTTTGTTTATTTTGCAAACTCCTATAAAACAAGCATATAACCCAAAAATAATACGAATTCAAGGGCATTTGCCTTTTTAAAGTTTAATTAATAACCACTATACAAGACTTAATCTTCGTATTTGATTCCGCTTTTACTATATAAGTTCCTGAAGAAATTGAATTCAATTCAATTGTTTTACCAGTTTGAGTGTGAGTTGTAAATAATGCTTTACCTGTGAAATCATAAATGGTTAAGAAGATTTCATCATCAAAATTTGAAATTATTTGAAATGAATTTTGTGCAGGATTTGGTGAAACAATGAGTTTGTTTTCTTCATTAATTTCAATCAAATCTGTAAAATCTCTTAATTGAATGGTAGTGTCTGAATCAAAACAATCACCCGAAATTTTTAGTTGAACTGTTTTGTTGTTTGCATCCGTATATGTATGAATTGGATTCTTTTCAGAACTGCTATCCCCATCTCCAAAGTACCATTTATAAGTTAAATTACTTCCAGTTGAAGTGCTTACAAAACCTACAATTTGTTTTCCGTAATAGCTGTATGTGAAGTTAGCATTTGAAAATGTGTCTGTTCCAATAGTTACTATGTTTGCTCTTGAATAAGTTTGATTTGGAGACCCATTGACACCAATTGTTAAACTTGTATTTTTTGCACCAGGAGTATTGTAGCTTACTTTATGTGGTCCTTTTCCATTTGCTGTTGCTGGCACTCCTCCACTGAAATTCCAAGTCCAAGAAGTAATATTACCTTTACTAGAATCTATATATTCAACTGGTTCTAGCAAACAAGCTGTGTTCTTCAAAACACCATAGTCTAACCAAGCAATTTCAATTGAACGAATCGTATCATCTGTGTTGCAAGTGTTGCTTGAAATTAATTGTATAGAATAGGTTCCTTCAGACGCATATTGATGATTT
This sequence comes from Bacteroidia bacterium, assembly GCA_041391605.1. GTDB lineage: Bacteria > Bacteroidota > Bacteroidia > NS11-12g > UBA955 > JABMMZ01. The sequence goes on from JAWKNQ010000011.1 coordinate 10,738, forward strand.
GGATTTGATGTCATTGAAGAATCTCCATCTCCAAAGTACCATTTATCTGAACTTGAATTGTTGGATAGATTCGTGAAAGAAACTTTTCCTTTTTCTGCCGCAGTAAATGAAAAATTTGGAATCATTTTCGTGTCATTTTGAACGGTAATATTCTTAGTTTTTGATAAATTTCCATTTAATGTTGTTATTGTTAATTTCACTGATTTGCTTCCACCTGAGCTATATGTGACATTATGAGGACCTTTACCGTTTGCAGTTGAAGGGCTTGAATTGATTCCAAATTCCCAAGCATAATTCGATATGTTCCCTTGTGATGTGTCCTTGAATTGAACTGTTTCACCTTTGCAAATTGTGCTTCCAGATAAAATTGTAAAATCTGCTGATGGAGCAACTATAGCACAATTTCCTGCATTCAACTTACTATGGATACTTTTACCACAAATTGATGATGCACTTTTAGAAATCACATAATCTCCAGCATCAATATCGTTTGAGCTGAGATCAGGTTTTGTTTGACCATTTGCAATAGAATAATGCATAACCTGACTACTGTTAATAACGTGCCCAAGTTGATGTCCATGCCCTAATTCATGTGTAGCAACCGACTCAAAATGGAATTCGTTATTAGCTGCATTAGCAGTGGAATATTCCCAATTTGTTGAATTGGTAGGCTTTATTCTGAAGCGAATGTCCAATTCGTTCACATACCACTTCAAGTTTGGGGTAAAACAACCTGACCAATAACTAAAACATTGTGCCAATACACCACTTGGCATATTGTTATTGGTATCCCATGCACAAATATTTACACCATCTGGTTTTATTGCACTATGACTAACAAGTCCTAAGGTATCCCAATTGATATATGTTCCACAACGCCATCTTTCCAATCCTCTAATGAAAGCTGATCTTGCGCCAATTGAATCATAAAAATCTTGATTCATCATCCAAGTAATTCCATTGGAGGCATTCATTCCAATTTCTTGAGTTTCAAATCCACTAGTATCCCCTCTGATAACATTTAAATGTGCAAATTCGACTGTGAGGGTATTGCTGCTTGTTACAACGCCATTTGCCCCTGCGTCAATTCTAATTTGACCTGTTCCTGCACGCGTTCTTACAATGAGTTCAATCATTGTATCTGACCAAGAAATATAATCGTTTTTTAAAGCTTTAATAAATTTACTTCCTCCAAAATTTGCGTCTTTAAATTGCACACTATTGGTATCAATTACAGAACCAAAATCACTCCCTTTAATGGTTAATACACTCGAAGTTCCGGCATTAATAGTGCTAGGCAAAAAAGATGTAATCACCGGAGCAGCCCTTTTTCTAGATATAATAATCTTTGTAATACTTGGATTCACACTTTTAATTTCAATTCCAGTCAATTTTTGAATGCTGGCTTGAATAGTGTTTTCGGGATATGTATTAAAAATATCGTGTCCAATGGCGGTATGTTTATCAATCTCTACAAAACCTTGAGGTCCGCTTTCTGAAACCCAAACATTTGATTTATTTATTAAAAGAAATATTCCAATGTCACCAATTTCTAATTCCAATTCAGGTTCCATTTTTATTGCATCAAGACCAACTGTTCCGCCAGTTGTAGTTACATTAATAAAGGAAGAATTGATTAATTCAGAACCTTTTAATACCTTACTGATCTCGATCTTGTGTGAAGTAAATATCATATCATGATTGTCATTCCAGTAAGATTGTTTTGACACAACACGTGCCTCAACTATTAAAGTAGATTTGTTTACACGTTCGCTTAAACTCAAAGGGCTTAGTGCGCATTGAGAATTGATGGTTTGAATTGACGAGAAAAATAGGACTAAACTTAAGTAAAAATATTTCATGAATGAGGTTATTGTAATATACAAATTAAATGCTTTTGACATTAACACACAAAACACGCGTTGTGCTTGAGGTGATTTTATGGTGTTCACTACTCACATTTGGCAAAAGAGCCATTATTTCACCGCTGTTACTTGATAGGACACATTGTTGATTTCTTATAGCAGTGCTTATTTTTTTATCCGTTAGAATGTCGCTTATTTTTTTGTTTCCTCTCATTCCCAGTGGTTTCATTTTATCTCCATTTTTCCATAATCTAATTTCTAAAGGCAACTGACATTTATCTATATCAAAATACAAGGTGTTTACCTTTTTAAAATCGACTTTACTTTTTAAAATCGACTTAAAAGCATATGTATTCGAATTAAATTCAATTGTTGAATTATAAGCATTAATTTGAATTGCTTTATTTAAGATGGATGTTTTGTTTTCGAGAAAAAAACCATTTCGCTCCCTTGTTAACTTCCAGTTTGCAGATTCTATATTTGCTCCTAATCTTGAGCCACTTAATGAGTTAAAGGCAGAAAATTGATTGTAGTTAAATCCATATTTTTTAAAGGCTTGATATAAAAATTCGGAGGGAGAATTGATGGAATCAAATGCCTGATCGGTTAAAAATGAACCACCATTTACAGCTACAGAGTTCTCATAAACTTTTTTTTCAATTAGATTTTGACTTAGAGTCTCATAATTTAAAATTCTTGATGATAAGCCTGAAATCAATTCATCAATTTTTGGTTCAATCTCCCTAAATTTTGGAATTAATTGATGTCTTAATTTATTTCTCAAATAATCATCTTTCAAGTTGCTCGAATCTTCTCTAAATTGAAATGAATATTTTTTAATGAACAAGTCTATGGATGCTCTATCTGTAAACATTAAAGGTCGAACAATTGAATTTGCTTTTATAGATATTCCATGTAAACCCGAAATTCCAGTAGAACGGATAATATTTATTAAAAACGTTTCTGTATTGTCTCCTTGGTGATGCGCTGTTAAAATATAGCTAAATTTTTCACTTTTTTTAAGATCTTGAAACCAAGAATACCTCAATTCACGAGCTGTTTCTTGTATACCTAGTTTTCTTTTTTTAGATTCTTTATGAGTGTCAAATTGAACGGTATAAAATGGAATTTTGTATCGTTTTGAAAGTTTCCTAACAAAAGCTTCATCTTCATCACTTTCTTTTCCTCTTAATTGAAAATTACAATGTGCTACTGAAAATTGATAGTTTTTTTTTCGAAGGATGTGGAATAAACAAATGCTATCTATGCCCCCGCTCATCGCCAATAATAGCTTATCCTTTCTGGAAAAGAGTCTGTTTTTATTTACAAAGTTTTCAAATTCAGAAAGCATGGCATTAATTTTGACAAAGGTAAGAAATAGATTTTTAATCAAATAGAGTTCAACTTTGGCATCAAGAATATTAGTTTTATTAGGTTTCATGTTGTTTTGTTCATATTCCCATGGACAATCAAAAGTAGAAATTATTGGAGGCGAGAAGATGAATTTTGACCAAGTAAAACAACAACTTTATATTGTAAATAATGTGGTAATTAAGCATGGAGGAGTGTTTATACAATGTGATAGCGCCATTCGTAAAACAAGTGAAGGCATAATTGAAGGATTTGGAAATATCTACATCTATCAGCCAGACACTTTTACCTTAACTGGGGGGGATTATCTTGTTTACGATGAAAACACCAAAACTGCAACCGTAACAGGTGATGAAGTAATACTTAAGGACGAAAAAATGACCTTAATAACGACTTCTATTCAATACAATACCAATAGTCAAGTGGGTTATTACAGCAATGGCGCTGATATTTTAAGCGAGAATAATACCTTGAAAAGCGTAAAAGGGTTTTATAACAGAAGAGGAAATGTTTTCCATTTTAAAGAAAATGTAGAATTAACCACACCAGATTATACAATGAAGTCGGATACCCTTGATTATTTTGCAAACACAAAAACTGCATTCTTTTATGGTCCTACTCGAATTGTAAGTTCTGAGAACAAGATAATTTGCAATTATGGTTGGTATAACACAAAAACAGAAAGAGCCCAATTCAGTAAACGTGCCACTATTTATAGTGATTCTAGCTTTATATCAGCTGATAGCTTGTTGTATGATAAAATTGAGGGCATCGGAATTGGTATTGGAAATATTTGGCTTTATGATAGCACTGAGCACATAGATTTATATGGGCAGTATGGAAAATATTACCAAAAATCTAAAATTAGTGTAATATCCGGCAATCCACTTTCTGTTAAAGTTGATAAACAAGATACCATGTATTTGATGGCTGATACCATGTATTTTAAGAACGATAGTTTGAATAAGGTATTGCGAGCTTTTAAGAATACATCCATTCTTCAAAAAGAATTTCAGGGGCATTGCGATTCACTAATTTACGATTTTCAAGATTCCGTAATTCATTTACTTCAAGCCCCAATTTTATGGAATCAAAAGAATCAAATTACTGGTGATACCATGGATATCTATATCCGAAATAAATCCATTCATTCTTTAATTGTGACGCAAGATGCATTTTTGGCTTCCGAAGTTAAAGAAGATCATTTCAATCAGATTTCAGGTAAAAAGTTGATTAATTATTTTGACAGCAATGCACTAAAATTAGTAGATGTACAAGGCAATGCAGAAAGTATTTACTATCTTAGAAACAATGAAACTGATACGGCAGAATACACAGGTGTAAACAAAGTTGCATGTAAACGTATGCAAATTGGATTTGACTCTTCAAAAGTGAAGTCAATTCGTTTCTATGCTGAACCTGAAGGAAAAATTTATCCGATTAAAGAATTTCCGGATGATGAGAAACATTTAAGTGGCTTAAACTGGAAAATTGAAGAAAAGCCTGAACTGGAATTGTTTCTTAAAAGAAAGATTGTTCTTAATAAAATAGAATCTCCATCAGCAGAAGTTCAATTACAAATGCAAGCAATCGAGTCTGATTAGAACAATAGAATTTTAATAATATTTATTGTGATAAAGATAAGAAACACAGTTAATAGTGTTTTAGGTTTAATCATATTAGCTACTTTGACACCGAGAGGAGATGCAATCCCCGCAGCAATAATCATTGGTAAAATGGCAGGCCATAAAATATGACCTGTTTGCCAACCTGGATACATTTCTTGCTGTGGACCATTAAAAATATAGAACAACAATAGAGGAAACGCAATTATTGGAATTACTGTTAGAGATAGCCCAGTTGAGAACTTAACAGGAAGCTTCATGATTCTTGTAAAATAAGGAATCATAATAACACCACCACCCAAACCAGTAAGTGCTGTTATAAAGCCTGAAAATAAGCCTGCAGGTATAAATTTGCTTAACTTTGGTAGGTTTAAAACTTCACTTTGGCTTTCTTTCGAATTTCGTCCAGCCCACATCCTCCAAGCGGTCAATATTAGAATCCCAGAAAAAATATAGTTGAATACTTTTTGATTATTTAAATCGTAATATTTCAAAATAAACGATAGAGTAAGGGAAGAAAAAATTGCCGATAAGCCAGTGTATAAGGCAGAGGGAATGTGAGTATTTTTTAATTTGTATTGCTTATAAGATCCACTAATTCCAACAACAAACACAACAAATAAACTATTGGCCAAAACGTATGAAACTTTATCAGTTTCAATGAGATGATTTCGAACAATTTCTTGAAACACTGGCACAAATACCAAGCCACCACCAACTCCTAACAACCCCGCAAGAAAACCACCAGCTAAGCCTATCACAAGCACCAAAACAAGAAACCAGAAGTCGAATTGATATGTGTCCAATTATTTAGTGTTTAAAAGATTATTGTATTTTGAAGTTTGAGAAAGAACTTCAAGTGTTTCTGAAATATATGGGTCGTGAAGAAAGCTACTTTCGAAAAAGCCATCCTCAAAATAATACCTTATACCAATTTCAGTTAATAATCGTTTTTTAATTTCAACTTTATGTTTCAATAGTTCGGCTTTTTTGGCTTCAAGTAATTTTAATTCTAAGTTAGAAATACTTGTGTTCAATTCGGAATTAAAAAGGCTGTCTTCTCTGAGACTTTCCTTGAGTTTATCTAAATTGATTTCGCTTTTATTTTTAGAGGAAAACGACTTTTTAGAGACAAAATCAACAAACGAATTGAAAATATTTTCATCAATTTTAAAATCTTTAATACTTGAAATATGTTCTATTGAATTTCTATATTGATTTGCAAAATCAAAGAATAAAAAGCTGTTTTCTAAATCCGTAATTATCTGAGCTGTTTTTGGAAGTTTAACTTCTATGTCAGGTTTAACACCTCCTCCGTCAAATACTGAGCGTCCGTTTCTAGTTTTAAATTCGCGTTTCAAACTATCGGCAACACTTTTAGCTTTTCCATTTTCATCTTTGTTACTGTAATCCAATAATTGTATACAACGCCCTGATGGAATATAGTATTTAGCAATAGTTACTTTCATTTGGGTTCTATATGGTAATGGTCGTATTCCTTGAACCAATCCTTTTCCAAAAGTATTCGCTCCAATCACAAGTCCTCTATCTAAATCTTGAATTGCACCACAAACAATTTCGCTAGCAGAGGCTGAACGTTCATTAACCAAGACAATTAATGGAATTTCTTTATCGATAGGGCGATCTAATGTTTTATATGCTCTGTAAGCGTCTTGAGCTCGTCCTCTAGATACCACGACCGTTTCATCCATATCAACAAAAATATTGACGATATTAACTGCTTCATGCAATAATCCTCCTCCATTGTCACGCAGATCTAAAACTAGTTGAGAAATACCTTGGCTTTTAAGTCTTAATAATGCTTCTTTTACTTCGGTACCAGCACCCATTGTAAAATGGTCTAATCGAATATACCCTGTTTTTTCATTAATCAATCCAGAGTATGTCACATTATTTATTTTGATTTCTTCTCTTGTGATTTCAATTGGAATACGTTTTCCTTCTCTTTCGATGGTAAGGTTTATTTTAGAACCTGGTGAACCTTTCATCACATCACTTACCTCATCGTCTGTTTTGTTAACAAAGGATTTACCATTGATTTCAATGATTTTATCGCCAATTCTTAGCCCCGATTTATCAGCCGCTAAACCTTTAAACACATTGGTGATGCAAATATATTCACCTATTTTTTTGCTACGACATCCAACGCCTCCATATTCACCTCGTTGACGAATCATAGCATCTTCTGCCTGGCTCTCCGTATAGAAATTTGTGTAAGGGTCTAGTGATTTTAACATGGCGTCTATTCCGGTTTTCATTATATCTCCCGGTTTAACTTCATCCACATAGTCACTTTGAACAGTTTTATAAACAGCACTAAAAATTTCGAGATTTTTGCTTATTTCGAAGTATTCGTCTGCCTGTTTAAATCCATAAAGGACTAGAAGCACCAATATTGTAATTAACCATTTTTTCTTCGCAAACATCGAAACAAAAGTAATTCATTTTAGAGCAAATTTCACAAAAAAGATATGCTTGTGTAAGCCATTTATTTATTTTAGTTTCGACACTTTAAATTCTATGGATTTTGAGGCTTTTAGAAATGCGAGAGTTCTAGTTACCGGAGGTGCTGGATTTATTGGAAATAATCTTGTTAGACGTTTATTACAAAATGAGGTATCCAAAATAGTTATTATGGATAACCAATCTTCTGGTATGTCTGTTTTTTTACCAGATGATTCGAGAATCACTTTTGTGGGTATGGACATTGATAAAATGGATAAATTGAATTTTGTAATCAATCAACACGAGTTTGATTATGTCTTTCATTTGGCCGCTCATTTTGCAAATCAAAACTCAGTTGACCACCCATTTAGCGATATTCAAACAAATATCGTTGGAACTGTTAGTTTATTAGAAATCTTAAAATTTCATAAATCTCTAAAAAAGTTTGTATACGCTAGCAGCAGTTGTGTTTATGGTACTGCTGATAATATGAATGAAGGCGTCTATATTTATCCATCTGAAACACCTTATAGCATAAATAAATACACTGCTGAATTATATACGCAATACTATGCGCATTTATTCCATGTTCCTACTGTTTCAATTCGCATATTTAACACCTATGGCCCATACGAATTGGCTGGTAAATACAGAAATGTAATTCCCAATTTTATTGAGAAAGCTTTAAATGGAGAAGATTTAGTGATAACTGGCACAGGGAAAGAAACTAGAGATTTTACATTTGTTGACGACTTAGTTGACTTAATGTTAAAAGCAGCTTTGTCGCCTTCGGGTAATGGAGAAATATTCAATGGAGGAACAGGAGTTAAGACGGAGATTAAGAACATGGCTGAGATTATTAAAAAAGTCACTCAATCAAATTCCAACTTGGTATTTAAGCCTGCTAGAAATTGGGACAAAGTTAAAGACCGAGTAAGTGACTTGAGTTTGTCGGCTTCAAAACTTGATTATACACCACAAGTTCAAATTGAAGAAGGACTTGAGAAAACAATCAAATGGTACAAAGACAATTACGACAAGGTAAAATCGTTAAAAAATTATTTTGAGTGATGGAGGATATGAGGTCGAGAAAAGTATTAGTTGTTTTACCTGCTTACAATGAGGAGGAGAATATTGGCGAGTTATTAAGCCAGATCCAATATGCCTTAGAGCAAGATAGTAAAATAAATTACAAAGTATTTGTTGTAAACGATGGTAGTGTAGACAACACACAAGCCATAGCTGAAGAAATGTCTAAATCAATGCCGATTGAAGTTTTACTTCACGAAGTAAATCAAGGTTTAGGCGCAACAATTAGAGATGGCTTGTACCGAGCAGTTCAATATTCCGGTAAAAACGATATAATTATTACCATGGATGCAGACGCCACTCATAACCCTGGATTAATTCTTAGATTAATTCGAATGATTATGGAAGGTCACGATGTGGTTATTGCTTCAAGGTTTCAACCTGGTGCTCGAGTAATTGGTTTAGTATGGCATAGAAAGTTGTTGAGTTACCTCGCTTCCATAATTTTTAGAATAACTTATCCAATCAAAGGTGTAAGAGACTATACTTGTGGTTATAGAGCCATCCGCGCGGATGTGTTAAAGAATGCAATGGATGAATATGGCGACCGCTTTGTAGATCAGGATGGTTTTCAGTGTTTGGTAGATATTCTTTTAAAACTGCGCAAAAGAAAGTTGCTATTCGGAGAGACTCCTTTAATATTGAGATACGATCAAAAAGGTGGCATGAGCAAAATGAATGTGAGCAGAACCATTAAAAACACTTTGATTCTTATTGTAAAACGATTTTTTATTAAATAGATTATGGCCAAAACAGTTAAATCTAGTTCGAAACAGAAAACTAAACTAGTAAAGTTACCTCCAAGTTTTATTGAAAAAAAATGCACCAAAAATTGCATTATTGTTAGCTTTGTTGTTGCACTTTTTATTCGTTTGTATAGAATCGGTTTTTTATCATTATGGTGGATGAATATATGCATGCTATTGCCGCTTCATGTCATTTCTGCCAATGGAAAACAATGGTATTCTATTGACTTGTTGAAATATGTTTTGCTTTCTTACTTGGAAATAATGAGTTTTCAATGCGATTTCCTGTGGCTTTGTTTGGTGCAGCACTTCATCCAACAGCGAGCGTTGGAAAAATATTGCCAATTACAGAGTTGGTTTAATGGCAAAGTAATACTCGTTACATTTTCCCTATACTTAATATATTGGAGTAGAGTTGGGATGATCTCATGGGGATGGTTTCTACATTCTATATTCCTTTAATCTTAAGTTTTTTGGTTGATGCTTGAACGCAAGCCTAATTCAGATGGATTTTGGAGTAAATTTGAACCATCCCAAGTTTTTAGGATTTACTTTAATAGCTTCATTGGCGATGATGAGTCAATTTAATCTGTTTTTTCTTTTATCTTTTCAGCTATTTTGCGGAAGTTTAGTTGCGATAGATTCTTGGGTAACTAAAAATCAAACTTTGAAATTCAATGCGTATAATATTTTATTTTATCTAATGTAATTGCGGTAATTTTAATGTTTACTCCAGGGTAAACTGAATAATGCTAATCGATAATTGAGATTTTTTACCAGGAAATATTGCAACCTTAATTTACGATCTGTGCTGCTTTTGCCGCATTTGACACAGACAAGCTTTACAAATCATTTGATGTTTATAACGGGGGTTTTAAAATTCGATTTAAAATGGTGCATTTTCTAGGTTGGTTGGGAATGATTCTGGCATTTTTCAAAACAGAAAGTTAGCATACCTTTTAGTATCAACATTTCTAATCCATTTTTACTGATGAGTTTTATCTTCAGAGAACCTTTCTCATGCTAAATACTTCTAGTTACTAATTTATTTTTCTAATTAGTGCAGCTTATTGTTTATATCATATTGTTTCTATTTAAATGAATACATCATAAATCATTTTCAATGAAAATTCGCGATCATATGTAAATGCCTTATATAGTCTTTATTGTAGTTAATGTTTGATTCATAAAGCAAAAAGAAATTGGCACAATGCTGAATTACTGATAAACATGAAACATTGTCGATAAAAGTATATCAGACATTCATTATAAATTGAAACAGCCTTGCATGTTTATCAAAGAGAAAGAAGAAAATATGATTATGGCAACTGTTCAATTTGCCCCAAGATTCTATTTAGGACTTGGATCTCTGTCGTTTGGTTTAGACAAATGCATTACGATGCAAAACTAAAAAAGTATGCAAGCAATTCAATTGAAAACCGGAAATTAAGTGGTTATCATCAAGAAGAATTGAAGCGAGAACCTACAATGAGAATGAAAGAGGATATTATTAGCAGATTATTATTTTGATAACGCGTGTTAACGGATCCTCAAGCAAAACAATTTAGAACGAAACTTCACCTTCCACTTTGAGGCTTGCGACGATGGAGCTATTAAAGTGTTTAGTTGGGATAAATCTAAACCGAAAGCTTACGAGGAATAATTTTGAGCTGTTGTTTTTGCAAGAATCAAAAAATCAAATGGCGTTCTACCTATGAGTATATCAATTAATAAAAGCCTTTGCCACCTAGCTTAAACATGTATTTCCTAACTCAAGGAATTGATAGTGATGTTGAGGCTTTTGCTGCCATTAATGACGAACATCAAATACCTATAAAACGTAATGGAAATCCATCCAACATTGACTGCAATATGGTTGAAGGAAATCTCATTTCGCTGGAAGGTGAAAATAAAATGCCAATTCTGCTTGCCAACGATCAAGAAGGCAATGAGATTTAATAAAAGGATGCGTCATCTATAGCATGGATATGCGTTAGGTTTATGACTGATTTTGGTCAGTTATCTGAATTTTATTTTCATTTAAATTTGTATCATGAATATTAAAATTTCAGAATCACAGCAAATTCACGATTTAAAAAACAATTTCATGAGTATTTCCTTTTTTAAAATCGAGTTTTTCAAACAATCGCATTCCACCTGAAGCTTCTAGTAAAGATTCTATGTATGGAAACGAAACCTCAATGTCAGATTTGATGAAATTTGATTCCCCAGAAGTCTCAATAGATTTTAATGAAGATACAACTGTAAGAGAATTCGAAAAGTCATTTGAATCAAATTTTGGACTACAATGTTCAAGTTTTTAGAAAATCAGGACAAATCTATTTAGAAACAATTTCAACTGACGATTGGAGTTTGAGTAAACAAAATTCAGAAGGCAAAGTTATCGTGAGATAGTCTTCTAGAAGCTGTAGTCCAGCGACTACACAGACAGACAAGTGAGTGAGCTTAATCGTTTTCAAATGATATTTAGTGAGTTTTTCCGCCAATATGTCATGTGTAGATGTATTATCTTTGCCCCCTTCCCTATGCAGGAAACGCCAATTTCTAAGCTTGAAAAAAGAGAGCATTCCATTTAATGGAAAACACTTTTATATTGAAAGTTATGGATGCGCCATGAATTTTATGACAGTAAAATTATCGGTTCAATATTAACTGAAAAATGGATATAAAATTACCAAAGATGAATTGCAGCAGATGCACTTGAATACATGTGTTATCAGAGACACGCTGAGAAACAACTATATCAAGCTAGTTACTTAAGAAGCAATAAAAAGAAAAATTCTGAATTGATTATTGGAGTTCTTGGCTACGGCTGAGTGCCTAAAAAACAAAACTTAGAGGAGGAAAACTGGTAGATGCTGTCAGTCCTGATTCTTATAGATTTCAAGCCGCACCAGGTCGTCATGGGAAGATGGGAAATACAATCAACGTGTTATTGAGTCGGGAGTGAAACCTATGTTGAAATTTCGCCAATGCGTATCAAATTACCAATGGAGTTTCTGTATCATCAGTGCACGCGCAAGTTGTGATAATATGTGTTCTTTTTGTGTAGTGCCATTTACCAGGGACGCGAACGAAGTAGAGACCCCAAAAGTATTGCTGAAGAAGCCAAAATTCTCAGTCAATCTGGTTACAAAGAGTTAACCTTATTAGGCCAGAATGTGGACAGCCATCTTTATTTATATGGAGGACCAAAATTGATTTTAAACACTCATCTGAAGAACAGTGCCAATTCTGTAAATTTTGCTCAACTTTTGAAAATGGTTGCCCAAGTTAATCAAAATATGCGCGTGAGATTTTAGTATCAAGATCCAAAAGATATAGGAGATGATGCTTTATACTATCCGTAAATACGACAATATTTGCAACTACATTCATTTGCTCAAAGTGGAAATTCTTAGAATTTTAGAAGCCATGAACTGAACATACATACGTAATGGTATTTAGAAAAGGTTAAAAAAATTAGAGAAATCATTCCAGACTGTGGAATTAGTTGTGATATTATTGCAGGATTTTGTTCAGAAACAGAGGAAGATCATCAAGACACCTTGAGTTTAATGGAATTAAGTCGATTTGATTTCAGTTATATGTATAAGTACAGTGAGCGTCCAGGTACTCTGGCTCAAAAGAAAATGACCGACGATGTGCCTGAGGATGTTAAATCGAGAAGATTAACAGAAATAATAAATCTTCAAAATAAAATTTCTCTCGAAAACAACACCAAGTATATTGGGAAAGTTGTCCGAGTATTGGTAGAGTCTTTATCAAAGAAAAGTAAAGAAGACTTTTCTGGAAGAAACGACCAAAATGTAAAGGTTGTATTTCCAAAGGAAAATTACAACATAGGAGATTATGTAGATGTTAAAATAGAACGTGTAACCACAACAACATTAATCGGAAAAGCAATAAATTAATGGAACTTCAAACAATTAAAAACAGATTTGAAATTGTAGGAAATTCACCTGCTCTGAATCATGCATTGGAAACTGCAATAAAGGTAGCTCCAACAGATATGAGTGTTTTAATTACAGGGGAAAGTGGAGTTGGAAAAGAATCATTTTCAAAGATTATTCACGCATTAAGTTCTAGGAAACACGGCAATTTTATTGCAGTTAACTGCGGTGCTATTCCAGAAGGAACAATTGATTCGGAATTGTTTGGACATGAAAAAGGTTCATTCACCGGCGCTACAGATTCAAGAAAAGGGTACTTTGAAGCTGTTAATGGCGGCACCATATTTTTAGATGAGGTCGGCGAACTTCCTTTGGGTACTCAAGCTCGATTGCTTAGGGTACTTGAAAATGGTGAATTTATAAAGGTAGGCTCCTCGAAAGTTTTAAAAACAAATGTAAGGGTAGTAGCTGCTACAAATAGAGATTTGCTTGAAAGAGCAACTGATGGAAAATTTAGAGAAGATTTGTATTATCGATTGGCAACAGTTCCGATTCGAGTGCCTAGATTAGCAGAACGCAAAGAAGATATCTATCTTTTGTTTAGAAAGTTTGCTACTATGTTTTCCGAAAAAAATCATTCGCCACTCGTACAATTGGATCATGAGGCACAGCAACTTTTAAGCAATTATCCTTGGCCTGGAAATATTCGTCAACTAAAAAATATTACAGAACAAATATGTGTATTAGAAGCGGATCAAAATCCAGTTCCTGAACATGTCTTGCGCATGTATTTACCTCAAACTGGTTCCAATTTACCTTTGGCATTTAAGAACAAAGATGAAAATACAGGTCAATCGATGAGTGAACGAGATATATTTTATAAATTTCTTATTGAAATGAAAAAGGATGTCTCTGATTTGAAGCGAGTGGTTATGGGTTTGGTTGAAAACAGTTCAAATCAAAATGAATACATCGAAGAGAATAAAGAAGAAATTGAACACGTTTTGTACAAAGACGATTACTACGACAAACCATTTGAAAAACCTGTAATTCTGCCAACTCAAAAATCTAAACCCATTATGCGTTCAAATGTGATTGATGTTCAACCTTTGGATGATCAACACTCTCAAAATTTAACCATCGCAGACCAAGAATTGGAAATGATTCGTAAATCTTTAATTCGAAATAAGGGTAAAAGAAATAAAGCTGCAAAGGAACTGGGTATATCGGAACGAACATTGTACAGGAAAATTAAACAATATCAATTGGAATCCATTTGAGAAAAATAGTATACATATGGTTTTTGTTTGGAGCTATATTGCTTAGTGGTTGCAAAGCTTGCTCTTATAGTTTGTCTGGAATTAACATACCTCCAGATGTTAAATCGATTAGCATACAATATTTTGAGAATAATGCTACTTATATAAACCCAAGTTTGAGTCAAAAGTTTACTGAATTATTAAAAGACAAATTCTTAAAAGAAACATCACTCAACATTAAGAACAACAATGGCGATTTTCGATTGTCAGGGTTTATTATTGACTATAAAACAGAACCTGTAGCAACAAATGGAAATACAGGAGCAGTGAAAAATAGGTTTTCAATGACTGTAAATGCTAAATTTGAATGTCCTACTCACAAAGACATGGATTTTACAGAGACAATTACAAAGTTTCAAGAATTCAATGCAAGTGAAAGCTTTCAGTCGATTGAAAATAGATTATCCGAAGAAGTGAGTAATCAAATAATTCAAGAAATTTTTAATAAAGTTGCATTAAAATGGTAGCCATGGATTTAAATCAAATTGATACAATTTTTAGTAATCAGAAAATCAACGATGAGTCTGAGGTAAGAGATTTGTATCAAATGATTGATAAGTATCCTTATTTTCACAAGCCTTATATCATACTTGCCAAGCACTATTTCGATACCAAGGATTACAAATTCGATGACATGCTCAAGCAAGCTTCAATGCGTGTTAAAGATAGAAAAGAATTGTACAATTACATTCACACTGCACCACAGAGCAAGGCTCAAATAGATTCGGAACATATTGCAGTTGAGCCTATTGCTCCTATTGGAGAAATCACAGAAGAAGATACAGTAATAGCTCCAAGTATTGACGAGTTTTTAGAGGATTTTAACTCGAATACTACTGAGATTGAAACGGAAGAGGATAGTGAAGCTGTAGAGAATTCCAAACTTGATGACAATTCACCAATACTCCCAGTTGAGGAATCACATGTTGAGGAAATAGCCAATATTGAGCTTAGCGAAGATACACAGGAGATCTTAGAGGATTATTCAAATCAAGAACTTATTGAAGAGAAGAAGCCTATCGAATTTGAATTTGAAGGCCATGTAATTCATGAAGATGAAATTGATTTGATCGCTGATTCAGAAATTCAAGGCGAAGAGGTCCCAATTGAGTTTTCCTTCTCGAAATCCTTTATTCCTGAACAGGAAGAAGAAATAGAAACATCGGAACCTCAAGAAGAGGTAGAGCAATCAGAATTAGAAGCGCTTAAAAAAGATTATGTGCAAGGCATAGAATATAATTTGGAAAGCACTTTAAAGCAAGATACAAATCCTAGTGATGACAAATCAGAATCCAAAGACTTTTTTGCCTGGTTAAAAAAGCCAGAACATCAAGATATTAGTACTTCAGAGCCAGAAAAAAGTGAAGAAATTGAATCTAAACCAGATAAATCACTTGATATTATTGAAAAGTTTATTTCAATAAACCCACAAATTTCACGTCCTAAGCGTGAGTTTTTCAATCCTGAAAACATGGCAAAAAAGAGTGAAGTGCTTGATTTAGAGTATGTTTCAGAAACTCTAGCTAATATTTATTACCAGCAAGGTGATCTAGATTTAGCCATCAAAGCATACGAAAAATTAAGTTTGCAAAATCCCTCGAAACAGGCGTACTTTGCAGACCTTATTCAAAAAATCAAAACAGAAAGGAAATAGTCATGTTGAGCATAATATTAATCATAGGAATTATTGCAGCAGGTTTAATGATTGCAATCGTATTGGTACAAAATCCAAAAGGTGGTGGATTAGCTTCAAACTTCTCTTCTAGCAACCAAATATTTGGTGTTAAAAGAACAACAGAAGGCGTAGAAAAGTTAACTTGGATTTTTGCAACTGTAATTTTACTTGTTTCGTTAGCTGCTAGTTCCTACAATGGCTCTGTTGGTTCAGATAAAAAAGGTGAAGCAAGTGATTCTAAATTAAAAGAATTAATGGATGCAAAGTCACCAAAAGGTAGTTCTCCAGCAGCTCCAACTAACAATAATACTCAGAATGGCAATGGTGTTCAAGGTGGTACTCCACAAGAAACTCCAGCTCAGCCTACTCCTTAAGATTTAGTATTTCTCAAGGAATAGCGTAAGCCAATCCAACTTTAATATTTTTATTGAAAATCTGACCGCCATGAATACCTTGGTTGTCAAACGATTTGAAACTCATGTCTGGTTGGATATTTATTCCAAATTTTCCTGAAATCAGAAATGAGAAATTACTTTGTAAGTAGATTTGATTTCCATTAGCATTCTGATTGGATTGATTTGCATCTACAAACATATAATCGTACCCTGCAAGAGTAGTGTATGTAAGCCAATCGTTCATTCTAATTTTTACTCCAACCACAAACCCAACATTGAAAGCATCAATAATATTTTGAGCTTTTGATTGTGGCGAGCTATAGAATGTGCGAGAATCGAGATTTACACCTAAGCCAAGACTAAAACCATCGTTTTGAATCACATTTAAACCATAAGTAGCAGTAAACACTGGTAAATCTAGTCCTAATACTTTAGTTGTGTCATTAAAATTAGCACTGTCTTTTTCACCATTTAGAATATAACGTGCCAACCAAGTCGCATCCATTCTAAAAAAGCTGGGCTCTGTAAATTTAATATAATTAAAGCTTAAGCCAGAAGTACTGATGTTGCTGCCTCTTTCATTGATGTGTTTTGGAATCGCACCGGCTTGTAAAAAATTGAGAATGGTAATTTTTTCTTGTGCCACAACTTGCATGGCATACAATGAAATTAATAGGGCAAATAAGTGTTTCATAAGCGCATATTTGAAGCAAAAGTAAAGGGTTTTTAATTCTTGCTCAATACATCATATGAACTATTGTAAACTAAAGTGCTGATTTTCACCTACTGGCTTCCTCAATCTCCATTCGCTAGGGTAGAGATTGTTGATTCGATTTCCAGCAAATTTTCCAAATCCAAGTAAGCTGTCTTTAAAGGCTAATAAAACATATCCCTTTTGATTGTCAGAATTGGGAATAATCTGTTTGTTTAAGTAATGAAGAGCTTGAGTTTGATCGAGGTTTAGTATTGAAAAGTTTTCTTGATTAACAGCCAGCGAAAATGGCAAGTATTCTGATGGAGTGAAACCATGATTTTTTATTGTTCCAAGTTCACAACCAATACTTGAGCAATAGATGGTATTTAAATGCTCTGTAAAGAACTCAAAAGTATCTGAACTACTGTAAATTAATTTGTCATTAAATTGCTTCACATCCACTTCCATTTTTAAATAGTGCATCCATTCATTTTGAGGCTTTATGTCTTTCAAATTTGTGTGCTTTTTTCTACCTACAGAGCTGCCATAAGATTCTGTTTTTCTTAGTAGCGAAATAAAAAACCCTTCGCCTTTAAATAAGTGCGGATAACATTGGAACGATGAGACTGCTTGTCCGAGTATGGTAAATTCAACAGCTTCAAACCCTTTATCCAATAGCATTTCAACCTGATTTTTATTTTCTCCTGGATTGTAAGTACATGTGCTGTAGATTAAATATCCATTGGGCTTTAAACACTTTATGGCATCGTTTAAAATTCGTTTTTGTCTCAATTCACAAACTTGAATATTCTCAGAATTCCAGTGATCAATAGCTGCGTGATCTTTTCTAAATAAGCCTTCACCACTACAGGGAGCATCTACTAGTATCACGTCAAATAGTTCTCCTAGTTCGGCAAAATCTTTACTGTCTGCACTGGTAATTATAGTATTCCAATAGCCTTGTTTTTTTATGTTCTCAGACAAAATTCCAACACGACTTTTAATTATTTCATTTGCAACTAGCACATCTTCTGAATTACAAAGCGATGCTAAATGGGTCGATTTGCCTCCTGGTGCAGCGCATAAATCAAGTATTTTTAATGCATTCTGATTTTCACTTTTTATTTTCTTAAAGGCTTGTTCAAGTAGCATACTGCTCGCTTCTTGAACATAGTATGCACCTGAATGCCATAGAGGGTCAGAAGAAAAGTTAGGTCGTTCAGGTAAGTAGTAGCCAGATTCACACCAAGGAATTTGTTCCAAGTTTGGTTTAACTTGAAATTTGTGTCTGTTAATTCGAATAGAGGTGGGTGAATCTTGTTCTAATGATGCTTTGAATGCAGTGAATTCATCCTTCCCTAATGTGTCTATAAGGCGTTCTTCAAATGCTCTTGGCAATATCATTTCTTCGTCAATGTAATTCCTGTTAATATAAGCAGCATTCCTCCAATTTGAAACACTCCTACAGGTTCTCCATCAATTATACCCACATATGCAAAAACTGGAATCAAATATGTAACAGAAGATGCAAATAATGCAGATGTCTTTTTGAGCAACTGATTGAATACAATTAAGGATGCAGCAGTTCCAATTATACCCAATATTGCAATAAATAACAAAGAATGTAAGGCTTCTGGCTTAGATAAAGTGCTTACAAAATCTTGTGAAAGTGCAATAAACAAAGCAGGAACCGATATTATTGTAAGAGGAACCATACTATTTATCAAAGGTGTTAAATGCTGCAACTTTGACTTAATGATGTTTACGTTTAAACCGTATAAAAGTGCTGCAAATATCACTTTAAGACTAGGCAATATATAATCAGTTTGAAAACTGAATCCAGTCTCACTTTTTGATAAGATTAAAATCAATGCCCCAGCAAGTCCAATTGATATTCCTATAACTTGACGAACCAAAAAGAGTTGAGAGAATAGCAAAACACCGAAAATTAAGGCAAAAAATGGAGTCATAGAGTTAAGTGCTCCTGTAAGTGAACTTGGAATTTCGGAGACTGCACTTGCAAATAAAAACGCTGGTAAAAAGTTTCCAGTGATTCCAGATAGCGTCAAGAACAACCAATCTTTACCTTTTAATTGTTTAAAATATTTAATTAAAAATGTGCAAGAAACAAGTCCTGCAAAAACCAATCGCAATGAAGCCACTTGCATCGGCGAGAATGAAACCAAACCTCTCTTCATCAAAATAAACGAGCTTCCCCAAACAAATCCTAAGACCAATAATATGGTTGCTGTTTTGAGGTCGATTTTCACGTGGCAAAAGTACTTTTTAAAAAGGAAGAAACTAGCGTGTAAGAATAATATATTCAGAAATAACTTTATTCAGAAACTTTTCATTATTCCGAGGTGGAGTATCTAATTTTAAGGTTTCTGCAATTTTCTCTACTAACTGATTTTCAGCGTCTAAATGCGCTTTATTGTTGTATTTCCGCTTTCTGTAAAGTAAATTTTTAATTAAAATAACATCCTTTTCTTCTAAGTTTCTGGCCAAAGGATACTCAAACTCGTAATCGTCCTTGTTTTTTAAATTGAGTTTTAAAATGTCTTTGAGTTGAAAACCATACGTACTTTTTACTCGAATTATACTTGTTCCAGCAATAATATCGCCTATTCTTTGACCATTTTTATTGCTTGAAATTAACAACATGGCAATTGTCCCTGAAGACAAATAAATATCAATTAAGCGCATTGACCACCTGCTGAAATAATCATAAAATTCAGGTTCGTCTCCATTTAACTTAATCACTTTTATTCCTAATGCCTTTTTTCCAAGTGTTTGACCATTGCCTATAATTTCACTTATCAGGGTGTAAAACCCAAACCAGATAAAAAAGAACAATTGAATAAAAATTATGTTGGATTCTTCAAAATCCGAGACAATTCCAGCTAGGATAATCAAAGCAACACCAATTAAAATTATGAAATCAATAAAGTAGGCAAATATGCGTTGACCTAGCCCTGCAAGTTCATATTCTATCTTTACATTTTGGGCCGTATTGATTTCAATGGTTTGCAAGTTTTTAAGTACTTAGTATTGTTCAGATTCGTTCGGAAAGTCAACAGACTTAACATCTGTAATATAGGCTTCAACGCTGCCTTTTATGGATTCGTAGAGATTTAAATATCTGCGCATAAAACGAGGAGAGAAATCTTTGTTAATGCCGAGCATATCGTGCAAAACGAGTACTTGTCCATCCACGCCAGGCCCTGCTCCAATACCAATTACAGGAATCTTAAGCATTGAAGCTACTTTACTTGCTAATTCTGCAGGTATTTTTTCCAATACTAAAGCAAAACAACCCGCATCTTGTAGAATCTGAGCGTCGTGAATTAATTTGTCTGCTTCATCTTTTTCGACAGCTCGAACTGCATACGTTCCGAATTTATAAATACTTTGAGGTGTTAAGCCCAAATGACCCATTACTGGAACTCCTGCACTAATAATTCGCTTAACCGACTCACAAACTTCTTCTCCGCCTTCTAATTTAATCGCGTGAGCACCGCTTTCTTTCATGATACGAATGCTGCTGTTTAAAGCTTCTTTGCTATTGCCTTGGTATGATCCAAATGGTAAATCTACCACAACTAAGGCTCTTTTAACAGCTCTAATAACAGAAGAAGCGTGATAAATCATTTGATCTAAAGTGATTGGAAGAGTTGTTTCGTGGCCAGCCATCACGTTACTAGCACTGTCGCCAACAAGGATTACATCAATGCCGGCATCATCAATGATACGAGCAAGAGAAAAATCGTAAGCAGTAAGCATACTGATTTTCTCACCGTGTTGTTTCATTTCATCAATGGTGTGAACAGTTACTCGTTTGGCTGGTTTATTGGGTGTCACCGACATGCTTCAAACCTACAATTATTTTCTGAATTTTTAAATACTAGGATCTAGAGCCTAAAAGACTAAGTATTTTCGGCAGGCGCGTATATTTTGGCCTCAAATTTATATCCTTGTGGTAGCTTAGGAAAAAGTAAATACTTCGCGTAGTAGGCAAATTCATTACTAGCTGTGGTTGAAACACCAAACAAATGGCAAGATTTGGTTAAGGCCCTTACCTCAAGTATACATTTTTCTTTTTTATGGTTAATTAACACTCTGCTTTGAAAATCTACAACAGAATTTGAATGTGTTTTCACTGAAAATGAAGTCAGATCGTATTTGGCAAAATCGATGGGGTTAATATAATTGGAATCTAAGGCTTTAAAAAATTTGTTACAAGCATTGCTATCACGAATTGTTTTATTAAAAATAGGGTAATGATATGCAGGGTTGTGAAAAAATGTTATGCCAGTTTTAATCTTTGGATAATACTCTACAATTTCTAATTCTTGCCATTCTCCCCCAAAAGGATAACCCTTGGGAACGATAGAATTGCTCTCCCAACAACATGATGATAGTATTATACAAGTCACGATGTAGGTAATAGTGTACTTCATAATTCTTCACTTAAAAAGTTATATCCAAGCCCTAAACCAATAAATGTGGTTCTATATCCGTCTGCAACTTCAAATCCGTGATAGTTGGCATACACAGAGACAAAATTTTTAATTCGATAGCTTACAGTTGCACATATACTTGCTTTGTGAAAACTATTGAAATAACCCTTTGAAATATTTCGTTTAATGGTTTCATTATTTGAAATGAGCTTACCACTAGTTTCAGTGTAGTTGTATCCAATGCCAATCAAAGCTGAAAAACGCTTTCTTTTAAACAAATTAACTCCAAAGTTAATTACTGTGTTATTAATATGTCTTTGGTATTTGTAAGGACCAACTCCAGGCCAATCGTATTTATGATTTAGGTGATGTAAATTATTTTCTACTTGAATAAATAGAATCGTGTTTTTTGGATTGTAGTACAAACCAGTTTGCAACAAATTAGTACCGCCTAAACTAGTAAACATTCTAGAAATGCCTATATATGGTTGAAAAGCTATTGGTAGATGGATATTTATTGAACTAATATTTGTACAACACAAAATTGAACTAATAAATAATATCTTTTTCATACTGTTATACACTCTTCCAGCCTTGCGCTGTTAACTTGTGTTTGTTGTTGGATTTGCTGATCAAATGCAAGCCTTCTCCTGCTGCAACGGCATGTCCAATAATACTAATATCGAGTTCCTTTTTAATGGTTTCATAATCGCTAGGTGAAATGGTAAATAAAAGCTCGTAATCCTCACCTCCGTTTAACATCGCAACAGTTGGATCTATTCCTAAATCTATCGCTCGTTGATAAGCTATTGGGTCTATAGGCAGTTTATCTTCATAAACAGTAAATCCAACTCCACTCTGCTCAGCTAAGTGATGTAATTCACTCGATAATCCATCGCTGACATCAATCATCGATGTAGGAACGATTTTTAGTCCGTTTAATAGCTCAAGAATATCAACCCTTGCTTCCGGCTTTAATTGTCTTTGTATAATGTAATCATTTCCCTCTAAATCCGGTTGGAAGTCGGGTTTTTCAATAAATATTCGCTTCTCTCGCTCTAAGATATGGAGTCCAAGATAAGCTGCACCTAAATCTCCAGTTACCACTAATAAATCGCCTTCTTTACAAGTACTTCTGTATGTTATTTTATCCTTCTCTACTTCTCCGTAAATAGCAATGTTTAGAATTAAACCTTTTGAACTCGAGCAGGTGTCGCCGCCTACTAAATCAACCTTGTATAAATTGCACGCGGCAAGCATGCCCACATACAATTCTTCAATAGCTTCCAATGAAAATCGATTGCTTAATCCAAGACTCACCACCAATTGTGTGGCTTTTCCATTCATGGCCACAATATCACTGATATTGCTCACTACTGCCTTGTAACCCAGATGTTTTAAGGGAGTATACGTTAAATCAAAATGAGAGCCTTCAATCAGCATATCTGTGCTGATCAGTTTGAAGTTTGATCCATTGTCGATAACAGCAGCATCGTCGCCTATGCCCTTTACAGTGGATGACTGATGGGTTTTAACACTTTTTGCAAGGTGTTTTATAAGTCCAAATTCACCTAATTCGCTTAACTCCGTTCTGCCATTGCTTTCAAACATATGGCAAAACTAAGTAAATTAGAGAATACTTAGAATGAGAATTTAAGAAATCTACTGAAACTCAATCCAATCCTTACAATACGCTTATTGGCATATCAAAGGAAAAGTAAACTTCCCCAGGAGAACAAGTTCCGTCTTTTACACCCTTTTGATTTTTAATCGTGAAGTTCAGTTTAACATCGCCTTTACTTGATGATGTGTTTAGAATGTTTTCTAATCCGATTGGCATTGAACCATCTGAATCTGTAGCTTGCACAGTAATGCCCAAAGGATTTCCTATACAGATTTTGAAATCTTTTCCTTGAGATTTTATTTTACTGTCAATGTATTCAATCTTGTTTTGATTCGTTTCATCCTTAATTGAAAACGTAACTTCATAGGTACTATTTGCCTTCAATGAAACTCCACTTATAGTAGCTTGCATAGGTCCTGGTCCATCTGGATCATCGTAATTACCTACTTCAACCATAGAATCTGAAGTGTTTGCGAAGTAAACAAAAAAGGAAGTTACCGTGTCTTTAACTTCTGTAGATGCGCTATTAGGCGAATCGTCGCTTTTTTTGCATGCATTAAAGGCGAATAAAGAGGCCATTAAAAATGCAGTTGCTAGGCTAAATTTTTGCATATTTGTGTTTTAAAAGACAAATAATGGTCAAAAAGCATGCCAATTCGACTAAAAAAAGATGTAAAAACTATTATTCTGCCTCGGCTTCAACAGCTTCAACCTGAGGAACCATACGCTTTAATAGGTTTTCAATGCCAGATTTTAAGGTGAAAGTAGACGAAGGGCATCCGCTGCAACTTCCTTTCATAACCACAGTTACTATCCCGTCCTTAAATGATTTAAAGCTGATTGCTCCACCATCCATTTCAACAGCAGGTTTAACGTGATCATCTAGTAATTTAATAATTTTTCCTTCAATTTCACCAGCTTCTTCAGGACTTAAATTCTTATTAGATGATATGATTTCTTTACCGCTTTCAATGTAATTTTTAATGAATTCTCTTACTTCAGGTAAGTGCTCAGCCCACTGCTCATCAGGTAACTTAGTAATGGAAACAAAATTATTCATGATAAACACACCATTCGCGAATTTGAATGTATCAAAGATTTCTACAGCTAGAGGAGAATTTCCTTCAGCTTTATCTCGTGTTCTGAAATCTGCACTGTCATTGGGTAAAATCATTTTACTTACCACAAATTTCATACTGTCAGGGTTAGGGGTCGCTTCGGCGTATATCGTTACAAAATCACTCATAATTTTCCTTATTTAGAATTATTCTACAAAAGTAATGAATTGAATTGAATTTATGCTATAAGATTAACTTATGAAGCAATAAGAGTCTACCAAAGTAATGCAAGGGCTTCTTTTGAATGGCCAGAGTTGAGTAATTCTTTTGCCTGCAAATTAACATCAACATCTTTGTACATAGCTTTGATTTCACGCATCCACTCCTCATTCGGAATTTCTTCAATATTGCCCAATTTTCCTAAATCATTTCCACTTAGAAATTCACTTAGTCGAATGTGTTCAGGTAATACATCTACGCCAATTCCGCATGTGGTCAATGGTTTTTCAAGCTCAAACATTGATTCTCCATTGGCTCTGCAATACCAATTGCCACCCATTCTTGCCACCAAATCAATTTTAGTTTGATCAATCTGACCTTGTTCATTCAATTTACTCTCGTCGATATGCATTTTCACTACCTTGCATATAATTAGATTTCCAGCACCTCCGCCTTCACCTAATTCTACAATTTCCTGAACAACACATTCCAGTTGCACAGGACTTTCCTTTACGCGAAATGGTTTTACCAATTCAGATTCCAGTGGTGTAAATCCTGTTTTAACAAACTCATCCACGTCTTTTTCAAAAGGTGAACTCGCTAAAGACATTTGATACACCATGTCGTAGGTAACCACATTAATCACCACCTCAGGAACTTCTTTGCAATTGTCGTATGTGTGCTTACTTTGTCCTGTTCGGCCACTTCGAGCAGGCGAAAACACTAAAATAGGTGGGTTAGCACTAAACACATTAAAGAAACTAAAAGGAGCAAGATTTCTATTGCCTTGAGCATCTATTGTACTTGCAAAACAGATCGGTCGAGGTCCAATACTTCCTAAAAGCAATTGATGAAGTTTTGGAATAGTTAAGTCGGATGGCGCAACTGAAAGCATTTGGCAAAGTTACACTTTTGACGCAATTAAAGTTTAATGACTATCTGTTATCCTACTATTCACTAAATCAGTTTTTTAAAATTCATCTTTAAATCCATCCCTTAATTATCCTCTCTGAATAAGAAAGAAAAACTGGATTTTTGAACTAAGGATAAAGCCGTTTAGGACAAGGCACCTGTTCATGGATTGTGGTGACGCGGTGTTCGAGTAAATCAGGGACCCAATGAGACAGCTCCGCTGGATAGCGGAGATCGGCTCAATAGGGTCGATTTACCGAACATCGTGGCAAGGCTCTGCCTAACAATGCATGCAGGTGCAAGGTTTTATTTTGCTAACTTTTCTTTACCAAAAGAAAAGTTAGTGCGGTCCGCTGCACAAGCGGTGAAAATACCTTAGGAGCACCATGCTTGA
Source organism: Bacteroidia bacterium (assembly GCA_041391605.1). Lineage (GTDB taxonomy): Bacteria > Bacteroidota > Bacteroidia > NS11-12g > UBA955 > JABMMZ01. Next base: position 36,564 of record JAWKNQ010000011.1, read on the forward strand.
AATGATACGGAAAACCAAAAGAAATTGAAAACAAAAGAAGAATTTCATTCGCAAGAGACGAACCTTGCAAAAGAAGAAAAATATGCCCCCGTGGCATGAGCGGACAAAGTAAATCGAAAGCAAAATGCTCATAAAGAATCGAGATGTTCTTTAGGAGAAGTAGCTTAACTGATAATCTTTTGAAGTTTATCATACCTAATGCATAAGCTATAGAATTTCCCTATTGTCGAATAATACGCTTGCCAAAAGTAATCTTGAATAATTCATATCTTTGCAAAGCAAATGGCTAAGGTAGTAGTAGGTTAAGTGGTGGAGTAGATTCTTCTGTAGCGGCGTATCTCTTAAAAGAACAGGGACACGAAGTGATTGGAATATTTATGAAGAATTGGCACGATACTTCTGTTACCATAAGCGATGAATGCCCTTGGATAGACGACAGCAACGATGCAATGCTTGTAGCAGATATGTTGGGTATTCCGTTTCAAACCATTGATTTAAGTGAGGAGTACAAAGATCGAATAGTGGATTATATGTTTGCCGAATACAAAGCTGGCAGAACACCTAATCCAGATGTCTTATGCAACAGAGAGATTAAATTCGATGTATTCTTAAAATACGCCGTTCAATTGGGCGCAGATTTCGTAGCTACTGGACATTATTGTCAAAAAGATGTGATTTCCACGCCTAAAGGAGATGTTTTCCGATTAATTGCAGGAGCTGATGGAAATAAAGATCAAAGTTATTTTTTGTGTCAAGTAACTCAAGAACAACTTTCAAAGGCACTTTTTCCAATTGGTCATCTCAATAAACCAGAAGTAAGAGAAATTGCGCATAAAATTGGTTTAACCACTGCAGATAAAAAAGACTCTCAAGGTTTGTGCTTCATTGGAAAAGTGAGATTACCCGACTTTCTACAACAACAATTGGCTCCAAAAGAAGGCAATATAGTAGAAATTGATAGAAATCACGAATTGTATAAGAAGTCTGAAGTCACTAGCAATATAGAGTCATTAGAGCAAATAGAGCAGATTAGTAAAGCAATTGTTTACAGTGAGAGTGACGGACAAGTGGTAGGTAAACACAATGGAGCTCATTATTTTACAATTGGACAACGAAAAGGCTTAAATGTGGGCGGAAAAGCAGAAGGATTATTTGTACTGGCTACAGACATCAAAACCAATACAATTTACGTTGGAATGGGAGAGGATCATCCAGGACTCTTAAGAAAAGCGCTTTTTATTCCACAAACTGATGTGCATTGGGTAAGAGATGATTTAAAACTCACTGCAGGTGAATCTAAAGCATTTGATGTTCGAATTCGCTACCGACAATCGCTTATTCCTTCTAAGCTGTATCAAACCAATTCGGGTGTTTACATCGTATTTGGCGAAGAAACAAAAGCGGTTGCCCCTGGTCAGTTTGCTGTTTGGTATCTAGAAAACGAGTTAATCGGCAGTGGGGTTATAGCATAAAAAATGCCCTCCATGAAGGAGAGCATTCAACATGTTCATTGTTTTAGTTTTTAGTATTATTCGCAGGCTTTCTTTACAAATTCCTCCCATTCCTCATCAGGGATGTATTGCAATTTTGGTGTCTTCCAGTGTCCATTAAAAATATTCTTTTTCAACTCACTTCCCTTGCCAATCCATGCATAACGCTTTCCTCCTTTTAATACATAGGCCATAAAGATATGTTCGTAGTATTCTTTTTTCTCCTTCTTGACAATATCAGGTTGGTTAAAACTGTGTTTGCCTTTATTCTTCAAAAATTGAGCAGTTTGTGTTTTATCCTCTTCTTTTAATCCATAAACCAATAACACATCGTTGAATTTTTTTGTCTTCACACGTACTAATTTTTCTTGTACTTCTTCACTCTCTTCGTCATCTTCTGAGTCTCTCGACTTGCGTTTGCTTTTTCGTTCTGCAGGTGAAAGTTCTAACAAGGAATAAAAACCAGTAAATGGAGCTTCAAATACCCAATACTCGCAATTCACCAAACCTTTACAAGCTTCGTTGAAAACGGGTTTTGTGGTCCATTCCAAATAATTGTCTTTATTGGTTTCTGCCGGCAAAATTGCGTATCGCTTGCCTTCGTGTTCAGGGAATTTACTCTTCGGAATTAAAATCAAAATCTTGGAACGTTTCACCATCATCATATCTGCTGAATCATTCTTTTGTGACACATCAAAATCAATAAATTTGATCAGTTCGCTTTCGTATCGTTTTAAATCAGGAATTTTACCCACTCCCGGAAGCAAGTACCCGTTGCAAAAATTTAAATATGTGTCTGGATATAAATCGTCGTAAAGTTTAAAATATGTGCTTGAAGCATCTACCTTTTTAAAACATGAGTTGTTTAAGACCACTATCGATTTGTCTTTTCCAAATTTTGCAAAATCATTGCTTTTCTCTGGAATTTGAACCCCACCGAACGGATCGCCTGAACAATAGCATTCCGGCCATTTTTTCTCGATGTTTAAGTAAGCATTCAAGTCGCTTGTTTCGATTGTAAATTGATCACAATTTTCACCTTCTAAGCTCTGAGATTTACCACCTTCAGACACATTAGTATCTGTTTTTTTCCAAGTAATATTTTTCTGTCTATCTACCGTTCCTTTAAATACAGAATATCCAGTTTCAGAATTTATCTTGGGACATTTTATCACTACATTTTGAACAGCAGGAATATCTTTTCCTCTGTAGGTTGCTTTCAATCGGACAACACCATTACTCAACATTTTAGAACCGTCTTCATCCACAAATTCAATATTTGCATTTGTCGCTTCTTCAGCGCTGCCAATGTATTCCAATTCAAATTTTACTTCTTCGTTGTTAAAGTTTTCAAAGGTGTTTGCTTTGATGTAGGCCGAAACACATCCAATTTGAAGCATGGTATCTCGGTCGGGTTTAGATAAGAACAAAACGATATCGACACGGCGCATTTCATTTAAATCGGCTTCCTTGCCCGACACTTTTTCGCCCAAACTAGCGGTAGCAATTTTAGATTTAAAGGCCATCAAATCGTTGCCAAGTATATAATTGGCTACTGTATCTGTCCTTCTTTCCGAGAGTTCTAAGTTTGCTTCAGCGCCACCGGTAGTATCAGCATATCCATTAATTTGAATACGTCGTAAATTCACGTTCGTCTTTAATAAGGTAACCACCGAATCAAGAACCAAGTAATCGCTTGATTTAATCTTAGCCTGATTCACATCGAAATATACGCTGTATTTCTGTTGAATTTGATTTTGAGCTTGTTCTGGCTTTTTGCGAACTCTAGACTGTCTTTTTTGTGAAAATGCGGTAACAGAACTTAAAATTAGAACCAAACATATCGATATTCTCAAGAAATTTTCTTTTTTCATGGGTTGCAAAAATATTCAAATTCAGCCAATTATTTATGTTAAATTTTTAATACCATAAGATTGCCTAAGCTATAAATAGCAAGGGATTAGTATTATTTACTCATTAATATTTTACATTCAAATTTTACGATTAAAAAGATGTGATTTTTAAGAAGACTCCTATTTATTTAGAACTCCGATTTTATTTAACAATTGAAGGTATTATATGAAATTATCAGGATGGATTCAAAATGAGTTGCAGTGTGATTCAATTGTATGTGCTATTAGTCATTTGGCAGACCTTTAAACGCTATTCTTCGATTTAAAACAGTTGTTTAGGAATAAGTTTAAGTACTTTTTCCGAATTGAATTTTATTGAAAAAAAAATCATTTAAGAAAAATGGCATAGAGCACAGCAAGATAGGCAATACATGCCAGAAGAAAGAGCAGGCGTAGGTAAAAGTGAAAGACACGTTTGTTCAAGAGTTCTCTTATTTCGCCCTTAAAATTTATATTGGAAGTGCTTTTTTTCTTATTGTTTTTCCATTTCGAAATATTTCTCTAGGCTTTCGGTGTAAACCTCTTTTTCATTCCAAATCCATATAGCCCATAGGACAAAAATAAGAAAATTAGAATAAATTCGTGATATTGCAGTTCTTATCTATGAACCATCTTGTCATGTATAGATATCTCCTAATCCTACCACTTTAGTTTCCGCTTGTGTATTGTAAAAGAAATCGAAGAAGACAAGCAAGTGTACATGCGATCCATACGTCATTACAACGACAGTTGTGGGGATTTGTGCAAACGTTATGTCTTTAGCCATACCCCATGATAGCTTGAAGCTGATTAATCGAAATGGAATACTTTAAAAAACCAACTACCAAGAAGGATACAAAGATTCTTTGTGCTACAGTTGTTTAAACATAAAAAGTGCTAACTCTCGTTTAATGGATGGTGTAAGATATAAAGATAATGGGTTCTGGTACGTTGTTGAAAGCACCGGTAAAATAACTATTGGAACTGATGAATGTGTGAAAGAGTATATTGATGTACTAAAAAATTTCGGAGATTCCATCTCCGTAGTTCTTTGAAAAAGAGTTGACAAGGATGGACATTTAATTTTTATACTGCGGAAGAATCTTTTGCATACCCCTATTACAACCCTATAAGAATAGATTCGTTTATTTATGATTTGGAAAACATTTGTTCCGATGATGAACGACTAGAAACTAAACGAGCAAGACAGGCTTATTATGACAAGCAATATCATGTCAAGATAACACCCAATCCATTCAAGGAGCAGTTTGAAATGCAAACTTCCTTTGAAGGTTGGCAGTTTTTCATTGGTGAAGAACCTCAAATCATCACCTTCTACGATGACCAAGGGAATGTTCTAAAAACAAACACAATTCGCCCGGATGAAGTGCATTCATACTCCTTCCCCGATGTTCCTGCTGGCAAAACCATCTTCTACCGAATTACCTGGGAAGAATTTGTTATTAGTGGGCAGATTCTGAAAACCAACTAAGGCAATAAACGTCCGTACATTCTTGGGAATGGTATACTCTCGCGAACGTGTTTTAATTGACATAACCATGTCACTAGGCGCTCTAAACCCAGTCCAAAGCCTGCATGAGGAACTGTTCCGTATTTGCGCAAGTCCAAATACCACTCAAAAGCCTCCATTGGAAGATCGTGCTCTATGATTTTCTCTCTTAACTTCGCCTCATCGGTTTCCCTTTCTCCTCCTCCAACAATTTCGCCATATCCCTCTGGTGCCAATACATCAACTCCTCGAGCAAAACGCTCGTCCTCTGGGTTGCGCTTCAAATAAAAGGCTTTTACAGCATGCGGCCAATCGTATACCATAATCGGTACATCAAATAAACGTGTTATTACCGTTTCATCACTTCCACCTAAATCATTGCCGTATTCGAAGTTCTTCAGCACTGTTTATCCACTGTGAATATTGCGCTGTTGTTCTTCTAAATCTTTTAATTCATTCTTTAGAGTCGCAATTTTATTTTGGTTGAAATTAATCTCACCCTTTTTCATGCCAGGCTTGCTTAATTTTTCTTCGCGCTCTGCAATTTCCTCATTCGTTTTCTGAATGTTTGCTTCTACTGCCGCCAATTCATCTTCTAAAGATTTAATGCTGTTCACACCGTTTACATCTTTTCTCCCTTAATGATAGCAACAGCTTCATCGTAAGTTAAACGCGGAAATTTATTTAAACTACTTTCTAATATAGTCGTATCACGACCTATTAAGCTTAATTCGTTTTTACATTTGTCTAAAACGTCTTTGATCACATGCTGAAGAAACTCTTCAATTAAATCCATGTTTTGATGAATATCGAAAAAGCCATTTCAGGTTCTATCATCCAAAATTCAGATAAATGCCTACGAGTTTTACTTTTCTCAGCTCTGAATGTCGGTCCGAATGTACATTTACCAAATGCCATTGCCATAGCCTCACCGTACAATTGCCCACTCTGACTTAAATAGGCCGGGTCTCCGTAAAAATCTGTTTCAAATAAGTTTGAAGTGCCTTCACAAGCATTTCCAGTGAACACCGGAGCATCCATTTGAACAAACCCCTGGCTCTGAAAGAAATTGTGTATGCTGTAAATAATGGTGTTTCGAATGCGCAATATGGCCCACTGACGTTGACTTCTTAACCACAAGTGGCGTTTGTCCATCAAAAACTCTATTCCGTGTTCTTTTTTTGCACTGGATACTCTTTCGGCAATTTGAAACACATTCAACTGGGTGATGTGACTCAAAACCACCTATTTGACGCTCATCTGACACAACAGTGCCTTTCACCTCAATAGAGCTTTCAAGACTTAATTTTTCCGCTAGTTCAAAGTCATTAGCACTGATTTTATTAGCGTCTGCAATGCTTTGACAGACACCACTTCCATCTCGGAGATTGATAAAAACAAGGCCTTTGCTATTTCTTCTGTTAGCAACCCATCCTTTCAATTCCACTTCTTCCTTGCAAAATCGGCTAAATCTTTAATGTACATTTTTAATGTTTTCCTTTAAATAAAGTGCAAAATTAGTTTACTTTGCAGATAATATTCCTATCTTAGAGAAATTTCCCATGCTAAAACAATCACTCAGTCAAAAACTACTTCAAAAATTGTCTCCTCAGCAGATTCAATTTATAAAATTGTTGCAGATGACGACTGCAGATTTTGAAGAGCGGGTTGAGCAAGAATTGTTAGACAATCCAGCGTTAGAGGAGTCGGACGAAGATTCTGCAAACTTCAGTTCTACCGATTCTAAAAGCGATGAATTTAGCAATGAAGATACTATAAACGACGACTATAACTCTACAGATTCTTACGATAATGACGATTTTGATGTCTCTCAATTTTTAAGTGACGACAGCAGCAGTGCTGGTTTTAAATCCAGCGACGACTATAACGATGAAGATCAAAAAGAAATGCCGATTGCCTATCAGCAAAGCTTTTATGATTTTTTAGTGGATCAAGTGCATTCCAATTTTGATGACGCAGAAGATATTAAACTCGCCATGCACATCGTTGGAAACATTGAAGGCGATGGGTATTTGAGAAGAGAACTCTCAGCAATTGTGAATGACTTAGCGTTTACTGAGAATGTAAGTACTACTGAAGATCATCTGGAACGCATTTTAACCAAAATCCAAAACTTCGACCCACCTGGAATTGGAGCTCGAGATTTACAAGAATGCCTTTTGCTTCAACTTTACAAGAAAGATTATGGTGGGAATAAATCCTTAGACTTGGCTGAAAAAATTCTTTCCGAATACATGGAAGCTTTTGTCAAGAAACACTACGATAAAATAAAAAGTGCTTTAAAAATTGACGACAACGATTTGAAAGGAGCTTTAAAAGAAATCACAAAATTAAATCCTAAACCCGGTCAGTCGCAGTCGATTTCCGTTTCGCAATACATCATTCCTGATTTCACGGTTGTGAACAACGAAGGTGAACTCAGTGTAATTCTGAATTCTAGAAATGCTCCTGAATTAAAATTAAGTGCCTCGTATAGCGAAACCTTACAAGCTTACGACAAAGACAATACAAAAGATAAGAACTTGAAGGATGCCGTTCAATACATCAAACAAAAATTAGATGGTGCTAAATGGTTTATTGATAGCGTAAAGCAAAGGCAACAAACCCTGCAATTGACAATGTCTGCCATTGTACAAGAGCAAAAAGATTTCTTCCTTTATGGAGATGAAACTTCTTTAAAACCAATGATTTTAAAAGACATTGCAGATAAAATTCAGATGGATATCTCCACAATTTCTCGTGTTGCAAATAGTAAATACGTGCAAACCGATTTTGGAATATTTCCGTTGAAATACTTCTTTAGTGAAGGTATAGTCAACGAAAGTGGTGAAGAGGTGAGCAACCGAGAAGTGAAAAAAATTCTAAGTGACGCCATCGACAATGAGAATAAGAAAAAACCACTTACAGATGAAGCGCTTATGGATTTGCTAAAAGAAAAAGGCTACAACATCGCCCGTCGTACAGTGGCAAAATACCGAGAGCAACTTCATATTCCAGTAGCAAGACTTCGAAAAGAAATTCTTTAGAGTTTAATGAGTAAAATATGCCAATTCGTGTAGTTAAAGACGACGACAATACCCAAGAACCAAATATTCCAAATTTTGGAAGAAAGAAAGGAAACTCTGGGAGCGGAATTTTAGGTTCCTTATTGCCAATTGTATTATCACTTTTCAGTAAGCGTCCAAAACTAATGATTGGACTGCTCCTGGTATTAGGTGCTATATATCTTTTTAAAGGTGGTTGCAACACCGGTGATATTGTTTCTTCTGTTCAAAATTCTCTCACGAAAGGAGCAAATTTAGATCCTCAACAGTTTGATGAGACTGAAGTGTTCGAATCTCTCGACGATGAAGTCAACCTATTACCCGAACGAGTGAGCCTAGAAGCCTACTGTCCGCCGCGTCTTAACCAAGGTAAACAGGGAAGTTGTGTGGCATGGAGTCATGCATACGCAGCAAGGAGTATCATGTATGCTTTAGAAACAGGCAATCGACCTGAGGATTGCACATTTAGTCCGTCTTTCTTATACAATCAAATTAGTTTGGAAGGTTGTCAAGGTTCTTATATTCCGAGAGCCATGGAAAAAATGACCAATCAAGGTTTAGTTCCGTTTTCTGATTTTGCATACACAGACGAAGATTGCAGTGCAGAACCGGGTTCACGTTTAAAACAAAAAGCTGGCACCTATAAAATTAAAGGGTTTCAAAGACTAACATACGGAGATAAGCAAGGGTTCGACCAAGAAACCATAAACCTGAAAGCCATTCGCCAAAATTTAGCTCAAAATGCACCAGTCACCATCGGAATGATGGTCGGTGGTAGCTTCATGACCGACATGATGGGTAAAGATGTTTGGTTTCCAAGTCAAAGTGATTACCAAATGAACAACTTTGGTGGACATGCCATGTGTGTGATTGGTTACGATGATTACAAAGAAGGCGGTGCATTTCAAATCATGAACAGCTGGGGCTCAGAATGGGGAAATGATGGCATTGCTTGGGTGAGGTATAAAGATTTCGAATACTTTACACGTGAAGCTTATGGCTTATACCCAATGGGAAAGGTAGATGATCCTAAGTTTTCACCTACTCACCTACAAGCCAGCTTCGGTATTCGCGATAATGATTCGAAAAAAGATTTAAGTCTGAGTCAAGTTTCTCCTTTGAGTTTCAGAGTAAATAAAACACTTAAAAAAGGCGTCTCGAAGTTTAAAATTAAAGTGAAGAACGATGCCGAATGCTATACATACGTGTACGGACTTGAAAAAGACAATTCCGTTTTAGGCTTGTTTCCTTACACCTTAAAACACTCTCCTTATTGCGGTATCATGGGAAGTAGATTGTTTCCTAAAGATTACAGTTTACAACCAGATGAAATTGGTAATTTGGATTATTTCGCCATCGTGGTGAGCAAAACTCCAATTGATTTTACTTCCATTAAACTCGAGTTGAGCAAGGCATCTGGAAGTTTAGAAGAAAAAATTAAAACCGTTTTTGGCAGCCGATTAGCCAACGTGAATTATAATGTAGACGAATCGGTTTCATTTAATTACAACCAAGCAAATGAACAAACAGTGGTTGCAATGGTTATAGAAATAGAGAAAAATTAAAATAGAATATTATGTTATCAAAAAAAATAGAAAAAGCTCTAAACAATCAAATTGAATTGGAAGCGCATTCATCAAATTACTACTTGGCAATGGCTTCTTGGGCTGAATCTCAAGGCTTAAATGGTGCAGCAGAATTTTTATATGTGCACAGTGATGAAGAGAGAATTCACATGGTAAAATTGATTCGTTTTATAAACGAAAGAGGAGGGAATGCAATCGTTCCAGCTTTGAAGGAACCAGGTTCAAAATTCAAATCACTTACAGAGATTTTTGATATTATTTTAAGTCATGAGATTAAAGTAACATCAGAGATTAATAAAGTAGTTGATATCTGTTTATCAGAGAAAGATTACACCACGCACAACTTCATGCAGTGGTATGTTGCAGAGCAATTAGAAGAAGAATCATTAGCCAAGAATTTCGTAGATAAATTGCGTTTAATTGGAAATGATAAGGGCGGAATGTACTTGTTTGACAGAGAGCTTAGCGCTGCTGCAAATACGAATCCTTCAAAATAATATGCGTTTAGTTGGAATCATAGCTTTAGTCTTAATTTTTTCGTCTTGCGCTAAGAAGAAAGTAGAAGAAAAGGTGTATGATCCTACCTTTTTAAACAGCTACTTTGAAGAGCATATCTTAAACAAAGACATACGCGTCACAGAAGCGCGATTCGAAGGTAGAGATACCACTCCAATGTATAACGGGTATGTCTTTAAGCTTCTTAAGAATACATATTACGACGGTCCGTTTGAAGCCAAATACAATAACCAAACCTATACTGGCACTTGGCAAAGCAACGACGATTACAGCAAATTGATTTTAAACATCAAAGACAATTCTGCCTTGGAGTGGATCAGTATTACATGGAAGTTTAAAAGCAAAACAACTACCAGTCTTGAATTAATTCCTTGGTTCAATACCGATGGAGACAAGTACGTTAAATTTGTAAAATAGACTTCTATTTTACAAGATTTGACTGCTGTGCTCTTTGGTTTTTACTTTGGTAATAATGTTTGAAAACTTGCCGTTTTCATCAATAACGAAAGTAGTTCGGGCTATTCCCATATACTTTCTTCCGTACATATTTTTCTCAACCCAAACTCCAAATTTCTCTGCAATTTTATGCTCGGTGTCTGCCAATAGGTCAAATGGCAAATCGTATTTTGCAATAAACTTTTGATGCTTGGCTTCCGTGTCAGGACTTACACCTAAAATGGAATAGCCAGCTTTGAGAAAGGTTTTATAGTTGTCTCTTAAGTCACATGCTTCTGCAGTACATCCAGGTGTATCGTCTTTTGGATAAAAGTATAACACTAATTTTTTTCCTTTAAACTCTGAAAGAGAACGCTTGTTGCCATTTTGATCAATCCCCGAGAATGCGGGTGCCTTTTTTCCTACTTCTAAATTCATGGTATGTTTATGTTTTTTACGTACGAACTTTCATTCATTCTGTTATCTCTAACAACAAAACGAATGCTATGTTTGCCGCTTTCTAATTTATTTGGTATTTTTCCACTTACTAGTCCTGTTTTTGAATCGTATTCCAATAACACCCACACATCGTCGATGTAAAAATCATAGTCTTTCACACCAGAAGTTCCGTCGGATACATTAAAGGAAAAGTAGCCGTTTCTATTAATGGAATACGGTCGAATCTTAGGAGGAAATGTGTCGAGCACCATGTAGTAAGTGCCAAATTCCTTAACGTGAACATGCAGCCATTTTTTGTTTTTTAACTCGCCTCCATACGAGCGGCCGTCTTTGCTAAATATGGTGTATTTATCTGCCAACTTCACTTGCTCTGGATTGAGCATAAACTGCAATTCCAATTTTTGGTCTAAAGGAACTAATGTGTTTCCGATGGTATAATTATGTCCGTAATTCTTTTTATACCCAATGTGGTAGTCGCTGTAAAGAGCATGTTTGGGAACACCAATTTTAAATTCAGGTGCTACCACAATGGTATTGTCTCGGTCAGAATAACACAATTGATTTGGATTCGAGTATTGTATAAAATCTTTTATTGTTTTTCCATCAGGAGAACCACTTATCGTAAAACTTTCCTCATCGGTATATCCGTATGCATCCGAGATTACTATTCTAAATTTTTGCGGTGTGCTGTCTTTTACTTCAAACCAACCATCGGTAGGCGAATGTTCCCAAAACTCAAGTGTGCTTCCGTCGTCTTTAAAGAGTTTATGCATTTTTACGCCAGTTTGTTTTTGACGCCTGTAATCAATGTAGTTGTTGTGCATACGCATTTGTGAAAACAAAAACTTCTCAATTCGACAATCGTAAAACAAGCTGTCGTTGCGGTAAATCTTAATGTAATTCACACCGTTATTATTGCCTTTCGAAATGGCGTAATCTCTAAGGTTGGCACCCAAAGCATACGTGCCGTGTTCCAATACATGTTCGTCTACTCGTACGCTTATTCTCTTGCGCTTGCCATTTCTAACTATCGTTTTTCGCTCGTACATCGAAAGAGAACTTGATGGGTAATGGCCATTGTGTACCTTTTCAAGTGTGTCTTTTCGGTATAAATAAAGGGATAAAATTGAAGGCTTCATGTGGTCCATCATTTTAATACCAAAAAGCAATGGGTTCACTGGAGCTTCCGATTTAGTTTCGCGTATTTCAAAGTGAAGATGTGGTCCTTGAGAGGATCCTGTATTTCCACTGTAAGCCACCATTTCTCCTTTTTTTACCTGTAGTAAATCAGCCTCCGGATACAATTCCACTTCATAACTCTTTAACAAATATTGATTCTTAGTGATGTACCATTTTATTTTGTCTGGAAAATCGTTTAAATGGGCATACACACTGGTATATCCATTGGGGTGTGTGATGTATAAAGCTTTTCCGTATCCTGTGGTTGAAATATTAATTCTCGATACATATCCATCTCCAACAGAAATAACATGTCTTCCAATTTTACTAAAAGTTCTGATATCTAATCCACCGTGAAAGTGATTCGGCCTGAGTTCACAAAAGGTTCCGATAACTTCAATAGGACCCTCAAACGGTGGGCCGAAATCATTCTTTGGAAAGGAATGCTCCGGTTGTCCGTTCAACGCAATTTGTGTGAAAACGAAAACGAGTAAAGTATATAGATTGAAACGACTCACTTAATATCAAATTTAAATAGTTCTGCATCCTCAATGTAACCTTGAAGAACATCTCCAATGGCAACAGGTCCAACTCCTGCTGGTGTTCCAGTAAATATCAAATCCCCTGTTTTCAAAGTCATAAATTGAGACACAAAGGCAATGATGGAATTAACCGTAAATATCATGTCCTTACTGTTTCCACTTTGTACGGTTTCACCATTTTTTTTCAATGAGAAGGCAATGTTTTGAATGTCTGTTTTTAAAGGAATAAAGTTTCCAATAACCGCCGAAGAATCAAAGGCTTTTGCACGCTCCCATGGCAGTCCTTTTTCTTTTAACTCGGATTGAATATCACGCGCTGTAAAGTCGACCCCCAAGCTTATACTGCTGTAGTATTTCGATGCAAACTGTTCTTCAATCGACTTGCCAGCCTTGTCAATTTTGACCACCAATTCAACTTCGTAATGCACATCATTTGAAAATGGAGGAATGTAAAACGCTTCATTGTTTTTAAGCAAAGCAGTATCGGGTTTACAAAATATAACAGGCTTATCCGGAATTGAGTTTCCCAATTCTTTAGCATGCAATCCATAATTTCTTCCTACGCAAATGATTTTCATTTCTGCAAACCTACAAAATATTGAATGAGTTGAAGCCAAAAGGTTATCAAGAATGTTTATAATTCTAAATTCGCTTTTTAAATAGAAACAAATGAGTTTACCAAGTACTTAATCTTTCAGAAAACGGCACCACCAAGGCAATTTATTGTGGATGATTTGCAAATAATTAGATGCCACCGATCCAAATTTTGAATAGAAATAAGCCACCGACTTAATATCAGATCCCTCAAAATCAAACACTAAATCTTGTTTCGAAAATTCTTTTAACACCTCATCAATTATCATGTGTGTAGCCGAATTAGTTTTACCCAACTCGGTAGGTGCAGCCATGGCGTAGTGTATCCGTTTGTGTGAGAAAAAGAAGAAGGCAGCACACCAAAGCTCACCATCCTCACTGTATATGCCACGGGTAAATCCCTTTTTATTTTGAATCGCTATTCGAGCACATGTTTCAATTTGGTTCTGAAGTCTATCTACGTTGCTATAAAATTTTCCGTATGCCTCAAAGAAGCATTTAGACACTGTTTCAATGGGGATGTCCTTTTTATATTCAAATCCAATTTGAACCGATTTAGCTAAATTCTTCTTAGCATCTGAATTGTATAGGTCGTATATTTCAGCGTAATCTTGATTGAGGTTGATGCAATAACTGCTTCTATTGATAAAGCGAATCGCAGGACTGAAATATTTGTTTTCATAATTCAAATGAAAGTTCCAGTATCTGTATTTTGACGGAATTTTAGAGATGAATTCTTGAATGATTTTCTCGCTGATTTTAGTTTTTGAAAACAAACCCAACTGTTGACAGAAATAAGGTTGATACAAGAATTTAAACCCAAAATTCTTTCCCCAAACTAATGGGAAAACAGCTTCGTAGTCGCCTTGCACCAAAGCGTCCCAGCGATTGCCGGCCATTGAATTTAAAAAGAAAGAATACGGATAAATCAATCCGTTATAAGATTTGTCGATACAACTGTCACATTTGACACTATCGATTTCACTGTGTTTTAAGTATTGGATTTTATGCATGGTTCCAAAACTTAAATACTTGATACCAATTCTCCCATCCTCTATGGCCACTTAAAGATTCATTATGAAAGACAAACACGAATGGTAAATTTAATGTGCTGCAAATATCCTTTATTTCCCCAGAAGCCTCAATTGTTTTTTCAATATCCATATTTTGGAAATGTTTGTAAGCAACATCCATAACAACAAACGGATGAACTTCTAATTCGGTACTGCTGTTGTTTTCCAAATCAAACCACTTAAAAGGCATGGCTGTACCAGCTCTAAAACCAGGATGCTCAGAATAACCCATGGAGTACTCTTTCTCAATACCAATCGACAGTAAAGCACGAAATGTTTTTGGAAGTGAGAATCTTAAAAAGTGTTGTCTGGAGTGTGAAAGCTCCTTCTTCAATATCCCTTCTAACGTAGTTTTTTCTTCTTTAATGATAGCAGCATTGCTGTCAGATTGATAAGAAGGGTGTAAACCAAGCTCATGTCCACTCTTATCCAATTCTTGAATAATTTTTCGAAAGCCTTTATGTGAGGGTGCTAGATTCTTGTCAAATCGCCCGTATTTACCAACTTGAATAAAAAAAAGTGCTTTTTTTGTTTGAAGTTGATCAAGTAGTTCATCAAAGACATCGTTTGGGTCTTTAGCTTTCAAAAAAAGAACCGAAAGGCGTTTCTTGATTTCTATAAAATTAAAGAATATTAAATCTTTACTCAACGCAGCAAGTGTCCGTAGCAATCCTTTTCCTTTATAAGTAAATACCGAATCAATATCCAAAGTGCATACAGTTGAATAAGTTTGTTTTTTGAAATCACTCTCTTTAAAACCACAGCGGTCGATTAAGTCATTTTTAAATTGATCCATCCAAATATCTACAACTGGGGTAAGCAATAAACTGTTTTGATATAAACACGAATCCTCAAACTTAAATCGTCCATGTTGGTCGGGGGCGCTAAGATATTCCTCATATCTCGAAATGTGATAAAAGATTGCTGCAAATATATCCGGGTATGCAAAAGGCTCTACTATTCGGTTTGTGTTCAAGTAAGGGTGCAATAAAGATTCAGAGTAAGCATTCTCACGAATATCTTCATCATTTAGAATACCATGTGGTAAAATCTGAAAGGGATGTGATTCAGAATTATTTGAATATGAGAAATGCGCTGTTGTGTATGAAGGATGAGTATCGTCAATGAGTTGATAATCCAATCCGAGTCGATCTCTAAAAACGTAATTTAATACATAGCTCAATCTTTCACTTCGATGTTGGTGTGGAATAGAACCAAAACTTTGATTATCTTTGCATTTTTTGGCAAATTAACGAATAAAATTTAAATAAATGAAAGTAGCACTTATTACTGGGATTACGGGTCAAGATGGAGCATATCTCGCCGAGTTTTTATTGAAAAAAGGGTATATGGTTCACGGTATAAAAAGGAGAAGTTCCTTGTTTAATACAGACCGAATTGATCACTTGTATCAAGATCCCCATGTTCCAAATGCGAATTTCAAATTACACTTTGGTGATTTAACTGACAGCACCAATTTAATTCGAATCATCCAAAACAAACCCGACGAAATCTATAACTTGGCAGCTATGAGTCATGTGCATGTGAGTTTTGAAACTCCAGAATACACAGCGAATGCCGATGGTATTGGAACTCTTAGATTATTAGAAGCCATTAAAATATGTGGTTTGATTGAAAAAAACTAGAATTTATCAAGCCTCTACTTCTGAGTTGTACGGTATGGTGCAAGCTGTTCCTCAATCCGAAACTACTCCGTTTTACCCAAGATCTCCATACGCTGTTGCTAAAATGTACGCGTATTGGATTACTGTAAATTACCGTGAAGCTTATAAAATGTTTGCTTGTAATGGTATACTTTTCAATCACGAATCTCCTATCCGTGGGGAAACTTTTGTTACCAGAAAAATCACCAGAGCAGCATCTAAAATTGCTTTAGGTCTTCAAGATAAATTATTCTTAGGAAATTTAAACAGCCGCAGAGACTGGGGACATGCTAAAGATTACGTTGAAGCCATGTATCTAATCCTACAACAAGACACACCAGAAGATTTTGTTATTGCAACTGGAGTAACTACTGAAATAAGAGAATTCGCAAGACAAGCGTTTGCTTATCTAGGTTTGGAATTGAGTTTTGAAGGCGAAGGAGTCAACGAAAAAGGTATTATTTCTGGCATTGATATGGCCAGAGTTGAAGAACTTAAACTAAAGAAAGAAGCTTTAGAAATTGGTAAAGAAGTGATAAGCGTAGATCCTAAGTATTTCAGACCAACTGAAGTTGATTTGTTAATAGGAGATGCTACAAAATCAAAAGAAAAATTGGGCTGGGTACCTAAACACACATTATCCGACTTAGTTGAAGATATGATGAGCAGCGATTTGCATTTAATGAAGAAAGATGAATACCTGAAAGAAGGTGGATTCAGAACTTTGAGTTATTTCGAATAATGGAGAAAAACGCCAAAATATACGTAGCAGGACACCGAGGAATGGTTGGTAGTGCCGTTCATAGAGCACTTACTAAGGCTGGTTACTCAAATATCATCGCTCGCACATCAGCTGAATTGGACTTAAGAAACCAAGAAGCAGTTGGTCAATTCTTTGCCGACGAAAAACCGGAATATGTGTTTTTAGCCGCTGCAAAAGTGGGCGGTATTATAGCCAACAACACCTACAGAGCTGAATTTTTACACGATAACCTTTGCATTCAAAACAACATCATTCACAATTCGTATCTAAACAATGTGAAAAAATTAATGTTCTTTGGAAGCAGCTGCATTTACCCAAAATTAGCCCCTCAACCGCTTAAAGAAGATTATCTTTTAACGGGTTTACTTGAACACACAAATGAGCCGTATGCTATTGCAAAAATCGCAGGTATTAAAATGATTGAAGCATACCGCGACCAATACAATTGCAATTACATCAGTGTTATGCCAACAAACTTGTATGGCTTAAACGATAACTACCACCCACAAAACTCTCATGTCTTGCCCGCCTTAATTCGTAAATTCCACGAAGCAAAAGTGAATAATCAAGAGTTTGTTGAGATTTGGGGAACAGGTTCACCAATGCGTGAATTCTTATTTGCAGACGATTTGGCAGATGCAGCCTTGCACTTGATGTTGAATTACAACGATAAGAAATTTGTGAATATTGGTTGCAACACAGATTTAAGTATTAAAGACTTGGCACTTACCATTAAAAGGATCATCGGTTTTGAAGGAGAATTAAAGTTCGATACAAGCAAACCCGATGGTACACCTAAGAAGTTGCTCGATTCAAGTTATCTGCACAGTTTGGGTTGGAAACACACAACTGAACTGGAAGACGGCATTAAAATCGCATACAACGATTTTTTAACAAAAGCCTAGCATCAGTCTGCTAAAATTTGCATTATTTTTGTGCTAATTATAAAGCATGAAAAAATTTCTCAAAATTAGCGGTATTACTGTACTGGTTTTACTCATTCTTCTTTTCACTCTACCATTCTTATTTAAGGATAAAATTAAGCAAGCTATTCGCGATGAGGCAAATACTAGTTTGAATGCGACCTTAAACTTTTCGAATGACATTGACATCACCATCATAAAGAATTTTCCTAAGCTCACCCTCGGTTTAAAAGACCTGAGTATTGTAGGTAAAGATACCTTCCAAAATGACACTTTGGTGTATTTCCCTGAACTTTCCGTTTCCTTTAATTTAATGAGCGTCATAAAAGGTGATAAGATGGAGATTAATAAAATTTACCTGAACAAGCCCATGATTAATCTTCTGGTTTTAGAAAATGGAAAAGCCAACTGGGATATTGCAAAAACCGACTCCACAGCCCAAGAAGATACAAGCGCTTCTTCTTTTGCCATGGCACTTAGCGCTTTGGATATCGAAAATGGAAATTTAACTTACGACGATAGAACCCTTCCTTTTTATACATCTCTGAAATCGTTTAACCATCATTTGGTAGGCGACTTTACTCTCGATAAGTTTTTATTGAAAACAAGTACACAAGCACAAGAGTTTGTGTTGTCTTACGATGGTGTTCCATATATCAATAAAGCAAATGCCGACATTACCGCCAATCTCGATATGGATATGGCCAACATGAAGTTTACTTTTAAAGACAACGACATCAAATTAAATGCCTTGCATTTGGGTGGAGAGGGGTTTGTCGATATGAACGATGACGACATGGAATTTGATCTCGTGTTCGATGCCAAGCAAACCGATTTTAAAACCTTAATGTCTATGGTCCCTGGCGTTTATTCTTCAAGTTTTGACAAGGTGAAAGCAAGCGGTAAAGTTGCGTTTAATGGATATTTCAAAGGCATTATGTCGGAAACGAAAATGCCAGGATTTGGTTTAAAACTAAACATCGACAACGGCAACTTCCAATACCCCGACTTACCCAAGGCTCTTAATAATGTCTATGTGGATTTAGCAGTAGACAATGCCACTGGTGTTCCAGACAATACCTTTATCAACTTAAGTCGTTTTGATGCAAAGGTTGCCGGCGAACCAATATCTGCAAAGTTGAAAGTTAAAACACCGGTTTCAAATTTGTTTGCCGATGGCGAATTAAAGGGAAAAATCAATTTAACGGAGTATCGAAATATGATGCCATTAAGTGCCGAAACTCAATTAAGTGGTATCATCAACAGCGATTTGAAATTCAAAGGATATGTCAACAGCATTCAATCTGGTAATTTCGATAAATTCGACGCCTCAGGGTCTATATCTGCTGATCAATTGGTGTATATGGACAAAGAGTCATTACCACAAGGAACAAAGCTTAACGCACTTTTAAAATTCAATCCAAAATCAGTTGCGCTCGAGAATTGCAAAGGAACAGTTGGTCTCAGCGACTTCGATGTACATGGACAAATAGATAATTTCTTTCCTTACTTTTTAAGTGACGATGTGTTGAAAGGCAATTTTGTGTTTAACTCAAACTATTTCAACGCCAACGAATTTTTAACTGAAGAAGAAGTGAAAACAGAACCTTCTGTTACCGATACCATACAACTGGAAGCATTTGAAGTGCCTAAGAACTTAGACTTTGTGCTTCAATCGAATGTGAACACGTTAATTTACGACAACTTAAAATTAAACGACTTAGCTGGAAAAATTATCATCAAAGAAAGTCAGATGTTTTTCGATAATGTCAATGTAAATACTTTGGGAGGAAGCATGAGTTTGAATGGTGTGTATGAAAGCAAGAACCCGAGTTTTCCATTTAGCGATGTGAAGTTCACCGTAAAATCTTTGGATATTATCGAGACATTCAGAGCCTTCGACATGGTACAAAAGATGTTGCCAATTGCTCAATACACCGAAGGTTTATTTAATGCAGATATTCAGTTGAGCAATAATTTCAATTCAGATTTAAGTGTGTCATACCCAACGGTGAGTGGTGTCATTAAAATGGGAATAGGGCAAGCTGCTATAAAGAATTTACCTGTATTGAACATGATTGCCGATAAATTAAAGATTGATAAGTTGAAGAATTTGAATGTTTCAGATCTTAACTTCAAATTAAATTTATTGAATGGTAAGGTCAACATGGATTCGATGATACTACCACTTTGGACTGGTGCAAAAGCTAAAATTAGCGGATATTCGGCATTAGATCAAAGCATGAATTACGTGGCAAAACTAAGCATACCAAGAAAGGATTTTGGAGAGGCGAATTCGGCATTGACAAGTCTTACCAATCAGGCCAAACAGAAAGGGGTTGATTTAGCTTTAAGCGATGTTATTGATGTGGATGTTTTAATCGGAGGATTTTTCAATAAACCAGAGGTGAAAGTAAGTTTACACGATGCAAAAAACAGCTTGGTAAACGGCTTAAAAGATCAGTTGAAGGACGAAGCAGAGAAGCGCAAGCAAGCCGCTATCGACGAAGCTAAAAAACGAGCAGATGCTGCCAAGCAAAAAACCATTGATTCTTTAAATAACATCAAGCAGCAGGGCATAGACAGAGTAAATGCAGAGAAAAAAGCATTAGAGGAAAAAGCAGCTGAAGAAAAGCGCAAGGCCGAAGAGAAAGCCAAGGAAGAAGCCGAACGACTCAAGCAAGAACTCGAGAAGAAAAAGCAAGAAGAAAAACAAAAGGCACTTGATAAGCTAAAGGGTGGAGTATTGAAGAAATAGGGGTGTGCTTCATGTGTCCTCCTTTCAAGTGTCTGAACTTGGATTTGGGGAGATTATAAAGATTAAAGAGACATTGCAGGTCATTGCTCTTCAGCTTAAAGATAGTATGAAAAGAATGCCTTTCTGCAATGGTGTTGTATCAGCCTAAGGCTGATGAGAAAAATTCACTAAGAACCCAACCACAATGCTCTTCTGCAATGGTGTTGTATCAGCCTCAGGCTGATGAGAGAAGTTCACCAACCAATTGTAATTTGAAGGCCTTTGGGAGGCTTATTTAGTTCTAATACTTTTTAATGATGTGAAGTACATTTCATTTGTATCATTAACTATACTTATATCCATATCATATTTTGAATTCGAACCATGTAATTGCGTTTTTAAATTAGGATACCAAACACGATAAAAACAAAAACTATCTATTTTATAATTTTGTTCAATTCTAATTAAATTTGAATCTGGGTTTTGTATTATTAATCCATTTAAAAATGTTTTTTTTGCTAGTCTATTTTGAAAGGAGTCAAAATAACAGCATGTGTCTTCATTTACATTTTTAGAATAGCTGACATAAAATATGACTTCGGTACTATCAACACCCAAATAAATTGAATTAGTTGTAATTCCATCTTGTCTAAATGATGATTTTGAAATGATTTTATAATTAAAATCAAAATAAAACACTAAATCTTCCTCTAAGTTGATTGTAAATTGTTTTTTGGTTAGTACTTTTTTATGATCCAATACTCCATAACATGAAGACCAAATGATGAATAAAAAAAAGATTTTTATTTTAATCATGAATCTCATTTTTAAGGTTGCGGATAATGGCAGACTCCATTGTTATTTCCTCCAATTTTAGGTTGTTCCTTCGGAGGATCAGGATCCGCATAACTTCTTTTGCAGGTTTTTTATGATTATTTTTCATCTTTTCTATATATTCACTATTAGTGCTTTTTGAATGCAATTATCGGAGAAATCAACCTCTTTCATTCGGTTTTTGATATAATTTATTGCACTTTGAATTTCAGTCTATTGAATCTTTTTGTTAAAACCGAAAAAGTGGGTCCATATTGCCTGAATATTGCAGATTTTATTTTAACTAATTTTACCGACGATTTATTTATTCATCATTCTGATTTTAAAGACTCAATTTCAGTTTATAGTTAAGCCAATTGTCATTAATTGTTTGCTAAAATACGTAAATTACTTTTGAAAATAAGCTGTCATTTGCAGATTTATTATAATTTATATATTTATAGTTCAATAGGTTTCTGACTACTTTAATGCCAATATCTGTATCCGACAATGTAGGATAATTGTTCTCATAACTAAAGCTCTCCGACCATCCCTGTTTCAGCTTAAAATGCCATTTGTTAAAATCATATTTTGCAGAAATAAATACAACTATTTCTAATCTTTCCTTTTTTAAATCTTTTGATTCTATTTAAAACAGGAATAATAGCTTTATCATGGTTAGTATTTAATAATATTGGATTACATATGACAGGCTCCATCCTTCCATTTTTAAAATCATAGTTTTTGCAAGAATTAATATATGCAAATAAACTATCTTTAAAATGTAACTGTGATTTTTCTTCAAGAAATAAATTACTTTCTTTAGCAATGTCATATATGTATCAAGAACACGATTAGTATTCTTCTTCAAAATTGACCTTTTAATACACCCGCTGCTAAGAATGATTAAAAACAAGAAGAGTATATATTTGAATCTTACAGCCATTCTATCTTCCTCCATCACAATTCAGTTTTTTTCAAACTTTCTGCACTTAATAACTCATTTATTTCTAAAACAGTTCCAGAATCAAGCACATACATTTTCCTATTTAATTTGGGCCAAAGAAAATAACCATTTGGAGTTTTAAAAGTGTTGGACAATACTAACTTAACTTGCAACAAATAAAAATTATAACCCTTAAAAGATTTTCCATATTTTTTAGTTTGTTTTTTCATATTTCTCTTATACTTATTCGAATAAAGTGTTAGACAATTAGAGATGTTAATTTTCTGTCTAAACACACTATCTAGTTCATCAGATTTATAGAAGCCTTTCTGTGTAAATTCGCCATCTTCTAATAGAATGCAATCAACTGTATTAATGAAATTATCAGACATTTTGCATCCATATTTATACCTCCAATAATACAGGCTATCGTATTGTGTTATCATTGCTCTCACTCCAATGTTACAAGTAATAGTATCTAATTTAGTTTGACTTGAATGTATTCTGATGCTTTTTGCATCAAACTGTCGCTTTTCACTTTCACTGTTATAAGTTGCAAATGATAAAAAGAATATAGCAGTATAAAAAAGTGTATTTGATTCAATGTGTGCTTTAGTTTTTAATTTAATCGAGACAATTGGTGTTTGTGATTTCCTTTATTCAAAAGTGCAAATTATTTTTTCGAAAGAGCAGTTTGTTAGTGTATTGTATCCAGATTTGGAGAGACTATATAGATTAACATGATTTTATAGCAGGTTATTGTACATCACGTATGTAAACTCCTCATCAGCCTCAGGCTGAGGGAGAGGTTTGTCATCAAGCACTTGTGTCATCCTTATTCCGCTGCCTTTCCAACTACACTTCATTCCGGCTGACACAGCGAGAGCCTTTTTAAGTCTTCGTAGCCTTTGCGCAGAAGACATTCACCGGCATTCGTTGCTAGCGAAAGGTTTGTACCTTTACTAATAAAAAAATAATCGGATGCTCTTCTGCAATGGTGTTGTATCTGGCTAAGGCTGATGAGAAAAGTTCACCAACCAATTGTAATACACCAATCCGCTCCAATATTCGAGACTCCCTCGTCAAACAAGAGCTAAAAGATTTCTAAGAAATATCACTTTAACCTATTATATTCGTGATGCACAAGGCAATAACAAGTGCACCAATACCTTAGATGTTTCAGAGAATGACACCATTTATGGAAGTAGTCGTGTTTGTATGAACATAAAACACAAAATGATTCAAAAGATAGCAATGAATAAGAATTACAATAATTATATTTTTTTAATTTTAATGAATATTGTTGTTTATATAATAAGCTGTTCGAATAGGACTGATTGTAGTTTGATTAAAGAGTATTACTCTAACACAGAAAACATTAAAAGAATTTACAAAATTTGTGGAAACAAAATAGTAGATACCTCATTTCATTTCGACCGCAAAGGATTGATAAACATGAAAATAATTTATTCTAATAATGAACCCATTGAAAAATTAATTTATAAAAACGGACAAATTGTATCCAGAAAATATAATAATGGCTTAGTAGCAAGCTATTTAAATGGTGTGATTAGTCAACTATATAACCCGAACGATTCTTCTTTCACTCATTATTATAACAATGGTAAAATTAAATCATATAGTAAATTGTGTAAAGGGATGTTGATTTATAAAAATGACTATGATTCTCTAACTTCTAAACCAATAAAATATTATCGAGAATTTGATGAGAAAATTACAATTAAAAACGATAGCATAATTGTTGAACCATTTTGTTCATGTCCTGGAACAGAAATAGAAAAATTCAGATTTACTTTTGAAATATTTTACAAGAATGGCAAGTATTCTGAGATAAAAATTGAAAATAACCCACAACCAAGAATAGCTGTGAAATATGATAATATTCAAAAATGGAATAAGATTATCTGTGATTCTTTTGGTTGTTGTACTATTCCTGTATTAATTGAAAATAGAGATAAAAAGAATCCTTGAATGAAATTAATTTAGATGTCTACAAAACACTATGCCCAAGGTTGTTCTATTTATTTGCCTTGTGTGTTTCAATTCTATTTAAGCACAATATAACCAAGTTTAAGTGATTTGTGTACGAAACTAGAAATAAAGGAAACGTAAGTAAAATTTCTTATTTCTCAAATACAAATTTATATTATTGAATTGTAATGAAATATTTCATGAAGATTTATATCAAACAGTTGAATAAAATTATATTACTAAGTTTTATTTTTAACTTATTTTTAGGTTGCCAAGATTCGATTTCTAAGAAAATAGAAACGAATAATGTGAATTCTAAAATTGTGAAAAATAATGATAATGTATTTTTATATATTAATACTAATGATTCAACAAATAGAATATTTAGGGTAGATTCATTATTGTTTATTTGTAAATATCCTCTAAATATCCATAAATGTGAAGGTAAAACCAATTTTAAGTTTCTTGAGAATAATTACACCTTAAATTGTTCAGATACACAAATTTTAATTCAAGAAATGAAGTCTAGAGCACTTAAAAGTACTTTTAAAAGAAAGAAATTATTTAGAATTAGAAATATAGATTCTATTACTTTTATAATTTATAATTACTACGATTATCATGATTCAGTTCATTATTCCCCTTTTTATAGTGTTTCAGCAGATTTTAAAAGTAATAAGTTTAGGAACAATATTGATGGCGAAATAATAAACATGACAAAAGAGGAGGCTAGTGTTTTTAAACATAGTATTGATTATTTATCATTTAATAAAGAGTTCGATACAAATCTTAATAAGAGTAATCATTATCCATTTGAAAATCACTATATTTATATGTACCATCAAGGTAAAATGGAAGTTTTCCAATTTAATGTTGAAGATCCAAATGCCATCAATTTAAAGCATATTGATATTCTATGTGCTTATTTCTTAGGTACGAAATATGATTTTTTTAAATTCAATAGATATTAATTAGTTTGGTAACTGTTGACAGGTTTTATTTTGATAATTTAGGAATTCTATTTCTAGTTTCTCAAATCTAGTTCAATTCAAGCACAAAATAATCATGTTTATTTGATTCTTATGTGACGAAAAGAATTCTTAATGTCACCACAACAACTTATATTCGTCATGTAAAGCACTTGCCATGAAGACTAGCATTACAAATAACAATGGATTAGTGAATACATCCATCTGAACAACATACGGAGCGGCTATTGTGCAATATACGGAAATGCTAACATTAACTGGAGGACCGCCACCGCCAACTCAAATACAGCTGAATTCATTCAGCATTGATAATGTATTATTTACTACAACGACACTACATTTGGTTACGATACAAATTGCAAGCGTCTAAACTTGGATTTGGGGAGATCCTCCTG
>JAWKNQ010000012.1:0-51433 GCA_041391605.1 Bacteroidia bacterium
GTTAGCAGACCCATCTTATGTTGAGGTTCCATTAATACGAAACTTTATAGAAATTGTACAGTCAAAACGACCAGCCAACCAAGTTGGCAAATGGATTATGACACCTTAACTAGTGTATATTCTTAAATCACACTAAAATTGCTTTGAACTTATTTCCTATCTCCTCTAGGAACAAAAACTCGAGGTGTTTGACCAACATAAATTTGTCTAGGTCTTCCTATTGGTTGCTTTTCTTGAATCATTTCTTGCCATTGTGCAATCCACCCTGGTAATCTTCCGAGAGCAAACAAAGCCGTGAACATCTCAGTAGGGAAACCAATTGTTCTATAAATTATTCCAGAATAGAAATCAACGTTAGGATATAGTTTTCTCTCTACAAAGTATGGATCTGTTAAGGCGGCTTCTTCAAGCTTTTTAGCAATTTCCAAAATAGGATCATTGATTCCCAGCTTATTCAAGACATCATCACAAGTCTTCTTAATGATTTTAGCTCTTGGATCGAAATTTTTATAAACCCTATGACCAAATCCCATTAATCTAAAAGAATCATCTTTATCTTTTGCTTTATCAACCCATTTTTGAACATTTCCACCATCTTCTTTAATGGCGTTCAACATTTCTAGAACTTCTTGATTTGCACCACCGTGTAATGGTCCCCATAAAGCTGCAACACCCGCAGCAATAGTAGCATATAAATTCGATTGTGATGATCCAACAAGACGAACGGTGCTTGCAGAGCAATTTTGTTCGTGGTCTGCATGAAGGATTAACAATTTATTCATGGCATCAACAACTACTGGATCAGGTTGGTAATCTGAATCACTCACATGCATGAAGGTCATGTTTAGGAAATTGCTTACATAATCCAAATTATTATTTGGGTATACAACTGGATGACCTAAACGTTTCTTATAAATCATGGCACAGATAGTAGGCATTTTGGCCATTAATCTTAATGTTGTTCTATCCTTTGACTCTTTACTTCTATTTGGGTCTAATGCTTTTGGGTAGTATGCGGACAAAGAAGAAATCATTGCAATCAATTGTCCCATAGGATGCGACCCGGTTGGGAAGGTTTTAAAGATGTTCTGTAAATCTTCATTCACTAAAGTGTGATGACGAACTGAATTATCAAAATCTTCAAATTCTTCCTTATTTGGTAATTCTCCTTTCAAAAGCAAATAAGCAACTTCCATAAAGTTAGCCTTCTCAGCTAGGTCTTCAATTGAGTATCCTCTATGTCTTAAAATACCTTTTTCACCATCTAAAAACGTAATCGCACTTTTTGTTGCACCAGTATTTTTGTAACCAACATCTAAAGTTACATGACCCGTTGATTCACGTAATTTCGAAATATCAATTGCTTTTTCTCCTTCAGAACCAGTAATAACTGGAAATTCATAAGTTTTACCATCTAAGGTAATTGTGCAGTTTTGAGCTTTGGTATCAGGCATTGTTCAGAATAATGAATAGAATTAAGGTTAATAATTTTTTTATTGTTGCGAAGGTATCACTTAAATAATTAAAGTGCAACGTCTAGACAAAAAAAAGATGTAATCGCTTGAAATACCCTTAAATCAACAACTATCTAATAATAGTAACGGTTCCGGAATAATCTCTGCTTATTCCTTCATAGTCTGTGCTTATAATTTTATAAAAATAGACCCCTAATGCACATTCAACATTCTTGTATTTCCCGTCCCAAGCTTCGTCCATATTTTGTGTCATAAAGACCTTTTCACCAAATCGATTGTATATTTCAAGTTCAAATACCTTCATAGGTGGTCCTTGAACTTTAAACACATTATTTGCTTCTGGCCCCTTTGAATCTGGAGAAAATGCATCAGGTATAAATAATTGATTTATCGGAATAAAAACGAATAGATGCTTTATAGAATCTTTACAAGATCCTTCGTTACCTGTAGCAACTAATTTGATGTAAAAAGAATCTCTATTGTCATCAGCTTGATAATAAAAATCAGTTTGATCCCCAATCCATAAATCATTAAAATACCAGTTGACTGAATGCCCTTTGTTTACTTGGGTTCGATCTCTCAAATACATTCTAGGATATTCCCTCGATATTTTCATTGCTGGATTACTCATCATTTTAACATTGGGTTTAGGATAAACATGAATGAGTTCTGATATTGCTAAGGCATTGCAAGTGCTGTCATAAACTTTGGTTTTTATTACGTAGTCACCTTGATTTAATACAGTTTTGAAATCAAAATTATAATCAAATTCTTCTATTAAACTATCATTAATATACCAATATTGCTTTTCTAAACGTTTGTAATTTGAAGTGAAGGTAATAGCTGCGGGTTCGCAAACCGACACAGGGTATGATTTTAATATTTCTCCTGTAGGTCCTTTCTTAACGCTGGCAGAGATTTCTGAACTCACATTACCACAAGTTCCATTCGTTTGCAAGGTATAAGTAAAATTAATTTTTTGAGTGTTGACATCATTGCTACTTGGTTTATATGATGTTATTACACTTCCTTGTTTATCAAATTCTCCATCCCCATCTGTATACCAATACCCATCCGTTGCAATAGATGACAATGCTTGCAAATTCAATATATCACCAACACATAATTTTGACTTATCCGCAATTAGTTTTAAAGCTGGTAATTTCTCAACATGTATATTGAATCTAGATTCAGAAACACATGTATTTATATTTTCATATGTGTAAATTACTTCTGATGACTTTCCGGCTGCTGCATTGGTATTAAATATAGAATCAGACACATATGTTCCAGTCCAATAACCACCACTTGGAGAAGCCTTCAAAACAAAATCGCCTTCCGATTCACAAATAAACAAATCACCAATCTGATTAAAAATAATTGGAGTTGTATCAACAATTTGAATTGTGAATGTTTGAGAATTTAAACACCTTTTAGTTTCAGTATATTTAAGAAGTATTGAATTTGTTGTGCTTAATTTTGGATTAAGTTGATTGTTATTTACTAGAACAGGAAAATCAACACATTCCCAAGAACCACCATTCTTAGTTTGCAATAAAATTGCTGGAGAATTTTTACAGATAGCGTTTACACAATTAATATTTATTGGGTCAGGCTCAACAATATGTATTTGTGTTGTATCCTGATAAACACACAGATGATTGTCTTGAATAAAACTATACAATTCAATAATATGAGCTTTGGGTGTAATTATTTGTGTTTCCCAATCTACGGCATTAAGTTGGTTCAGCGTAGAATAACTACTTAAATAGTTATAATTAATAGACTTAACATCATTCTTATCATATTTTATGTTGCTGACTTTATTAGGGAATATTCCGTTTAAACAAATCGTATCTTGATTGACACTATAAACGAGAGAGGGGTGTATATCGATATTCACTTGGTCAAGTGTAATACAACCATTGCTTTGCTGTACTTTGAATTCAATGGTTTGATTTGCCTTATCAGCCAAATACTCAAAAGGGAAACCATTAATTTTAACCCCATTGGCAAAAAGCTCAAACTTATCATATGTTTGAAACTTCTCAGGGTTTAAAATCACTTTAGAATTTTCACAAACCACTTGATTTGCATTAAACTTCATATCCGCTTTTTTAAAGTCATTTACTCGGATTGTATCCTGATACGTAATTGCACAATATCCTTTTTCTTCTGGGACAAAAACTTCAATTTTAAAATCTCCACCTGAAGGTAATTGTGTTATTAATTTTCGTCCTTGTTCTTGTGCTATTATTAAATCATTCTCATCTTTTATTGTCCAAAACAAACTGCTCCTAGCAAAATTACTTGAATATAATTCAAGTTGACCGCAATTTTTTACGTTTTTTACCAATTTAAAATCTCTTGAATCTAAAATTTCAATTGTTAAGGTTTTTCCACAAACCCCATATCCAGGGCAATGATTATCTCGAGCAATTAGACCAATGGAGTATGTTCCAGGATTATTTTGCTTTGGATCTACAATAAGATTATACTTGAAATACGGAGGTGAATTAATTGGTAATTGTTCAAGATGAGCTCCCTTCATACTTGTGCTCAAATCTAAAAAAACAGTATCAAATGCACCTCCTGAAACAGGAATATCCTCTAATAAAATCTCTTCTGTAAATATTGAATTTTCACAAATAGTATAATTTAATTTACTGTTTTTAATTTTAGGAGGAATATTATTGGAATTAATAACTTGGGAATAAACATCTCGTCTAACAACCCCTGCTAAATAATATTTTGAATTACTATTCTTTTTCCATTCTTCACATTCTATAACGACCACTCCTCCTTGATTGTTTTGAATTGGAGTAAATGCAAAATCACCATTCTGTTTTGAACAATATACGCCTTCGACAAGTGGTCCTGAAATATTTGGTGTGCAATTAGGCAATCCTGAAAGGCAGTAATATGAAAATGGTGCATCACTATTTCTTCCTAACGCATAAGAAACAGATAAGTTTCGATTCACTAAAGCAGGCTTTAATTTAAACACTAATGAGTCATTATCAGAATTGATGCTTCCTAATGTACTATAATTTGATTGGTTTAATTCATGAATGAATAAAGGGGCGTTCTTAAACTCAACAGATTCATTATTAATCCCCTCACATAAATTCAACATGGTGAAATTAAAGAAATTCTGCTCAGACATTTGATTATTAATATTTACACTTCGAGAAGACAAACTTATCGAAATATCATATTGACAATACCCTTCCTTTATTAAAGTAGAAAAATCGTATATACCTTCAAACAAATGTTCTTCATATCCGTATGCCATGTTTGAATTGGTTTGGCATTTACTTCTATTTGAAACGCATGCATTCGTAATGTCTTTAATTGAATTTCTGACAATCTCAATTGTTCCAAACTGATTGTTTGAGTAACTTGTACCTAAAGCTCCTTTAATTATAAGATTTGGAACATCATTGCAATTATTTGTGTTGTCTCCTCCTCCACTATTGTTGAATTTACATTCACCACAATCGCGATAAACTTTTAATTGAAACTTGTAAGTATTATTGTAAAGATGCTTGTAAGTAATCTCAGCTCCAGCTATATGTGAGGCAATACTTTCCAAGGGTGCTAACAATAGCAGCAGTATAACCCATATAATGGCTCTTTTATTCAATTGAATGCTTTATTAAAAATACAGATTCTCAATTAAGAGAATCTGTATAGTAATTTATTTATCTTAATAATGTAACTGTTCCTTCGTATTGGTATTCTTCACCGTCGTAGGCTGTTACTTTAATCACCCAAATGTAAACATCTTGTTGTACATCTTCTCCTTCGTACTTACCATCCCACGATTCAAATTTATCTTCAGATGTCCAGAGTAATTCTCCCCAACGATTGAATAAATCAATGTGATAGGTTTTTTCTCCATTTACGATTGGCAAGAACACATTGTTCGTCCTTGGCCCTGTTCCTTCAGGACTAAATGCTGTTGGCACAAACACTGTTACATCAGGTCCAATCTTGCGCAACTCTCCAATTGAATCAGAACATTGATAAATCTGTTTGTTTCCATTTACCAGTTCGCTGTATGAATAAATTGCATTTAAGTTTACCCAATAGGTTGTCGTGTCATCTGGATAAGTATGTATAGGGTTAATCTCATTGTTAAGTGTGTCATTTGGATCGTTTGTTCCAAAGTTCCATTCGTATGTTACTTCACCTGGAGTTTCCCATCTAATTTCAGTTTTATTGAAAAACTTAAACTTAGGGAAGGCCACTGTGGTAAAGAATCCTGGGTCACTATCAAATCCAGCTCTTGGTTGTGGCAACACCTTTACATATTGCGACTTCTCTAATCGTATTGCACACACTTCGCTTGGATCAGCTCCCCACTGATTGTTAACCGTTAATGCCACATTATACCAGTTTCTATTGGCTGTATCGTAAGTTACATTTTGTGGGTTAAACATCGTACTTTGGTATAAACTATCTCCATTTCCATATTCCCAGTTGTATCTCAAATTTGGAGAGCCTGCTGGCTTTACAACTGTTGCTAAGAAATTTACCATTGCCGGCTCACATTGAATCAATGGGTCGCCCACAAAGTTAAATTGCGGATATGGTTCTATGATTAAGTCGATGTCGTCTGTAGCAACAGGACAAACTCCTTCTTTAACTGTACTAATGGTTAAGAGCACCTTGCCGTTTAAGCCTGCAAGAGCTGTATCATTTAAACCATGGGTATACGTAGTGGTCAATTGATCTGCTGTACCAAAGCTTCCATCTCCACTTGTGCTCCATTGTGTGGCAGCTGCCCATGCCTTTGTTGATTCTAAATCAAACACAATTCCTTCACATTGTTGATACGGTTTTGGTGTGGTGAT
Organism: Bacteroidia bacterium; assembly: GCA_041391605.1. Lineage (GTDB taxonomy): Bacteria > Bacteroidota > Bacteroidia > NS11-12g > UBA955 > JABMMZ01. The sequence continues at coordinate 6,335 of JAWKNQ010000012.1, forward strand.
GTCTACTTCAGGTTGCGATTGCACCAAAAGACTTTGAGAATCTGAGGCCACACAACCCGTCAGAGGATTGGTGTATTCAAATTTCAACATCATCGGTCCTTCGTATTGCTGACTCTTAGTGCTCACTGCTGGATCGAAATCTCTTCCAACAACTCCTGGCCCTGTCCATGTACCTACTGGTCCTGTTGGTTGCTTATTGTTCAACGCAAATGGAGCCGAACTTGAACACACTGTATCTGGAACATCAATTTGAATTATTGGCAAACCATATACAACGATATCTGTACTATCTGACACTGGGCATCCACTGGATGAATCGGTAAGTTTTACTAAATACTGACCAGCTCCATACTGAGGGTCAAATGTCTTTTGATTAATTACTGAGTTTAAAAGTTTAGGAGAAATATTCGGGTTGCTCTTATCTCTTGAACCATTATATTCAACCGTTCCCCAAACACCATCTGGGAAACGTCTTCCTGTGTTACGGTCTTGAACAAAGCTATCTAAAGCAAGTAATGGATCGTTTACACAGAGACTTGGAAAACCAGTAAATTGTATTTCAGGTAATTTTACAACATATACATTGGTTGTATCACATGTTTTACAACCTGTAAGTGCATCTTGGAAACAGTATTCAACCACATAAGTCCCCGTTTTTTGATTCTCACCTTCTTGTCCTGGATCTAATTCAGTGGTTGGAGGCAAAGTAGAGTAGTTCGGCGCCACGATTAAAACAGGATTAACACCTGAACCTTGAGGAACATCTAAACATCTGAAGGATTGAATACCACCTACTTTACTAAACGGTCTAACTACTAAATTATCCAAAGTAATCTTTCCAGCTTTTTGACAGAATGTTCCTTCTTTCAAGAGCACATCTGGATTTGGGTTTAATTTAGTGGCTTTACATTCTTTATTGTAGCAACCTTTGTAATCACGGTACTCATAGCAAATGGTATCTCTTAAACCTGCTTTAGGTACTTGAGCATTTGATATAAATTTAGGGAAATCATACACAAAGGTATTCACTCCAACAGGTCCACCTGTAATCCAACTCGGAGTTTTGTTTTGATAATATCTTAAATCAGATTCTTTAACTGAATTGTCTCCAGACGACGCTGTTGCAATCGCATTTTGAGTTAAGTTAATGGCTCCATCCGCATAACATCTTGGTGGCAACCCTTTAAACAAGAAGGTCGGTAAGGCATTTACTGTGAGCGTAAAGGTATCTTTGTTTTCACATACCACACCCATTTGGTTTACTTGCAAATGCATCTCGTAATTGCGTTCTGCCATAGTAGAGATTTTCAATTCGAATGCACTATCTGTTGCAACAGTTAATCCAGAACCAATATCTCTCCATTTGATGCTTCTCACATACCCTAAAGGACGGCGCTTACCTGTTACTTTCAGCGTGTCGTAGATACAAATTTCTCTATGTGGTTTGGCTATTGCAACAACGGTGTCGTTGACAAATAACTCCATGGTATCGCTGGTATTACAGCCGAGTGTATCGATTACTTTCACGCTGTATTTACCTGCAACATTAACTTCAATTGTGCGAGTACTATCCCCATAAGGAGTCCAATAGTAACGCATAATGGTATCGTTGTTTCCAGCGTCAAGAATCACACTGTTATATGTGCAAATTCGTTGATCAGGACCGATATCTACAATTGGGTTAAGGATATGCCTTACCAAAATGGTATCATGATCAACACATGTTTTGTTGTCGGTTATTGTTAGAACTACCTTAACATCTTGTTTTGGTTTAACAAGGGTGAATTTTGCTAGAGTGTCTTTTGGGTTATGAGAACCAATTGGAGCTTCCCATCTATATTTGTATGATGGAACTCCATTGGATATTTCAGGAGTAAGAGTTAAATCATTCCCATCGCAAACAAAAGTATCTTTACCAAATGCTAATCCTATGTCAAGAACAGGAGGAATAATTATTGTGTCAGAATATATTGTTGGACAGTTATAAGGAGGGTTATTGATTTCGTGTTCAATGATATACTTCCCTCCGTGTTGAAATTTCACACTATCTTGAGCACTATAGCCCAAGTAATAAGGAATTCCAGAATTTGTGCTATCTCGAATAATAAATTTATATCTATATCCGCTAGCATTATAATTTACAGTATCTTCAGGTATAGCGGTAAACTTTAATCTTCCACAACCGAGGTAATCGTACTTTCTAGTGTCTCTAGCCTTTGGATTTACCTTTATAATAAAGCCCTTGATTGTATATGCTGGTCGTGGACATGCGTCATCTTTTGCAGTTACAGCAAATGTATAAGGAGCATTTCTTGCATCACCAACCTTTGGAGTCCAACAAAATTCAGCTTCTTTCTCTCTTAAAGTGGGGTCAATTATTCTGAATGTTGCACCAGGAATACCTTGATTCCAAGTCATGTGAACAGTGTCAGGAGTAGTTTGTTTTGGTAAATAAGCATCATCTTTCCCATCTATCGTGAAACAAATTTTGTTTCCTTCGCAAACGTTATGCTTGTTAACACCTTCAATATATGGAGGATTGTTATCGGGGCAAGTTACAACTGTTACGTATATATCTCTTCTAACAAATCCAATTTTAAGCATTTTTTTGGTGGCAGAATCTCTTCTCCATTCAGTAACTTTAATGGCTACAGGGCCTGATTCGTCACATTTAGTAGGAGTTAAAACCATGTCACCTGTTTCTTCATCAAAATAAAAACCTCTAGGTGGTTTAGCATTTGGTAAGGCTCTACAATTCACTTTACCTGGGTTTGGAGGGCAAAATGGAGTAAGAGGGATGTCTTTATTTAATGGGGAATTCCAAGAAACTGGAATAAATCCAGAGCTTAAGGGTTCATCAAGAGCAAAGGAAAGTGAATCGTAATCTGTGTTATCAAATACACCATTGTTAAAGGTGAATGGTTGATTACAGCACATAAAAGACATAGGAATAGTAGAAAGTGTTGGTGTTGTATTTCCTTTTTTACCAATATTACACAAATTCATCATTGCTTCACCACCATAAGTAGTTGTTGATGTTGTTGTTCCTATTAATCCCCAAGGCTGAGCGACGCGGAACATGACCTCACAGCAATTGTTGTTTAAGAATTGTTTGTATGGTGCAACCTCGAAATCAATTGTGTCTTCAAAAATGTGTTCTTCAATTCCATAACGAGTTCCACCTCCTCCGCCATTTTTACAAGGTGGTTGACCACTACTGCAAACTGGAGTAATATCTCGAATACTTGTTCTTGGAGGAGTGATTTTTAATGAATTTGCACCACAGGATATGGTGAATGTGGGCATAACACCCAATTGACACACACATTGATGGTAAAGAATATATTTAACATGGTATTTATAACCACCCATGTGAATAAACTTGATATCTGAACCATTTATTACATCACAAGCCGTGCTATCAGAAGTCGCAAGCAGCGAAAAAATGATTAGGCAAAGCAGTTTGATGTATTTCATATTTTATAATGACAAGAGAACCAAAGTTTTCGTTGCCTCAAATTATTAATATTTTAAAAAACGAAACTAAGTAAAAATACTCAAAATTTAAGAATTCCAGACTAAAAAATGACAATCGATAATCGTATAATCCAAATTATACACCATAATTTCATCCTCTTTTTTAATTTTACCAATTAGCTTATCTGTGAAATTAATTTCTAAATCGCGTTTGAAGTCCAGAGATTTGCGACCGTATATTTTATATAAAACCTCTTTTGCTCCCCAAATAAGTTGATCATTTGCATCTTTTTCTAATGGACTGTTGTCCCTTTCACTCAGAAATTTCTTAGATAGAACACTGATATTATCTCTTTGTATTTCTATATCAATTCCCACAGAATTTCCATCTAAATCAATGCTACAGGCTAGTAAGTTTTTACAATGACTAAATGAAATGGCAATAGAAGAATCTTTAATATGAGGTTTGCCAAATTCATCTTTTTCAAGTTGAACGGGGAGCTTAAACCCTAGCATTTCATTTACAAGAAATTTAGCGCAGGCTTGTTCTAAATGTCGTTTCTCAATTTTACTTTCAAATTCTTGAATTGGGTATTTATCAAGAAAAAAAGTCAAAGGTTCGTTTATATCCCAAACAGCTAGTTTCTTTGCAACACTGATTTGTTTTTCAAATAGTAAAGGCATGGCAATTCAAGTTGTAAAAATAAGAGACTTTATTGGACATTCACAATCTGTTTATTCGATTGCAGTCGATAGGGATAAAAAAATAATTTTTAGTGGCGGGGGAGATGGTTTTATTGTGAAATGGAATCTTGATGAAACAGATGGTGTGTTGATTGCCAAGCAAGATTCTGCTGTTTATTGTTTACATAAGGACCATTCCTATTTGTTTTGTGGCACTCAAGGTGGATTATTGAGTATTTTTAACTCTGAATTTAATCTCCATCGACAAATCAAACTTTCAGATAAACCAATTTTCGATTGTATACCTTTCAAGACTAACTTTATAGTTGCTGCTGGAGATGGAGTTCTAAGGGTTTTAAATTCCAGCCTTGATTTGATTAAGTCAATCAAATTGTCAGAAATGAGTTTAAGATCAGTGATTATCACAACTAGTTGCATTGCCGTTGCAAGTTCAGATTCTTGCGTTTATTTACTTGATCATTCCTTTAATTTACTTGAAACTCTTTGTGACCACGAAGGTTCTGTGTTTACCTTGTTGTACTCCAAGAAAAACAGGTCTCTAATTTCAGGAGGAAAAGATGCTCGAATGAAACAGTATTCAGAAAATGTGTTTGAAAAATCAATTGACGCACACCTACTTCACATTCATACTTTGAGTCTACATCCCGATGAAATGTACTTTTTAAGTGGAAGTATGGATAAAGAAATTAAGTTGTGGGAAACTAAATCAATGAGGCTTTTAAAGGTTATCAACTCAAGTAAGTTAGATGCTCACACAAGTTCGGTGAATAAAATTTTGTGGTTTGATAAAAACAATTTTATTTCGTGCAGTGATGACCGCACAATCAAGTGCTTCGAATTACATTTGTAAACAATGATTTTAACCGACTATCAAATTTTAGAAGAAATAGAAAAAGGCACTATTCTAATTGAGCCATATAGGGCCGAATGCCTAGGAACCAACAGCTATGACGTCCATCTTGGAAGATATTTAGCTACATACAAAGACCGTATTCTTGATGCCAAACAACATAATAAAATTGAACATTTCGAAATTCCTTCAGAAGGATATGTTTTGCAGCCAGGAGTACTATATCTTGGAGTCACTGAAGAATATACGGAAACACATGCACATGTGCCGTTCTTGGAAGGGAAAAGCAGTACAGGCCGTTTGGGTATTGATATTCACGCCACTGCAGGAAAAGGAGATGTTGGATTTTGTAATACTTGGACACTCGAAATAAGTGTGGCCCAACCTGTTCGTATTTATTATGGTATGCCCATTGGCCAATTGATTTATTTCATGATTAATGGAGATGTTAAAACCATGTACAACAAAAAGAAGAACGCAAAATACAACACCCGTACCATTCGCCCTGTGGAAAGTATGATGTGGAAGAATAAATTTTAATAAACAAAAGACATAGTTCTAGTCTGTACAATATTACTCAAGTTCAGACTTCTATCTGCTATTTGTACCGTATAATACATGGAATCAGGTTGCACTCCGGGGTAAGGTTCTGCTTTTAAATTGATAGTTAGTTCTCCATAAATCGATTTGTTTTTGCCTGTCGGAGTTATATTTGTAATACGATCGTTGTAGTTTAGAGTGTCTGTTGTTAACGGAATTATTATGGGTTTCCCTATTCCATCTTCAACTGAATACACATTGATATAAAGGTTGTAGAAAAATTTATTCGGGTAATTGAATGGTGGAAAAGTATCACTCAAATCTAATCCTATGTTTCCGTCTCCATCTGTGTATTTTATTATTAAGCGTACTAAAGAGTCTTTGCCATTCAGTTTGTATTGTTCTGCAGGTTTTTCAATGCTTAAGACAGGAGTATCAGGAAAATTAAATACTTCTGATTTACATGAAACCAATAAAACGATTACCAATATTTTGATATATTTTTGAAACATGGATGTAAACAACTTGCAAGATGCCATATTTAAGGTTGATAAACCTGGATTTGAAGCTCTGGCGATGCAGTTATTTCATCATCAAAGTGTTCATTGCGAAGTTTATAAAAAGTATTTAAACCACCTTCAAGTTGATTCTTCAAAGATAACGAATTCATCAGATATTCCGTATTTGCCAATTCAGTTTTTTAAGGATTTTGAAATTAAAACGAATAAATTTCAAGAAGAACAAGTTTTTATAAGCAGCAGTACCACTGGCACTGGAGTTAGTCAACATTTTATTAAAGACCTTCATGTGTATGAAGGGCATTTACAAATTCATTTGATTTAGTGTTTGGAAAACACAGCGAATTTTGTCATTTAGCTCTCCTTCCATCTTATCTCGAACGGAATAATTCTTCACTGGTTTATCAAGTGGATTACTTTATTCAAAATTCAGAGCATTTAAATTCAGCATTTTATTTAAGAAACCATGCAGATCTATTTGATCAATTACAACAAAATGAGAAGAATCAGGTTCCAAGTATATTGTGGGGAGTAAGTTTTGGATTATTAGATTTTATTGAAGAATATCAGCTCCCACTTGAATACACAACTGTTATTGAAACTGGTGGAATGAAGGGAGGCGTAAGGAATTTTTACGTGAAGAATTACATTCCGGATTTATCTAGTGCTTTTTCAATCTCAGATGTAGCTGGAGAATACGGAATGACTGAACTCATGAGTCAAGCTTATGCAAAACAAAAAGGAATTTATTCTTGCCCACCTTGGATAAGTTTCAATCCGTGAAATTAATGATCCTTTGGGTAAACCTCTTTTGAAAGACATGGTGCTATTAATATCATTGACTTGCCAATTTTAATACATGTGCATTTATAGCAACTTCAGACTTAGGCAAAGTTTTTAATGATGGCGATTTTGAAGTTTTAGGTAGAATTGACCACAGTGATACAAGAGGTTGTAATTTGTTGTTATAAATGGAAGTAATAATTAGACAATTACAGAATTTTATTAAGCTTTATTCTTGGAAACATTGGTTGGCCATCTTTTTATTTTGTACGATAAGTGTAAGCCTTAATTATACTTACGGCATTGAGAAAACCATAAACAGGCAAAGTGATACATTTGGTTTTATTTTGTTTTTTCTACTTTATGCATCCCACAGTCTTTTTGCATTTTTAATGTATAGCATTAGCTCTAAAGATTATACTTTTTGGACTAAACCGGGGTTTGTCATCTTATTACTTTCTGGTCTATTAATCTTTTCAATTCGAGCGACTGTTTGGCAACATAGTCAGTTGATTGAATACTTTTCAGATGAAACACAACACAGAATTAATAACTTTACCTTCAATAATATTTTTCGATTATTGTATCTTATAGTTCCAGTTACTATTATTTGGTATTTTGTGGATAGAAAGGAAATGCCACTTTATGGTGTGAGTTTAAAAAATCACAAGCCAAAAGTATACTGGATATTATTAATGTGCATGATTCCATTGATTGTTGGGGCTAGTTTTTTAAGTGATTTTCTCGACTATTATCCTAGATATCACAAGCTAGAAAATTTAGGGGCTAGTAACTTGAAAATATTAGCATACGAAATCTGTTATGGATTAGATTTTACATCGATAGAGTTGTTCTTTAGGGGATTTCTAATCATTGCTTTTATAAAGTATGTTGGAATTCACTCTGTGTTACCAATGGCATGCTTTTATCTTTCCATACATTTTGGTAAACCGATGGGAGAGGCTATTAGTTCTTTTTTCGGAGGAAGTATCTTAGGAGTAATAGCCTTTCACAGTAGGAGCATTTTTGGTGGGTTAATGGTGCATGTTGGAATTGCTTGGTTAATGGAGATAGGGGCAGGTATAGGCAATTACATCAAGGACAATTTCTAGAGAAACAAAAAACCTCGACAAAGTTGCCGAGGTATTTGTATATTAAATCAAACCTTATTATGGCTCAATTATAAGTTTAGCTGTATAGCTATAATGTTCAAGATTGAATTTTAAGAAATATAAACCACAGCTTAAATTATCAGGCAGCTCGAGCAATCCATTCTGATTTTGAATTTCGCATACATTTATTCCCAACGGAGAAAATACTTGAACCTTGTCGACACTTTCATTAATTCCAGAGACGTGGATCACTTCACCTGTCTTACAAGGATTTGGGAAAATAGATAAATTTAAAATTTTGTTCGAATTACCAATAGAACTGCTTTGAGGTTTGAATTTGTAAAGTTCATTTCCAAATAAGGTACTAGCAATATTTGCATTGAAATACAAATCACCTTCAAATTCAATAAGGCTGGAAATTTCAGAACCTAGTGCTCCAGGGTTGATGTCCAAGCTTAGTTTTGTCCCATTATCAGTTCCATCTGTCTCCCATAATTCTTTTCCATGATCCATATCGGTGCCAATGAAATATAATTTTGAGCCTAATTGGGTGAATTGACCGCCAAAACCACTAGCAGTACCAGGATTGATTTCGTTCAACATTTTGGTGTTTACATCAGTTCCATCTGTAACCCAAAGTTCAGATCCTGTATTAGCATTATATACAGAAAAAAGTATTTTGTTGTTAATAACGGCTGGTTGAGAAGGGTAAGTGCTTCCTGTTCCTGAAGTAATATCTTTAAGAAGTTTTGTGCCAGATAAAGTTCCATCGCTGACCCATGGTTCAGCGCCATCAGTACTTGTATTTGCTCTAAATATGAAATAATTATCAGTAGCAGCTATAAAGGCAGGGTATGAGCTAGCTTGAATAGGAGTATTTATATCTTTAAATAAAGCGGTTCCATTAGGAGTACCATCACATCTGTATAACTCTACACCTTCATCATGGGTGCCTTGTGCTCCAAAAAACAACATATCTTTAAACACAAATAATGAAGGGTATGTTGAGGTATTGGATGAAATTGCACCTGAGTATATATCTTTAAATAGTTTGGTCCCACCGCTGCTCCCATCTGTGCGCCAAAGTTCACTGCCGACACTTCCATTATCTGCGAAAAAATATAGATGGTCCTTATAAACTATTAGTCCACTTGGAGAACTACCAACTGGCCCTGAAACAATATCTAGGAGCACATCAGTTCCTGAGCTTGTTCCATCACTTACCCATAGTTCTTTCCCTCGATAATCTTCATGTATGAAATACAATTTATCTTTAAAGACTATCATAGGCAATGGAAGGATTGTACCACCTCCTTGTGGAATTTTAGCAACACCCAAATCCTTCACCATTTCAGTACCAGATACAGTTCCATTTGTGCGCCATAAACTTATAGCAAAACCACTGCTGTGATTGGCTATAAAATAATAGTAATCACCAATTCGAACATATTGACTCGCAAAACTAGAGGAAGATGCACCGGATCGAATATCTTTTAATAGAATAGTTCCAGCTTTTGTACCATCACTAAACCAAGGTTCATTTCCATAATCTTTATGACTGGCAAAGAAGAATATTCCATTGTTTAATTTACCGATTATTGAGGGCCTAGAATTGTTGATACCGCTGTCAATATCACTGACAAGAATTTGACTGAATAAACTTGGAAATAATGAAATGAATAGGATTAGTAATTTTGTTTTCTTCATATTTTGTTGACTTAAAACACTAAGACACAGATTGAAGAAAAAAGTTGCCTCACCTCTAAAAAATCAACACCCTAACTTTTTTCAAAGCTAGGGTGCCAAAGCATTATTGAATCAAGAGAAATTAAATTACATTCTTTAGTAAGACACAGAAAAATAAAAAGTGTTGCCTGAAGAGTAAAATTTTTTTACGGACTTGTTTGGAAGTGTATTAATATGGCTATACATTTTTTATTATCTTCGCCACATGAACAAAGTGATTTCAAATGCCGACGAGGCAATTCATGATATTAGTAATGGCGCAACCATTATGTTAGGAGGTTTCGGACTTTGTGGTATCCCTGAAAATTGTATCACCGCTTTAGTTAAAAAGGGTAGTAAAGATTTAACTTGTATTAGCAATAATGCGGGTGTGGATGATTTCGGAATTGGTTTGATGCTGCAAACTAAGCAAGTTAAGAAAATGATTTCTTCGTATGTAGGTGAAAATGCAGAGTTTGAACGCCAATTACTTTCAGGAGAATTGGAAGTTGAATTGATTCCTCAAGGCACTTTAGCTACTCGATGTATGGCGGCAGGCTATGGAATGCCCGCAATATTCACTCCTGCTGGTGTTGGTACTGAAGTGGCTGAAGGTAAAGAAACACGCGACTTTAATGGTAAAACATATTTGATGGAAATGGCTTTTGATGCAGATTTTGCATTGGTAAAAGCTTGGAAAGGGGACACCCATGGTAACCTAATATTCAAAGAAACTGCTCGTAATTTTAATCCCCTAATGGCAATGGCCGGTAAAGTGACAATTGCTGAAGTTGAAGAACTTGTTCCTGCTGGAGCTTTAGATCCAAATCAAATTCATACACCAGGAATTTATGTGCATAGAATTTTTCAAGGAAGTAACTACGAAAAGCGCATTGAACAAAAAACAGTTAGAAAAAGGGGGTAATATGAGTTTATGCAAATTCTAAATACTAAAGATGGAAGTTGCACCTTGTACAACGATGAAATTAATGAAACTTACCATTCCATTCATGGAGCTATAAGCGAAAGCGATCACGTTTATATTCAAGCAGGATTAAAAAGGGCATTAGCAAAAAAAGATCATATCAATATTTTGGAGGTTGGTTTTGGCACAGGTTTAAATGCGCTACTTACAATCGATTCTTTGAAAGATGGGCAATCCGTTTCATACACAGCATTAGAACCTTTCATACTCTCAAGTCAAGAACTTCAGGAGTATTATAGTCATTTTGAAATGCAACCAGATTCCTTGAATTTTATTGATTCAATGTGTTCAGCTTCTGAAAAAACCGAACAGATTACTCCTAATTTTCGTTTTTCATTACTTAAACAAAAGCTTCAAGATGTGAACTTTAAAGAAATATTAAATTATGTAAATGCGAATGGGTTTGATTTGGTTTATTACGATGCTTTCGCTCCATCAAAGCAGTCAGAGATGTGGGAGTTTGAGTGTTTTGAGAAACTGAACCCAATAATGAATGATAACGCTATTTTAGTGACTTATTGTGCACAAGGTCAATTTAAGAGACACTTAAAAACACTAGGATGGGTTGTAATTCCTGAGCCGGGTCCTCATGGAAAACGCGAAATGACTGTTGCACATAAAGTGGTTTCTTATCTGCCTTAATTTCATGTATTTTTGCAACTTATTTATTCAAGCGATTGCAATTAGAATTAAAAGATATTGGGAAGAAGTTTCAACAGCAATGGTTGTTTCGACATATTGATTTTTCAATGAGTTCAGGCGAAAGTTTATCAGTTACAGGTAGAAATGGAGCTGGGAAGTCCACTTTGATTCAGATTGTTTATGGACTTGTACAACAGAGTGAAGGACAAGTTTTAATCGATGGGAACTCAGATTTTAAAGCTAGTAAAATATTTTCATATACGTCTCCTTCAATGGCCTTACCTTCAGAATTTACACTTCTAGAAATATTCGATTTATATGTGAAAATGGGTAAGATTACTATTGACTTAGAATCGTTTCTCGCTTTCAGTGAATTTAATTCAATACAAGCAAGAAAAATGGTCAAATTATTTTCTTCTGGGATGATGCAAAGGTTAAAAACAGCATTATGTTTAAGTACAAGTGCTTCAATAGTATTGTTGGATGAACCATTAACGAATATGGATATTCAAGGGGAAAAATGGTATAAAAATTGTGTTCAAAATCGCAGTAGTTCGTTATTAATTATAGCAGGCAACAATCCAACTGAATATGAATTTACAAAATTTAACATCAACCTTTCTCCGCAATAGGATAAATAGAATACTGATTCTTACTATTGTTTTTCATGCTAGTATTCAAATCAGTTTATCTCAAAACACTTCTTCGAATGCAAATAAGTTAAATGCATCCATCAAAAAAGATACCTTATTCTGTTCAAACATTCCTTATGCAACAGTAGTTGTTACGAATAAAAAAGGTAAAGAAATCAATGAACAAGCCTTTTTAGCGTTGGGCTCGATTGAACCTAGTTTAATTGTGAATCGAATTCATGTCAAGCAGAGTAAGTCAAATGATTTTGTGTATCACCATTTCAATTTTAATGGATTAAAACTTACTTGTGATATTAAAGAAACATTAAATGGTTTAACAGTGGCAGAAGAGATCTGCAAGTCAACGTTATTCAATAAAGATGGGTTAGATACTTTGAAAGCCGAAATTTTTGCGACCCTTAAGGGTAAAATTAAAGTAGAAAATGGGGTGGGCATTTTAGCCTCTGATGTTAATCCTGAGAAAGGATACATACTAGAAAGAAATAAAGAAAGTCCTGTTTTGGTTCAAGATGATATTATAGCCCAAGATGGTCAGGGGATAGGTCGATTTGAGTTGGATACAATAAGTGGTGTGGACGGTGATTTAAAACAAGTTAAAATTTTCAATTCCCTTTCCGCTCTTATTTTTACTGCTACTCGTACTGATGCCGTTTACAATACTTGGTCAATATTGACCTATAAAGACAACCGATTTCAGACCATCAATATCAAAGGCGAAGATGAAGTGGTTGAGCTTTGCAACTATTTAATAGCAAGTAGTTTTTTATAAAAAAAAAGACAACATGAAATGTTGTCTTTTAAAATAGAAAAATTTAATAAAAAATTAAGATTCAGGTTGTGCGTTTTGGTTCACTAAAGTCTCTCTTGGTTTAGCTTGGGTCACAATCATGTTGCGTCCTTGCAAGTCTGAACCATTCAATTCTTCAATGGCCTTAAGCCCATCTGATTCATTTACCATTTCAACAAAACCAAAGCCTTTGCTTCTCTTTGTCTCTTGGTCTCTAACGATTTTCGCGCCAACTACATCTCCATAAGGTAGGAAGACGTTTTTTAGCTCCTCTGTTCTTAACCTATAGTTAAGATTTCCAATGTAAATTCTCATTTCAATAAGCGATTGATTTAATATTTAACAAAACTAGACATTTGTATAATATTTCAAAATCAATTTGCTTAAAACTAGAGTATTACATTATATTACATTGAATTTCAATGATTTAATTTACAAAACATATTGCAAATTAAATTATTTAGAACTGTCAAGAACCTTCTCTATCGACGAAAGTATATATTTCTTGTGTTCTTTGGCATTATTTGTCGACGAAAGAATTGTAGATTGCAATGATTTCTGAATGCTAAGCATCTGAGTATATGCTTTTGACTTGCTAATTGGGTCATATCTAGACGACTTATATATCATTCCCAATGCATTTATGTATGTAATCTGCAAGTTTTGCCTATAAGAATTTATATCTCCTTTTAAATCTTCCTTGAATATAGCATCACTTAAATCACTCATCATTTCTCCAACTGAATACGTATTTCCATATTCTTCACTATCCGTAATACGTTCTAATGTGTTAGGATGTAAAATGTGTGCCAAAACGGACATTTGTGTTTTTAAAACGATGTCATGAAGTCTTGGGTCTTCGCCTTTTCCAAAAAAACCATAACCTCTTCTTTGAGGCTGAAGATAAGCGGCCAGCCCCTCAGGAATTTCAAAAGCTGAAGGAGAAAATACATATTCATTTAATACTTGCATGGCCTCTTTTTGGGTAGAATATGGCACAGCAGTGTATGGCTTTGCTTCAGTTTTTTGATTACTAAAACTTCTGTCAACATATACACCGCCAATATAACGTGAAACGACTCCTGCTTGCACAGCCCATTCTCCTCTAAGCACTGCAAAATGATTTCTCAATTCATGATAACTTTTATTTTCATTACCATAATTTTGAAGTAAACTATCTTCAAGTGTATTAATTAAAGCAATACGTTCCTTAGCAAATAATATAGCATCGCTACTCATGTCACCAATCATCACGCGTGGATCTATTGCTTTACCAGGTGCGCGCATGTCGTCGGCATCATTCCCAAAACACAATTCTGGTTCTGTACTTCTAGCAAGAATTTTGGCACGTCTAATTGCATCTGCGTTTGCATCGTTCTCTTGGTAATACCCAAATTCAATTGCCCAAAGATCATAAGGGCCTGGGCGGTCTGTGTAGTACTGACATTTCATGCCCTTTCTATTGCTAAAGTTTACAGCCGGATAATCCATAACACTGCCGGTTAAACCAATTTTACGGGTTTTATTTAAATTATATATATCATTCACACTGTGCAATTGAGAAGCCTTCATATTGTGATTCAGTCCCAATGTGTGTCCAACTTCATGCAGAATGAGATAATACAATGATTCCTTGATAAAATCATTAATTTCCATTTCACTTGCACCAGCTGACATCAACATTTGTAATCCGAGTAGATTCTGATGGTGCATATGCATGCCAGCTGAGCACGAAAATCCATTCACATGAGGCTCATCTTCAAAATCATTATTTAGCCAATCCAAACTTGTTTGTTCAAATACCTGTTTTGATTTTAATCGATTGGTAATGAAAACCCATTCTAACATAATGTCAGCACCTAGGATTTCTCCTGTTCTAGGGTTTACAAAACTTGGGCCATAGCCACCAAATGGAGGTTCAGGACTGCTGGTCCAACGCAATACATTGTAGCGAATATCTCCAGCATCCCAAGTTGCAGTGTCGGGTTGTTCAAATATTTGAACGGCGTTTTTAAACCCAGCTTTTTCAAAAGCAATATTCCATTGTAGTATTGCTGCTTTGATTGTTGGTCTTAGTTCTTGTGGAGTTGTATTTTCAATCCACCATGTAATTGGCTTGACTGGTTCTGATAATGCCGCATTAGGGTCTTTTTTAACAAGATGCCATCGGTGAATCAAATCTCTATAATTGATTGCCTCCGTTGTTGTCATATCATTTTCTTGTGTTAGAAAATATCCAATTCGAGGATCATCCAAACGTGGTTTATAATCGTTTTCTGGCATTGCAATAAAACTGTGTTGTAGAAGGATTTCAACGTATCTACCATCAGTTATTGCAGCACTATGACTGCCTTTTGGAGCAGGATTGTCGTATACATATTTTACAATAATATCAGTATTCTCTGGGTAGTTTTTTATTTTTTCATATTTGGTTTTACTTCTACTCAACATTCCTAAATTAAAGAACTTCATTGCCGCAGGAGAACTCGGATAATTCTTAATCTGATAAAGTGTTTCAGATAAAAACAATGCGTCGGCTTCTATTAAATATTCTCCTTTTTTCTCATCAGAGGCAATTATTTTTTCACTAGCCATAGTTGCATGTGTAATATTGGCATCAGCAGCTTTGGAAATCGCGTTATTTGGGTCGAAATAATATGAAGTATTTTGTGTGACAAATTCTATTTTATCAAAATATTTTGAAATTTTGAACACTTTATTGTCTCTGAATGTTCCTTTATTATGACCAGTGGTGCTGTTGCCATTTTCAATGTAACTGAAATAGATGTATTCTTTTTCAAGTTGCTCCTTTTTAATTAGCATCAATAATGAGCCTGAACTAGTGTCTTGATACAAGTTAAATAAACCTTCAATTTTATGGCATTTTTTAACTCGGTTACTAATCGACTGAGGGTTTGCTTTTTTAGGAGCTTCAACTAGCTTTTTCTTCTTTTTAGCTTCAGCTGAATATGGTAAACTGAGAATTAGGCAACTTAAAAGAATAACAGGTAATTTGATAGTCATAATATTTTAAAAAAAATTAAGGCAGCAAATTAATTCAAAGCCTGACGAATGAAAAGTTTTTTTCGATAAACTATCAGTTTGAAGCAATACAGTGATAAATTCATGTATTCGTATATAAATAAAATGTATAGTTTCATAATAGAAAATAGGGTGATTCTAACTAAAATCTTGAGTATCTTTGTACGGTGAAAATAAAAAATAATGTTTTAATTTCTTTAGGCTTAGCTGTATTGGTTTCATACTTTGTTATTAAAAAAATGCGCAATAATTCTGGCACTTATAAAATTCCTCCAATGATTGGTATGGATGGTGAACGATTTGACTCTAACTCAATTAATGATCAAGTTCTTATTATTTCTTATTTCCAAACTTGGTGCAGCGACTGTGTGAAGGAGCAACCTCAACTTCAGCAATTGAAGGATAAGTTTGGAGAAGATAGATTTCAAATAATTATGGTAAGCGATGAGCCAGTTGAATTAATCAAAAAGTTTAAAAACCAGTTTAATTCAAAACTCGATTTTTATCACAGCGAGAAAGCGTTAAAGAAAGACTTAGGTGTTCATGCTTACCCTACTACCTATTTGATTGGGAAAGATGGTAAAGTGAGTATAAAAAAGGTGGAAGGTATAAATTGGTATACAGAAGAAATTATACAAACAATTGAAACATTGCTTAAGGATTGATTTTTAACCCATTAATAAAATCCTTGACGGGCATTCGTTTTTTACCTTCTATTTGAACATCGGTAAGTTGAATTTTTTTATCGCGGCAGTGCCCATAAAGACTTGATTTATCTGCAACTTCAATTTTGCCGATTTCTGTAGAATCTTCTTCACTCACGCTTGATGCATATACTTTTAATTTCTTTCCTTGAAATTCTGTAAATGCAACAGGATAAGGTGAAAGTCCGCGTATATGATTGTGTATTTCCACGGCGGTTTTATTCCAATCGATTTTACAATCTTCGGTGAACAGCTTAGGTGCATGTTTAAATTCTCCAGTTTCTTGTGGTTTTAACTCGTAGTTTTCTGTACAAATAAGCTCCAAACTTTCAAGAACGAGTCTTGCGCCTTCATGCATGAGTTTATCATGTAAAGTTCCAGCATTGTCTTCGGGAAGTATAGCTATTTTTCTTTGCAATAAAATTTGACCTTGATCAATCTCGTGAACAAGAAAAAAGGTGCTAACACCCGTTTCCGTTTCCCCATTCATGATTGCTCTGTTGATTGGAGCTGCACCGCGATAATTAGGTAGATAACTGGCATGTAGATTAAAAGTTCCCATTTTTGGCATACCCCAAACAAGTTCAGGCAACATTCGAAAGGCAATTACAATTTGTAAGTCTGCTTTAAAAGAACGAAGTTCATTTAAGAATTCAGGGGCTTTCAAGTTTTTGGGTTGAAGGATTGGAATATCTAATTCATTGGCGGTTTTCTTAACAGATGAAATGTTCATTTGAAGGCCTCTTCCCATAGGTTTGTCAGGAGCTGTTACAACTGCAACTATTTGATACCCATTTTCGTGAATTTGTTTAAGGGAAGTGCTAGCAAAATCAGGCGTTCCAAAAAATATGATTCTAAGATTTTTCTTTTCTAACATTGAGTTTTGGCAAAAATAAAGGCTAAAATCCGTAAATTTTATTTATTCGTGCAACAAAATTACATTTCATGTCGTCTAAACTTTTAAATATTAAGAAATAAAAGCGTATATTCGAATAGTTTTTGTCTAGAAAGTATTTACATATTGTATTCCTTTTGGTATTGCTTTGCAATTTCAGTCTGGTATATAGCCAATTTAGAATTACTGAGAATGCGGGACAGTGGGATGAGTCTGTTTTGTTTCAATCCAACTTATTAGGAACAAAACTGTACGTAACAAATGGCGGTTTAACCTATTTGTTTTACAATTCTGATAAAGTTACCGAGTATCAACACAACACAGTTCAGTCGGATTCATTAGAAGTACATGTCGTAAAGATTGATTTTCTAAATTCAAATCCAGATGCCATTTATAGTGGCTTGAATGCGTATCCCGATTACAGCAATTACTTCATCGGAGATAATCCAAAGAGGTGGAAAGGAAAAGTAAAGTCATACAACAAACTTTACGTAAGTGATATTTACCCTAATATTGATTTTGAACTCTTTCAATCTGAAAAAGGATTGAAATATAACTTTATTGTGAGGCCAGGTGGAGATCCAACCCATATAAAAATGGAATACAGAGGAGCAGACAGTTTGCGCATTATAAATGGAGCGTTGAAAGTATATAACCGTTTTGGAAGTATAACCGAACTTCAACCATTGGTTTTTGAAGGAAATACTGAAAAGGCAATTTTACCTTCAGCCTATAAACTCGAAAATTCTGTTTTATCATTTGAAATAGGAGCAAAACGAAACCTATATAAGAACTTGATTATAGACCCTATTTTAGTTTTCTCAACATACAGTGGTTCGCTTGCCGATAACTTTGGATATACAGCCACTTTTGATACTGCAGGGCATGGTTATGCCGGAGGAACTGTTTTTGGAATTGGATTCCCAACTACAACTGGAGCATATCAAATGCAATTTGCAGGAGGTACAATTGAGGATAGAACAATCGGGTATATCAGTCGTGATTGTGGAATTATGAAATACAGCAAAGACGGTAAGTCATTGTTGTTTTCAACCTATATTGGGGGTGTATCTCATAATGAGCAACCACATAGTATGATTGTGGATAGTAAAAATAATCTGCTCGTAATGGGGACAACCAAGTCATCCGATTTTCCTATTGGAATTACACCGAGTTACGATCCTAATCACAATGGTTTGTCTGATATTTTTGTGGTTAAATTTACTGAAGATGGATCTGATTTAATTGCTGGAACTTTCATAGGAGGCAAGGGTTATGATGGGTTGAATGGAGATCGACCAAGTAATAATATTAGTCCTTTATTGTATAATTATGCTGATGATTTTAGGGGAGAAATAATTGTTGACAGTAGTGATGATGTTTATGTTTCCAGTACCACAAATTCAGATGATTTTCCTGTTAAATTTGCTTTTGATGCAGATTACAGCGGTAGACAAGATGGTTGTGTGTTTAAATTAAGTGGAGATTTATCCAACCTATTATTTAGTTCTTTTATAGGAGGAACTGGTGATGATGCAGCTTATGGTATTGATTTAGGAACTCACAATGATCTTTATGTAACAGGAGGGAGTAATTCAAGTAGTTTTAATTATCCAGGTCCTGGCCTAAATAAAAATAATAATGGAGGACGCGCTGATGGATATTTACTTCGAGTAAATCTCTCTAATTTTACATTGATGGCGAGTACATTTATTGGTACACCACAATACGATCAATCGTATTTTGTTAAAACAGATAAATATGGAAAACCTTTCATATATGGACAAACAGAAGGAAATCACTCTGTAAGCGCTGACGTATACTCGAATAAGGATGCAAAAATGTTTTTAAAGAAGTTGTCCTTTAATTGTGATGCTATTGAAATTGAAACGACGTTTGGAGGATTAGGTAAAACGCGCCCAGATTTATCACCAACAGCCTTGTTGGTTGACGAATGTGAAAGGATATTTATTTCAGGGTGGGGTGGAATTAATTTCGCAGATGGATTTATTGGAGGCGGAACCAAAGATATGCCTTTAAAAGATCCCTATCAAGACAAAACAGATGGGTACGATTTTTATTTAGCAGTATTTAGTAAAAGCATGCAAGAATTGCAATATGCCACCTATTTTGGAGGACTAGGTAATTCAGGAACGCCAGCTCATGAGCATGTTGATGGCGGAACTAGCAGATTTGATAAGAAAGGGATTATATATCAGTCTGTGTGTGCAGGTTGTGGCAGACAAAGTTTGTTTCCTACATCTCCCGGTGTGTGGAGCAATACGAATAAATCTCAAAACTGCAACAATGCATTATTTAAATTTGATTTTGAGAATTTGAATCGAAAGCCACAAGCCAAAGATTCTTTTTACGATGTTTTCGCAACCGATACTTTAGATTTTGAAATACTCGTTTCCGACCCTGATAGAAGTGATAGTTTAAGAATAGTTTTAGAAAGTGATATTTTCTCAGACCCGAATTTCCCTCAACCATTACCAGAGATTGTTGCGCTAACACCAATTCCTGGACAAAATGCAATTCGAGCCAGAATCTTATGGTATCCCAATTGTGCACATGTAGGTCTTGATACCATCGTTTTAAATGTTAAAGTTTATGATCAAGGATGTCCTACACAAGATAGCAATGAAGCTAAAATTCGAATTGTTGTTAAAGACCCACCATTGACTTTAACCCCAGAAACGTTTTGCTTATTTTTTAATCAAGATGGGTCTGTGAAGTTGTCATGGAAAGCATTTGAAAAAAATCGTTTTTTCTCCTATATATTACTACATCGCGTTAATCCGAACGGAAGCAGCAAAGTATTAGACACTATCTTTAATAGTAATGCTGGCGAATTTAAAGATAAGCCACCATCAAATGCTCAAACAGCAAACTTTCAATATTATATGGTTGGGTATAATATATGTAATAAACCTTATGATGCAGGTTTGAGAATTAATACAACCAAAGAATTTAATTCTCCAATTGATTCAACATACATTCATTATGCAACAGTAGAAGATAACAAATTTGTACGGATAAATTGGTTTACAAGCAAAGAAGAAGATTTTGGTAGTTACGATGTTTATAGAGCATACAATATAGACGGAAAATCGAGTAGTTTTTTGCGAATTAAAACACTTTACGATGCGAACGATACTGATTTTGTAGATACCGATGTGAAAGTAGATACCAAAAGCTATTGTTACAAAATTGGAGTAAATGACAAATGTGGACATGTCAGTAACCCAAGTAATGAAGCGTGTAATATTGTGCTACAAGGGGATGTTGGGCATTTATATTTTGATTTAGATTGGATTCCTTATCGAGAATGGGCTGGAAGAGTGAATAATTATGAATTGGAAAGAAGAGTTGATACAGGAAGTTTAAGAAAATTAGCGAACACAGATTTACTAAGAGTTCATCACGATGACGATTTAGATTTATGGTGGGGAGCTTATTATTATGTTGTTAGAGCATATGAAGGGAAGACTAAGGCTGGGTTTGGGTATGGTGCAACGAGTTTGTCGAATGAGATTCGATTAATTCAACCTCCAATTGTATTTGTTCCAAATGCTTTTTCACCTAATGATGATTACAGCAACGATGTTTGGGGAGTTTCACACGCGTTTGTAAGAGAATACAAATTGCAAGTATTCAATAGATGGGGAGAAAAAGTATGGGAAAATGACTTCAAAGGGAACCAATGGGATGGGACAACTCGGGGTAAAGGAGCGAAAAATGATGTCTTCATTTGGATAATCACATATAAGGGTTGGGACAATAAGTTTCACACTCAAAAGGGAACTGTCACCGTAATGCCTTAAAAAAGTTATAAAAACTTGAAGGGTTTTAATTATACTTGCACATCTAATTATAACCTTTATGAAAAAAATACTACTCTTTTTAAGTATTGCGCTTCTTGGCAATCTTAATGCCCAACTCGATTACAAATTAGACTTTAGTGCATCGCTTATTCTAGATTATCTGGTGCCACTGATGTTTCTGCAGATGCATGGTCAAATGGAAAATGGTTTTCACTTCCATTTAGCTTTGATTTTGGGAAGGCAATAATAAAGTAACCATCACTTTTGATGGGATTTATTTTCAAGATACATCAATGAATATTTTTACGGAACGGATAATTTTAAGCCAAAAATGAACATCCCGACTGAATCTCCAATTTCGTATTGATATCTGGAACAAGTCCAAATCGAATATTTAAAGGTCAATACAAGGATGTAACAGATTCTGATCACGATACTTCATGGAATTATTCAATCAATGTTCAATTGGTTACATGAAAATGGAAACAAGTGGGTTTCATTTCAACGGGAATTCAAGTATCACTGATCCCAATTATAACAAGAACTATATTGGAATTATTCACTACAGCTCAAATCCATATTATGCGAGAATTGATGGAACTGCCGCTGAACCAACATTTGGTGAAATTTACGAACGCAGGAACCTTTGATGGAATCGCAAGTTTTCCTGTTTCTGGTCAAGTTTACACATTAACGCAAACAAAAACATCAATCGAAGAAGATTATGTTAAACCATACACATTTAAATCTTTCAACAACAGTATAGAAATCGAAAGTGAACAGAAGTATGAATTCGAAGTAATCGATATTAATGGCAGAGCAATCAATGCTAGCAATTATGACCTTGTGGCTAGTAATAGCTATGATTTAAGCAGTCTTGCTTCTGGGATTTATGTTGTAAAAATCAGTATTGGAAACACAATTTATTCGGAGAAAATAACGATACTTTAATTTAATTTTCAAAACTTTTTTTTAGAAGTGATATTCGAGAATAAATATCTTGATTTCAATTGCTTGTGAGAATAAAGTAGAACAATTCTAAATTAAATAATTGTGAATAAATACTTTTTACATTGATGTAGAAGACAATATATTTGCGGTCTAATTAGAATTGTCATTTTTCAGTCAAAACGCATGGTTAAACACCTATTTAAAAAGAATCTGAAAGTAAAATCAATTGTTTTTTCAATTGTATGCTTATTCAACCTTTCATTTTTAGCTCAAAACAGCTTTGCTGCAGAAGCTGCTAAACTCTCTGATGATGCTATCGCCGGAGAGAAACTTTTCAAAGCCAATTGTGTGTCATGTCACGCTATGGACAGAAAAGTTATCGGTCCTGCATTACAAGATGTTCACACAAGAAGAACCGACGAATGGTTGGTGAAATGGATTAGGAATAACGAAAAGCTAAGAGCAAGCGGTGATGCTGATGCTGTGGCAATTTTCAATGAGTACAATGGTGTTGCCATGAACAACTTTGAAAATCTTGATGAAACTCAAGTTGCTTCAATCATCACATACTTTAAAGAATGGACTCCTCCAGCTCCTGTTGTAGATATTGGCGGTCCTGCAGAACCCAAAGTTAACTTCTATAGCGATTCTACTTTGTATATTCTTTTGTTCTTAATAGTAATCTTAGTGGTTGTATTATTGGTACTAAGAAGAACTAAGAACTCACTCAAGAATTCTTTAAAGCAAATTGAAAAAACTGAAGAGATCACATCAGAGCCGACTGCAATGCAGGAAAAAATGGCTTACTACAAGAAACGCATCAACCCTACAATCTTAAAATTGGCAATTGGTGCAGTTGTTCTAGGTGGTTTGGCTACTTATGGATATTATTTTGGTGTTACTGAAGTTGCTGTTCAGCAAGGATATGCACCTACTCAACCAATTAAATACTCACATAAATTACACGCTGGAGATTTAAAGATAGATTGTAAATATTGTCACTCTACAGTTGAGTATTCAAAGCAAGCATCTATTCCAAGTTCAAATACTTGTATGAATTGCCATAAAGCAGTTGATTTAAGAGATAGATACAACGGTGAAGTTTCCCCTGAAATTAAGAAATTATATGCAGCAATGGATTACGATGCCGACGAAAGAACATTTGGAGACAATCCTAAGCCTGTTCGATGGATTCGTATACACAACTTACCTGACCATGCTCAATTTGACCACAGTATGCACGTAAATGGTGCAGAATTGACATGTCAAACTTGTCACGGTCCGATTCAAGAAATGGAAGTGGTTGAGCAGTTCTCAACTCTTCAAATGGGTTGGTGTATCAATTGCCACAGAGAGCGTAAAATAGACGTGGAGAACAATCCATACTACGAGAAATTGCACGCTAAAATCAAAAAAGAAAAAGAAGATAAAAGTTCCAGCTACGCGAAATACTTTACTAAAGATGGTAAAATTGATATGAGTCCTGCTCAAAACGGTGCTCTGGAATGTTCAAAATGTCACTATTAATCACAACTCAAAAAGGCTAATCACATACAATGTCAAAAAAACAATTATACTGGAAAGGCGAAGACGAACTCTTGAGAACCAAGGAATTCTTGGCATCTCAAAAGAACGAGTTCAACGAAGCGTTGCCTTTGGATGAAGTATTCAGTGAAAATAATTTAGGATTGAATTCCAACAGAAGAGATTTTTTGAAATTCTTTGGATTCAGTGTTGCTGCAGTTTCTCTTGCGGCTTGTAACACAACTCCTGTTAGAAATATAGTACCTTATTTGGTTAAACCTGAAGAAATTACTCCAGGTAATGCCAACTTTTACAATTCAACTTGTGGAGCCTGCTCTACAGCTTGTGGTGTAACTGTTAAAACAAGAGAAGGTCGTCCTATTAAGGTTGATGGAAATATCAATTCACCTATATCACATGGTGGTTTGTGTGCTACTGGTCAAGCTTCCATTTTAGGATTATATGATACTGAACGTTTAGATGGACCTAAATCTGTTAACAACAAAAATGTTGGGAAATCAGATTGGGAAGAATTAGATAAAACAGTTCTTGGAAGATTAAATGAAATAAATGCTTCAGGAGGAAAGATTGCTATTGTGACAAACACAATTCACAGCCCTTCTTCTCTTGCTGTAATTAACGATTTTAAAGCTAAATTTACTGGAGCTACTCATATTACTTATGATGCGGTTTCTTACAGTGGAATTTTATTAGCCAATAAAAACGCCTTTGGAAAGCAAGTCATTCCATCGTACAATTTTGATAAAGCAAATTTAGTAGTGAGTTTCGCTGCAGATTTCTTAGGTACTTGGATTTCACCTGTTGAATTCACAAAAGCATGGTCTGCAAGACGAAAGGTAGATGGAATCAGTAAATCCGATAAGGTTCTTAAAACTGTTATGTTTGAGAGTAATTTGTCCCTTACTGGTACAAATGCAGATTACCGTTTCCCAATGAAATCATCAAATGAAGCTGTATATGTAACATCTTTATATAATGCAATCGCACAAATGGCCGGCCAAACACAATTGGCAATGAGTCGTTCAGGTGAGTTAGCTGGAGGTGCTATTAAGAATGCAGCTCAAATGTTGTGGAAAGAGAAAGGTAACTCAATGGTTATCTCAGGATCTAATGACGCGAATATTCAAGCTGTCATCAATGGCATTAACTTGATGTTGAACAACTACGGTTCAACTATTGACCTAGACAATCATTCAAATCAATACAAAGGTATCGATTCTGATATGGCACAATTTGCAACTGATTTAAGCAACGGTGCGTACCAAGGTGTAATTTTCTGGAATACTAACCCAGTGTATTCTTCACCAATGTCAGATCAAATCGTTGCAGGTTTGAAAAAGGTAAAACTATCAGTTTCATTTGCAGGAACAGCAGACGAAACAGCTGTTCATTGCCATTATATTGCTCCAGATAATCACTATCTTGAGTCATGGAATGATGCACAACCAAAACACGGTGTGTATCAATTAACACAACCTACTATTTCAGAAGTGTTTAATACTCGTCAAGCTCAAACGTCATTATTGACTTGGGCTGGAATGGCTAACAAACCAGAAGTAGATCCATTTGCAAATAAGGGCATTTACAGCCAAAAAGAAACAGCTTCTGTTTATTATATGTATATTAAAGCACTATGGGCTGCGAATGGTGTATCAAGCGACGAAGCATTTAATAAAGCTTTACATGATGGAGTATTGATTGAACCAGCTAAACCAAGTATGGTTCCTGCATTCCAAATAGTATTAGGCGATTTAGTACCTGCTTTAGATAAAGCAACAGGAGCCAAAGACGATATTGATTTGGTTTTATATCAAAATATTTCAGTAAAAGACGGTAGTTTAAGTAACAATCCTTGGTTACAGGAAACTCCTGATCCAATGAGTAAAGTCACATGGGACAACTATGTATCTTTACCAAAAGCATTAGCTGAGGCAAGAGGAATTCAAAACGGAGATATGGTTAATATCAGTCTAGGTAAAACCTCTTTGAAAGCGATGCCAGTGTTTGTTCAACCAGGACAAAGTAATGGCACCATTGGACTTGCTGTTGGATATGGAAGAACAGGTAAAATAGGAGAGAAAGGCGCTTTTGAATCGATTGGTAAAAATGCTTATCCTTTCTTGCGCTTGAATAACGGTACATATTCCACTGTAAGCTCTGGAGTGAAAATTGAGAAAATTGATGGTAATTACGAATTGGCTCAAACCCAAACGCACCACTCAATTGAAGGTAGAGACATCGTTAGAGAGACTACTTTAGGTGAAATTAAAGAAAATCCAAAAGCGGGTAACGATAAACCTTCAGCTCATTTATATACCCTATGGGATACAAAAGATTATAAGAAGGATGGAGCTCCTAATCATCATTGGGCTATGGCAATCGACTTGAATGCATGTACCGGTTGCGGTTCTTGCGTTGTGAGTTGTAGCATAGAAAACAACGTTCCAGTTGTTGGTAGAGCAGAAGTAAGACGTCGTCGTGAAATGCATTGGATGCGTATCGACAGATACTTTACTTTCGAAAACATCAACAATACCGACTATTCTGAAGGTTTAGCTTTCCAGAAAGACAATGAAGGTAAGCACGTAACTAAGGAAAAAGGGTTAAAAGAACTTGATAAAATAGAAAAAGCCAAAAAAGTCAGTGATTTTACACATTGGGAAAATGTGAAAGTTGTACACCAACCAATGATGTGTCAACATTGCGGTCAAGCACCATGTGAAACAGTTTGTCCTGTATTAGCAACTACTCACAGCTCAGAAGGATTAAACCAAATGACTTACAACCGTTGTATAGGAACCAAGTATTGTGCAAACAACTGTCCTTACAAAGTAAGACGATTCAACTGGTTTAGATACAATGATAACGATAGATTTGATTTCCACTTCAATAACGACTTAGGTAAAATGGTTATCAATCCTGATGTTACTGTAAGAACACGTGGAGTTATGGAAAAGTGTAGCATGTGTGTTCAAAGCATTCAAGCTGGTAAAATCAAAGCTAAACGTGAAAGAAGAACCCTTAGTGATGGTGAAGTAAAAACAGCTTGTCAACGTTCTTGCCCTGCAAATGCGATTGTATTTGGAGATGTAAATGACGAGAACAGCGAAGTACACAAGTTATTTAAAAACGAACGTTCATACAGAGTGTTGGAAGAAATCAACACACAAACTGCAGTGAAATATTTAGTTAAAGTAAGAGACACAGAAAAAGTAGAAGCATAACACATTAAGCCATAGAAAATGATTCACGATTCAATCATAAGAACCCCACTGGTAGTCGGCGATAAATCGCTAAGCGATGTAACCAAAGACGTTTGCCGACCAATCGAAAATAAACCATCTACTTCATGGAAAGTGGGTTTCACATTATCCGTAATGTTTTTAACCCTATTATTAATAACTTTAGGGATAACAGTTTTTGTAGGTATTGGAACCTGGGGTTTAAATAAAACAGTTCAATGGGGTTGGGATATCACTAATTTCGTATTTTGGGTTGGTATTGGTCACGCTGGTACTCTAATCTCTGCGATTTTGTTGTTATTTAGACAAAAATGGAGAATGTCTATTAACCGTTCTGCGGAAGCAATGACAATCTTCGCTGTATTATGTGCTGCTATATTCCCTTTGTTCCACATGGGACGTATTTGGGTAGGAGGTTATTGGGTGTTACCATTGCCAAACGCTTTTGGTTCACTTTGGGTAAACTTTCACTCTCCATTACTTTGGGACGTTTTCGCGATTACAACATATTTCTCAGTTTCTTTAGTGTTTTGGTACTTAGGATTAATTCCGGATATCGCAACTGTTAGGGATAGAGCCAAAACCGCAGGAAGAAAATTCTGGTATAATTTCTTTTCTATGGGTTGGACTGGTTCTGTTAGAACTTGGAATAGATATGAAGTTGTTTCCTTGATTCTTGCAGGTATTTCTACTCCACTTGTATTATCAGTTCATACGATAGTATCGATGGACTTCGCAACATCGGTTGTACCGGGTTGGCATACAACGATTTTTCCTCCATATTTCGTTGCTGGAGCGATTTTCTCAGGATTTGGTATGGTGTTAACCCTATTAGTGATCGCACGTAAAGTGATGAACTATCAAGATTACATTACCATTGGTCATTTAGAAGCCATGTGTAAAGTTGTAATGTTAACAGGAACCATGGTAGGTTTGGCCTATATTACTGAGTTCTTTGTGGCAGCGTATTCTGGTGTTGAATACGAACAATACGCATTTATCAATAGAGCTTCAGGGCCGTATTGGTGGGCTTATTGGAGTATGATGACTTGTAACTTAATCGCTCCTCAAGTATTTTGGTTTAAATGGGCGCGCACTACACCTTGGTTTATCTTTATGTTATCCGTTGTAGTAAACGTTGGGATGTGGTTTGAGCGTTTCGTAATTATCGTAACCTCATTGCACAGAGAATATCTTCCATCTGGATGGGTAATGTACTCTCCATCTTGGGTAGAAATTGGAATTTTCTTAGGTTCATTTGGATTGTTCTTTACTTTGTTCTTCTTGTTCGCCAAGTTCTTACCAGTAATTAACATGTCTGAGTTAAAGAGTATTTTGAAAAATAGAGAGTAATTATCCATTAGCAAACAGTATAATGATAGACAGTAATTTATATCTAGATAAAAACAAAACAGTGATGTTTGGGATATTTGAAAACCCAGACAAGTTTCTAGAAACAGTTGGTAAAGTGCATGCAAAAGGTGTAAATATCATCGATTGCTATTCACCATTTCCAATTCACGGTATAGAAAAAGCAATGGGTTTGAAGCGTTCACTACTTCCTGTAGGAGCATTCACATTTGGATGTTTAGGCTTTTTAACTGCAGCTTCTTTGCAGTATTATGTAACCGCATATGATTGGCCTATGATTATTGGAAATAAGCCTACTGTAGGAGTGAGTTTCGTTCCAGTTTTATTCGAATTAAGCGTATTGTTCACTGCATTTGGTCTAGCCTTTTTATTCTTTTTTAGAAGTAAAATGGTTCACGGAAAAATACCAAGTGAACGTATTGATATGCGTCAAACAGACGATAGAATGGTTATTGCCATTGCTACTGATGACGATGCAATCAACAAGGATGAATTAACCAACCTACTTTTTGATGGTGGGGCGGTTGAAATAAAAGAAAGAACCAATAACGGATACGAAGATTTCGTAGATGTTGCAATCAACAGAGCTAACTAAATAATCAAGGACACAAGCAATACAATGAAGAAACCAATAAATATCATCATAAGCGCCCTTGCTGCCGTATCTCTTTCCTCTTGCATGTGGAAAGCGGGACCGGATAATGCAGGTATAGAATATGCGCCAGATATGTATTACTCTAAAGGTTACGAACCAATGACTCAGTATTCTGATTCAACTATGTACAGATACAATCCATACTATATGAGTATGAGAGAGCCTGTTGCAGGTACAGTTGCTGTTGGTCAACTCGACTATCAATACGCATACGACAACACTCCGGCTGGTTATGAAGCTGCAGGTGCAGCTTTACAAGCTCCAGCTATGATTTCTGAAAAAGATCAAATAAAAGGTGAGCGTTTATTTGGAATCTATTGCGCTGTTTGTCATGGCATGACTGGTAAAAATGACGGGCCAGTTTCGACAAAACAAGCCGCTTTGAAACCAAGTTGGGCTAACTACCAAGATCAATATGTGAAGGATTTACCAATTGGAAAAATTTACCATGTGATAACTTATGGTAAGAATAACATGGGAAGTTATGCCTATGCATTAACTCCTACTGAAAGATGGAGTATTGCTACCTACGTAAAACGCTTAAGCATGATGGATAGCACCGGAGCCGTTCCTCCTATCCAAGTTGCTACAGTTCAAACTCAGCCAATAGATCAGATGCATATAGAAGGAGATTCTAGCATGCATATCAATAACAATCAAGCTACGGAAGGACACACAACTAACTAATTTATAAACATGAGCCACGGACACGAAATCCATATTCAACAGGAAAATTACCAATTCAAAGGAAAGGCTAAAACCTTAAGTTTAGGCTTGTTAGTAGTTGGTCTTGTTTTTACAATAATCGGTATTTTCTCTGCTTATAATTCAGATTCAACCGATACCCACCACGCAGCTGCTACCAGTCAAGAACACCACGAAGCACCCGCTACTGCAGAGCACGCTGATGCCTCTCATGGTGATGCACATGCCTCTGACGTTCACGAAGCTAATGCTTACCCAGGTCAGAATATTCTAGGTGTAGATATTGGTCATAGTGACCCTGCATTATACCCAATTGTTCAAGAGCATGCTAAACCTTGGTATACTCGTGTATACTTAAACTTACTCTTAAATGGTTATTACATACTTTTAGTTTCTATTTGTGCATTGTTCTTCTTTGCACTGCAATACGCCGCTAATGCAGGTTGGGCAACTGTTATTCTAAGAGTACCTCTAGCAATGAGTACTATAATTCCAGTAGGAGCAATTATTCTTATTGCAGTATTCTTAATCGATGGTTCAAATATATACCATTGGGTACATTACGAACATTTACACCTTAAAAAAGGAGATGTTGGATTTGATAAAATCTTAGATGATAAATCTTGGTTCTTAAATACAAAACTTGCTCTTGGTTTCTTAATTGCTATTCCAATTATTTGGATGTTGTTTTTACGCAAAATGCGCAGTATGGCATTCCGTGAAGACTTAGACGGAGGAACAGGCTTCTTTAATAAACAAATCAGATACAGTGCAGCCTTCATTTTCATATTTGCCTTCTCTTTATCAATCATGAGTTGGGTGGTAAACATGTCGGTGGATGCACATTGGTATTCTACCATGTTCTCTGTATATAATTTTGCAACAGGTTGGGTAAGTGCTATTGCTGTCATATTACTGATAGTCTTATATCTGAAACGCAATGGTTACTTAGAGTTAGTTACAGAAGAGCACACACACGACTTAGCTAAGTTAATGTTTGCGTTCTCAATTTTCTGGACTTACCTTTGGTTGTCTCAATTCTTATTGATTTGGTATGCTAATATTCCTGAAGAATCAGTATACTTCTACCAAAGATGGGAAGCTCCGTTTATTGCTCAGTTCTTAATGAACTTGGTGTTAAACTTCTTAATTCCGTTCTTGGTATTAATGACCAGAGATAACAAGAGAAACCCAAAAATTGTTACTTGGGTAGCTATTTTAATTTTAATTGGACACTGGAATGACTTGCACTTAATGTTAATGCCAGGACCATTGAATACACAAGCTGGAATCGGTTTCTTAGAAATAGGAATGACTATGGCTTTTGCTGGTTTATTTATGTATTGGATATTCACTGCATTAAGTAAACGTGGATTAGTTTCTGTTAAACACCCTTACTTAGAAGAAAGCGCACACCACGATGTGGGCGTGTAGAACTATTTTATAATGAATAAAAGCAAATCGAATTCGGTTTGCTTTTTTTTGTGTTTTATTTTTCTTCCTAAAATTCCTTATTTAATATAAGATACGAAAAACGTTTCATAAATTCAAGATTGAAGTTTTGTTTTTTTCAATCTAACTTTGATTAACAAGTTATTTAAGTTGAATATGCTTGTAATAAAAACTACCAATTATGAGACATTTAAAAAGAAGAAATCAAACTTTACGCAGGTTTCATACGCCGCGAACAGTAAAACAAAAAATCTTATCTTCAGTTTGCTTTAGGCCAAGTGGCTTTGATAAAGAAGATAAATCACATTTGAATGGCAGATTAGAACGCGTTATTGTGTATATCGATGCATTTAATTTACGGATTTCAATTGAGGAAGCTGGATTGAATCAATACAAATGGGTAAACATAGAAAAATTAGTTTACAGTTTGCTCCAACCTCATCAAACATTAGTAGAAATTAAATATTTTACAAGTATCATAACCTGTAACCACAAACAAAAAAAGCGTCAATTAAAGTATCTAAATTCACTAAATGAGTCTAATATTCATATTGTATATGGCAATTATAAATGGGAATCCATACCCTGTAGTAAGTGCAATTCGAATTATCATTTTATTAAAGAAAAAATGACCGATGTCAATATTGCTACTTCTATAATTGTTGATGCCTTTAAAAGTGAATTTGATACTGCAATATTAATATCTGGTGATACTGACTTAATTCCACCCATTAATGAAGTACATCGTCTCTTCAATCACAAAAGGGTATTGATTGCTTTCCCACCAAATAGGCAAAATGCATTAATGGCTTTTGCATCAAAAGGATCTGTAACCATAGGTAAAAAGAAAATTATTAATTCAAGATTTCAAGCAGATATATTCAAAAAGACTGGTTAAATGAGATGAATTATATTTGAATTTAATATGCTACATAGGAATTCAAAAAAAATAGAACTTTCTTTGTGCTATGTCTCGAAATGAACCTAAGACAAGTGTAATTAAGATGCAAAAGTCAATTGTTTTTGTTTCGGTGTTACTCTTCTTAATTAAAGTATTGGCATGGTATTTAACAGGTTCTGTTGCAATTTTAACTGATGCTCTCGAAAGTACGGTTAATGTAATTGCAGGTTTTATTGGTCTTTATAGTATTATTCTTTCCTCTAAACCAAGAGACAAAGAACATCCATATGGTCATGGTAAGATTGAATTTATAACTTCTGCGTTTGAAGGTGTTTTGATCAGCATCGCAGGATTAATTATTATCTATGAAGCACTTGATAATCTTATTCACCCCCATCTTTTAAAGCAGCTCGATTATGGATTAATATTGATTGCCATAACAGCTTTTGTGAATTATATCATGGGTTATTTGTGTGTTAGACGAGGTAAATTGGAAAATTCTCCAGTTTTGATTGGGAGTGGTACTCATTTGAAAACTGATACCTATTCAACAATTGGATTACTCATTGGGGTTCTGTTGATCAAATTGACTGGCTATACTTGGATAGATAGTTTAGCTGCTATTGTATTTGCAGTTATAATAATTGTTGCTGGATATAAAATCATTAGAAAATCAATTTCGGGAATGATGGATGAATCAGACACTAGTATTATTAATGAAATCGTAGAAGTTCTTAAAAAGAATAGGCAGGGTAATTGGATTGATGTGCACAATATGAGAGTAATTAACTACGCCGGTTTCTATCACATCGATTGTCATTTAACAGTACCATTTTATGTAAATGTGAACGAAGCACATGATATCCTTGATACCCTAACCGATATGCTTAAAGATCATTTTAAAGAACGAGTTGAGTTCTTTGTTCATGTTGATGGATGCTTGCCATTTCAATGCGGAATCTGCAGTATTCAAGCATGTAAGGAGAGAAAACATGAATTCATTGAACCTATAGAATGGACTTACGAAAACATCATTTCAAATAAAAAGCATGGAATTTAAGATGTTTTATAATGTGGCTGCTTCAATTTCAACGTCTACTTCGGGTTTAAATACTAGTTGTTTTGCAGCCTTTTTACGAACGAATAAATCCAAATTGTAAATCAAAATACAGGCCATTATCATGGAGACAATAACAACTGAACCTAATGCAGGGTAATGTTCAATATATCCGCTTGGTGCTTTTACCACAATCATGCCTGCAATAGCAGAAGCAATTCCACCAGACATTTGTTGAACAGATGAATTAATGCTCATAAATGCACCTCTGTCTTTCATCTCTGGAACAGTTGATATTAATGCAGCTGAAGAAATCATTCGAGCAGTTATCCCAACAAACATAATCACATTCATCATGACAATTAAGTAAAATGGTGTAATTCCCATGCGTGTGTATATGGCCACTATAAAGATGGTAATAATACTGCCAATTAGAAACATCTTAAAACGCCCCATGGTATCACTCAGTTTTCCCACAATAGGGCCTAAAACAATTGTAAATACCCCTGTAATTCCGAATAAAAGAGGAAGGTCTTCAATACTTAAACCTAAGTTATTCGTGCTGAATGCACTACCAAATGGCATCATCATAAAACCACCGGTAGCTAATAAAATTGTTGCAATATAACCTCTTATATATTCTTTGTTTCGAAGTGTATCTAACATATGAGTAATTGCTTTTTTATGAGATTTTACTTCTAGATGGGTGGTTATTGGTTTCATTACAAAGAAGATTATTAAACCCAATGGTAAACCAAACGAAATAATCATCCAAAAACTGGAATGCCATCCATACATGTTAGCCAATTTCAATCCAATTGGTATGCCAAGTACTTGACTTGCAGCAAAAGCCATCTGAAGAAAACCCATCACTCTTCCTCTCACTTCTACTTTAAAAAGATCTGTTACAATGGCAAAACTAATAGAACCAATTACACCTCCAAATATCCCTGTAAAAATTCGTGCGAATAATAGGAATTCATAGTTTGGTGCTATGGCGCATAAGGCTGTACCAACTAAGAAGCCAGCATAAAAAAAAAGTAAAAACTTTTTTCTATCGAATTTATCTGCAAAACCAGCGGCAAGTAAACCTGCTGTTCCAGCACTGAAGGCATAAGCAGAAACCACCCATCCAAATTGTTTGGCACTGATGTCTAGCTCATCCAAGAGAATTGCACCAAGAGGTGAAAGTACCATAAAATCGAGTATAACCGTGAATTGTAGTATTGTCAATATGGCAATAATAAATTTCTCGTATTTTGTAAATGTTGCTTTTTAACTTTTTCCATAGTTTAATCTTCAAGTAATTGAATGTCAAAACCTGCTTCACCTATGCAATGAATAAATTCATTTGAATTTTCATGTAAAGCTTCTATTCGAAGAATATTGTCGTCATCCCATTTGTCGATATTCCATTTAATAATAGCATGATGTGAATTTAATAAGCTTTGAACAGCATTGCGTTTCTCTAGTGTACTGATGTTGGTTTTAAATACGTGTATGTGCATAGTGAAGTTAAGGTTTCAATCCTTTGAGTGTTATTTTTAGTGTTCTATTTAAAATTGCCTTAGTTAATACGAATGGCTCGTGATGTAAACCATAACCATCGTTGTGAAATTTAATTAATTGGTATAATGGAGCAAAAGCCAAGGACCAAAATATCTCTATTGGAAGTTTAATCAACTCTTTGTTTTTGATTGCCTTCAGAATAAAATCTCGCATCACAATGGAGAATTCTTTTTTTATTTTTTGATGCACCAAAACTCCAACGGGTGAGTGTTTAACTTGTTCCATAAATTTAGCTTGAATAGGATGTGCAATAAAAAAGTCGGCTCTGTTTTGCCATTGAATCTTCATCCCTTGCGCAAAAGTCATGTCAGGGGAAAATCCTTTGAATGTATGCGCTACCAAAGCATTTGCAGAATCGATAGCGAGTTGTTCAATTAGGTCGTTACGGTCTTTAAAATAGATGTAAATAGTAGCAGGTGAAACATTTGATTTCTTTGCAAGTTTCTGCATGCTCAGGCCGTCAAAACCATCTTTTACAATCATTTCTATTGCGTTGTGACGAATAATTTGTTCTTTATTAGGATCTCTTTCTCTCAAATTGGGTACAAATATAAATGAATGTTCATTCACTTAAAAAAGTTTTATCGATTTTAATATTGTTTTTTCGTTATGATTTTAAAACGTCAGTATGAATATCTATTTTGCTTTCGAAGGATTATCATTTATCTTGCAGATGAATTGATGTTATGGCTGCAGAAATAGAACGATTTAACCTAAGGGTGTATGGAATTGTAATTAAAGAAGACACAATTCTATTGGCAGATGAAGACATCAATGGCTTTGCCTTTACAAAATTTCCAGGAGGGGGAGTTGAGTTAGGAGAAGGACTAGTTGATGCTTTGAAGCGAGAATTTATGGAAGAAGGTGAATTGAATATTAACGCATGTACTCATTTTTACACAACTGATTTTTTTCAAACTTCAGCCTTTAAACCAGAAGAACAAATTATTTCTGTTTATTATAAAGTTGATGTAAATATAGATTGGGAAGAGTTTAAAAGTGATCAATCTACCCCTTTAAAACAGCATAATTTGCGATTGTACTTTAATAAACTGAAAAATTTAGATGAGAATCAACTTACTTTCCCAATTGATAAGGTTGTATTGACTAAATTGAAGCAGGAGTTAATTTTAAACTCATAGAGTTTGTTTT
Organism: Bacteroidia bacterium; assembly: GCA_041391605.1. Taxonomy (GTDB): domain Bacteria; phylum Bacteroidota; class Bacteroidia; order NS11-12g; family UBA955; genus JABMMZ01. The sequence goes on from JAWKNQ010000012.1 coordinate 42,180, forward strand.
TCAACCTTGAAGTATTTTGTTTTTTTTAACAAACGTAATTGTATGATTGAAATGAAAATAAAAGGTAAAGTAGATAATGTTATTTTCAAATTTAAAGTGTAAAGGCCCATGAAGCATAGAAACAATAGTAATAGTCCTAAAAATGCTATCCCCGCTTTAATGATTCTTGCATTTGTTTTACTTTGAAATAGAGAAATGAATAAAAGCAATTGTCCGAGCAGGGGTAGTATTATAAATGGATGTATTACTGAAGTAGGTTTATCTATGGCTATTTTGAGCAGTTCAAGTTCAGTTTGAAATAAAAAAGAATGTTTGTTTCCACCCCATTCTAGATATCCAATGAATGAAGAAAGAATTAGAAGAATAGATAATAATTTTATTTTATTGAACTTGTTCAAACCGTCTCTTTCTTTACACTTTTAAACAAGCTCTAAATCCTCTTGCTCCATAATAAGATTCCGCTCCGTTGTGGTATATAAAAATATGGTCAAATCGATAGTCGGCAAATATAGCTCCACCTAGTTTGCGAATAGAATCTGGAGTTTTTAACCAACTTGAAGTCTTGCTGTCAAATTTTCCAAGTTTCTGTAAGGCTCTGTATTCTTCCTCATCTAAAATTTCTACCCCCATTTCATTCGCCATATCCATTGCTGATGTAGCAGGTTTAAACTTCTTTCTTGAATCTAAAGCTTCTCGATCGTAACAAATACTTCGTCTGCCAGATGGAGTTTCAGGAGAACAATCGTAAAAAAGAAACTTGCCAGTTTTTTTGTCTTGCCCAACCACATCAGGTTCACCACCTGTTTTTTCCATTTGATACAAGGCGTACAAACTATCTTCATTCTTTTCAAGTTTAGCGGCAACATCGCTCCACTCAATATCGGTATGACGTTTTTGATTCTTCTCAAAACGTTGTTTTAAAGTAGAAAGAATTTCTTCTCTCAGGTCGATAGTTAATTGGTTCTTACTTGATTTGCTCATAATGATTAACTGAAAACTTAGCTAAAGTTAACGCAAAAATAAAAGAACCTTACAAAATCACCTTAAGAATCAACTTATTTTTCTGCAATTCTTGATTCACAGGTTCATAAATGAATGCTATGTTGTTAATTCTTCATGCTGTAGTTCAAAATGATTGTTTCTATTCACCTTAGTTTTGTTTGAAAAATATTGTATTTACAGCCTGTGTTTAATTAATGGATTTCTGTAATATTTTACTTCAAATTTAAATAGAGGAGCGAGTTTTTATAAATAAATAATTTTAATTTGGGGGGAGTGGTATGAAAAATTGTTATATAAGTATGATCAAGTTCAATGCAATGATTAACCAACCAAATATAACATTTGAATTGTATAAATTGGTCATGTTTATTGAAGGAAACAAAATTCACTTTAATTTTAATACGTATGAGTGAAATTGCGCTTCTTGTTCACACATGTGATCGATATAAATTCTTATATAAAGGATTCAATATTTTTTTCAATAAATACTGGGATTTCAAAATTCCGACAACTAATTATTTTGCTACTGAGAAAGAACAAATCAAACTTAATTCATTTATAACAATCCATTCGGGTGTTGGTGAATGGTCGGATAGGTTGATATGTCTATTGAGCAAAATTAAGGAGGATTACATCATATATATGCAAGAAGACATGTGGTTAAGCAAAAGGGTATCTTCTGAATTTTTTACTGAATTATTTGAATATGTAAGGGAGCATGATGTTGATTGTATAAAGTTGCACAGTTCTGAAGTTTATTCAACCACAGAAACGGGTACTTATATTGGCGGTATGGCACTTTCAATCGTAGATCCAGAAAAATCCAATTTTTTAATGTCGCATCAAATCAGTTTATGGAAAAAGTCGTTTTTGTCAGAACAATTGAAATCAAATGAACATCCTTGGCGCAACGAAAGAAGAGGAAGTAAACGATTAAAACGAACAAAACCCTTGATGTATCAGATTGATTGTTTCTCTGAAAATGGCAAAGGAGCAATTAATAAAAACTTAAGTGATTCTTTACGTAGCGAATATTTTACAGTTTCTGTAAATGCCTCTCTGGATTTTAGAGTATTTATTTTTATTCAGATGTTGCGAACTTCTTATCTTGAAAGGGAGTATTGTCAAGATTTGATAGAGCATTTTGAAAAGGGACTAACACATGATTGTGCCGCGCCTCAAAAGAAGATAGATTTCATAAAACGGTCAAAAGCATTCTTTAAACAAGCGTTTAGTTAAAATTAATCTTCACATTACTTTGAGGAATATGAATTCTTCTTTGTGCACATGATTTATCTTATCTTCGCAATTGAAATCATGTGTTATACTGCTACCTCTGGAACAGCCGTGGCTTTAAAATATGCCAAACATCGCGGAGATGAACCAGAGATTATCGATGCACTTGAAAAAGAACTCAAACGTTTGCAAGAAAGTGAACGCGATTTCGAGAAACTCTTTAATGTCAGTGGTTTTCAACACCCTAAGCTTTTATGTTTTCTGAATACGGAACCTTATTCTCCTAAACTATTGAACTGGGGATTAATACCACATTGGGTGCCTGATAAAGAAGCCGCAGTTAAATTATCGAACATGACTCTTAATGCGAGAAGTGAAACCATGTTGGAAAAACCCGCTTTTCGAAAATCGGCAAGATCCAAACGCTGTCTGATTTACCTAGATGCATTTTATGAGTACCACCATTTCAAAAGTAAAACGTATCCGTTTCATATAGCCATGAAGGATGGCTCACCTATGTCTGTAGCAGGCCTTTGGGATGAGTACCTCGACAAAGAAACGGGGGAACTTATTCAAACATGTAGTATTGTTACTTGTGAGGCAAATAGAATAATGGAAATTATTCACAACAACCCGAAAAATGAATCGGCTCGGATGCCCGTTATTCTATGCAAAGAGAATCAAGATAAGTGGTTGGAGACAGACGACCCATTAAAGCTCACAAAACCGTATCCTGAAGAATTATTAACTTATCACACCGTTAGGAGATTAAATGGAAAGGATGCAGTTGGGAATGTGCCTGAATCAGAGCTGGAGTTCGAATATGTAGAGTTGAAGGATTTGGAGTTGGGTGGATGAAATTAAATTACGTCAATTCTTTCTCGATTATTTCGGTATGTCTTTAATAAGGTGTCAGCAACATCTTTGCTGATTTTAAAATTGTTAAGCACTATTTCACTTTTCTTACTTCCTCGACCACCATCAGAGATGTACACTTTTTCAAAAGTCAGATACTGATACTCTTCGTGTTCTTCATAAAACACATGAATTTTTGAATATCGAAATGCCAAGCCTTTATTGAGATTCTGTATAGCTTGTAAAGGGTCTTTTTGCAGTTCATCTAACATTAAAAGTACTGAAATATTTTCAAACTCATTCGCCAAGGTATATTTAGGATACCATTTTTGCATCAATTCTGAATAAGGGTAGACTTGGGTTACCAATACAGCAAACATGGATAGTGCAACAATTATTAAGAATTCGAGAACCCAAAGAACAGTGAGAGCAGTGCCAGCAAATCTAAAACCAAATACTGACCAAGGACCAATTTCATTAATCTTAATTATAGCTGAAAAAAAATTTTTGGGCTGTATAATCCAAGAAAGATTACTTAAGAAGTCGATATAGGAAGGGATGTCACCATTGTATTGATACAGGATATAAGTAGTCCATTGGAAATAACTGGCAAATAAAGCTGTAACAAATGCCAGTATTAATCTACTTTTCTTGCTTCGATTGTAACTAACTCGCATCAAGAGTCTATTAATCAATCCTAACGCCACTCCAAAGGCTAACAAAATCATAAAGTTGATTTGAATAATTGGCATTATTGTCGTAATCACAGCATACAAATAACCCAATATCAATGTAGCGCATAAAACAATAAAATAGGAAATCAACAAGCGGGGTATATTAACTTTATTCGATTCCTGATAAAATAGGTGAGGAAAATTGTCTTTTGCGGATTTAGTGAAAAATAGTTTTAGCATTGCTTATAGCTATGAGGTTTTTATGAATTGTGTATTCAAATCATAAAAATACGAGTAAAAGAATTAATAAACTTTTCTGCAATTAAATTGATGAAAGGGATTAATCCAAATTTGAATCTTTAAAAATAATCGATTATACAAATCAATATTTTACCTCAACCAGCCCTTCTTAATAGCCAACCCTGCAAGCCAAACAAGAAACACCCCGAACACAATAATTGATATCGGCATCGCTATTGCTCCAGGTCCGTATACATCCATTGGTTTCATAGCAATTAAATAATACGACATTTGAATAACTATTGCTATTAAGCTAATTATAAAGAGAGTTCTTGAGAGTTTCTTTTTCATAATTAATAATATAGATCCAATTGTTCCACCAAAAACAGCTATTGCAAATACTGCGTTTGCCCACATCGGATAATCTGTATACATGGCTTGTTGATCACTCGGCAAAGCATTTAAAGCCTCCTCACTGATAGTCATTTGACTAATAAAGGAACCAACTCCCATTAAATTCCAGAGCAATGCAACCACTGAAACCACCCAAAACCATGCTGGGATTTTAATTTGTTCTGTATTCATATTTTAAAATTGTTTTACTAATTATGCTTAGTTTCTTAAAACAAATATAAGTTTTCTGTTCTTATTTAAAAGAATTTAATTGTTCAAAAAAACTAAATGCTTCTCAAACTCAAGAGTCGTGACTTGGCCTTGAGTTCTATGTGTTATTTCAAAGGATATTAGATTCTAGCAACACGCGTGCAGGCGCGCTTGCAGACCTTTATATGTAAATTTGGTATTGTAAGACGATTTGGTTTCTTCTCTCTCCACTTTGAACATCCATGTTCGAATTTAAAAAATAGGTTGGTCTGTTTTGCCAGTCGATGCTTATTTTTGATCTGTGCTCCTTAATCAACCAATTTAACCCAGCATTGTATAATTCCATGCCTTCCGAATTCAATCTATCGAATTTGGAAAGTGTAACCGAAGCATATGGCATCAAACGAATCTTTTCTCCAAGGACCTTCCGAGGAAATAAATAACCCAGTTGACAATACAACTGACTGCCTGAACCAAACATGGGATAGGCATTTCCAAAATTTGCACCTTGTTTAGTTATATTGATATTTGGGTTTAAACTGCTTCCATTTGCCGGATTCATTAACCCGTTGTATCGCAAATAGTTTTTACCGTAATCCGTCATGAAATATCCTGCATATGCTGAAATAGCTGATCCTTCCGATTTGTTTATTGGAATGTCTAAGTAGGATTCAACACAGAATAAATTCATATCCTCAAATGCAATTGAATCATTTACACTTGGACGGTTCCACATAGCATTCTTTTGATGAATACCTCCAACAGCAATATTAAAAACTTTCTTTTTCCCTAAGTGTGTTCCAGTCATATATGGGGTCAAATGATTTTCATGTTCAAAAAATTGCCAAATGAAATAGGCATACAGTTGTTTGTTTCTGCCAGTATTGGCAAAGTTTGAATTAACACTGACTTGAGGAATAGTGTTTCCTGTAGATGAGATTGGAAAAGGGTCGCTGATACCAATTCTGTAATCGAGTTTTGAAACTTGCCCTCTGGCATAAACTGAAAGACGACGTGCAAACTGATCAACTTGTTCTACAGTAGCCTGAGCAAACACTGGAACATCTGCAGTCATAATACTCCCAATACTCGGTTGCGAGAAACGCGACAATCCATTGTTGATGGTCAAACCTGCTCCCAACTTCAATGCATTTGTTTTACTCACTTTATATTCTCCAAGTGCATCATGCATGAATAGTGCATTCTTTCTGTTTCCGCCGTTTGAATTGTAGGCAGTGTTAAAGTTGTTCTGTCCTATTTGAAAGTATAAAAACACTTTATCTGTAATTTGGCCAAACATTTGAATACGCGTTCGGCGCAAGCCAATATCAAAGGTTTCAGATTTAGGTTCACTATCCATAATTGTACCTGGATTGCTTTCGTTATATCTTAGCCAAACTTGGTTAAGAAAAGTAAATTTAAAATAATGCGAACCATTTGAATTTATGTTAAACTTCAATTCTTCCTTTTCAGTTTCAGTATCAAATATCTTCTCCTCCTGAGTATAACTGAAGTTAGCTGTAAAAAATAGAATTAAGAATAAGCTGAAAGATTTTGTTTGTCTGTTCATTTTTTTATTGAATGCCTTGTGTTTACTGCAAAGTAATTGAAATTTATGAAGTTTTCAGTGGAATCCACAATATGATTCAAATAATCACTTATTATTTCAATTCTGAAAAGAAAATAACCTTGCAAGACTTTTGTAAAAACCAAAGAATACAATGAATTGTGGTCTAAGTTTCCTTCAAATCAAGAAGAAAAATCAGGGCTCTTATTAAAGATTAAACGTTGTCGTATACAACAGCTACACCTTGTCCAACACCAACGCCCATTGTTGCAACGCCATAGCGGATGTCCTTTCTTTTTTGCATGGCATGAATCAAGGTTGTACTAATACGAGCTCCACTTGCTCCCAAAGGATGTCCAATAGCAATAGACCCTCCATTGATGTTTACAATTTTTGGGTCGATTCCCAGTTCCTGAATGCATGCAATGCTTTGTGATGCAAATGCTTCATTTAATTCGAACAAACCAATATCACTTATATTTAAACCAGCTCGTTTCAAGGCTTTGCGAGTTGCTTCAACAGGACCTATACCCATAATCGCAGGCTCTACACCCGATGCGGCACTCGCCAATATTTTTACTTTAGGAGTAATTCCGTTCTGCGTTGCAAATGCCTCTGAGCAGATTGCCAACACACTCGCTCCATCGTTAACACCACTTGAATTTCCCGCAGTTACACTCCCGTCTTTTTTGAATGCCGGTCTTAACCCTGCTAACACATCAACAGTGCTCAGTCTGGGTTGCTCATCCGTATCAAATACAATTGGATCACCTTTTTTTCGTTTTATTGTTACAGGTACAATTTCATCTTTAAAAGCGTTGTTTTTGTGTGCTTCTTGCCATTTTAATTGAGAGTTGTAAGCGAATTCATCTTGAGTTTCTCTTGAAATCTTCCATTTGTCAACAACATTTTCAGCTGTTTCGCCCATTGTATATGGATGGTAAAGTTTTGAAAGCTCTGGGTTTGTAAAACGCCATCCTATTGTTGTATCGTGAATTTCAGGTACACGGTTAAAGGCAGTTTCAGATTTTGCCATCACAAAAGGAGCGCGTGACATACTTTCCACTCCACCTACAATATACAATTCGCCATTTCCCGCCTTTATTTCCATAAAACCATTTGCAATTGCCTGTAATCCACTCGCACATAGTCTGTTGATCGTGTATCCAGCGACATGAGTAGGTAGTCCTGCCAATAGAACGGCCATTCGAGCTACATTTCGATTGTCTTCTCCGGCTTGGTTTGCGGCACCAAGTATTACTTCTTCCGTTTCGTTAAATGGTACATTCGGATTACGTGCCATTAGGGCTTTCATTGCTCCAGCAACCATATCGTCTGGTCGCACACTTGATAAAGTTCCTGCGTATTTACCCACTGGGGTTCTAACGGCGTCAATTACATATACAGATTGGCTATTCATTGAAGCACAAAACTACAATAAAGCTTATGATAATATCAAATTATTTATTTTCTATTCCGCTATTCGATAGATTAATTTTACTGCAGTCACTACCAATTATTTAGCAATCCAATCGACTAGTATACTGGGCGTTTTTTAGGGCTTCTTCTTTAGGATAAATCAACTATAAAGGTAGTTTTGGCATGGTTTTAGCGTATTTTTGGGTTCATGTATAAGTCTAAGTTATATAGTCTTGTATTCCTTTCTATGTTTGCCTTAAGTATCGTTTCATCGAGCTGTAAGGCCAAGTCGTGCGATAGTCTCAATAATGTTAGTGACAGTAAAAAGTCAAGGAAAAAGGTAAAGCACATGGGTTTGTTCTCCAAAAAAGAAATGCGAAGGAAAAAGTGGCATTAATAAGCTGTATACGCTTTGTCTAGATTTATAATTATGCCAAACAAATGCTGAAACGATGTTCTATAATCTTCAGTAACTCGCGAATTATGTGAGAATTCATAACTGATGCCTAATTCATGTGAGAGCCTGTACACTATCCCTCCACCGAATTTTATTGATGAACTTAATCTTGATCCATTTGTCAATCCATACTTATAATCGAGGATATCCATATTATAGGCGGCGATTAAATAAGGGTTAACTCGTTTGGGCGACCAGTTTGTGCTTGAATAAGGTTGGGGTAAATGCAGCACTAAACCAAATTTTACTCGAAAGAAATTTGAATTCTCATAAGATTCAAAACGATTGTCTTGATTTCTGTAATTGCCTAAACCCAATCCGTAATTTAAGCTACTCATTCGTGTAAGTACAAAATGTCTATCGAACTCAGTAACCCAAGAACTTTTGGAATTGTTGTTGTTTGAATTGTTTAAAATATCGGGGTGAAAATTGATAATGCCTTGACGAATACCTAGATCTTTCTTGCCAAATAATTGAGCATTGCAATTGTGAACAGAAAATAATAACGATATGGCGACTAATACAATTTTCAAAACTTTATTTTTGATAATTCTCGTTTAATGTCTTTTGCTTTAATGTCCTCACGTTTGTCAAATGACTTTTTCCCTTTTCCTACTCCAATATCTAATTTGAGTATTCCTCTTTCACTGGCATATAAACGAATTGGAAAAACAGCCGTTCCTTTATCTTTAAGTTTGCTTTCAATCTTACGAAGTTCTTGTTTGTTGAGTAAAAGCTTTCTATTACGCAAAGTTTCATGCTGATTAAAACTACCTTGCTTAAATTCACTGATGTGCATGTTTTTGATATAAAGTTCGCCTTTCTCCATCACGCAATATGCATCGCTGATATTAGCATTATTCATGCGAATACTTTTTACTTCTGTACCCATTAATACCAAACCAGCCGTATATTTACTATCGGTGTGGTATTCATAATTTGCTTTGCGATTAACAATATTAACAGACTTATCTCTCATTCACTTTCAAACTTTCGAACAGCAAATTTAACTTTTCTTTTTTAATAATTTTTTGACCTGTCTCGCAATCTGCTATAATTCTGTTATTTACTCGTGCAGTTACCTTGCAATCAACCTTATTCTTCTCCAAGTTTGTAATTTCAGCCTCGAATGTAACAGTTTCTCCTAGCAATGCAGGTGAGCGATGCGTGATGTTTAAAAAAGTGCCAATCCCTTCTTCAT
>JAWKNQ010000013.1:0-51023 GCA_041391605.1 Bacteroidia bacterium
ATATGTATCTTTAATTGCTCTGACAAAGAGGGCAAATATAAGACTAGCAATACTATCGAGCTATAAAATGTTTCATGCTTGTATTTTTTTTCTGAATGGATAGTAATCTAATTATATCGAAGGGCTAATCTTTTAATTTCTAGCTTTATGTTAAGGGTTTAGTATTTTATACTAATTTGGTCGTTTTGCAGCTTTAAAATCGGAGTAAGTGTTTTTACTTTTTTGAGCTGTCGGAGTAAAATATGATGTTTTATGTCTGAAAATCGACCTACAATACTGAGTATAAATACCTAAAAATCAATCATATAAGAAAAAATATTTAAAATTTTTTTGCCTCAAAATCAAGCAAATGGCTAAAAGTAATAATTGTTTTAACGGATTTCATCTAAAAGTATAAAAATCATCAAATATCTGTTTTACCTTTGTCCTCGTTGAGACTAAGTATTTTTACACAATCAAAAAACATGAGTAAATCTACTGAAGTCAATTAAAATTTACACAAAATACAAAATAACATGAACTCAAATTTTTTAACTTCAAATTTCATTAAATCAACTGCTTTCGTATTAAGCATTTTATTTCTAAGTTTCAATGCTAATGGTCAAGCAAGCACTGTGGTACATTCAACTGATGGCTATGATGTATCAATTAGTTTGGATGTTGTTAAGGTAATTGCTCCAAGCTCTTGTCCATGGGGTTACAATTACAATACAAGAATCAGCTATGATATTAGCTTTTCAGGTAATAACATCCCTTCAAAATTGTACACCATGCAAGCATCATTAGAATGCGGATCTCAAGGAAACTTTATAGGTTTGCCAGTTAAAGGTGGAAGTGGTTTTAAGAATACGACTTCAAATCCTTGGAACTCAAATTCTGATTGTCAAACTGCAACTCCAGAGTCTTTAAATTGTAATGCATTTGTCGTTCAAATTGAAGGTCCTGGAATATCTAGTCAAACAATCCGTTTAACTCGCATAATTGCACTTCCTGTTAAGTTGATTAGTTTTGATGCAATTGATAAGAACATGAATGTTCAATTAAATTGGAAGACTTCAAGTGAAGAAAATAGTTCGCATTTCATAGTAGAACGTTCAATCGATGGGAATAATTGGTTAAATATTGGTCGTGTTGATGCCTTTAAAAATGCCTCAACGATTCAATCTTATTCTTTTACAGATAAAAATTCAGTTGATGGGTTGTCGTTTTACAGGTTGATCCAAGTTGATTTAGATGGAAAATCAACTATTATAGATAATATAGTTCCTGTAAATCATACCCCGAGTGTTCAGATTTCAGTTTATCCAAATCCAGCAAGCACACATTTTTCGGTTGAGGCAGGTGAAATAAGTGAGATAGAAATTACAATCTACGATGCGATGGGTAAAACGATTTCAATCAATGGACTTGTTGATGGAAACAGAATAACGTTCAACACTGAAAGTCTTTTGAATGGAATTTATTTTGTTCAAGTTGCACAAAATGAAGAAGTAAAGTCATTTAAATTAACAGTCAACAAATAATCTCATTGAGGTTATTTGAACATATATGAGCACTTCAACACGAAAAATCGCATAGAGTAAAACAGTTTCCTCTATTTATTGTTAATTAAAATGAATTTAAATAGTGAAAACATTATATAAGTTGTCAAATAAAAGAATAAATTTGCGCCGCATTATGAGGTGCTTTTATGAAGATATTTGCTCCGAAAATGCTCAAAATAAGTTATAGAAAATATTCATGAATTGGGTAACACATTTTTTAAAGTCTAGCATTGGAAGAAAGTTTCTGATGGCACTTACAGGTTTATTCCTATGTACATTTTTAGTAGTTCACTTGATTGGTAATCTCCAACTGCTAAAATCAGATGGAGGCCTAGCATTTAATGCATATGCTGTTTTTATGACAAGCAATCCTTTGATTAAAACAATCTCTTATGGTTTATATGCCATTATTTTGTTTCACGCTTTTTGGGGCTTGTATTTAGTTTCTCAAAATAAAAAAGCAAGGCCGCAAGCATACGCAGTTGTTGATGGAAGTGCAAATAGTAAATGGACTAGCCGTTGGATGGGTGTATTAGGAACAATTATTCTAGCATTCATTGTGATGCACATGTCAAGTTTCTGGGCTGAATACCATTTCAGCGAAATGCCCTATGTTCAATATGAACAAGATTTAGTAACTGGCGATTTGGTATGGAATCAGGTTGATCCAATCGAAACAAAAATGGAACAATACGTTTCTACTACCTCTGGAAGTAATCCAATTCAAATGACCACACTAAAGAATCTATATTGGGAGGTCCAAGAAGCATTTCAAGTATGGTGGATAGTATTGCTTTATGTGCTTGCAATGGCAGCTATTGCTTTTCATCTAGTTCATGGTTTCAGTAGCGCATTTCAAACTTTAGGAATTAACCACAGTAAATACAACGGTTTAATTCGATTCATAGGCGTAGGGGTTTTTGGGATTATTATACCAATCTTGTTCGCCTTAATACCTGTTTATTTTTTTATGAGTTCATTATAATTAGCAAAAATTAAGATGTCAAATACGATTCTAGATTCAAAAATACCAGAAGGTTCAATTGATCAAAAATGGACCAAATACAAGTCAAGTATTCCTTTGGTAAATCCTGCCAATAAAAGAAGCATTGAAGTTATTGTTATTGGAACTGGTTTAGCAGGAGCTTCAGCATCTGCATCTCTTGCTGAAATGGGTTATAAAGTTAAAGCATTCTGTTTCCAAGATTCTCCTAGAAGAGCCCATTCAATCGCAGCTCAGGGAGGAATTAATGCTGCTAAAAACTATCAAAATGACGGAGATAGTGTTTATAGATTATTTTACGATACCATCAAAGGTGGTGATTACCGTTCACGTGAAGCAAATGTGCACCGTCTGTCTGAAGTTAGTGGAAGTATAATCGACCAATGTGTGGCTCAAGGCGTTCCATTTGCAAGAGAATACGGAGGTTTATTGAGCAACCGTTCATTTGGTGGAACTCAAGTTCAGAGGACATTTTATGCAGCAGGTCAAACTGGCCAGCAATTACTTTTGGGAGCATACAGTGCTTTACAAAGACAAGTAGGTATGGGAAATGTTCAATTGTATGCTCGTCATGAAATGATGGATGTCGTTACAATCGAAGGAAAAGCGCGTGGAATTATCGCAAGGAATTTAATAACAGGAGAGCTTGAAAGACATTTTGGACACGCTGTGGTTCTCGCATCAGGAGGATATGGAAACGTGTTCTTTTTGTCAACTAATGCAATGGGTAGCAACGTAACGGCGGCATGGAAAGCTCATAAAAAAGGAGCGTTCTTTGGCAATCCTTGTTTTACTCAAATTCACCCAACTTGTATTCCTGTTTCAGGTGATCATCAATCTAAATTAACCTTGATGTCTGAATCACTGAGAAATGATGGTAGAATTTGGGTTCCGCTTAAAAAAGAAGATGCAGAGGCTTTGAGAGCTGGTAAATTAAAGCCCAATGATATCCCTGAAGAAAATAGAGACTTTTATCTAGAAAGAAGATACCCTGCGTTCGGAAATCTTGTACCAAGAGACGTTGCTTCCAGAGCTGCCAAAGAAAGATGTGATGCTGGTTTTGGAGTAAATAAAACTGGACAAGCCGTTTTCTTGGATTTTGCTTCTTCAATCTTGCGTTATGGAAATATTGAAGCAACAAAACAAAACCTTGTTAATCCTGATAAAAAGGTATTAATCGAACTTGGAAAGGGCGTTGTGAAAGAAAAATACGGTAATTTGTTCGACATGTATGAGCAAATTACTGGTGTTAATCCTTATAACGAGCCAATGATGATTTATCCAGCAGTCCACTATACAATGGGAGGGCTATGGGTAGATTACAACTTAATGACTACCATTCCAGGTTTATATGCAATTGGAGAAGCTAATTTCTCAGATCATGGTGCAAATAGATTAGGTGCTTCTGCCTTAATGCAAGGATTGGCTGATGGGTATTTTGTTTTGCCATATACAATAGGAGCATATTTGAGCACTGAGATTAGAACGAAAGCTATTCCTACAGACCATGAAGCATTTGTTGAAGCTGAGAATGCTGTTAAGGCAAAGATTGATCAATTAATAAATGTAAATGGACAACATTCGGTTGATTATTTCCACAAACAATTAGGAAAAATAATGTGGGACAAGTGTGGTATGGCTAGAAATGCTGAAGGTTTAAAAACAGCAATAACAGAGATTCAAACCTTAAGAGCAGAGTTTTGGAAGTCAGTTCGCGTTCCCGGAACTGCAAATGAATTTAATACTGAACTTGAGAAAGCCACCCGTGTTGCTGATTTTCTTGAATTAGGTGAACTAATGTGTATGGATGCACTTGAGCGAAATGAAAGTTGTGGAGGCCATTTCCGTGAAGAATATCAAACTGAAGAAGGAGAAGCTTTGAGAGATGATGCTAATTTCAGTTTTGTTTCAGCATGGGAAATAACTGGAGAAAACAGTTGGAAACTCAACAAAGAAGAATTGAAATACGAAAACATAAAAATTGCAGCTAGAAGTTATAAATAACCCAATACGATTCTAATGAAGATAACATTAAAAGTCTGGAGACAAAAAAATAACCAAACAAAAGGTCAATTTGAGACCTATAAACTCGATGAGATTTCAGAAGACATGTCGTTCTTGGAAATGTTTGATGTTTTGAATGAACAGCTCATTAACGAAGGTAAAGAACCTGTGGTTTTTGATCACGATTGCCGTGAAGGAATTTGTGGTATGTGCAGCATGTATATCAATGGAAGACCTCATGGTCCGAAGGATGCAGTAACCACATGTCAATTACATATGCGCTCATTTAAGGATGGTGATATTATTGTTGTTGAGCCATGGAGAGCAGCTGCATTCCCTGTTTTAAAAGATTTGTCAGTTGATCGTTCTTCTTTTGATAGAATTATGTCAGCAGGAGGTTTTGTTAGTGTAAACACTGGTAACGCTCAAGATGCTAACAGCTTGCCAATCGGAAAAGAAGTGGCTGATGAAGCGTTCATGAGTGCGGCTTGTATCGGATGTGGCGCATGTGTAGCAGCGTGTAAAAACGCAAGTGCTATGTTATTCGTTTCTGCAAAAGTTTCACAATTGTCTTTATTACCTCAAGGTAAACCTGAAGCACAGAAACGCGTATTAGCAATGGTCAATCAGATGGATGCTGAAGGATTCGGAGCATGTACAAATACTGGTGCTTGTTCAGCAGAATGTCCTAAAGAAATTAGCTTGAGCAATATTGCAAGAATGAATCGTGAATTCCTTTCTGCAGGTTTAGGTGCTCAAGAATAAAAATAGTCAACTAATTAATTGAAAACGGCCTTGTGCCGTTTTTTTTTGTGCTTAAGTTTTTCTAAGTTCGTGTGTCTTAATATTAATGTAATCAATCCATTTCCTGAATAAATTAAATGCGTTTTCAGATTGTACTATTCTCACTATTTCTTTCAGTTTTAGCTCAGCTAAATGCTCAGAATGCATATACTCAATATGTAAATCCATTTGTTGGAACAGGAGGACATGGTCATACCTTTCCAGGATCTACTTTGCCTTATGCTTTGGTGCAATTAAGTCCTGACACCCGCATTGATGGGTCATGGGACGGATGCAGTGGCTACCATTATTCGGATTCCATTATATATGGATTTTCTCACACTCACCTCAGCGGTACAGGTGTAAGCGATTATGGAGACATCTCCTTTATGCCAACTATTGTCAGTAAACCAGTTGAACCTATTCAAAAAATTGACACCCTTTGTTATTCATTCTCTCATAATAATGAAAAATCTAAACCTGGTTATTATTCAGTTTTATTGGATAATGGTATTCAAGTCGAACTGAGCTCAACCACTCGTGTGGGTATTCAGAAATACACATATTCAAGAAAAGGATTTGCATGGGTAACTTTAAATTTGAAACACAGAGATCAACTTCTCCAAGGAAAAATAATCCAAAATAGCAATAAGAGCTTTTCAGGTTTCAGAAGATCTAAAGCATGGGCAGAAGATCAGTTGTTGTATTATTATTTTGAGTTAAGTAGAGATGCAGAGTCTATTATAATTTCGAAAGATTCAAGTGGTGAAACCAAGGTCAATCTAGGTTTTTGGGTGAAGAAAGGCGAGCACATTTTAATAAAAACGGCCTTATCTAGTGTCGATGAAGAAGGTGCTGAATCAAACTTGAAAGCTGAAATGCCGCATTGGGATTTTGAGAAAGTAAGAAAGGATGCCGATTTGGCATGGAATATTGAACTCAATCGCATCCAAGTGTATGGTGGAACTTTAATTCAAAAACAAAATTTTTATACGGCATTGTACCATTGCATGATTCATCCAAATGTGATGAATGATGTCGACGGTCGTTATAGGGGCAGAGATAAGATGGTGCATACTGCTGATGGATTTAACTATTACACCGTATTTTCTTTATGGGACACCTATCGTGCATTACATCCTTTATTGAATGTGATTGACAAAAAACGTTCTCACGATTTTATAATGACTTTTAAAGCACAATATGAGCAAAGTGGTCGTTTGCCTATGTGGGAGCTTTGGGGGAATGAAACCAATTGTATGATAGGGTTTCACAGTGTGAGTGTAATTCTTGATTCATACAAAAATGGAGTGATTTCATTAGAAGAATTGGCGGATTTATATCCGGCAGTTCGCGCAGAAGCCATGAGCAATCGCTTTGGTTTGGATAAATTTAGAGAAAAAGGTTTCTTGTCTATAGATGATGAAAGTGAGAGTGTGTCAAAAACAATTGAGTACAGTTATGACATGTGGTGTATTTCGCAAATTGCACGTCAAATATTAAATTCTAAACTAAAAGTTCGTTTTCCTGACCTTTACAAAGATGCTTCCTTGTTTGAGGGGTATTCATCATCTTGGATTAATCTTTACAATCAGAAATCTGGTTTCATGACACCTCGTTTGAATGGAAATTGGATTCAAAATTTTGATCCTAAGCAGGTCAACAATCATTTCACAGAGGCCAATGCATGGCAATATCGATTTGGAGTTCAACAAAGCAGTGGTTTAATTGCCAATGATGATAAAATATCAAAACTGTTTAACACTGATTCCAAAACTACTGGCCGAGAGCAATCCGACATATCAGGGTTAATTGGACAGTATGCACATGGAAATGAACCGAGTCATCATGTGGCTTATTTATTTAAAAGTCAAGATTCAACCATTAAATATACAAGCAAAATATGTGCGGAGATGTATGCACCCGAACCTGATGGACTCATTGGTAACGAAGATTGCGGACAAATGAGTGCTTGGTATGTGTTTTCTGCTATGGGTTTATATCCTGATTGTCCAGGGAGTGATCGATATGTCAAATCCAAATCATTGTTTGATTCAGTTCTTGTCGATGGAAAGACGATACAAGAAACATTCTTTAATCGTCGTGTTTTTGATTTTTCTGATGCCATTAGTATTGTGCCAGGTAGGAAAGTCTCCGCACCAATTAATTCGTATAAATCAACTGTTTTTAAAGATTCTGTTTTGGTGTCTATATTATCAAATACGAATTATAATGATGTGAATTCAAAAATTAAATATCAAATTAATCTAGGTAAATTTAAACACTATTTAAAACCGTTTTGGATTCACGAGAATTCGATTGTAAAGGCCTCAATTCAAGACACAAATTATAGTTTTCTAAGTTTTTATAGTGATGTTGCCGTTGCTCAATTGTTTAAACGCCCCAATTCATATTCCATTCAAATAAAAAGCGTTTACAATTCACAGTACACAGCCGGAGGCGATGATGGTTTGTTGGATGGTTTGATTGGAGATGACGACTGGCGAAAGGGACGCTGGCAAGGCTATCAAGGACAAGATTTTGAAGCTGTGATTGATAGGAAGGAGAAAATGAATTTAGATTCAATTCAAATTGGATTTATTGACGATAAGCGTTCCTGGATTTTTTTACCTAGCCAAGTAATTGTTTTTGGATCAAGTGATTCTAGCTCTTTCATTGAAATTAATCAATTGAGCTTGAATCAAACTGATAATTCGGGAAGTCGTAGATTAAATGTTTCTATTCAAGGCAATAGGGAATCCTACCGTTATATAAAAGTGATAGCAAAGAATTTTGGAAAATTGCCAGATAATCATCCTGGCGCAGGTGGAGATGCATTTATTTTTATAGATGAATTAACTTTTCATTAAGCTGGTAGAAATTCAATCGAATTTTTATTTTCTTTTAAGGATAGAATTGTTTTTTTATCCATATTTGCTTCATGATACAAAACCACGAAGTTGACTACCGCATCATAGGAGAAGAAATGCAATGTGTAGAACTTGAGTTAGATCCACAAGAAACGGCCATTGGTGAAAGTGGAAGTTTTATGATGATGGATAAAGACATTCAAATGGAAACAATTTTTGGAGATGGAAGTGTTCAAAACAACGGTTTCTTTGGCAAATTAATGTCTGCCGGAAAACGCGTGTTAACAGGTGAAAGTTTATTTATGACGGCCTTCTCAAATATGGGTGTCAATAAAACAAAAGTAACTTTTGCCGCTCCATATCCAGGGAAAATCATTCCTATGGATTTATATAGACTGAATGGGAAAGTGATTTGTCAAAAAGACGCTTTTTTATGCGCAGCAAAAGGTGTTTCAATAGGTATCGAGTTTCAAAGAAAATTAGGAACAGGCTTATTCGGAGGCGAAGGGTTTATTATGCAAAAATTGGAAGGAGATGGTATGGCATTTGTGCATGCTGGTGGCCATGTGATTGAAAGAGAATTGAGTGCGGGAGAAATGATAAAAGTGGACACTGGCTGTATTGTTGCATTTACTCAGACGGTTGATTATGACATTCAATTTGTTGGTGGAATAAAAAACACAATATTTGGAGGTGAAGGGTTGTTTTTTGCCACTCTTCAAGGTCCCGGTAAAGTGTGGATTCAAAGTTTGCCAATTAGCAGATTAGCCTCTCGTGTAATTGCATATAGCAGTATTGGAGGCAAACGAAAAGGTGAAGGATCTATCTTAGGTGGTTTAGGTAATCTATTAGATGGAGACGGTTACTAATAGTGTATGTGAATGACCAAAAAAGAAAAAACAGCCTTTGTTCTACAGACTTTAGAATCGTTATATCCAGAAGTTCCAATTCCTTTAGACCACAAGGATCCTTATACACTGCTTATTGCTGTATTATTGTCTGCTCAATGTACAGACAAGCGTGTCAATGAGATTACACCAAGTTTATTTCAAAGAGCGGACAACCCGAAGGACATGATGAAACTAGAAGTAGACGAAATTCGGGAGATTATAAAACCATGTGGATTGTCTCCAGCTAAATCAAAAGCAATTTCAAAACTCAGTGAAATAATTGTTAAAAAACACAAGGGAAGAGTACCATCTACATTCGAGTTTTTAGAGGAATTGCCAGGTGTTGGACATAAAACAGCGTCAGTTGTGATGTCTCAAGCATTTGGTTACCCAGCCTTTCCAGTAGACACACATATTCATAGATTAGCTACAAGATGGGGCTTAACAAATGGAAAAAATGTTGAGCAAACAGAGAAGGATCTAAAAAAATTAATTCCTGAGAATTTATGGAATAAGGCGCATTTACAAATTATATTTTTTGGTAGAGAGTATTGTCCAGCTAGGGGTCATATTGTTGAAAAATGCCCTATATGTTCCGTTGTTGGTTGTAAGCCACATAAGTAGAGTTTGAAGGCCTTTTAAATATAGTTATCTTTGCACCATGCAAGAAGTGTTGATACACGATATTGGTTTACAGGATTACAAAAAGGTCTGGCAAAATCAAAAGGAAATTTTCAATCAGTCGATTCAAGAAAAAATAGAGGGAAGAACTCCTCAACATCATCTAATTGTCTGCGAGCATCCGCATGTATATACTTTAGGAAAAAGTGCTAATCAAGAAAACTTGTTGATGTCATCTCAAGATTTGCAAAAACAATCCATAGAGGTGTACGATATTGAAAGGGGAGGAGATATTACTTATCACGGTCCCGGGCAATTAGTAGTTTATCCAATTTTTGATTTAGAACAATTAAATATTGGAGTGAAGAAGTTTGTTTACAACATTGAAGAATGTGTAATTCGAGTCCTTGAAGAATTTGGAATAAAGTCGCAACGCATTGACGATAGAATAGGCATTTGGTTGGATTTCCAAAGACCAAATGAAAGAAAAATAGCAGCAATCGGTATTAAGTGCAGCAGACATGTGAGTATGCATGGACTAGCTTTAAATGTCAATACCGATTTGAGTTTATTTCAAAATATCATTCCATGTGGGATTCAAGACAAGGCAGTAAGTAGTATAGAAAATGAACTTGGTCGAAAGATTGAAATTGCTGATGTAAAAAAACTTTTGTTGCAGCAATTTTCTATTATCTTTGACATAAATTTTATCAAAATATGAAAAAGGGTTATTTAGTTATTTTAGGAATTATCTTAGTTTTAGGTTTCGTAGGATGTTCATCATACAACAATTTAGTTGGCACGGATGAAGGTGTAAATAAAGCATGGGGTGATGTGCAAACACAATACCAAAGAAGAGCAGATTTACTGCCTGGATTAATTGCAACTGTTAAGAAAGCTGCAGAAAACGAGAAAGACATTTTGACAAATGTAACAAATGCTAGAGCGGGAATTCCAAATTTGGAAAAAGAAGCTTCAGAAATTAAGGATGCTGCTGCAAATGCAAAAACACCTCAGGATATCGATGCACTAGGACAAAGGATAAACACGGCAATTAAGATTACAGTGGAAGCTTATCCTACTATTATGAGTACTCAGGGTTTCCTTGGTTTTCAAAGTCAATTAGAAGGGACTGAAAATAGAGTTCAGACATCTAGAAGTGATTACAACGAGGCAGTAAGAAAATACAATGTAAAAGTGAGAAAATTTCCATCTGTTATTTTCGCTAAACTATTTGGATTTGAAACTAAAGTCGAATTTGCCTCTGATAAAGGTTCAGAAAAAGCACCAGATGTGAAGGGACTTTTTGAGTAAAGTTATGTTTAAACAATCTTTCTTGTCAAAACAAGAAGAGGAATTAGTCGTGGATGCTATAAAAGCTGCTGAAACAGGCACTTCTGGAGAAATTCGAGTCCATATTGCAAACAGTCTGAACAAAGATGTCTTAAGTGATGCAAAAGTGACATTTAATCACTTGAAGATGAATAAAACAGAACTTAAAAATGGTGTTCTGATTTATTTAGTACCTAAACAAAAGCAATTTGCAATTATTGGTGATGAAGGGATTGATAATGTTTTAAAACCTGGATTCTGGGAAGATTCGAAAGACAAGATGCAAGAGTTTTTTAAACAAGGAAAATTTGTTGAAGGGATCATTTCAGGAATACAATCTGTTGCAGAAACATTAAAAACTCAGTTTCCATATCAAAGTGATGATGTGAATGAATTAGACGATGAAATATCTTATGATGCGTAAAAATATAGTCTTGTTTTTATGCCTTTGGATTGCTGCAATTTCATCTAGTGCACAAGAACGCAAGAGTGTTCCTTCCTCTAAGGGATTTGCAAATGATTACGCAAATGTACTGAGTCCACAAGAATTGAAAGATTTAAATTCGATTCTTACAGCTTATGAGGATAGTACTAGCAATGAAATAGCCGTTGTTATTGAATCTAACTTAAATGGTCGGTCGGAATTTGATAGAAGCATGGATTTTGCACGTCAATGGAAATTGGGAAAAGAAGGCAAAAACAATGGTGTTTTAATTTATTGTGCAATCAATGATCGCAAAATTTTTATTCTACCTGCTGATAGAACTCAAGGCGTTATGACGGATGCAATTAGTAAACTTATTATTGAGCGCTCCATAACCCCAGAATTTAAAAGAAGAACTATTATCAAGGTTTAGTGAATGGTGTGACCTCTATTATGGAGCTTATGGCTGGTGAATTCAAGCCTGACAAATTAAAGCGAAAAAGAGGAAACTCATTAAGATTCTTCTTAATTATTTTGATTATTTATATAATTTTATCTATTTTTAGAAAAGGAAAAGGCGGCGGCGGACTGAGTGGAAGAGGCAGCTATGGCGGATTTCCTCCGATTTTCATTGGAGGTCTCGGTGGTGGTGGCTTTGGAGGAGGTTCATCTGGAGGTGGCTTTGGAGGATTCGGCGGAGGCGGCGGATTTAACGGAGGTGGCGCCGGCGGAAGTTGGTAAAAATATATGTTAAATACGATTAATCTTCAAGATTTACTGGTTCTTGATATTGAAACTGTATCTCAAAAAGCTTCATTTAATGAACTTGATGAGGAATGGCAAGAATTATGGACTAAGAAAGCAGGCGCATTAAACAATCCGGAAATAAATGCATCTTTGGTGTATGATAGAGCAGCTATTTATGCTGAATTTGGAAAAATAGTTTGTATTGGTTTAGGCATATACCACCTGGTTGATGGTCAATATCACTTAAAAGTAAAGGCAATCTCAAGTCACGATGAAAAAGAACTTTTAAGTGAATTTGCAGAATTATTGAATACAAAATTTAATCAAAATAAACACATTCTAGTGGCTCATAATGGAAAGGAGTTTGATTTTCCTTACATCTGCAGGCGTTTGTTAATCAATGGAATAAATTTGCCAAGTATCTTGGAGTTATCTGGTAAAAAACCATGGGAAATTAAACATTTAGATACTTTAGAACTTTGGAAATTCGGAGACTATAAAAATTACACATCACTGAATGTTTTGGCGAAATCATTTGGAATCCCCTCTCCGAAAGATGACATAGATGGGAGTTTGGTGGGTTACACATATTGGCAACAAAACGATATTGAACGAATTGCAGTTTATTGCAAAAAGGATATTGTCACAACCGCTCAGTTATTAATGAAATACAAGAATTTGCCTTTAATTCCTCAAGAATATATAACAATTTCTTAGTTTTAAAGAGAAAAAATCATTAATTTTGATTATTAAATAATCATATTATTATTTAAATTTGTTCCAATTTTGGCAAAAGGACTGTTATTCATATGTTTATCCCCTTTTTTTCATGCTGCCTGCGCATGCAACTAGACCGACTGTTGCAGCAAGTAATGTCACATACAACAATCTAAATTGTGGATCTTTTAAAATAAATTGGACTTCGGGTAACGGAGTTTCAAGAGTAATTATCGGAAAAGAAGGAGGTTTACCTACCTATACGCCTGTTGATGGTGAAGTATACAGTGCAGATCCTATTTTTGGTAATTCTACAGAATATTCTAGTGCTGGTGATGGTAATTTTATTGTGTACAACGCAGGAGGAACTAACTTTGTAACTGTTACTAACCTCAAGCCAGGTACAACATATTGTTTCGCAATTTACGAGCACGACAACAATGGTACTAGTACCGAATATTTAACATCTGGAGCACCTACAATCTGTGTCACAACATATGATATTCGACTTGATTTTACATTCAAAGTGAACGATAGTTGTGAAAAATCAAATGAATTTGAATTTACAAATACGTCCACATCCACAATTCCGGGAATTACCTACAAATGGGATTTTGAAGGTGTGACTGCCACTACATCTCCTGTCAAAAATACGTTCGTTGGAAATGGTTATAAAGATGCAAAGATTCTTCCTATAACCTCTATAACTGGCTGCCCAAAATCATTCTCAAGAATCATGAAAATCTTTCCTAAAAAAGTAGCCAAGATTGATTACACGCTTTATGAAGATACTCAATGTTTAGAAGATAATTATTTTGAAATTCAAGCTCAAGGTATTCTTGGTCCATTTCCATTAGGGACTATTTACAAATGGTGGTTTGGTGATGGAGATTCATCCACTTTTCCTAAAATGAAGAAACGTTATGCATCTAGTGGTACCTTTAACATCCAACTTGAGTTGACAAGTACAAGTTACACGAAAGTAACGGCATGTAAAGATACCTTATCCTTCAATGTTACAGTTTTGCCTAGTCCTGTTGGGAATATAACTATTAACGATACGTTTCAATGTTTAAAACACAATGGGTTTAATTTTGATAATCCAGATAATACCTTAACATATTATAAATGGTATTTTGGCGATAATGATTCTAGTGATATGAAATCTGTGAGTCATGTTTACAACGATACTGGACAATATCGAGTAATGCATGTTGCATTTGCAAATACTGGATGTAAAGGAAGAGATACCATAGATGTGACAGTACTGCCCAATCTAAACAGTAGTTTTATTGGCATAGATACTTTTTATTGTCAATCTAACGACAATGTAATCATTACACCTTATACGGATGGTGGAAGATATTTAGGTTACCCAGTGAACTCAAATATTTTGGTTCCAAATACCGTTGGTTCACATACGTTAACTTATATCGTTGAAGATTCATATTGCAGTGATACAAGTCAGTTTGATTTCCGAATAGCTGAAACTCCAAATCCTGATATTGGTCGAGATACAGCAATTTGCTCAGCATTGAGTTACACACTAACAGATATAAATGGTTCAAATAGCAGTCACTTTTGGAGTACTACTGAAATTAGTCAATCGATTGTGGTCAACAAATCAGGGAAATATTTTGTGACAGCAACAATTGATAAGTGTTCAGCAACAGATTCTGTTAATATTGATTTTAGTACTGTTCCAAAAATAAATTTAGGGACCGATACTATTTTATGTAAAGGTGGTGGAGTTTGGTTAAATGCCTACTATCCTAAATCAACTTATTTGTGGAGTAATGGCAGTAAAGATAGCAGTGTATATGCATTCAATCCAGGAAAATACACAGTTACAGTAACAAATCCTTGTGGTACAATTACAGATTCAATTTTTGTGTTCTACCAATCCGATTATTGTGACTTATTTATGGCGAATGCGTTTTCACCGGGAAATGATTTGGTAAATAATGTCTTCTATCCTAGAGGGCGAAATATTACTGTAAATTTATTTCAAATTTACAATAGATGGGGTGAATTGGTCTTTGAAACAGATCAAAATAATGTTGGATGGGATGGTACCTATAAAGGAGAGCTTGTCCAAGAAGGTCTTTATATTTGGAAATTGTTTTATTCAACTCCAAATGGTCCCTACATCAAAAAGAGCAATGCTTTCGGTCAAGTCTTGTTAATCCGATAAAATAATTAAATCGTTTTAAGACTTGGACGTTTCTTGAAGTATTGTGTTCTCAATTATATCACAACACTTATTCACTTGTTCTTCAATAATAGTTAAAGGAGGCGCAAATCGTATTATGGTTTCATGCGTTTGTTTTGCAAGTAATCCATTTTCTTTTAAAGCAACACAAATGTCATAACCTGATTTATTATCACCATAAGGTTTGATAACAATAGCGTTTAATAAACCTTTCCCTCTTACCAATTCAATATAATCTGATTTAATTGACTTTAATCGGTTTCTAAAGATTTGACCCATCTTTTCAGCATTCTCAGCTAATTTTTCATCCAACACGACTTTAATGGCTTCCATCGCCACAACACAGGCCAGAGGATTTCCTCCAAATGTACTTCCATGTTCGCCTGGTTTGATTGTAAGCATGATTTCTTTACTTGTTAAAACTGCAGAAACTGGCAAAACTCCACCACTTAAGGCCTTTCCTAGAATTAAAATATCGGGCTTCACATCTTCGTGATCACATGCCAATAATTTTCCAGTTCTCGAGATACCTGTTTGAACTTCATCAGCAATCATTAAGACATTATGAGCGGTACATAATTCTCTTACTTGTTTTAAATAGCCATCGTCAGGTACGACTACCCCTGCTTCTCCTTGTATTGGTTCCAACATAAACCCAGCCACATTGGGGTCTTTTAGTGCTATTCTAAGGGATTCAATATCGTTATATGGAATCAATTCTAATCCAGGTAAAAAAGGACCAAAATTATTATAACTGCTTGGGTCGCTGCTTGAGCTAATAGCAGCAATTGTTCTACCCCAAAAATTATTTTCAGCAAACAAAATCTTTGCTTTGTTTTTTTCAATACCTTTTACTTCATAAGCCCATTTTCTACACAATTTAACTGCAGTTTCACCGCCTTCAACTCCAGAATTCATAGGTAAGACCATTTCAAATCCAAACGTTTTGCACATAAATTCGGCAAATTCACCTAAGCGATTATTGTGAAATGCTCGAGAAGTTAATGTCAATTTTTGAGCCTGTTCAATTAATGCGTTAATAATTCTTGGATGGCAATGCCCTTGATTGATGGCACTGTAAGCCGAGAGACAATCGAAATATTGCTTGCCCTCAACATCCCAAACATATACACCGCTTGCTTTCTCAATTACAACAGGTAAAGGGTGATAATTGTGAGCGTTGTATTCGGATTCTAATTCTATAAAATAATTCGTTTGAGAGTGGGTGTTTATGGTCATAATATTCGAGAAGACAAAGGTAGTAAAATTCTTAGAACTCTTAAATTGTTTAGCCTTTTTGAGGATTGATTTTGGTTATAGCTCTGGGTATAAAAAAAGCCTTCCATTTTTGGAAGGCTTCTAAATAAAATATACTTTGATTAAGCGTTGGCTTTGGAGCCAAGAACTTCAAACATTTTAGCTCCAATTTCAGCAGGTGATTCTACTACATGAATTCCACAGTTTCTCATAATGGCCATTTTTGCAGCAGCCGTATCGTCTTTACCACCAACAATAGCACCAGCATGTCCCATTCTACGACCTGCAGGAGCAGTTTGTCCAGCAATAAAGCCAACCACTGGTTTAGTGCCATTCTCTTTTATCCATCTTGCCGCCTCAGCTTCCATACCTCCGCCAATTTCACCAATTATAATAATACCATCGGTGTCAGGGTCGTTCATCAATAGTTCTACTGCTTGTTTTGTACTTGTACCAATGATTGGGTCACCGCCAATTCCAATAGCAGTGCTCTGACCTAATCCAACTTTCGTGATTTGGTCTACAGCTTCATAAGTCAATGTTCCCGATTTAGATACGATTCCAATACGACCAGGTGTAAAAATAAAACCTGGCATGATTCCAACTTTAGCTCCGCCTGGAGTCATAACACCAGGGCAATTTGGTCCAATTAATGTACAAGATTTTGATTCTAAGTATGTTTTAACTTGAATCATGTCCTTAGTTGGGATACCTTCAGTTATGCAAACAATAACAGCAATACCAGCATCAGCTGCTTCCATGATTGCATCTGCGGCAAAAGCTGGAGGGACAAATATGATGGAAACATTGGCTCCTGTAGCTTTAACAGCCTCTTCAACTGTGTTAAATATTGGTTTATTTAAGTCTGGATGATTGCTTCCGCCTTTTCCTGGGGTTACTCCACCAACAACATTGGTTCCATATTCAATCATTTGAGTGGCGTGAAAGGTACCTTCCTTACCAGTAAAACCTTGAACAATAACTTTAGAATCTTTTCCTACTAATACTGACATTTTTCTTGAATTTGGGTGCAAAAATAGCTTAAAATCTCCTAAAATTTAAATATTAATCTAAAATCATTGATTCCCCTTAGCTTAATACTAATTACTTGGAATTCAGTTGGTTTTGAATTTTGGATGAAGTAGTCTTATAAAAGAAGCTATATTTATGATTTCAAAGCCATCATCAACCGCCTCCTTTTTTGCATTAATGGGCAATTATTCCTTACTTTTGCAAACTTAAATTAAACCAATGAATATCGAGAAAAGTAGTGAACTTATTGAATCAACATTTGCCTTCTTAGGATTAAACCCTTTAGAAACCAGAGGAGCAGAGCAAGGTCAATGGGTGATATACAATGGAGATACTGAGATTTACATTGATATTTGGGAGGTAGAGAAAGAAAATGCATGGTTGTATTACGAAAGTGATGAGCCGATTTTTGCTTTTCAAGTTATTTCTCCAATATGTTATCTACCTGAATCTGGATTAGAACATTTGTATGAAGAGTTATTGCATAACAATCTTAATATGTTGTATACCTCATACACCATCAATAAAGAGCAAAATATGCTGGCTGTGAAGTACAGAAGACCTTCAAAAGGACTAACTCAGGAAGAAATAATAGAATCTATAGAAAGTGTTGGTTATTATTCGGAGTCTACTTATACTGCTTTAAAGGACAGATATCAGATTAGTAAAATTGAAGCGGTTGATAGAGAACAATAAAAATTTTGTTGTTCGGGCAACCATCTAAGACATAATTTCTTCTAGTAGGTATATTGAATACTAATTCAAGGTGTAAATGGCAGATAATCATACAGAGAAACTTAATGAGCTCTTGGCTCAATGTATTGAAAATCAACCTAAAGCACAAAAACAGTTATTTGACATATTAGCTCCCAAGATGTTTTCGGTTTGTCTGCGTTACGCAAAAGATGAAGATGAGGCAAAGGATATTTTGCAGGAAAGTTTTATTAAAGTTTTTAATAATTTAACCAAATTTGAGCATAAAGGTTCTTTTGAAGGTTGGGTTAAAAGGATTTTCATAAACACAAGTATTGAATTTTATCGCAAGAACAAACGTCAAAATATGGTTGACAATATCGACTCGGTTGCTGAGCAATCTATTGATAGTCAGACATTATCATTGCTTAAAGCTGCAGATTTAATGAAGCTTGTTAATTGCTTGCCAACAGGATACAGAACAGTTTTTAACTTATATGTTGTTGAAGGGTATACACATCAAGAAATATCAAAAATGTTAGACATTAGTGACAACACAAGTAAAAGTCAACTGCACAAAGCCAGATTACATCTACAAGAGCTAGTATTAAAAAAGAATTTAAAGTGAATAAAGAGAATACAACAGAAAAGCTATTTGACGAATTGTTTAGAAATGAACTTTCGAATTCGTCTACTCCTATTCCTGATGGTGTTTGGGAGAGCGTTTCTTCGTCAATTGGGGGCTCTGCTACCACAGCGGCTGTAGCCACTAAGGTCGCATTATGGATGAAGGCTGTAATTGTTGTGTCTGCTGTTTCTGTAACAGCAATACTGGTAAATCAAATGAATTCTGATGATAAAACTGAGGCAGTACAAGTTAATCAGAAGCTAAGTAATTCAGTGGGTGAAGAGCCAATTGCCAAGAATTCAATTCCTGAAAGTAATATTGAACCAATAAAGCCTCAAACTTCAAATTCAATAAATGATAGCAAGCCGTCAAAATCTGATAAATCACCTGTTTCAAAGGATGCTCCATCAAACAATATAAACAACTCTTCAGGTCAAAAGTTATATAACGATGGTCCCTTTACATTTAAAATACCTGGTTTAAATTCCGATTTAAGGAAGTATTATTTAGAATTGGAGCAAAATAGGAAAGATAGTTTACCTCAGAAGACTTTGGAAGAAGAAGCTCGTATACCTAAAAGCATAGGTTTTGAGGAAAAACCAAGCCAGTTTGTTTATAGAGATAGCTCTTATATCAATATACCAAATGCAGTCACTCCAAATGGTGATGGAATAAATGACACTTATCTAATTGAAATTATTGGAGAGGAAAAGCTTGAAATACTTATATTTAATCAAGCTGCAGATCAAATACTGTTCCGCACTACAAATAAATATCAAGCCTGGAATTGCAGACTACCTAATGGGGAATTAGCTCCTCCTGGCACTTATATAGTCAAAGTGGTGTATAAGTTTAAAAACAAAGAAGAAAGAATAGAACAAATACCTTTAACCTTAATCAAATAAAAATTTGGAATTTTTAAAAAATGAATCTAATATGCAATCTCAAATAAATATGAATATCAAGCAAAAAATAATCCGTGTCTCAAAAGCTTGGGGTTTACTACTCACAATGCTTTTAACGTATTCTTATGCGAATGCTCAATGTAGTATCACTACATCTGGAGCGCCCTGTGTTGGCGAGCCAATTTTATTTTCCTGTAACTCTATTGGAGCTAGTAACTTCAATTGGGATTTTAACAGTGAAGGAAATAACACTACATTGTGTAATCCTTCATTTGTTTTTAATACTCCAGGTCAAAAAACAATTAATTTATCTTTAACAACTGCTGGAGGTAGTCCGTGTACGGCTAAAATAACTATTGATGTTAAGCCAAAACCTATTATTAAAGTGCAACGTATTGTAAATAAAACGCAATGTTTTGCAAATAATAGCTTTTGCTTTACCGATAGTAGTACCTCTGGAGCAACTGGAGGAACTATTTGTAGTACAACGGTTGTAATGGATGATGGTTTTAAATACACGTTTAGTGGAAATGGACCAAGAAATTTCTGTCACTCGTTTCAAAACCCAGCTGGTGGTATTTATGGAATGACTGTAGAGGTTATTGATTGTAATGGTTGTATTTCTAAGAAAAGATACGATGCTGTAGCAGATGTTCAAGCCTCTTTAGGTCTTAACTTTACTTCGCCACAACCAAAACGATGTGATAGTGTTCAGCTTTGTGTAACAAACCGATCTACAGTTCCTCTTGATAGTATTAAATCTTTGACTTGGGACTGGGGTGATGGCAAAACTGATGTTGGTGACAAGAATACTCCTGATTTATGGAAAGTAAATGTGAATGGAGGAATTTGTCATTGGTTTAAAACTCAAGGTCCAAATGGTGGTGATTTCAATACCAAATTAACCGTAACTACTCACTTTGGCTGTACTGAAACCTTTACCTTTAAATCTTCAGCCACCAATTTAGTTATTGAACCTGTTATTATTGCTGATTTTGATTCACTGTGTGTAAATGATGCGACATTTAGTTTTAAACTAAAAGATGGTCCTATACCACAAGCCGCGAATCCACTTTATATTTATGAGTTACCTCCGATTCCACCAAATATTACCCGCCAATGGACTGGAACACACAAATTCGGTGGTATTGGTCCGTATAAAGTTAATTTCTCATTCACACACGTTATCCCAGGTTGTGGAAGAACCGT
Source organism: Bacteroidia bacterium (assembly GCA_041391605.1). Taxonomy (GTDB): domain Bacteria; phylum Bacteroidota; class Bacteroidia; order NS11-12g; family UBA955; genus JABMMZ01. Next base: position 20,872 of record JAWKNQ010000013.1, read on the forward strand.
TTACGATACAATTTTAGTTATTGGACCACAGTCAATTATTGAAGGTTCTATCTTGTCAGGCATGCGTTTCTTGGAAGATACTCAACGTTTCCAATGTACCATTGAAGACACGGTTCATTTTTATAACTTCTCTAAATTTTATCACAACGATAAAAACAAAGTAGATGACGATTCGCTCAACTTAGTATATGATAGTGCCATTATTAATAAATTTACAAAAGTAATCCTCCCTCCAAGTACAACCTTTAAAGCGGATTCTCATGAAATAATATACAGCGGTTTCAACAAACCTCTAGTACATGCGTTTTCCGGGGATCCTGGAGCACCAACTCCACCTTATGTTGGTTATAATCAGCAGAGAGGTAATGATTGTACAATACGATTATGGGACTTTGATGATGATTATTGTGAAAAATGTACAACCGATACCAAGAACGGTGTAAACGTAGGGAAGAATTGTAAGTACAGTAAAGATACTTTACCTTCTCACTGGTACACACCTTGGGATTCATTATACATGACTAACTTTGGACTGAGATCTCAAAGTGTATTGGATTACAATACCGATTCAGGTTTGTGTTATCAAAAAAGAATGTGGTCAACAGATTCAGTTTCAATCATTAGAGATACATTCTTGTATTATGGTGATAATGCATTGGCAAATACCACAAAAGACTCCAGTGCATATTCTACAATATCGAATAAAATTAAAGTCCCTTCGCAAGTCAATGGACCAGCCGTCATAGATATGACAGTCGCAACCAAGTTCTATTTACAAGCCGGAGATACAGCATTTATTGATTTCAAAAATGGACTTCCGCCTAATCGATTTATTGGGCCAAGGTACTTAACTGTCCAGGCAGGAAATTCACTGGTCATTTATTCGAAGACGGACAAAGCCTTATATAATGTATGGTTGCAATATATTGTGGATACAATTCCACTTCACTTAGAGCAACCTTGGCATAAAGTGTTTAAGAGAGAACAAATTACCGGATTCCAACCTGGTGATAGTGTGAATGCTGATGCACATAGACAAAAGTTTTATTCGGGAACAACTGTTAGATGTTTTAATGTAAGATTAAAGCACAAAGACATCTGTCATCCATTAGAATGTGAGCATGAAGCAATTGCACAGTTATCACTTCAACCGCCAAGTGCTAAAAAACTTAGGAAAGTTGGTACTCTATGCTTAGGAGCTGACCAAGATAATTATGGTATTACATTTATTCTATCTGATACTAAACCTGGGTGTACTCGTACTTGGGCTGAAATAAATTTTGACACAGCATTAAATAAAACTGGTTGGGTGCCAGCTATTGGTAACAACTTAACACCAGGTTCGATTTCTGCTGGAGGATTGCCGCCAATTAACCCTCCTTATCAAGTTCCTATCCCAGGATATCAAGTGAATGGAATCCCAGGAAATAGATACTCTAAGCAATTTACAGTTGATGATATTAAAGATACCATCACAGGATACATAAATGTTGGATTAATTGTAGGAAACGGAATGTGGCCTAGTAGTGGAGCAGATTATCCTCCTGGATGTGTTGATACAGTTTACTACGAAAAGTTTGCTCGATTCCCAATTTTGGATAACCGTTTTAGAATCATTAAACCAATGGAAGGTGAAGAGTTTACTAAAATTTGTAGAAAAGATACACTTAGTATGACAACATTAGCTTGGAATAGAACATATGTTCCAGACGTTGCTGAAGCTTTATGGTCATTAACTGGTGCTAACGTAGGAAAATACTATAACCAATACTATGTGTTAACTGTTAATGAAAGATATAGCAGATTCCAAAGGCTTCCTGGAGATACAACTAAGCTAACCGATTCTACTGAGTTAGAAGATCGCCTTGAAATTGTTAAGAGAAGTTTCTTTGATGGAACAACAGTTACTCATGATAGTTTTGTAATTAAAGTTGCTGAAGTAAAAAGACATCACACAGAAGCAGATATCACGCCTGTATTTGATATCATCAAAGTTATACTTGAAGCAAATAATATTGATATTTACGAATTGAGCCCTGCTCAGATATCACAACTTATTTGGAACGGTCAAGGAACATTTGGTAAACCATATACTGGTTCAAGGGGATGTTTAGATACAACTGGTTTTGGACGATTTATACGATTCTATAAGGTAGCTGATGAAAAGAATTCATTGCACTTTAGAGATACCACTTTGATGCCAGTTGATGATGTTAAAGGATACGATGGTCAGATGTATAAAGCATACAGCTTTGTTCCTCAATACTCTGGTTACTATGTTGCAAATTTCGGATTAAGAAGTATTGCTCCTGAAAACTGTACGAAGAGTACAGGTACCGCTAAAAAGGTAATCGTAGGATTCTATACTCAAATGAATTATACGGACACAATATTGTGTCATGGCCAACAAGTTGTAACTCGTCCTGATTTTAGATACTTCGAAGTGTATCCTGAGATCACATTTAGATTACTTGATCCAACTGATTACTGGAGAAACAGAATCTCAGAAGCTGGAAATCCAAATAGAGAAGGATATACTCGTCATGATTTAAGTATTCGTGATGATGATCCAGGTAACCTTTCAACTATTTTTGGCGGTTTCCCATGGAGTGTAACTGGATTAGAAAATCAACCAAATGGAACCCTCATTCGTGGTGGTGGAACAAATAGTGTGTATTACAATCAAGATACAGGAGATCATTATCTAATTAGAACTGCAGCTTCTGATAGCTTTGGATGTTACGATACAATTCCTCAAGATATATATGTTACAGCTGTGAGAGCTAAGTTTAAACTTGACCAAGATAGACCTCAATGTAATACCATTGTTGAATTGTTTGACTCGTCTTATATGATTGATCCATGTGTCAATAAATTAGGTGCGCCTTGCGACAAAATCATCAAGTGGACTGTTTATTGGGGAGACAACATGAGTAATTCAGTCAATCCATTCTTTAATACACTACCAAGTAAAATTGGTCACGATTATACTCGAAATGGTAGATTCAAAGTCAAATGGAAAGTGGAAACTGAATTGGGTTGTATAAGTTGGGATTCTACAGAGATATACATCCCTGGTCCAATTCCATTCTTTGATACCATGATTCCACGCCAATATTGTGTGGGAGAAGAAATAGAATTCTTCAACTTAAGTACATATCAACTTGCGGACAGTAGTATTTGGTTATGGGATTTTGGTGATGGCAATTACGAGAATCAATACGATACAATTACAAGTTTGAATGATACCATTACGCATAGATACACTGCGCCAGGAAATATAAAGTGGTATTAAACCATTACTTTGTACTTGATTTGGGTGGAGGTAATACTAAGAGATGTAGTGTTCAGTATCCAGATACTAGTTTTGGTGAACCAGAATTCTTTATAGAAGTATTTGCATATGACACTACAACACTAAAGGCAGATCCAATTCGAGTTTGTATTGGTGATACAGTAACCTTTACTGGAAATATTAAGCCAGAGGATAGATACACATTCTACAAGTGGAATTATGGAGCGTCTGCTACTGATACACTTGTTTCACCAGATACCATCACTAAGCATGCTTATGACACAGCAGGATTCTACACGTTAAATTCTTAGGAGATGTAAATACAAGTGTCATCTACAGATAAAGTTTGTCCTGCTATTGATAGTGTAGTAATTGAAGTTGGAAATGTGACAGCTGATTTTGAAATAGATTCAACTAAGAAGCCTTTGTTCTGTTTCAATAACTTATCTGAAAACAGCACAAGCCACAGATGGAGTTTCTATAACCCTAAAGATATCATGACACTTGATTCAGGGAATAGATTGTTCATTGCAAATGGAAACTCTGCAGATTACGATCAACCTCAAATCTGTGAAGACTATAGAGATTCACTTGGAGTATATTGGGTGTGTTTAGAAGCAACCAATGACATTGGGTGTAAGGATACAATTTGCAAGAAAGTCTATAACGACTTCAAGGCTTCGATTATTATTCCTAATGTGTTCACTCCGAATAAAAAGAAGGACAACTTTGCGGGTCTAGATCCGGACGGTCTTGAAGGAAACGAGTTTTTCAATATCTCGATCGAAGGTGAAGAAAAGTATGATCTTGTCATCTTTGATAGATGGGGAGTAAAAGTATTCTCTTCGACTGATAAGAATAAAGATTGGAATGGTAAAGTAAATAACTCTGGTGCTGAGTGCCCAGACGGAACTTACTATTATATCTTCAAATATAGATTCAAAGGAAATGATAAAGATGAGCCAGTACTTAATGGTGTGGTAAGAATCATCCGATAAATTTCCTCCCAAATATTTTATTAAGCCCCTTCAGTATTGAAGGGGCTTTTTATTTTTACAAAGCATCAAAAATTGCAAAATGCAATTACACAAATAATGTCATTATCTTTGCTCAATAATGCTGGACCATTTCAAATTACCTGATGATACAATTGTTGCACCAGCGACTTCTAGTGGACAATCGGCAATAGCAGTTGTTCGTCTTTCAGGTCGGAATGTACTTGAAATCGCAGACAAGATATTCAAAGGAAAACTCTTGTCAGAACAAAAATCCCACACCTTACATTATGGTCATATTTTTAATGATGATACATTGATTGATGAGGTAGTTATTTCCATTTTTAAAGGGCCTAAGAGTTTTACAGCAGAGGATAGTATTGAAATTAGTTGCCATGGGTCACCATTCATTCAAGAACAAATCGTGCAAACTTGTATCTCAGCTGGAGCGCGATTAGCAGATCCTGGAGAATTTAGTATGCGAGCTTACCTCAATGGAAGAATCGATTTAGCCCAAGCAGAATCAATTGCAGATGTAATTGCTTCTCAGAATCAATCTCAATTGGATTTAGCTATGAAACAATTGAAAGGAGGTTTGTCAAATCATTTACAATCACTCAGAACTCAATTACTTGATTTTGTTTCCTTAATTGAGCTTGAATTGGATTTTGGCGAAGAAGATGTTGAGTTTGCAGATCGAACAAAATTGCGAGAACAAGTGCAAGAAATCTTGAATTATATCGAACCTTTAATCCAGAGTTTTAAATATGGCAATGCGATAAAAAATGGAATTCCTGTTGCAATAGTTGGAAGACCAAATGCAGGGAAATCATCACTTTTAAATGCATTGTTAAATGATGATCGCGCAATTGTTTCAGAGATTGCTGGAACCACGCGAGATACGATAGAAGAAGAATTGCATATTCAAGGAGTTGCATTTCGATTTATAGATACAGCAGGAATTCGGCAGACCGAAGATAGTATTGAAAAGATTGGCATAGAAAAAGCACTTAAGAAAATTACAGAAGCGAGTGTTGTTATATACATATTTGACCAATCGAAGTTGAGCGCAGAGGATGTTTTAAGGGATATAGAAATGATACGTTCCAACAACTCAAGTGCAGAATTAGTAGCAATTGGTAATAAGGAAGATATCAAACAGCTTAATGAAAAATGGTTTAATAAAATTGATTTGAAGGTAAACCATAGATTGAGTGTAAATTTAAAAACTCAAGTTGATCAAACACTAAAACACTTGCACAAGCAACTCCTGCAAATTGTCGATTTTAAGAAAGATTTTGAATCCAATGCAATAGTAAGTAATGTTCGTCATCATAAATGCCTGCTAGAGGCAAAGGAAGCTCTTTTAGAGGTAATCAAGCTAATGGATGGCAATGCGACAAGCGATTTATTAGCTTTCGAAATGAAACGAGCCATTCAATCCATCGGCGACATTACAGGTCTTATTTCAAACGATGAGGTATTAGGTAATATTTTTGGGAAGTTCTGTATCGGAAAGTAAGCCCAACTCAATTTTCATCTTGATACTTCTGAATTATTTTTTCAAGTTCTTCACCCGTTTTTAGAATTGTGTTATAACGTGATATTAATGTAGGGGCATCAAGTTCATATTTGAGCATCACTGCTTCAAGTGGTTTGTTGTTGTCCAATATGCCTTTCAATGTTATTTCTGGGTAAGGGGCTTTGTATTTAGCTGTACCTTCGGCCATTCGAATGTATTCAAACACTGAAAATAAGGCTCCATTTTTTGACATTTCCAAGGACAGTGAAGTGATGTACATATTAATGAAATCTTCTGTATGCCTCAAATCAGCCAATGCATTATCGTATTCTCTTACTTTGTCCCTTACAGTAAGGAATTGGTTCGATTCATATAATTCGGATGCTCGAATTCGCTCAAATCCAAGCTGACTGTTTTCGAATTTATTGGTAACAAGAATATTTACCAAAGTATAAATGATTTGCTCAGAGCTCATTGTTTTTTCTTGCTTGTACAGGTCAATACAATTCGTGCAAGCTTCAATTGAAGTCTGTTTCTTTTGGCGCAATTGATTCAGTATAGTTTTGTTGTTGCTTAAATCTTCTAAAACGTAATTTAAATTCTTCTCTAGAGTTTGAATGTTGTTTTTTTCTGTCGCCCAATTATCAATTTGTAAGGCTATTAAAATACCAACTATCAACATGAAGACTTCTCCGATAAATCGCAAGAGATAATTTAAGAATTTATGTTTGTTTTTATCTATGTAATTTATAGGCTCCAATATAATTGATCTAAAAATAAGTTAATATTTGTTAAACTGTAGGTTGATCGTTTTTCTCCTTAACAAAGTACATCTCCATATCGCTTTTCCCCTTAACAGGCAGAGTTCCTCTATAAACAAAATCAAATTTATCTTCTATTAATTCTTTCGTTATTCCCGAAATGTTTACTTCATTAATGTCGCCATGAGATTCCATTCTAGAAGCGATATTTACAGTATCTCCCCAAATGTCAAATTGGAATTTTTTAACTCCAACAACTCCTGATATGATTGCGCCACTGTGAACTCCAACTCGCATTTCAAACCCAAATTTCCCTTCTGATAGACGTTCTTTTTTTCTTTTCTTAATGTATTTTTGAAGCTCAATACCTGCAGAAACAACATGCCAAGGTGTACATTCATTTTCACTAAAATTTCCGCCTACGGCCATATATGAATCTCCAATTGTTTTGATTTTTTCTATGTTGTAACGTGTCGTTATTTCATCAAACGCTCCGAAACAATGATTAATCTCTTCAACTAGTTCCTTTGGTGTAATGGCTTCAGAAATTTCAGTAAATCCTTTAAAGTCTGTGAATAGTACTGTAGAATGTTCATGACTTACTGGTTCAACGCGTCCATTTTTTTTAAGTTCATCTGCCACATCTTTAGGCAATATATTTAGTAAAAGATCCTCAGATCTTTGCTTCTCAGTTTGAAAAGTTTTTACAAACCATGCCGCAGTTACAAAAATAACTGTGTAAGAAGCGATGATGTTCATGTTGTATTGCAACTTCATTACAGGGTCAGAAACAATTAATTTATAACCTAAAATAGCAGGGTCAAAGTTCACGGTGTATATCACAATTCCTAGAAAAATTAACATCCACACTATTGCATGTCGAACCGTAAGAAATATCAATGATCCTAATGCGCCCATAAAACACCACGAAATTACCATTCCACTATTATCTAAACTGCCAATAATAAATTGGATGGTTGCAGGAAGAGCTACCGTCAAAATAAATAATGAATGAACAAGGATATAATGATTTTTACGAATATGACCAATGAAAATTGCAGTAAGTAATATTAAAGTATATGTAAAAGCAATGATTACTATGCTACCCCAACCAAAAATTTGGTAGTAGATTAAGCCCCAAATAACTCCGAGCCAACACATAATAAATGAGATAAAAATGATGAGCATTTTCTGGAAGGCTACTTCGACTGAATCACCCTCTTTTTTTGCATAGTTTTTAAATCTTTTTAACATTATGTGTTGCTTTATTTATGATATTTTATTTATGTTTTGATTGAATAGAATGGTTTTAATAAATTTATTAAAAGGATACAATTCTAGGCATATCGAGGCAAATATAAATTATTTTATAATAAATCATTTATTATTTAGTTTTCAGTTAAAAATAACTTGCTTTAAATAGTAAATTAACAGAAAATTATTCGATTATATTTGATAATTAAAGAATTACATCGGCTTAGATTTGTTTTAACAAGTGAGAAAAATTCAAAAATCATCTTGTATATTTTAATTTTTAAGTTAGATTGCACTCCAATAATCATATTTAATATCATCAATTATGAGTGACGAAAGAAGAGAAAGTTTGCCGAAAGAGCAGGCGCGGCCGTTAACCACGACCCAGAAAACGAGACCACAAATGGAAGGTAAGTCTTCCAGAAATTTATTGAAAGTATTACCATGGGTTAATGTTCAAGGAGGATATTACAGAGTCAATCGAAGACGAATACTGGAAATTAGACCAGGAAAAGTATCTTTTACCAATACGGAAAAAATTGGTCTTAGAATTTATCCGCCTTCTTTAGCACAAATGCCTAGTTTTAGGGAGGTGAATAATGAAAAGATTTTAGAAAACATTGCAAAAAAGGCGGAATTAGTTGACTTTAAAAAAGGTGAAACTATTTTTTCCAATGAAAAGAAAAATCAACCCAAGGCAATTTACATAATTGTTCAAGGTAAAGTATCATTTTATGAAAAAGGGGTCTTTAATTTTGATAATAAAATAGGAACTTCAGGTTCAGGATTTTATTTTGGTGAGTATGCTTTGTTTACTGGAGAATCTATAGTGCCATTTAAGGCAACCGCAGATACTATAGTGAAAGTCTTTAAGTTGTCCCATGAAGATATTAAAAAGGCATTCTCTACATTTAGACAAGATGAATATGAAGGTTGGAAAGGGTTTTCAGATCTGCATCAAAGTACTATCACTGGCTTAATTGACAAGATAAACAGAAAAGGAGAAGCTTTAGTTGAATTATTTACGGGTTTACATGATGAAGAACCAGAAATTCCAACCACTTTCGTTGAGTACGATTCCACACCAAGAGAGTATGAATTGTCAACAGGACAAACTATTTTACAAATACATACGAAAGTCGCGGATTTATATAATTCACCGTATAATCAGACTGAGGAACAAGTTCGAATTACAATTGAAGAGTTAAGAGAAGCACAGGAAAATGAAATGATCAACAACAAAGAGTTTGGATTGCTTCACAATGCAGATTTTAGTCAGATTCTTCAAACTGAAACTGGACCTCCAACACCACATGATTTGGATGAATTATTATCCAAACGAAGAAAAACGGAATATATATTTGCTCATCCAAAAGCAATTGCAGCATTTACAAGGGAATGTACAAAGCTTGGCATATATCCACCTACAATTGAATTTAATGGCAAAGAAACGATTTCTTGGAGAGGTGTACCTATTCTAACTTGTAATAAAATTCCAATTGTTCAAGGTTTAACTTCAATAATTGCAATTAGAACAGGCGAAGAAGAGCAGGGTGTTGTAGGTTTATATCAAATGGGTATTCCAGAAGAAGTGGAACCAAGTTTATCCGTTCGGTTCATGGGGATAGATGATCACGCAATTATTTCCTATTTAATTACAAATTATTTTTCATGTGCTGTATTAGTACCTGATGCATTGGGAATACTTGAGAACGTGGAAGTAGGAGTTCACTAAAATAGAATTCTTTATGGATAAAATGGCTAATACGCTTAATATTTTTAAGAGTGTTCTTAAGTCTGGACCAACTGGATTAGGTACTAAAACAACGAATATATCTGCACTCTTAAATCGACCAGATTCTGTTTCTGATTCTGAATTACGTCATCGCCCACCTTATAGAGATGATGTAGCGATGGGAGAGCAACTAAACGACAGTTTATTGAAATGGGCTGAAAGCATTGGTTTGTATGAAGGGCATTTAGATTATTTGAGGAAATGTAATTTTGGACGATATGTAATGCTTACACATGCTTTCTCTAACGATCAAGATAGATTGTTTCTAGCTGGTCAATCCATGTTGGCCTTATTTGCATTAGATGATTATTTTGTAGATGACCAACGCTCGGGAGCCACTCTAGATATGGTTGGACGTAATTTGTCATTGTGTATGTCTGCACTTGATGAACCTTTCTTAACTGAGAAGTATGAAGAAGAAACACAAAAGTTTTTAGAATCAAATCCAGTATTTGTTTCACTTCAACATTATATAAAAAATACTATAAAGTACGGCACACCACAGCAAGTGGCGCGAGTAAGACATGAAGATATGAGTTTGTTTGTTTCTATGTGTCATGAGGCAGCTTGGAGAATGCATAAAGAGGTGGCACATGCCTGGGAGTATCTTGGTTGTAGACAACCCAATGGTTTTACCCCCTGTCTTGCTTTAATTGATGTAGTTGAAGGCTACGAGTTGCCACATAATATTTATTCTTTACCAGAAGTAAGACGAGTTGTAAAGATTGCAGGTTTAGTCACAGTCATGGTTAATGATCTTGTTTCAAAAGACAAAGAATCTGAGGCTGGAATGTATCAATTTGGAATACGTGAAGCTATTCAAAAAGATGAAAATTGTAGTTACGAGGAAGCTCATAGATTAGGGGTGATATTTCACAACGAATTGATGCGAATATTTGAAGACGAATCAGCAAAATTAATGGTGTTTGCAACACCAGAATTAAGACGTTTTTTAATAGGCTTAGAAGCATGGGTAGCTGGCAGTTATGAATGGCATACCAATAGCGATCGATACTCTGGAAAGTAAATAATTATTAAAGAATAACTAAGAGGATTGATTTCAATAAGATCAATCCTCTTTTATTTCCTCAGTTCCATCAGCATGTTTGGCAAATCGACCTTTTTGTCTATCGTGTACTTGATCATATCGCGACCAAGGCCATCCTCCGAATTTGGTTTTGTGATAATCTTCAAACGCTTGCTGAATTTCTTCTTTTGTGTTCATTACAAATGGCCCGTATTGCATTACAGGTTCTCCAATTGGCTTGCCTTGTAATACTAAAATACTCACAGCTTGCTCTCCTGCAAGAATTGATAAATCAATATCAGGCTCTACTTCTACAGCACTGTATTTCGAAATACTTTGTCCAGCAATGCTTAGTGAATTACCTTCGTAAAAATACAAGGTTCTATTTATACCTTTGGATGCTTTTGGAATTGTATATGATGCACCAGCATCCATTTTAATATTCCACACAGCCAATTCGTTTTTAGGATCAGCTGCCCATGAATCTGGCGGAGTAGAAGGCGCAGTTTTGTCTCCAATAGTTCCTGCAATAACTTCAATATTTGTTTTCTTTGAATTTGAATCAATATACTCTAAATTTGGAATACTATCCTTCCATAACATTTTAAAATGAGGTTCTACCATTTTATTTGCTTTAGGAAGATTTAACCAAATCTGAAACAGTTCCATAGGATTGTCTTTTTCTTTATCGAGAAGCGGAAACATTTCTGAGTGTTGAACTCCTTTTCCTGCGGTCATCCATTGAACATCACCATTGCCATATCTGCCAGCAGCACCTAATGAATCTGCATGGTCTACAATGCCTTTGCGAACTACAGTGATGGTTTCAAATCCTCTATGCGGGTGGCCAGGAAATCCAGGAACTACTTTTCCATGGTACATTCGGAAACCATCTTTTGTAATAAAATCATCTCCCATATGTCTACCTTCTAAATAAGAGGCGTCTGGTCCCATTTCGGCATTACCTTTTGGAAAGTGGTCCTCATGGTGTACACAAAACAAGAATGGATCAGATGTTTCCCATTGAAAACCAAGCGGTTTTATATTTTTAATTGTATTTTTATCTGAATCTTCTGATGAATTATGCATATGTTTTAATGATTTTGAAATACTATCTACAGGTGTAATTAATGCGCCAGACAAAGCAAGAGATAGGCGTGTGATAAAACTTCTTCTTTGTATTTTCTTTCCCATGCTAAAAATAACAGTTAATTGAATAAAATGTTTGTTGACTTATGAGTAAATAAACTCGCAGAAACAAATCGATTGCTTATTGGTTTTTAACTTCAAATTTATAAAAAATAAATTAAAAATCCATTTTAACAATCAGAGATGCTATTGATTCTATTTATAATTCAATAACAATTGGATCATCAATAAGTTCAGGAATTATAGTGTCTTTTGTTTCGAATTTATCTATATAGGGTTGCGTCCATTTGGCAGTTTTTCTAAGTCCAACAGGGTAAATAGTTAAAGTGTTTCCTTTGAAATGCATGCGTAAGAAGTTTTTGTAATCCTTGTTTTTTAATGCAGAAAAAGCTTCGTTATCATGAATGCCAAGGACAAGATTTGTAAAAATAAAATATAAGCCAATCAACATACCTGATAACAATCCACCAAAAAGTAATTGTTGAACAATTACCCCGGCAACATTTTCTCGTCCAGGCTCTAAACCTAAGAAGCTAATACCTACAAAGGTGAAAATACACAGAGAAAATAGCATTAAAACTACATGTAGTATTCCATGAAACATACCAAGAAATCCTATGTGTTTGTACTTTGATGAATTACTATCACAAAATTTGTAAAACCCTAATACGAAAAGTCCTAATATTAAAACAGCAGAAAAACTATGCCCAAATGTAGTTATTAAACGATTCAAAAGAGATGAAAAATCAAAATCATTCTTTTCATACATTGTTCTCATTTGCACAAAAATATCCGCTTCATCTTCGTCTAATTCACTTGTTGTTTTTAACGACCATGCCATAGCCAGATGTACCGCTGCTAAAAACGCACCAAAGGATAAATTTTTTATAGGAAATAAGAGGTTTCCCCATATTAAACGTTTCGAGGTTTTTTTCTCTGGAAATGTTTTTTTAAGTACAAATTCACCATCATGCATTTCCTTTAATTGATCTGGTAAGTTATGAGTAGGATGAAGAAATGCACCACCTCCGCCTGATGTTATTTTGTGATAAACTTTTCCTTCCTCAGATTCAGCTGTGTATCTCGCATAATGATGTAAATCACCAGTTAATGTTAATATTTGTTCCATCCCTTTGGCCTTGATACAATTTTCTTCAAAGTATTCAAGATTTTCATAAGTCTTATCAACTCGGCGAGTAGTGTTGTAAACCCAACTAGGTTCGGCAGTACATAGAATAATTTTGTCACCTTTTTGCATGTGTTCTGAAGCGACATGGTTAAAATAATCAAGTTGAGGTTTGTCAATATCTGATTCCAATTGGATATCTATAGCCCAAAGCCAAACATTATTTCGAACTTTAATAGCAAAATAGCTTCTGTTCTGTTTAGTTTGAAAACTTCCGATTTTTTTCTTTCTGCAAAATATTTTGGCAAAATTGGTTAGACCGTCATACCAATCGTGATTGCCTGGAACAACATACATATCCGCGCCTGCTTTGTCGTCGTCATAAGGAGAAGCCGCTTCCATAGGTCCAATAAATCGATTTTGGTATTCTTCTCGAGTTGGAGAAGGATATACTTGATCACCTCCAAAAACAAGTATTTTACCCCTTGGTAATATTTTTTCTTGATTGTTTTGATTAACTGTAATTTCATCATAGGAAATCAGTTTTGCCATGGTGAAAGTTGAATCAAATCCATCTCCTGTATCTGAAATGTAATCAACCCATATTTCCTCATTTGTGTTGTAATCATTGTAAACCTCTTCTTCCGTTATGGAGGCAATGGTTTCCCTTTTATCAGCATATGAACCAAATATGGAAGACAAAACAGCTCTTATTGCTGTTGTGAATAGTTGTTTGGCATCATACCATCCAACCATTTTTTGAGGAGTAAATTTTTTCATTCGTGTATTATCATTCCAACTATTGGGGACAAAGTAATAGGATTTATTTAAATATATTATATTTTATTGTAAAATATATTTTTAATAGAAAATAATTTATTTTCTAATCGCTTAATAATGAAATTATAGTATTTCAAAAAATTAACTTTGTTTTGTTTTTAAAAATAAAACAAAGATTTTTTATTTGCCGATTGATGTATAAAATAATAATTTCGCTTTAACGTGTTCTTGCGTCTTATACACATAGTTTAAATCATAAATAAATCAGTCATGGAAAAAAAAGAATGGAAAATCATTAAAGTCTTCACAGAGCATGCATTCGATTTTTTCTCCATGTTTTTAGCTATTTCATTAGGTTTTATTGTTGATAGTTATAAGGATTCACAAAATTCTAAAGCAATTGCATTAGAAATGTCTTCAGATTTGATTAGTGAAATTTGTGAGGATACTGCATCAATAAAGAAATTGATTATGGATACAGAATCGAAGATAAAACATCTTGATAAACTCTTTCCACTTATTGACAGTTTCACAAGTTCTCCCCAGATAGATGAACAGATATATAAATTTGCAGCTCACATCAATAATAAACTTTGGTTTGAAAGACACACTATAACCTACAATCTATTGATTAATACTGGCTATATGCAGTATTTCACTAAACGAGCATCAGCTTCACTTACGCGTTATGATATTGCTTGCGACCGCACTATTGATATTTTGGTTCAAGAAAAAAGTATGCTAAACTCTAAGATTTTTCCATTTTTACAACAAATATTTCACACCGAGAATTTTCACACAATATTACAAGGAGGACATATGTCAGCATTACCAGAATTACATAACTGGACTAAAGAGAATCGATGGTTAATGCATAATTATGTTTTTGAACTAAGAGATATAAATGTTCATATTTTAGGTCATTTATATGACGTACAAAAAGCCTCAAGGAATACTTTAAAGGTATTGAATGAAGAATATACTCAGAAATGAAGTCAATATTTTCAATTAAAAATGAAAAAATAAATAAACTTTGAACTTCAAGTTATTAAACATAGGTTTGTTGAATACAATAAATAAAAAATTCGCATATGAAATATATATCATTACCAGCAGTTGAAATGAAACATCGGTACGATGTTGTTGTAATAGGGTCAGGATATGGAGGAGGAATTGCAGCCTCTCGTCTTTCAAGAGCTGGGAAAAAAGTGTGCGTCATGGAACGCGGAAAAGAATTTCAACCCGGTGAATACCCCGACACATTGGTGGAGGCTAGTGAAGAAATGCAAATTCACAGTAAAAATGGTCATGTTGGTCCACAAACTGGATTATACGATTTGCATGTAAACAAAGGTATAAGTGTACTTGTTGGGTGTGGCTTAGGTGGAACTTCGTTAATCAATGCTAATGTTTCAATTAAACCAGAAGCTAGAGTTTTTGATGATCCTCGTTGGCCTTTAGAATTGAGAAATGAATTTAAAGATTCGAATAGTCATTTAAGCAAAGGATATGATTTAGCTATGGATATGTTAAAGTCTAAACCATTACCAGACTCTATCCAATTAAATAAACTTAAAGGATTACAAACTTCAGCCGAGTATAATAATGAAAAATTCTATAGAACTAATATAAATGTAAATTTTGATGTTGATGGTCTTAATCATGTAGGCGTTGAACAGAAACCTTGTAATTTATGTGGAGATTGTTGTTCGGGTTGCAATCACTCGGCCAAAAATACAGTTTTAGTTAATTATCTTCCAGATGCTAAAGCACATGGAGCAGAATTATTCACTCAAGCCTCTGTAAGTCACGTTGAAAAGAAAGGTGACAAGTGGCTTGTTTATTACAGTATAGTTGACTCTGGATCTGATAAATTCGGTGCGCCAGATCTTTTTGTTGAGGCAGAAATTGTAGTGTTATCAGCAGGAACCTTAGGGTCGAATGAAATTCTTTTAAGATCTAAATCAAAGGGTCTACAAGTTTCAGATCAAGTTGGAGTCGGGTTTTCTGGAAATGGAGACGTTCTTGGCTTTGCATACAATTCTAAACATGTAATAGATGGTGTTGGCGAAGGGGTTCATAATCTCGACCAAGATAAAAAACCGGGTCCATGTATCACTGGTATAATTGATGTAAGAGAACAAGAGGAGTTGAACGATGGAATGATAATCGAAGATGCTGCAGTACCAGGAGCGATTGGTAGTTTATTGCCTATGACATTAGATGTGAATAGTAAAACAATAGGTTCAAATCAAAGACAAGATGACGATAAAAGTGTGATTGAAAAGGTGAAACAGCGTGCAAGGGCAATGGAAAGTAATATTGGTGGTCCATACGTGGGGGCAATGCGTCATACTCAAACGTACTTATTGATGACTCATGATGGAGAAGGAGGAAGAATTGAATTAGACAAAGATCGTTTAAATATTGATTGGGGTGGTGTTGGAAGTCAAGAAATATTTAAAAAGGCAGATGCACAATTGCGAAAAGAAGCTAAAGGTCTTTCTGCTGAATACGTAAAAAATCCAGTTTGGGTGAAAGCTATGGGTAATGAACTTGTTAGCGTTCATCCATTGGGAGGTTGCAACATGGGTGATAGCATAGAAACAGCTGTGGTTAATCACAAAGGTCAAGTGTTTTCAAAAGATAGTGAAAGTGGGGTCTTTGAAAATTTTTACATTACAGATGGATCAGTTATACCAAGATCCCTTGGGGTCAATCCGTTGATTACTATTTCTGCAGTTTCAGAAAGATGTTGTGCAATTATAGCTGAAGACAGAAATTGGAAAATTGATTATGCTTCAACCAAAAAATTAAAAGCTTCAGAACAAACCTCAAAAAAAGTAGGTGTGCAGTTTACGGAAACTATGAAGGGATATTTTAGAACTGGTGTTTCTAATGATGACTATAAAAGTGGTTTTAATGAAGGTAAAACCAACAAAGAAAGTTTAGAATTTACATTAACAATTCGAAGCGAAGATGTATATGAGATGATCAAGCATTCAGAACATCAGGCCGCGATGACAGGAACGGTGACCGCACCATCTTTGTCTTCTTCTCCATTGAATGTTTCCGAAGGAATCTTCAATTTATTTGTTGACGACCCAAATTCAGTTAATACAAAGCTGATGAAGTATAATATGAGAATGACTTCTCGAGAAGGGAAAGAGTATTATTTCAAAGGATTTAAATATGTACACGATGATGCCGGATTGGATCAATGGCCAGATACTTCGACTCTCTATATCACTATTATTGAAGGTAAAGACCCGAATGGCAGTATTATTGGACAAGGTATATTAAACATTAAATTAGCTGACTTTTCAAAACAAATGAAAACAATGAAAGCAGTAAATGCAAGCTCTACTCAAGAAGGATTAAAAGCAATTGCAGCGTTTGGAGAATATTTTTCGAAATCTTTGTTTGAAGTTTATGGAGGAGTTGCAGCACCTAAAACATATTTTAATCCAGATGCCACACCTAGAAAGAAAAGAGAATTGCGTTTATGTGATCCAGAATATTATCCAGTAAAAACGGATGATGGTTTAGAGATATTATTGACTAGATACAAAGGGGGAAATACCACTCCTCTTCTGATGGTTCATCCTTTTAATTCATGTCGAACAATGTTTACAATCGACACCATTGACACGAATTTAGCTGAGTATTTTTTCCAACATGGTTTTGATGTTTGGTTATTAGATTATAGATTGAGTTGCTTATTGCCTTCTTCAGAACAACAACACACAATTGATTCAATTGCCAGTTTTGACTATCCCGCAGCGATAAAGAAAATCCAAGAAGTAAGTGAAAAGCCAGAAATAGACGTGCTTGCACATTGCGTAGGTTCAATATCCTTGTTTATGGCTCTTTTAGATGGATTTAAGGGTGTTCGCTCCGTTGTTAGCACGCAGATAGCCGCTGATTTTTATGCTCGCCCACAAGTGCAATTAAAAGCCAATTTAAGAGTGCCAAGTATTCTCGATGGATTCGGTATTGAAACTTTAAATGCCTATGCAGATACTGATGAGAGTTGGACCAATAAATTATATGATAAATTTGTAAATCAATACGCTACTCATTTAGCAGGAGCATGTACCGACCCAGTTTGTCAACGCATGACTTTTATGTTTGGTCCTCTTTACGAACATGTTAACTTAAACGATGCAACACATAAGGCAAATGCAGAAATGTTGGGGAAAGCCAATATGCAATCATTTGAACAGCTCACAAAAATGTTAAGAACTAGAAAGTTAGTGACAGCTGACGGTAAAGATTCGTATATGAATCATTTTGAAAGATTAAATATTCCAATAACTTTTATTCATGGGGAAGAAAATAAAGTGTTTAATCCGAAAAGTACTCTTACAACTTATAATAAATTATGTGAAATTAATGGCAAAGAATTATACACCAGACATGTAATCCCTGGATATGGTCATAACGATTGTTTGTATGGTAAGGATGCTGTAAATATAGTATATCCTTTAATGTTAAAACATTTTGAAAGGTTTAATGAAGCAATTAAAAGTTCAACAGATAGTGAATTAGGAACAACTAGTAATTAGATAATAGTAAAATGGGTGATATAAATATGTAGTGTTTTCAGATATGCATCTCGGTGCTGAAAACAGTATCTTAACCAATCTAGATGGGGATTCAGTAGAGACGGATACCAGCAAAGCGAGTAACTCAATGATTAAGATGGTTGAGTGTCTGAAGGATGTGATTAGTAATAACAAAGGAATAAAAAAACCAACTTTAGTTTTAAATGGAGACATAATAGAACTTGCCTTAACTACTACTAATAATGCTGCAATGGCATTTCAAAGATTTATTGAGTTAGTAATGCCAGATAAAGGTGATCGTTTGTTTGATAATGAGATATTCTTTATGGCTGGAAATCACGATCACAATTTATGGGAGCGATCTAGAGTTCATCATTATGATCATTACATCAGTTCGTTAGAGACATCAGATTTTATTGAAGATGAATGGCATTGCACCAATCTGTTTGAACCTGAGCAGATTCCTGTTAGTATATTAAATACATTATTACACAGGTATCCACATTTACAGGATGTAAAGGTTGTTGCTTCATATCCAGCACACGCCTTGCTTAGTGAAGATAAACAAAAGTGTGTTGTAATAAGCCATGGCCATTATGTTGAATCTATGTATTCATTAATGACAAGCTTAAGGGCCAAAATTTTCCCAGACCGTGAGAAACCAAAAAGTTTTGAAGAATTAGAAAGTGAAAATTTTGGATGGGTGGATTTCTTTTGGTCTACTTTAGGTCGATCCGGTTCTGTAGGTAAAGATATTAATCTAATCTACGACAAATTGCAAGATCCAGAACAAGTTAAAATTTTAATAGGAAATATAGCGGAGAGTTTTTCAGAACATGCTAAAACTAAAGTCGGAAAATGGGTTGAAAAAAACATGCTTCAAGAATTATTGACTTTAACTTTAGGTAAATTAGCTTCTAATGAAAGAAATGAACCTGATGTGGAATTAACCCCTGATGCTACTAATGGATTGAAAGTGTTTTTGGAGCAATACATACTAAATCATCTTAAAAAAGAATTGGATGGATTTGTTCCTCCAAATATGACCTTTATTTTTGGACACACCCATAAGCCTTTTCACCGTTTAGTTGAGTATGAAGGTTATCCCAATCCAGTAAAAGTATACAACAGTGGGGGATGGGTTGTGGATACCATGAAGCAGCAACCTTTGCATGGTGCATCTATTGTTCTGGTTGATGAGCATTTAGATGTAATATCTTTACAAATGTATAAGGAAGGGAAAAGCCAAGTAACTTTGGAAGAGGTTAAAGGTACAAATCAAAAAAATTGTGATTTTTATCAACGAATAAATCAAAGCATTGATATGCAAAATGAACCATGGACTGGTTTTGCAAATGAGGCTCAGAAGGATGTTGAACTTAGATATAGAAATTTATCTCGAATTGCAAGTAGTGGAAACTAAACGCATTGATTCAAAAAGTAGATATTTGACGCTTAGAAAATTATTTTTTCTATTTTGTTCATTTATATTTCTTTCAGCTAGTGGATTAACAAATAAACAAATTACACTCACAGATTCAACTCAAGGGTTTTTTATTGGAAAATCAGTTTATTATATTAAAGATTATAACAATCAATGGGGTATTGAGGAGATTTTAGATCCAAGTAATGCTGATAGCTTTACGTTATCTAATAAAGAAAAACTTGGATTTGGAAATCATGTTGTTACAATTTGGTCGAAATTTATAGTTAAAAGTCTATCAACTAAAAATTGGTATTTATCAGTATTCAATTACAACATTGACACGCTCACATTATATTATAAGGATAAAAGTGGGAATTTAATACAGGTACATTCTGGGAGTTCTTGGCCTGCAAGCCAGAGAGAAATTAAAATTGGTGCATATGCATTTAAATTGCCAGTTGAATATGGTGACTCAATAACTTTCTATTTAAAAGGACAAGGTTATAAGCCAGAATATCCAATTTTCATTTCTCAGGAAACAGAATTCATTTTTGATTTACATGTCAATAATCTTATTAAGGGCATATATTTTGGATTGGCTTTAATGTTTATAATTTACAATTTGGTTTTATATATTTCAATAAAAGATAAAAATTATCTGTATTTTACATTAACCATTTTGTTTACTGCATTGTTGCAATCTGAACATGCAGGAATTAATGCCTTTTTATGGTGGGACAAGTTTCACTTTTTATGGGATAATGGTTCAAGCATTACTGCGTTAGGTTCTATATTTTTTATGGTTTATTCTAAGTCATTTTTGGAGACCAAAAGACATGCACCAATTGCTGATTATATAATAAGTTATATTTTTATTCCTCCTCTCTTAATTGCTATTATACTAAATATTATTAGCAACAAATACAATATTTATGCATCGGTAATTAATCAAGTGGATGGTTTTGCAAATTTAATTTTCATGACCTTTGTTGCGGTCTATATTTATAGAAAAGGCTTTAGACCAGCACGATTTTATATTTTAGCTTGTAGTTTTTATTTTATGGGAGCAGTTATTTTTATTCTAAAAACATTTGCACTTATTCCATACAATTTTTTATCAAAGAATTCACTAGAAATGGGATCTGCAGCAATGATGATGCTGTTTGCATTATCTATGGCGGATCGTATGAAGATATTTAAGAAAGAAAAGAAAGAAGCTCAAAAAGAACTTTTAAGATCATTAAAAGAAAATGAAAAGTTAATAACCGATCAAAATAAATTGCTTGAGACTAAAGTTGAAGAACGCACAAAGGAACTTCAAGAAACTTTAGGAGAGCTTGAAGAAAGCAAGGCGGAGTTACTTGATAAGAATGTTGCAATAACTGAAGAAAAGGAAAGAAGCGACAAATTGTTACTTAATATTTTACCTCCAGAAGTCGCAAAAGAATTAAAGGAAAAAGGCACAGCAGAAGCTAAACAATATGATCAAGTTACAGTTATGTTTACCGACTTTATTGGTTTTACCAAAATTGCCGAAACGCTTACTCCAACAGAACTTGTTCAAGAAATTCATGAATGTTTTAAGTCATTTGATGAAATTATTAAAAAGTATAATATTGAAAAGATAAAAACTATAGGAGACTCTTATATGTGCGTAGGTGGATTGCCAGTTGCAAATACAAGCAACCCAATAGATGTTGTTTCAGCCGCGATTGAAATTCAGGAATTCATGAAAGCCCATTTGGCTGCAAGAACTTTGGATGGTCGTTTAGGCTTTGAAACTCGAATTGGGATACATACGGGACCTGTTGTGGCTGGTATTGTAGGTATTACTAAATTTGCCTACGATATATGGGGTGATACTGTTAATACAGCAAGTAGACTTGAAAATAGTGGGCAAGCTGGAAAGGTCAATATCAGTGGAGCCACTTATGAATTAATTAAACATAAGTTTAAGTGTGAATATAGAGGTAAAATTGAAGTTAAAAACAAAGATGCAATAGACATGTACTTCATTGATAAAAGGATATAATCCGAAAATTCTTACAAACTTAAGGAACTGGGTCGTGCCCATGACCACCACCTGGTCTGCATCTAGATAAGCGTTTAATAGTAAGCCATCCACCTTTAAGTAAACCGTGTTTGTTGATAGCTTCTATGCCATATTGACTGCATGTAGGTGTAAATCTGCAAGATGGAGGAAAAAATGGAGCAAGAATCCATTGGTATATCTTAATAATAAAAACTCCTAAACTACGGCCTGGTCGCATCATTTAATTTAAGTAA
Source organism: Bacteroidia bacterium (assembly GCA_041391605.1). Classification (GTDB taxonomy): domain Bacteria; phylum Bacteroidota; class Bacteroidia; order NS11-12g; family UBA955; genus JABMMZ01. Next base: position 42,856 of record JAWKNQ010000013.1, read on the forward strand.
GATTTTAGATAGCGATTTATCTATTTGTTTGTAATTCGGCATTTCCTTTGATGTGTAAATTAATGCAAAATTCACCTGTTTACCATTTAATGCCTGAATGAATTTTGGTTTAATTAATCGAAAACGATCGCGCATTAAGCGTTTAATTCTATTGCGATCTACTGCTTTTTTAAAATTTCTTTTTGGTGCAGCAAAAAGTGCTTGAATTTGATTTTGTTTAAGGTTTTCAGTTTGTATGTAGCTGAAAATTAGAGGAAAAGCCTTTAAGGTTTTAGATGTTTTAAATAAAAAATCAATCTGTTTAACGTTTCGTAAACGTTCTGATTTAGAAAGACTTAGTTTTATTTTGTCACCCATGTGTTTCATGAGGTGATTAAAAGTGATTAGCGCTTATGTCTAGCTTCGTCAGAAACTGTTAATCTCTTACGTCCGCGTTTTCTTCTGGCTGCGATAACCTTACGACCGTTTGCTGAGGCCATTCTTTCTCTAAAGCCGTGTTTATTGCGTCTTTTACGTTGTGATGGCTGAAATGTACGTTTCATGGCGTGAATTTTTTAAAGGACTGCAAAGGTATAAGATATTTTGAGAATTGCAAACATAGATTCAAAGATTTTCAAATATTTTTCAGAGTAAATGCAACCTTTTTTGTAACTTGCAGTCAAATACACCAAACACAAGTATACATTTTGAGCGAATTAGAAGATATTATTGAGAATTGCAAGGCTGAAAAGCCCTGGGCTCAGGAGAAGCTTTTTAAGCACTTTGCCCCGAAAATGCTAGGAGTGTGTAGACGTTATCTAGTTTCTATTGACGATGCTCGTGACGCCATGCAAGATGGTTTCGTTAAGATATTCTTGAATATTCATAAATATGAGGGTAGGAGTAGTTTCAATACATGGATTACCAGGATTATGATGAATACTGCAATTGATATGGTGAAAAAAATTAACAAAGTTCAATTTGTAAGAGATGAGTACTATTTTAATGATGAAAATAGTCCAATTGAAGATGATTTTATTGAACCAGATGGCTTGAATCAGCAGCAATTGCTCAATTTGATTGATCAATTGCCAAATGGATATAAACTCGTGTTCAATATGTTTGCTATTGAAGGTCTTGGACATAAAGATATTTCAAAGATATTAGGAATAAGTGAAGGAACGAGTAAGTCGCAGTTGAACCGTGCAAGGGCTTTTCTGAAAACGGAAATTAAAAAATTACAAGCTGCTATCTAAATTTGATCAACCCTTGAAACGCAAAAAAATACATATCGACGAACTTTTTAGGAATGGGTTGAAATCGCTCAGTCTATTTGTTTCAAATAAAGATTTAGAAGCAATCGATGAAAAGAAGAATATTTTTAATTCTTCTAATGAGCAAGCTAAAGATTCAGTTTTCAATGATTTTGAATTAGAAGTCAATGAGGCAGATTGGTTGGCCACCAAAGCTAAGTTAGATTTAGAAAAATCTGCAATGGCACAAGATAATATTTTTGCTAGTGGATTATCTGAAATGGAATTAGAAGTTCCTCGCGGTGATTGGACAAAAACCTATGATAAGTATAAACAAGCTAAGAAGAAAAGAGTTGTATTTACTTGGTTGGTAACGGGTGTAGTTGTGCTTCTTTTAAGTATAGTTGGAATTAGTAGTTTAGTGTCAAACACGAGCAATCAAAATCAAACTTCTTTAAATGGTGGAGCTAGCTCTGATCAAACAATCATAGATAAACCAAAAATTGATGTAAAATCAGATACTCCAATCAATAATAAATTATTGGAAGGTAATGAATCTGAGCTTAATTTAAATCAATCAATCAAAAGCAATTCTAGTGAACAGACAAATGTCAAGACTACTAAAACACAATTACCTATCTTGAATAATGAAGGTTCAAAATCTATAGATAACAAATTGAATTCTGAATTATTAAAGCAAGCTGATGATCAATCAAAAGAATTATCGAATATTGAAAATATAATTATTAGTGAAGAACAAGAATTTCTGAATTCAAATAAATTAAATAATGCCAATATGGTGGAATCTAATGAGACAGTTGATTTGAAAGATTTTGATAAGGTTTCGAATTCAGCTGAAAACACTGAAGAATCTATCCATGATGAAACAGATAAAGTAAGTTCGAGTGCTCTTGATTCTGATATTCGATTAGGGGAAGCAGTTATTGACACACCTGAGGTTTCAAGTGATTTGAATCCAAAACCTATAGTACCAAAGTTTCATTTATATGCTGGAATTGTGAATCAGATATCCTTGACGCATAGAAAGCTAGATAAAAATAACCCAGAATTTTATAATTCAGTGCGTAACAATGGTGAAGAACCATTCATTCAAAATAGCTTTGGACTTGAGTTTGGAGTTCAGAAAAATGGCTTACAGATTAGTGGAGGTGTTCAATCGACATCTCAAAAGTGGTCAACTTCTTACAATTATTCATATACTGTGTTTGATTCCTTGCCTGTTTGGAATCCAGGCAGAACTCAAATTATTGGATATTTTTTAGTGAGAGGACGTGATACATCCATCAACGAACAAAATGAAATAAAAATATCTAAAGTTCAGTTTCCAATTGAAGTAAGTGGTTTGTTCAAACTGAATGACAAACTTCAATTAATCGCAGGTGGCGGTTTGCTATTCTCGATGAATACTTCGACTACAGGTACAAAAATATTGAACCCAGTTAATATGCAGCTCTATAACTATTCGATACTTGAGGAAAAAGAAAGAAGATTTAATGTTTCACCGTCACTTAATTTTGGAATTCAAAAGAATTTTGGAAAACATTTCCTTTTTCAAAGTAATGTTTCTGGTAATATGGCATTGCAGTCACGATTTAAAAACAGCTTTGGCGCTAAAGACTACCCTTATAGTATTGGCGTAAACTTTAAACTATTATACATCTTAAAATGAGACTAAAAATCACTAGCTTATTATTGTTTTTCTTGTCGTGCAGCATCCTAAGCAATGCCCAAGTTTGGTACCCTGAAGGGGTTTTTACCCAAAACTCACCTGAGTTGATAAAGGTAGATAATTTTGTAATTACAATATCCAAAATTGAAAAGGATACCTCATATTCATATTGGAAAGTTTGTGTCAATGATGGTAAGTCTTGGTTGAATTTGCCTGTCTTGAAATTAAATGGCAAAGCAGAAGTCTTTGACATGAGAATATACCAAGGAATGGTGCATGTAGCAGGTAGGTTTGAGTTTGAAGATGGAAAGTTCAATGCGTTAGTCCGATACAATGGATTTAATTGGCAAGGAGTTTCTGAGTTTAAAAACAATTCTAATAATTCAGCAGCCATTTTATGTTTGAATCAAGAGGATAAAGATTTGATCATAGGAGGGAATTTTTATACAATCGGTAATGACACTTTGCCTTATTTGGGAAGATATAATTCCGGAAAATTTAACACGTATTTCAAAAATTGTATTTCGTGTCAACCCAATAATAGCATTACTCAATTGGCTTCTAATGATAGTGTGATTGCAATATCGGGTCAGTTTACTGAGATTAATAATCAAAAATCTAAGTTTCTAGTGCGTTTAGTTAAACATCAAATTAAAGATACATTTCTTAGCACTCCTTTTATAATTGAGAATATTGCCTTAGAAGGAGACGTGATTTATGTAAGCGGGGGTGCAGCAAGGAATAAAAAAATATTTAAAGTGACAGATGTTTTTACTGAATTAAGAAACAACTTAGATACAGCATTTCAAATAGGGGAAATTGTAACTTGGGAAAACCAACTTGTTCTGAGTGGTTCGTTAAAGCTCAGTTCCGAAAATGAAATGAATGGTATCTTTAATTACAACAATGGTAAATGGACGAACTTAAGTAACAACTATTCTAATGTTCGCCACATTGCATCAGGACGATCGATATTAGTGGCAAGTGGTACACCTAAAAATACCTTGAGTATTTGGAATCCAAACCGCTTTGTTGTTCGATTTTACCCAAATCTAGCTCTTGTAAAAGCAAAAGTTTTTCTTGACTCTAACAACAATTGCATTCAAGAATCAAACGAAAAACCTGTGCCAATTTATACGTCTACCGTTCACAAATAGAGGGGTATTTTACCAATCAAGAAGGTCTTACACAGGTTTTTATTCCAAATGCAAAACAAACGGCTTGGAATTTGCTATCAAAACCCATTCCGAAATATGGTAAGAGGTAATTGTGCAATGCATCAGTGACAAAACATTCTATCCAGGTGTTTTATCTCGATAGTATACAATTTCCATTAAAATAACATTCCTAATGTAAATGATATACGGGTTTCATTTCATCAGCTAGAGGAATGAAGGTGATGAAAAATAAATACTCTATTATATCAATTACGAAAATGTTGGGTCAAATCCAATCAAGTGGAAAAATAGTATTAAGGAAAAGCCCATATTTTCAAAAAGAAGTCACTTTCCCAAATTTTGATAAAAAAATCGGCCCCTTCAAACTTGGAATGGGAATTACAAAACTTGCAACCTGGTGAAAGAAATACCATCGTGTATTCAGCTTATCCAGAAGGCCTTAAATTTGATTCAGAAATGCAGTTTGATGCTCCAAGTAGCTTCGAGTATTTCTAGTGGGTTTTTAGCCCATATTCAGATGATGATTTTGATTCTATTCCTCAAGAAGTTAGTCAGAATATTTCGGCTTTCCGCAAAGAAGTTTATCCTACTCCTGATTTAGGAGATTCAATAATATATTAGATAATACAGAACGCGATTTAAGATACAATATCTCATTTAATAATTTCAGTAACGACACTGTTTTTACGCTGTTGTGATAGATACTTTGGATTTAAATCTGGATATGTCTTACATCGAAGACTGGCAGTAATAAAGATTATTACACCGAAGTTCAAACAGATCCCGATAATCAATACAAAGGAATATTAATTTGGCATTTTCTAACATCAAGTTAGCTCCTAATCCTAGCATGAACTATGAAAGTACCGGTAGTGGAGCCTATATTAGTTTAAAGTAGTTACAAAGCCATTAAGTAGGGTTATGTGATAAAAACTTTCTGCATCTGTTTTCTATGACAATACATTTGCAGGAAACACTAATGCTGTTTATTGTACCCTGGCTCCAACCGATATTTTTCAAATTCAAGATGAGTCGGATAAATTGAACGTTTACCCCAATCCATTTGCAAATCAATTTGCTTTAGAATATACATTCAATGCTGGAGATCAAATTGTTTTATTAGATATCCATGGAAAACAAGTATTCACCGAAACACTTAAATCTTTTAGCGAATCTGTTTTAATTCAAACGAATAACTTATCTAAAGGGATGTATGTTTTGCAAGTAAATACAAAACAAGGTGTGCTTAGTAAAAAGATACTAAAAATGTATTAAAACAAGGTTTTATAAAAAACCTTAATTTTCATGAACAAATAGCTTAGATTGTGCTTGGGCTCTTTCAGTTCTCCTTCCCAATTTTTACCCATGTTTAACATGTTTTTGTAAAAATATCCAGGTGTAATTTTCCATTTCTCAATAAAAGTTTTACGCCCATTATTTTTCTTTATTTTATTTGTGGATTTACTCATAAAGTGATACACTTTACTCAAGCCAACCCCTTTGAAATATCGAACACCTTCTGCCCATAACTTCATTGAGAAGTCAGGGTCGCTATACATTCCAGGACTGAATTCATCGCTGTATCCGCCCACTTTATCCCAAAGGATTTTAGGGACAACATTTGGAGGCCAACTAGCTCCACTCCAATCAGACATTAACATTTCTTTTGAAGATTTGATTAACTCTCCTTCTTTGAAGTTGTCCAAGTCTCCAAAATCAAATCCTTGTAGCATATTTAAGTCTGTTCCTTCAGCAGGTTCTATCATTGTACCAGATATGAAGAAATTCTTGTGATTAATTTCTTCAATATCTTTTACTAGATGATAATCCCAACCAGGAAGTGCATACATATCATCGTTAAAATAGCTGATGTATTCCATTACTGCCAATTTAGAAGCCTGATTTAATGCTTTGCAGATTCCAATATTACTTTCACTAAAGGTGTGTTCAATTCCTTCGTCCTTTATCCAATTGATGGTGCCATCGGACCCATCGTTTATATGAACAATAATTTGATGCTGAAAAGTAGAATTCTTGCGAATACTTTCAATGCATTTTTTCAAATAGGGTAAGTTGTTCCAAGTTGGTATCAGAATGGTGAACATGTATTGCAAATGTATATGGATTTAAGAAAAAAGCAAAAACTCCTTTTTGGCAGTCTTATTTGTCTCAAATTCATTCTTTAACTGTTGTATGAAGAATGCGTACTTTAAGTGAGGATTCTAATGAAAATGTTTTTTTTGTATAGAAGTGATGATACAATTTACAAGTATTGCGAAGTTTTGCCATTTTTGCTTAATTTCGCAAACAATTTATACCAGCCAAATGTCAGAAAATATATTAGTTATAGGAGCTTGTGGTCAATTAGGAACCGAATTAGTTGAGTCACTTAGAAATATATACGGAAATTCAAATATTGTTGCATCAGATATAAGACAGAGTGAAGATGAAGTTTTTAAGTCTGGACCGTTTGAAAATTTAGATATTTTAGACAAAAACCGTTTAGGAGAGTTGTTAAATAAATACAAACCAACTCAGGTGTATCATCTAGCTGCACTTTTGAGTGCCACTGCTGAAAGCTAAACCTAAATTAGGTTGGACCTTGAATATGTGGATGGTTTTGTTTTTAACGTGCTAGATGCAGCCATGATTATAGATTTCAAAGTTTATTGGCCAAGTTCTATTTGCATTGTTTTCGGACCAAGCACACCAGTGGATAACACACCACAAAATTGTATAATGGATCCGAATACTATTTATGGAATAAGTAAATTAGCAGGAGAACGCTATTGCGAATATTACTTTCAAAAAAGGGGAGTGGATGTTCGAAGTTTGCGTTACCCAGGATTAATAGGGTACAAAAGTGACCCAGGTGGCGGGACAACTGATTATGCTGTTAGTATCTACCACGATGCCTTAAAGGGAGAACCTCATAATTGTTTTTTATCTGAAAATACACAGTTGCCAATGTTATATATGCCAGATGCATTGAAAGCAACATTAGATATTATGCATGCACCAGCGGATAGCATCAAAATTAGAAGTAGTTACAACTTAGCTGGCATGAGTTTTTCTCCAAAAGAAATAACAGATTCAATTCGTAAATTTCTTCCAGATTTTAATACGGAATACAATCCAGATCAAAGACAAGCAATTGCTGATAGTTGGCCAAACAGTATTAACGATTCAGAGGCTCGTAAAGATTGGAATTGGAAGCCAGATTACGACCTAGACTCAATGACTCGCGATATGCTGCTTAATTTAGCTCCTAAATATGGAAAAACCCTTAGTTTGTAATGGGGGAGACTAATACAGAAAATAAACCTTTAATACTAATATCAAATGATGATGGTATTACTGCTCCTGGTTTGAGAGTCTTGGTTGAAGAAATGTTGCAAATTGGAGAGGTTGTTGTCGTTGCGCCAGATAAACCTCAAAGTGCAATGGGACATGCAATAACTGTTTTACAACCACTTCGTTTACAGAAAAATGATTTGTTTGACGGTGTTGAAGCATACGAGTGCAGCGGAACACCTGCCGATTGTGTTAAACTTGCTTTAGATAAAGTTTGTAAACGTCGTCCAGATATTATGGTTTCAGGGATTAATCACGGACCAAACTACAGCATCAATGTGATTTATAGTGGAACTATGAGCGCAGCCGTCGAAGCTGCAGTTGATGGTGTTCAGGCCATTGGTTTTTCGCTTTGCGATTATAATCTTGAAGCCAATTTTGAATACTGTAGAACATATGTCAAACATATAGCTGAAACAATACTCAAGAATCCATTACCTTATGGGACATTGTTAAATGTAAACATTCCAAAATCCGAATCTATTAAAGGCTTAAAAATATGCAGACAAGCCAGTGCGAAATACGCAGAGAATTTTGATGAAAGAAATGATCCTTCTGGAAGGCCTTATTATTGGATGACTGGAAAGTTTATTAATTTAGATGAAGAGGATAATGACACCGATTTGTGGGCTGTTAACAATAACTTCGTTAGTGTGGTTCCTACTAAGTTTGATTTAACTGCGAATAGTGTTATTCAACATTTAAGACATATTT
>JAWKNQ010000014.1:0-50932 GCA_041391605.1 Bacteroidia bacterium
GCGTTAAATACAAAATCTCCCGCTTTCTCTTTTACTGTAAAGAAAATATTCTTTAAGTTTGGTTTTCTGTAATCAGGAAGTTCTAAAATAAAAAAACTTCTTTCTTTTTGCTTGAGTATTAATTTGAAAATATAAGCAAACATCAAAGCCGCTATAAATCCAAGCAGATACATTCCTAGTAAAATTAATCCGCGAAGATCAAACCAAGTTGATTTTTGATCTATAAATAAAATGCTTAATAACAAGGTGTAAACTGGCAATCTTGCAGAACAACTCATTAAAGGTGTAACTAACATTGTGATTAGCCTATCCTTTTTGTTTTCAATATTGCGGCTGGCCATTATGGCTGGAATAGCACAAGCCATACCTCCAATTAAAGGAACAACTGACTTGCCATTTAATCCAAATTTACGCATTAAACGATCTGTAATGAAACTCACCCTTGTCATATAACCACTGTCTTCTAGTATTGCAAGCAGTGCAAAAAGAATAATGATTTGAGGTAAAAACACAATTACACCACCAATGCCCGGTATGATTCCATCCGTTAGTAATGAACTAATCATGCCTTCTGGAATTATTTGTTTTAATTGTTCAGCAATGAATACAAAACCATTTTCAATCCAGCTCATGGGGTAGTCGGCAAATTTGAAAATCAATTGAAAAATGACGAATAAAGTGAAGTAAAATGCTATAAACCCATAGACAGGATGAAGTAAAACGGAATCTATTCGCTGTGTTAAATTTCTGTTTTTCTTGTCATCTTGTATAAGCGTTTTACCTAAAATATTACCCATTTTATGATATCGAGCTGCTGTCTCTTTGGAAATACTTTCCTGACTTTTCGATTTTTCTGATTCTATTTCAGTTCGTATTGTTTCAATATACTTCCTTAAATAAGCTCTATATTGGATAAAAGTATTTGCATCACTCTTGTCTGCAGGGTGGTAGAAGGTGCTCTGATGAGCTGAATTGACCTTTATTAATGCCTCTTTTAGATTATTAACTCCTTTGTTAGTTCTAGAATTAATTGAACACACAATTACACCTAGCTCTGTAGAAAGTTTTTCTAAATCAATGCTGATTCCTTTTTTATCAGCAAGATCAGTCATGTTTAGTGCCAAAATGCAAGGATAACCTAGGTCGGCTACCTGCGAATACAAGAGAAGATTTCGAGAAAGATTACCAGCATCAGCTACAAATACAACTAAATCAATTGGAGCATCATGTGGTGAAAGCAAGTATTCAACACTAATTAGTTCGTCTTCACCTTTCGGATGTAGGCTATATGTTCCAGGTAAATCGGTTATACTGAATTTATACTGATCAATATTGAAATAGCCAGTTTTCTTATCTATTGTAGTCCCTGGAACATTGCTGATTTTTTGATGTAGCCCTGTTAGTGAGTTAAATAAACTGGTTTTGCCAGAATTTGGATTTCCTATTAAGACGATATGTTTATGAATGTGTTCCAATAGGTTCTCTTGAAACTTCAATTAATTTTGCTTCGTCTTTTCTCAATCCTAAGATATAACCATTAATGTCGAAAGCTATCGGGTCGCCAAGTGGTGCTACATAAAGGCGTTTTATAATATTGCCCTCAAAACAACCCATTTCAATTAGTTTGTTTTGCAAATCGGAAACTTCAACATTTTTTATAATAGCGAACTCTCCTTCCTTTAATTCTGTAGCATTCATTTTAATGGGTCGCAATTTAGAACATTTCTAAATAATAATAGGTAATAAAATCTACTTTTTTAATGATTAATCACATTCTTTATCGCCTTGATTTAAAACATATAATTAATTATCTTCGCGCCCCTATAAATGGATACCAATAGAATAACCGTTGCTTACGGAGATGGCATAGGTCCCGAAATAATGAAAGCCACTCTCGAAATTCTTGACGCTGCCGGGGCAAACTTAACTTATGATGTAATTGAAATTGGAGAAAAAGTATACCTCGCAGGTAATACTTCTGGGATTTCTGACGAAAATTGGCATACACTTGAAAAGAATAAGATTTTTTTAAAAGCACCAATCACGACTCCTCAAGGTGGTGGATATCAAAGTTTAAATGTTGCTATTCGAAAAACATTGGGTTTGTTCTCAAATGTTAGACCATGTGTGAGTTATGCTCCCTTTGTTGCTACTAATTTCCCGAAAATGGATTTGGTTATTATTAGAGAAAATGAAGAAGATTTATATGCTGGGATTGAGCATCAACAAACGGAAGATGTTATTCAGTGTTTGAAGTTAGTTTCAGTTCAAGGAACAGAGAAAATAATTCGTTACGCATTTGAATATGCTGTTGCTCACAATAGAAAACATGTCACTTGCATGAGCAAAGACAATATCATGAAGATGACAGATGGGATGTTTCATCGAACATTTGATCGAATTGCAAAGGAATATCCAAATATTAGTAGTGATCATTACATAATTGATATTGGTGCTGCTAAATTAGCCAGCGACCCAGAACGTTTTGATGTTATTGTTACATTAAATTTATATGGAGATATTATTTCTGATATTGCGGCGGATGTAGCAGGTTCAGTTGGATTAGGAGGAAGTAGTAATGTTGGAGAAAATTTTGCTATGTTCGAAGCAATTCATGGCTCAGCACCCGATATTGCTGGTTTAGATATAGCTAATCCAAGTGGTTTAATTAATGGAGCTTGTATGATGTTGGTCCAAATTGGTAAAGCGGAAATTGCAGAATCAATTCAAAATGCCCTCCTTAAAACAATTGAAGATGGTATTCACACAGGGGATATTTACAAAGAAGGGAAAAGTAAACAAAAAGTTGGAACTAAAGAGTTTACTCAAGCTATTATAAATAGACTTGGACAAGAACCTGTTCAGTTTATACCTGTTCAATTAAATCACAATGCGAAGCCAATTGTCATAAAATTAACTGATAAAGAACCAATTGACAAGCAACTTTGTGGAGTAGATGTGTTTTTAAGATGGGAAGACTCTGACAAAAATCCAAAGGTCTTAGGAGATCTTGTAAATCAAGTTTCAACCGAAAGTTTAAAATTAGATATGATCTCAAATAGGGGGGTAGTTGTGTATCCAAACGGACATCCTTCAACCTTTTGCACAAGCCATTGGAGATGTCGATTTAAAGCCATTGAGGCTAGAAACATCACTTATAGCGATATATTGTCACTTTTAAACAAATTGAATTCTCAAGATCTTACAATTATTAAAACTGAGAATTTGTATCTATTTGACGGCAAACCAGTGTATTCAATTGGACAAGGCGAAAAGTAAATTAATTTCAGAGATTAATCTTGCATTTGAGAAGAACAGAAATCCTTCGAAGGCACTATCCATGCAAGCTTACATGAAGGACAAATTCTTGTTTTATGGAATTTCGGCACCAGATCGTGTTGCTATTTGCAGAGAACTATTCAAAACGAATATTCCCAATTCAAGCTCAGAGTTCAAACTTGAACTGAATGCTTTATGGGGTAATATTGAGAGAGAATGGCAGTATACCTCTATATTATATGCGAGTAAAAACAAGAAATTTTGGACAGAATCAATTGTGCAAGATTTTGAAGATATGCTAACTACAAAAAGTTGGTGGGATACTGTAGATACGGTTTCCAGCACTTGTATAGTGCCTTATTTTAGATTTTTTCCGGAAAAGAAAGCAGAACTACTTCAAAAGTGGGAGAAGAGCAATAATTTATGGTTGAAACGAGTTTGTATTATTCATCAATTGACTTATAAATCTGACACGGATCTAAATTATTTGAGTCATATAATAATATCAAATAAACATGATAATGGCTTTTTTATTCAAAAGGCAATAGGATGGTCATTGCGCCAATATGCCAAAACAAATCCAATTTGGGTAAAGAAATTTGTTGAGAGCGTTGATTTAAAGCCACTTAGCGTAAGGGAGGCTTTGAAAAATATTAAGTAGTTCTAATCTTATATTTTTTTTAACTTTGTTCCGTTGAAAATAGAAGAAGAAATAAATCAATCGAAATTTAACACGACTCAAGAAAAAGCCATTGTTAATATTCTTTATACTGCAAATTTTATAGAAGATGCTTTTAAAAAAGTGTTGAAACTATACGATATCAGTTTGCCACAATACAATGTTCTAAGAATATTGAAAGGGAGAAAAGATGGTTACGCAACTTGTGGAGATTTAAAAATGGTGATGTTGGATAAAAATCCTGATGTTACACGATTGTGTGATAAATTAGTTGACAAAAAACTCATTCTTCGCAATAATAACAAAACCAATAGAAGACAAATTCTGTTAAAAATATCCACCAAAGGAATAAAGACTTTAGATGAGATACACCCTGCATTTACCCACTTAAATCAACAGCTTGAATCCATTCAGGAAGGAAATTTAAATCTCTTATCTGACACCTTAGACTCCATTCGCGAAGGCATAAAAAAGAACTGTGGTATATAATTTGCAATTAAGAAAATTAAATAAATAAAAATGAAAAAATATATAATATTAGCTTTCACATGTTTTTCTTTAGTTTCATGTGATGTATTAAAAACAGTAGCAACTGATGTGTTATCAACGCCTACTTCTGCTGAAGCAGCAGGTGGGTTAAAGGATGCTTTAAAGCAAGGATTTGGTAAGGGTGTAGATGTTTTGTCTGCTGCTGGTGGGTTCAATAACAATTCAATGATTCGAATTTTACTTCCAGAAGATGCTCAAAAGATTGCAGATAAGTTGAGAGGCATCGGTATGGGAACTCAAGTAGATAATGTTATAAATAAGCTAAATGAAGGCGCTGAAAGTGCTGTTAAAACTGCCAAACCAATTTTTATGGATGCAGTTACAAAAATGAGTTTCACAGATGCAATGGGTATTTTAACAGGCGGACAAGGTTCTGCAACCAACTATTTGAAGCAAACTACTACTTCTGCCTTAACTGAATCTTTTAGACCAAAAATTCAAGCTTCCTTAGACCAAGTAGGTTTCACTGCCAATTGGACTGATTTGGTGAATATTTATAACAAGATTCCATTAGTAACTAAAATGAACCCAGATTTGAATGCTTTTGTAACTGAGAAAGCATTAACAGCCTTATTTAATAAAGTGGAAGAAGAAGAGAATGCAATTCGAACAAATCCTGCCCTAAGAGCAACTGAATTGATGAAGAAAGCATTTGCTTATGCTGATAGCCAAAAAACACCGTAATCTTCTATAAGGATATAAATATTAAAGGTAGTTTAATCTACCTTTTTTTTATTAATTTTGTTCCATGATTCAATTTCTCTTGGTAATGGGTGTTTTATTCTTGTGTATGGCAGGAATTGCTGTACGTGTTCTGCTCGTGAAGGATGGTAGCATGAGAGGGACTTGTGCATCCCAAACTCCAATGTTGAATAAAGAAGGCGTAGCTTGTGGACTTTGTGGAAGGATGCCAGGTGAAGCTTGTGGTGAAGATGAAGTTAAAGCATAAGCTCAATTCAAACTTATTTTCTGTTTTTTACTAGATTCAACAAATTTTAACCACTCCGAATATTTTTCATCAGTAAGTACTCTTGGGAATTTATTTTGAGACCCAAACTTGCCTTGCTCTTGCATCCATGAGATAAAGGTTCCTAATGGTAATATAGTTAGATGAAACCCTTTAAGTGCGTGCTTGCGCTCAGTAGCATAGTCGTCATTCACTTCACAAAGGTATTTATCCAATAATTCACTAGTTGTTTTCACATCTATATCAAGCTTGTCACATGAAATATACCAATGATGTGAATGAATTCCGTTTTCACTTTTTCCTTTCACCGTATATTCATTAATTGGCTCACCAATTGTATTACTCAACATCGATATGGCGGTGTTCATATTTTCGACACTTAAATGCTCGCCACAAATACTAAGAAAATGCTTGGTTCTGCCTGTAATTTTAATTTCACAAGTTTCTATATTGGTAAATTTAATAGTGTCACCAATTAAATATCTCCAAGCTCCTGAGCATGTGGTGAGTAATAATGCATATTCTTGCTTGGCTTGAACTTGTTTGATATTTAAAGATGGAGCATTTTCTTTGATGTCTCCATTTGAGTCAAAGTTGTTTTCATTAAAAGGGACAAATTCGAAGAACATTCCATTTTTAAAATTTAGACGCATACCCTCTGACTGATGTTTTGCTTGATAAGCTACAAATCCTTCTGAAGCTAAATATGTTTCAAAATACATAATAGGATGCCCCATTAATGCATCTAGACTTCGTCGATAAGGTTCAATCGCCACTCCACCCCAGATGTAAACACTGAAATTTGGCCATAAATCGTGAATGTCTTTTAAATTATAACGTTTAATAATATTTTCAAATAGGATTTGAATCCATGCAGGAACACCAGCAATGGCAACGACATCCCAATTTGGAGCTTCTTCAACAATACGATCTATTTTATTCTGCCAACTTTTCTCACTTCTAATATCATGAGAAGGTTTAGAAAAACGATCAAACCACCCAGGGACATTACTGCTTGTTATACCACTTAAATCTCCAGCATACGTTTGCCCCTCGTTATTTAAATATAAACTGGTACTGCCACTAATCATTAGATAGTCTTTTGTTAGAAAATCTTTTGGTATATCTGTTTTGGCTATACTGATGATTTGTCGTAAACTCGCTCTCGTTATCGATTTTATCATGTCCTGGGAGACAGGAACATACTTACTACTTCCTTCAGAAGTTCCCGAACTAAGCGCAAAATATTCAATCTTTCCTGGCCAAGTTACCGAATCAAGTCCTTGATATGATTTCTGCCACCATTCATGCATTTTCGAGTAATTCATTATCGGAACATTTTGTTTGTATGTTCGATAAATAGTCTTTGAATTGTATATTTGGCTAAAATTAAATGCTTTCCCGAATTCAGTGTCCTGAGCTTTCCCTACAAGCTTTTTTAATGTCCTCAGTTGCTGGCGGTATGCTTTTTCCTGATTAAGAACAAAGGGTAAGTGGATTCTTTTGCCAGCACTGACAATTTGTTTGAGTATTTTCTTACGGTAATTGCTAGGCATTATTATCGCATTTACTTAGATAAAACCATGATTTAGTTTATCTTAATGGTTACGAATATATGCTTTAATTATTATTTTATATCAAAATCTACAAATACTTCTTCACTTGTAGGATGTGATTGGCATGTCAGAACATAGCCATTTTCAACTTCATCATCTTCCAATGAGAAATTCATATCCATACTCACAGTGCCTTTGGTAACTTTTGCTCTGCATGTGCAGCACACTCCTCCTTTACAAGCAAATGGCAAGTCGGCGCCTGTTTTTAAAGCCGCGTCTAAAATACTATCTCCATTATAGGGTAAATCTAATTGATAAGTTAAACCATCAATTTTAACAGAAACAGCCGATAATCCAGAGCGATCTACCACAGCTTCTTCAGGTGTCTTTGTTTGATGACTTTCAGTGTTTGCTAACACTGGAGTAGTAAATAATTCGAAATGAATGTGTTTTGAATCTAGACCCAATTCAATTAATGTATCTTTTACAGACATAATCATGGTCTCTGGTCCGCATAAGAACACCTCATTTACATCTTTTATGTTAATTAAATTATTAGAATTTAATGCTTTACATTTTTCATTGTCAATTCTACCATTTAATAAAGGTACATCTACTACTTCTTGACTTAAAATGTAATGAACCGTAAAACGATTTAAGAATCTGTTTTTTAATGCCTCAATTTCTTCAAGAAACATTATGGAAGAAGTAGTTTTATTCCCGTAAACTAAAGTGAAATTACTTTCTTTTTCAACGGCTAATGTAGTTTTGATTATACTTAATATTGGGGTTATTCCACTTCCTGCTGCAAATGCTAAGTAGTTTTTCTTTTGGCCTTCTTTTATTTCTGTATAAAAATGACCAGTAGGGTTCATAACTTCTAATGTTTCCCCAACTTTCAATTCTTCGCATGCAAAAGTTGAAAACAATCCTTTTTCAACCTTTTTAATACCAACTCTTAATTCTCCATCTAAAGGACTGCTGCAAATTGAATATGATCTTCTAATTTCTTCTCCGTTGAAGGATTTCCGAATGGTAATATTTTGTCCTTGAGTGAAGGAATAATCCGATTTTAATTCTTCTGGAATATCAAATGCTATAGAAACAGAATCTATAGTTTCTTTTTTTAGTTCTTTACACAGTTAATGGATGAAATTTAAGCTAGACATGTCTTATTTTAAAGGTGCACAAATGTAATTAATTTATTAGAATTCTATACACTTGTGCCTATACTTTAAAAGCAAATCTTCATCATGAAAATTATAACATTTAAGCGGAAGACTTGATTTTCAATTAGTGGGCAGCCGCCGCCGAGATCGTAATTTGGAATTTTAATTAGCTGAATCTTTATATTTTTAGTTTTAGCGGTGTAGGATTTAAATTCATGGATTACTTCTAAGACATCATGATCGATGTATTTAGAGCGACTTCCATCTATAACCAAAATACTATTTTCAGGAATTTCTTTAAGTGCACTTAAAATCACTCCTTTGTTCAGAAAAGTAACTTGATCAGACAATTCCATGCGAATTACCTCGCTGCTATCATGGTCTTCTGCTATAGAACGATAGGCATTCTTGTAACTGGAGCGGATGATGTAATAAAATGCGAATACCATTCCTTTGCAATACCCTTAAGTAAATCAGTTGCCATGATGGCTATTACTGTAACAGTGAAAGGAATGAATTGGTCCCAACCTAATTGGTACATGCTTTTAAATAAGGATACTTTGGCTAATTTATATCCTACTAATACCAATATAGCAGCTAAACATGCTAAAGGAATATAATTAATAAATTTAGGAATAAATATAGCAGACAATAGCAATACAAAACCGTGAACAATAGTAGAAAGATTAGATTTTGCTCCTGAGTTCACATTTGCTGAACTTCTCACAATAACTTGTGTCACTGGTATTCCACCAATTAAACCAGAAATAATATTGCCAACTCCTTGAGCTTTAAGCTCTCTGTTTCCTGAACTAATTCTCTTCTGAGGGTCAAGTTTGTCTGCTGCTTCCAAACAAAGCAAGGTTTCTATACTTGCGATAATTGCAATGGTGATGGCCACTTTATACACTAACGGGTTTTGCCAAGCTGAAAAATCAGGGGTTCTGAAAAAACTCAAAAAATCACCTAGATTCTGAGCAACAGGTAATTGAACCAAATGTTCTCCACTTAATTGCCAAGAACTTCCTAAAGATAGATTGATTAATACTCCGATTATAACTACAAATAATGCACCTGGAACGTATTTGAAAATTGTCATCTTTTTGAATAACGGACGCTCCAAAACTATTAATAAAATCAGGGAAACTATTGAAATTAGAATAGCCCCTGGTGAATTGTAAATGACAGCATAATAGATTTCTGTAAACGTATTTTGACCGTCTAATTGCATAAAGGCCTCATCTCCCATGAAATCTTTATCATAACCTAATGCATGCGGTAATTCTTTTAGTATAATTGTAATACCAATAGCCGCTAACATACCTTTAATCACTGAGGAAGGAAAATAATGACCTATAACACCTGCTTTTAAGAAACCTGCAATTAATTGAATGAAACCGGCGAATACAATGGCCAACAATAGGATTCTAAACCCAGAAAACGGATCGCCATCCACACTTAATTCATTTATTCCATCAAAAACAATTACCACCAATCCAGCAGCAGGGCCTGATACGCCAAGAGCCGAACCACTTAAAAAACCGACTATTATTCCGCCGATTATTCCAGCAATTATTCCGGAAAAAATTAACTCGGGCTGTCCAGTTGAAACCTGTGCAATTGCTAAACACAATGGTAATGCAACAAAATACACAACTATACCAGCAGGTATATCACTTTTGTAATTCTTGAATAAATTTTTAATCCGACTCATTTTCTAAAATATTATCAATGTTAAATTGGTAAACTTTGTCTAGTTGCTGATTATCACTAATGGTGACATTTAAATCTTTTAATAATCCATTTGCCAAATCATACACGATTCCATGTACTTGAAGAAATCGATTTTTTGCCCAAGCATTTTGAATGATAGATGTTTTCGCTAGATCAAACACTTGTTCTTCCACATTTACTTCAACCATTCGCCTGGCTTTTAGGTCTTTGTCGTGAATTAAATCTATCTCTTCTTTGTGTAATCTGTAAACATCCTTTATATGTCTGAGCCAATTGTCTATTATCCCTACTTGAGTGTTTTCCAATGCAGCAATAATGCCTCCACAGCCATAATGTCCGCAAACTATTACATGTTTCACTTCTAAAACATTTACAGCGTAATCCAAGACACTAAGCATATTCATGTCTGTGTGGACCACCATGTTAGCGATATTTCGGTGAACAAAAATTTCACCAGGATTTGTGCCAGTTATTTCATTTGCAGGAACTCTGCTATCGGAACATCCAATCCATAAAATTGGGGGCTTTTGACCGCTTGAAAGGCGCTCAAAATAATTTGGGTCTGTGAGGGTTTTTTCTTTAACCCATTCAATATTGTTTGCGAATATATTCGTATATATGTCAGGCATTTTATTTGTTAAAAATTGTAAGTATTTGGAGAGATGTGTTTTGTGTAAAGTTTAATTAGTTACTATACACAATCGGGAGGGGGGAGTTCTGGTGATACACATTTAGATTTGTAATTAAATCCTTTTTCATCTATACAATGGAATAGGAAATATTCATGGTTTCTAAATTGATAACTAGGAATTTGTTCATTAAGGGTTTCATCATCTGCAAAATCTTCAAACTCAATAGTCTCAGTCTCTTCATTCTCCATAACTATCTTGGAGGCGTTCTTGAAATTTTTAACACATGTGAGGATTAAGCCTGAACATTGCACAGCACCAAAACAAAAAATCATTAAAATGAGGATTTTATTTTTCACTTTTAGAACATTACAAAAGTAGAGAAAATACAAGTCATTTTAATGAATAATAAATAAATGTGTGATAATAGGAATTTAAAAGCGTGTTTTACTTAATGATTGGCTATTAGATGGTTTGCTATTGATTCTTTAGTAACCCGTTCTTGATTTCCTGTGATAAGATTTTTTATAGTAACCGAATTGTTTTTTAATTCATTATCACCAATAATGATAGCCCATTTAATAGACTTAGAATTGGCATAATCCAATTGTTTCTTAAGTTTGACTGGGCTTGGGTAAATCTCAACTTTTAATCCTGAATTTCGAAGACTAGAGGCTGAATTTAAGATATAAGGGATAGCGTCCTTATCCATCGGACAAAACAATACATCTGTGAAATTAGAAACTTGATTTGAAAACAAATTCAATTCATCCATTACATCATAAATTCGATCAATTCCAAATGAAATACCTATACCATGTATTTTTTCTTTTGAACCAAACACCGAAGTTAAATCATCATAACGACCACCACCACTGATGCTGCCTAACTTCACTGATGTTGGAATTACCTCGAAAATACAACCTGTGTAGTAATCCAAACCACGGGCAAGGTTGCCATTTAGTATAATTTCGGATGCATCCTCACCGCATAATTCAAGCAAAGAATTCAAATCTTCGAATGCGTCCTTGGCTAGCGGTATATCAGACAACTTAGATTCCAATTCAGTCAGAAGTTCTTTGCTCAATGGTTTTTTAATCAAAAGGGATTGAATTGTTTCAACCTGAGAGGTATTCAGCCCAAGTTTAATCAATTCATTTCGCACGCCCTCAATACCAATTTTATCAGTCTTGTCTATAGCGACTGTTATTGATTTGAACAGTGGAGAGGCGTCTGCCTTATGAGTAATTGCTTCTAATAATTTTCTGTGATTTATATGAATTTCATAAGACCCCAAACCTAATTTGTTAAACACAAATTTGTAAATTCGAATAAAATCTGCTTCGCATAACATAGAATCCGACCCCAGAACATCTGCATCAAATTGCCAAAACTCCCTGTAACGACCTTTTTGTGGTCTATCAGCTCTCCAAACAGTTTGCATTTGATAACGCTTAAATGGAAATTGGATGGAATGCCTGTTCATCACAACATACCTTGCAAGAGGTACCGTTAAATCATATCGAAGACCTTTGTCAGATATTTTGGGCAGTAAGGTCTTAGAATCCTCTGAGTCTAAATCTATACCTTTTAAATAATCACCATTATTTAAAATTTTATAAAGTAGTTGGTCACCTTCATTTCCGTATTTTCCAGTAAGTGTACTTAAATGTTCAATTGCGGGTGTTTCTAGGGGCATGAATCCAAAGGAAGCATAAACAGACTCAATAGTATTGAAAATTAATTTTCTTTTTGACATGACCTCTGGAGAGAAGTCGCGTGTGCCTTGAGGGATAGAAGGTTTACTCATTAAACAAAAATGTGATTGTCAAAACAAGAAATAGTTAGAGAAAAAAAAAGCAAGCCCACATCGCACCGCTACAACCTGCTGCCCTTGCTGTGTTCCCACCCTGGGGGAGTTCACAGGGAGCTGGTCGTGCAGACTTGCGGTGCAAATTTAAGTGTTATAATGTGTTAAAAAAAGTAAAAATTACCAAGTTTCAAAAAAAAAATAATATCTTGATAATATGATATTTAAATATCTATTTTCAATGAATTTTAAGTGCCATGTTTATTGTAAATACTATAGATTATCAATCAGAAATTTGAGTTGAATATATCTTTAATAAGTAAAAAAATTTAGAAAAAAATTTGTTTGTTTTGATTTTTTATATTAAATTGCAATATAATTCGATTAAAAATTCATCAAAGCCTATAGAAAAAAAATACTAAAATTACGCTTATAAGATCCAAAAATTACCAAAGGTAAACTGCCTTGACTTTAAAAAATGGAGGTTTTAGTATGAAAAGGTTTCAAAAAATGATGAAGAACTGGTTGCATTATACATGTCTGGAAACGAGGCATGTATGGAAATGTTAATCAACCGGTACAAGACAAAAGTATTTACAGCTATTCAACTTGTAGTGAATGATCGCTACATTGCTGAAGACATCTTTCAAGAGACTTTTGCGAGTCATAAGAACGTTGCAAAAGGGAAGTATGAAGAAACTGGTAAATTCTTGCCATGGGTCATTCGTATTGCCAGAAATTTGGCAATGGATCATTTCAGAAGTGCTAAGAAAATGCCGAAGATAACTTCAAGTGAAAATGAAGATATTTTCGCTAATATGAGATTCTCAGAAAAAAACTCTGAGGAGACTACAATTAGTAAGCAAAGAAAAGACGGTTTAAGAGAATTGATTAAAATGCTTCCACCTGATCAAAAAGAGGTTCTTATTTTAAGACACTATGGCGATTTAAGCTTTAAAGAAATTGCTGATGTGTGTGATTGTAGCATTAATACAGCACTTGGAAGAATGCGTTACGCATTAATTAATCTAAAGAAAATGATTGAAGAAAAGGCAGCTTATCTTCAAGGTTAATATTGTTTTGATAATTGAAAGGGCTAAAAATTAATGTTTTAGCCCTTTTTTTATTTCATTCAGGTAAAGTTTGATAAGAACGTATGTTTAATAATTTTATATTAATTTTAAATTGCTGATATTTAGGTGAATAGAACTATTATACTCAAAATTGTACAATATTTATATTCAAATATGCGTTACTAGGTTAAAATACTTAATTGCTTATGCAACAAAATTTTACTAAAGAAGATGTTATATTATACATTTACAATGAGTTAGAGTCTGAAAAGAGGCAAGCAATCGAACGTCAAATAGCCACAGACCCTGAATTATTAATCTTTTTTCAAGAAACATTGGTTTTAGTCAACCAATTGGATGAGATACAAGACAATCCAACAAGTACTATTATCAATATTTTGAACGAAGAATCTCGATCAAATTCATTGGAAATACATTAAAAATAAGCCCAATTACATTGGTAAGTTGTTGACTTGCAGTTGTTAAGTCGATGTTGGATTTTTATGTCTAGAAATCTAAGCCAATTGAAAAGGTGCTTATGCCTTTTTGGAATTTATTTTCAATTATTCCCCAACCATGATCCCATTTAATGTAGTGGCCTAGTACTTTTGCCCTAGCCCCAACACCAAAAGCGTATAGAAATGGATCTCTCTGTGTTACAACCGATATGTTGTACAGAGGTGAATTTATTATTTTTGTATTAAATGGATTTTCAATACTATAGGGTGATTTTCCTCTCCACGCAGTACCAATATCTACAAATCCAATTAACATTATACTTCTAAAAAATTCACTAGTAATTGGTTTTTGAATTAAATAAGCAAATAAAGGAACCCTTAATTCCATATTCATCAACATATATTTATTACCTGCTCTGGAGTTTCTCAAAAAACCTCTAGTTGGAGTAATAATCGTTTGGAAAGCGTATTCACTGCCTCTTAAAGTTGGTATTTCGTAATTAAAGTTCTTATTGGTATCGACATTAACAAATGAATTTTCGACACCACCTAAGTAATAGGCAGTTGACTGTGAACCAAATGAAATAGCACCACTTATTCGAGTTGCGAAGTAAATTTGTCTGTGCAACTTTTTATACCACCTTAAATCAATCCCATTGTTTGAAATAAATTGATATCCTCCATTGCTTCTATTGTAATTCTCACTGTAAATCTTAAATCTCAAACCTTGAAATAAATTCAATCCATTGCTTCTTACATTATCAAAAACATATTCTACACTATTTCCAAAATAAAGACTCTGTTTGATGTCCTGAACCAGTTCTAATGAGTCTCTTGCTTGAATAACTACCCGATCATCTCTACCAAAAAAACCAAATGATATCCGACTTCTTTCGTTGAACGGATAATGCAATGAAAATTTCACTTTACTATTTATCATCTTACTTGGAAGAATATAGTCTTCTAAAACTCTACTTCTTCTGAACCCCGATATTTCTTTATCCCACCGTCCTTTTAAATAATTGTATTGAAAATAGTAATCAGCGGCCTTTATTCTAAATGGAATTCTCAAGCCTGCTACAATTACATGGTTTTTTTGAATGTCTGATATTTTTGTTTGGAAATGGGGTGACAAAAGAGGGTAGTTGAAAATTTTTTCATTTACTCCAGCTGGGAATAAATAATCATTTAGAATAGATTTATCAAATAATTGAAGGAAATAATCAATTCCAAATTGTGTTTTAGCAACAGTGATATATGGGTCATTATTTTGTTTCGAATCTTGACCCTTTATTTCAAGTGTTTCAGATTCGCTAAAACCACTAATAAACACACGTTTAGGTACTGTGTCAATTTGAATGGTATCAGAAAGGGACGAGGTGTCTGGTTTAGTTTTAATAAATGTTGTAATTGAATCTATTTCATGGTTTAACCATTTTCGATATAATGTAGATTCGGCATTAGCGATAGCTTCAGTTTGATAATCCTGGGAAAGACCAGAAACATATATTCGGTATCTATTGTTGAAATACAGTAAGTCGGCAACTACGGAGGCGTCACTGGCTAGATCATTGTGAATGATGCATCTTTTGTAATTAGTGAGTTGATAGTTTCTTTTTAAATGAGTATCAAAAAAGAAATTGTTTACAATACCATTTTTATCTGAAAGATAGCTGATTAATGAATCATTCAGTTGAATTGGTTCTGTACAATTTATTTTTTCATTTTGATATCCAACTACATATTCAGTTGTATTGGACGCTAAATTGGTCTTAAAGATAGCATAGAAGCTTGAAGACCGATTTTCTAGAAAGTATTGATTGCTCACAAAAAAAATCGAATTTCCATCTGTTGAAAAGCGTGGACTCAAGTTGTCGTATATATCATCACTTAATAATTTTGATGTAGATGTCTTAATATCATATATTATTAAATCCGATTGTCCAGATCTTATAACGGAAAATACGATTTTATCGCCATTCGGAGAGTAATTAAAACCTTTGACAAAAGGTATGTCAGATAATTGCTTAGAATCTAATAATTTCCCATTTAAATCAAAGCGTTTAAGCAGAGTGATTTCGTTTTGATACGTGACTACACTCAATACCTTATCTGAAGGGTTCCAGGCAATTAGTGGATAGTTAAGGTCTTGATCTCTATTCAATAATTGGTGGCCTCCTCTGTCAATAATGTTAACAGTTTTAGATTTTATATCATAAAGCACTATCTGATATCTACCTAGATTATTTGTAACAATAGCAATTTTACTACCATCAGAGTTTAATTTAAATTGAGTATGACGCTTTTTTGCAAGTTTTTTTGGCGCATTCTCTTCGCCTTTAGGATTTTTAAATACTAATTCATCGTTTTTATATTTTTCTAGATAAAATTCTTGCCAATCATTCAGCAATGAATTAATATTTAATCCCGTGTAGTAAACTACCGCGTTTTCAACACTTCTTCCAATCCTTGTTAGAAAAACAATATTACTAACGGCACCTCTGCCGTTTTTTTCTTCCAGATAACGCCAAATACTATGACCTGCAAGTATTTCGTCTTCTTCTTGTAGGGATGTAAAGTATTTTTGTTTTTTACTTTGAAAGAAATCTTTCAGAAAATTATCATTCTCGATATTCCAACTTTCAGCGAGATAAGCCACTAAGCCCTTATAGTACCAATCAGGAAGAGTTAGTAGAGCTGATGTTTGAATTCGATCTTTTATATTACCTCCAAAAATAAATTCATTAATTAAAACTTCAGCTACAGCTTTTCTAATTTGTATTTCAAAATTAACATGAGAGCCATTGAAATATACAGTTGCCGCATTTTCATTCAGTGTTGAATAACCACCGGCGTAGTATTGGGGATTGGTGATATTAATATTACTTTTTTTGTAAGCATCGTAATTGTTAAAAACAATTATACGAATACCATTACTTAGGTTGTAGTTTAACCTGTTTTCATATTCAGGAATATAGGATTGAACTTTTTCGAGTGTTTTTTTTGCTAGCGATTCTCCATCTTTGTAATACAAGATTTCAATTTGATTGCTTTTTAAGCTATAAGCTACTTTATTAGTTTGAGTGGAATTCTGACCATAGTCTTGATAGAGTCCTTGAGCGTGAACCTGGATACTAAAAATAATAAATACAAGAGGTAGGAATCTCACTCTTCAAATATAGAGAATATTAGGTATCTAACTAAGAGTTAGATTTACTTTTCTTCGAAGAAGACATATTTATTAGTCCTATTTTTATAGCCGCGAGAACTAAACCCATCGAATTCTTAGCATTCAACTTTTTTAGCATATTTTGTCTGTGATTATCAACAGTTCTTTTGCTTAATTCTAATTTGTTTGCTATTTCTTCATTTGTCATTTCATTCGCGATACAAGTTAATATTTCAATTTCGCGTTTAGAAAGTTTGTCAGCCAATTCGTTACCATCCATTTGGTCAGGATTTGTATTGAAATTTGGTCCTTTGCTTTTATTTGACTTTTGAGTTAGTTTCTTGTAGTATTGATTGGCAAGTAAATGCGCAACTTCTGGAGAGAAGAACGTACCACCATTTAATAAGATTTTTATTCCATTAAAAAGAGCATCTGAAGAAATGTTTTTCAAGGTATATCCTTTGGCACCAGCCATAATCATATCCTGAATGTGATTGATTTCATTGTAGTTACTAATACCTAAAACCGCTATTTTTGGGTTAACTTCCATTAAAGCGGCTGTTACCAAAGCACCATCTAAATCTATTAATTGATAATCCACTAAAGCCACCTTCATTTTCTCATTTTTTAAAATTTCAACAGCGTCATCGGTATTGTCAGTATCCCAAACTTTGAAATTCATGTCTTCACATCCAATTTCAAGCATAGTTTTCAATCCATCCCTAACCATAGGGTGATCATCTACTATAATAATTTTCACTGTTTTTCTCATAAATTTGTTGATTTTAGCTTAACCATCTTATTAAAGGCAAATATAAGATAAATTTACAAAGGAATTAATATATTTAAACGCACACCTTTGTTTTTTTCAGAGGTGAAATCAATTTCACCTTGCAAGTATTTTACTCTTAAATTAATGTTGTCTAATCCATTTCCTCTTTTTAGAGATGAGTTATTAGCAAAACCAACACCATCATCTGTCATCTGTAAACTTAAATTTTTAGCTTTAATTGTAAGAAGAATACTGATATTCTTACATTTGGCATGTTTTATAGAGTTGTTTACGAATTCTTGAATAATTCTATAAACTGACATGGCAACTGTAGGATCCAGTTTTTCATGTTCTTCTTCAAGTTTTATATTGAATTTTATGCCAGTACTAAAATGAATAAGATCGCCAAGTTGTTTAATGGATTGACCGAGTCCAAATTTTTCTACAGAACGTGGCATTAGTTGAAAACAGATATTTCGAATTTCATCAGATACATTGTCAATTAAAGCTTCTGTTTTCTTTAAGAGGACTGTTCTTAGCTTATCATCCTTTTGTTTTTGAATTGAGTCAAAATAGAACTTAAGAGCAGAAATTTGTTGACCAATACTATCATGTAAATCAGAAGCAACTCTATTTCGTTCCTCTTCTTGGGTCTTAATAATTGTAGCTATTCTTCCTGCTTCTTGCTGAATTTTATAGGTTAAATCATGAATCTTAACAAGTGAATGACATTTGTTATTATCAATAACTGAAACATGGCATTCAACCATTATTTTTTTTGTTGGACTAACAGTAACCTCAGATTCAAAGTCAATTGCTTTTTGATTTTTATTAAGAAGTTGAATTGTTTTGTTGAAACTATTGAATTTCAGGAATTTAGTTAGGTTTTGGCCTAGGATTTCTTCTTTGTTTAGTTCCATAAGGACAACAAAACTTTCATTCAAGTCGATTATAATGCCTGCATTATCAATAACCACAAGGCTATCCGTAATAGAATGGAAGGCAGAGTTGAAAAAATCACGTTTAATGGTTGTTTCTTCAAGCTCTTCACCAAGCATATTTATACCAGACATCACACTATCTAAGGTGTCTAGTTTATCGGATAATACAAGTTTTTTAGAAAAATCACCATGAGAATACGCTAAAAGAGTATCTTCTAGAGCGATGAATCTTTCATCCATATCGAAATTTATTGGGGCAGACAATTTTAGTTTTAGGTTTTAATTAGCAAAAGTAAAAAATTAATTGTTTTAAACAACTTCATACATCAAATTCTAATTTCAATTTTGGCTTTTAAGCCATGTCAACGCTTCTTCTTGATTTCCAAAAGCTTTTACTTGAATTTTTGGATTTGTTAGTCGCAAGAAGAAATTAATTAACATTTTACTGAAGATTGAATTCTCAATGATGGCAGCTGATTTTAGCCCACTTATTCCTTCTTCTGAAGATAAATAATCTCTCGCTGATTTGTCCATTGAAATGACACCAGAATCGATTATAAGTACTGGAAGTTGTTTGCCTTTAAGAAGCACTAATCGTTCGTTAACAATATTTTTGACATCAGTTAATGTCAATTTTAAGCCGGCTTTATAGGTGGCAAAAAGAACACCATCTATTATTTCCATCTTAATTTGGTTGTTTTCGAATTTCTCCATTAAATAAGTAGTTGTGCAAACTTAAATAAAAAATAGTGTTCTTTTATATTTTTATACCTTTTTCAACTTTGGTTGATTTATTTGTTTCATGTAAAAGTAAAACAAATATCAATTTTTTTAGTATTTCTAAATTGATTTATTAATTCTTTTCTGATTTATTTTCTTGACAATTTGTGAGTAATTCTAAGTTCATGTTTCCTTCTTTTACAAACATGCTTTTGCCTGTTGTTGGCATGGTTTTATTTTTCTAAAGTGCAGAATTATAGGGGTTAATCTACTATTTTTATGCTGGTTTTAGTATTAAAGCACTAACACTCTGTAATTCTTTTAACAACAAGATATCGAGTAGTTATCAACAGGTGCGCATTTTCTGTCTAATTTATTCTGCGCCGTAATGCATTGCTAGCTATTTTCTTAACTTTTAGTTTTTGAAAGTATAGCATAAATAATTTATAATCAGATAAATAAGAAGAATAATTTCATGTTCTGAGTGAAAAATACTAAAATAATTATGTTTTCCTTTTTTTATATGGATTTATTATAGACCTTTGTACACGATAATACTTATCCATATTTTATGAACAATTTTCTCAAAACGGTTAACGATGTGATTACAGATGGGAAGGACAGTGGGATATTACATCTCAATGTATCGAACCACAAACTCACAAGTAACCTTCTTTCAATCAACAATAAAGAATTGGTTAATTTCAGCTCTTGTAGTTACTTAGGGCTTGAGTTTGATCAGCGGTTAAAAGAAGGTGCCATCAAGGCTATTGAGAATTATGGAACACAATTTTCAGCATCTAGAGCTTATTTGTCTTCTGTACATTATCAAGAATTGGAAGAAAAATTCAATACAATCTTTGACGCACATTGCGTTGTAGCCCCGACAACTACCCTTGGACATATAGCAACAATACCCACAGTAATATCTGATAATGACGCTGTTATATTGGATCATCAGGTGCATAATTCAGTTCAATCTGCAGCAACTTTACTTAAACCGAAAGGAATTCATGTTGAATTGTTGCGTCACAATCGGATGGACCTTTTAGAAGAAAGGATTATTGAATTAAGCAAAAAGTATCACAAAGTGTGGTACTTAGCTGATGGGATTTATTCGATGTATGGAGATGGAAGTCCTATTGAGGAAGTTTATGCTTTGCTGAACAAGTATGAGCGTTTTCATTATTACGTTGATGATGCTCATGGAATGAGTTGTTTCGGGAAACACGGTAGAGGATTTGTTTTACAACATAAAGTCTTACACCCAAAAATGATCTTAGCAATTAGTTTGGCTAAAGCGTTTGCAACTGGTGGTGCGGTAATGGTTTTCCCTACCAGTGAATTAGCGTCTTTGGTAAGAACATGTGGAGGTCCAATGATAACAAGTGGACCAATGCAGCCGGCAGCTTTAGGAGCAGCTCTTGCAGCAGCTGATATACATTTGTCAGACGAGATTTATGGAATGCAAACGGATTTGCAAGAAAACATTAAATATGCAAATTTGATGATTAAAAAGGCTGGTTTACCTCTCATAAAGGACTTGAATTCAGCTGTTTTTTATATTGGTGTGAGTTTGCCTAAAATAGGATATGAGCTCATCAAGGAAATGATGAATGATGGGTATTATACAAATTTAGGAGCTTTCCCTGCTGTACCTATGAAAAATACAGGTGTTCGTTTTACTATAACAAAACTGCATACATTCGATCAGATTGAAGGAATGGTGAAATCAATGGCAACACATTTTGATCGCGTTTTAGAAGAGCAGCATTTCTCAAGAGATCAAATCTTTAAATCATTTAAGCTTGATACTCCAAAAGATATTAAACATAGGGAGGTTATTCACTCTCACCTAATGTCGGCGCAATTGAAGGTTGAAACTTATAGTTCTATACGTGATATAAATAAAACAACCTGGAATAATTTATTTGAAGGTAAAGGAAGTTACGATTACGATGGATTGTTGTTCCTAGAAGATACCTTTAAGAACAATGAATTACCGGAGAACAATTGGGATTTCGACTATTTAATCGTAAAAGAAAAGGCAAATAATAAAATTGTTCTTGCAACATTTTTCACAACAGCCTTGTGTAAAGACGATATGTTGGCGCATGAAGCAGTATCTGAAAAAATTGAGCAAATTAGAAGTACAGATGATCCTTATTTCTTAACATCAAAAATGGTTATGAGTGGATCTTTGTTGACTGAAGGGGAGCATATCTATATCAGGGAGATAAGTAATTTTAAAAAGCAGGCATTCAATGAGCTATATTTAATGGCATCTAAATTACAAAAGCAATACAATGCAAGTACTATTATGCTTCGAGATTATAATGATAATAATCCTGTTATGGACAAATTAATGCTAGAGAATGGGTTTTTCAAAGTTCAAATGCCAGAGAACAATGTACACTCAAACTTAATTTGGAAAAATGAAGACCAATATTTAGGAACGCTTAATAAAAAATCAAGATATCATGTAAGAAGTGAAATATTAAGAGGTTTGAAGGAGTTTGAAGTAGAAATAGTAAAGGAACCAACCGATTTACAAATTAAGAATTGGATTGAATTGTATAAAAAGGTAAAAAAAGGAAGTTATAAATTAAATACATTTGATTTACCTGATATTTTGTTTAACAAAATTAGCCAATACAAAAACTGGGAAATTATTTCAATCAAGCATTCGAATGATGGCGAGATGAAAGAAGTGGCAGTTGTTTTTAATTATATTTCAGGAAGTACGTTTAATGCAATGTTTATTGGGATAGATAAAAACGTACAATCTCGATATAGTGTTTACAGACAGGCTCTGTATCAGATATTAAAGCGTGCAAATGCATTGAATTGTATAAAAGTAAATTATGGTTTTACGGCATCTTTAGAAAAGCGTAGGTTAGGAGCGGAGTCATTCAAAACCGTAGCTTATATGCAAAGTGAAGATCACTTTAACGCTTCAGTTATTGAAGCCATGCAGGTTGTGAAAAATCAAATAATAAATTCAAACTAAAGTTTTAACGAATTAGAAATAAGTAAAAATGTTTAATTAATTTGATACTTATGTTTAATTCGGTTACTTTTGTAGTAAGTAAAATAATAAATTCAGATTTATGCTAGTTTCACAAATAGAACTATCCCTTTTTAATAGGGACTCTATTATGCAAATTTTAGAAAGTAAGTCTGTATTTGTGTGTGAGATGCCATTGAATAATGGGTTTAAGCTTCACTTGTATTCAATTTCAAATTACTTTGTCGAGGAATTACTTGATTCTTTTGATAATGTGGTTGAAATTAAGCCAGTAAGCACTCATTATGTGGCGAGTTTGTATTGCGGAAAGTTTAACTTAGGCAAACAAATTCTTTAGAATTTCTAAGATTTCAAAAAAAAACAAGGCCATTTTAGCAACTGCTAATTTGGTCTTGTTTTTTTTATACCTTGTTTTTTTTCATAAGCCAAATTAAATAAATAGTTACGAAAAGTGAAGGCATTATATATCTGATCAATTCTGCTAAATATCTATAAATCAGCCTTATAGTTTTTTGCATGATTTATTGATCTCAATATTTTTCACAAAAAATATCCAATTTTATTTCATAAGTGATAGAATAACAATTAGTTATAAATGAAAGCCTAAGTGTTTTTACTTAGAATGTGGATAAAGGTCAAAAATAATTTCATTAAAATTTATAAGTAATTGAAAATCAGATTAAAAAAATACAAGATATTCACATTGTTACTTGTGGCATAGTATTATATACCTTATATTTGTACTTGAAAAACAAACAAACACACAATGATAAAAAAATTAATCTTACCATTAGTATTTATGACCTTGGTATTTGCTCAAGCGCAAAACTCATGTCAACCACCTTCCTACAGCTTTAATAACAAGACCAATGTGTCTGGTTCGGGAGGTGTGGGTTCAATTTATCGTTTTAATAATGTATTAACTGGTATAAACGCCATTATTACTATTGAAAAAACACAAAATGCCAGCATTGATAATTCAAATATGGATAATAGCGGAGGTTATGGTATTGCTTGGCAACCTTTTGTTACATTTACTTCCAATAGGAATAATGCATCTGATACTAGTTATATTGAATTCAAAATTCAATTTAGGTCAAATAATTCTGCAGATACTCTTGTCAAACAAAATTGCATGGCCATGACAATAGTGGATTGCGATGGTACAGGATCCACAAATGCTTATCGGGAAATGGTCAAAGTTTCACTTCCTGGCAGTCCTATGGGTATTGAAAGCTCTTCAATAAGTGTTTATGAAGATGCTAATTGGATTTTATTCAAAAGTGGAGCCACTCAATTCAACAATATTGATACTGCTAATGTTGCTGCAATGGGACAAGTGAATTTTCCGGAGGGAATCACCACATATTACATGCGCATCGGCGTTGTTGGCCCAGTAAGTGCTAATACACAACGTCAGTTTTCGTTTTATTTTAGAAGCTTCGCAGCTTTAACTATTCCTTTACCTGTTTATTTAACTGGTTTGGAAGCAAATAATATTGAGAATGGAGTAAGATTGAATTGGATGAGTACTCACGAAGAGAATTTCAATCGTTATGAAGTATTTAGGTCTTTTAATGGAGCCTATTTTGAAAAAATTGGAGAAATTAAAGGTGCTGGCAGTTTAAATCAAATTAAAGCTTACCAATATGACGATTTGTTGCCGGAGGGATTAACAAATTCGAAACTTTTCTATAAATTAAGAATGGTTGACAATAATGAAGAAAGCCTTTGGAGTCATATTGTGGTTAATGATGCAATAGATAGAATTAACAATACGTCAATATTGTTTTACCCAAATCCTGCGCAAACCACATTAAACTTACAAACTGATGGAATTGAATCACCGAAACATGTGATCGTTACCGATATATATGGTAAACGTGTTTTTGAAAGTGATTTAGACAATGCTGCCAATGGATCTTATTCCTTTGATATAAGTTCATATGAGCGAGGTATTTATGTTATGCATATTACAAACACGGACAATACAACTATAACTGGACGGTTCATTAAGAACTAAATCTATAAACCCACACATTAAGGCCAAATCACTACTGATTTGGCCTTTTTTATGTATTTAAAAGTAATACAAGCCTTTAAAAGATTACATTTAATTTAAAATGTCGGGTGTTCTTGTCAAAATGCAGGTGTATTCTTATTTTAATTGTAAAAGTGGTGAATTTATATATTAATTAGTGTCTCACATTCGCTTAAAATAAATATTTTAATAATACAATTAATTCATCCGAATGATAAGGTGTAGGTGGAATTTAATACATCAAGTTTATAGATTGTGGCGTAACTAGTAGATTATCAGTGTTATATGTAAATAGGGCGCTTTTTCAGTCATGATTAATAGCTTAAGCTTCTTTCATGATTTAGAGTATAAGATGGGTTCAAATAGAACAATTGCTGCTTAATTCTCAGATAAGCAGCAATTTAAGTCTTTATAAGACTTTTTTTGTCGAACACAACTTAAACGTATATCGCCAATATATAAATTTAACAAATTTATATATTATAAAATTTGTGTAAGAATTGTAAAATTGAATTTGTGTACATAAACTTAGCATTAATTATATTAAGTATATATACTATTTTTGACTTTATGGGTTTATAATCTTATGTTTTATTATTGTAAATAACAGTAAAACAGTTATATAGATATATTTTTATGGTTTTTACTATCATACACATATTGGAATTAAATCTCAATAGTGAGTTAATTTGATACATGATTATTAGTGTGTCTATCTCGATTACCGAAATCTTTAACGTCCAAAAATTGGACATTGCTTGTGTTTTGTTTAAGAAAAGTGTGGATAAGTGCGTTGTGAGACTAGATTCAACAGAAAATCGACATATTTTGAGTTTTTTGTGACTAGTATTTAATACTTATATGCTTGAAAACCAGGTGTATTTACTCTAAAAAATTAGTTAAAAAGTTGAAAATGAGCGAAATAAACTATTATAAACATTTTGAAAAAAAATTTGTGAATTAGTATTTTAGTACTATCTTTGTACCGTTGAATTATTCAACAAGGAAATAAAAAATTTACACAAAATGAAAAAGTCAGTATTAACTATCTTCTTAACTTTAAGCATCATTGTTGCAAACGCACAATCATTCCCTTATTTGAAGTTTAGAAAACCTACCACTTCTGATAATATTACTTGGAGGTTTGCTAGCGTCGGTAATGGTATGGATGCCTTAATCACGAATGTAGGATCAAAAAATGCAACAATTTCAACTATAGATGATTCATCTAGCAATGCTTATGCATGGCAACCTTTTATTAGATACACAAACAATGCAAGTTCTACAGATACTTCTTATGTGGATTTTAAGATTGAATTTGTGAATTCAGGAACAAACACACCTGCAACACTAACAAACTTAGCAATGACGGTAGTTGATCTTGATGGAAGTCTTTCTTATAGAGAAATGGTTGAAACATCTAATGGTTCTGCAACTCCAGTTGGAATTTTAGGATCTACTATAAGTACAATAACGAATTCAAGCGCTTTAACTTTAATTGCAGGGATAGTAAATTTTGCTGGTATAGATACTAATAATACAGCTGCTATGTCTCAAATCAATTTTTCAAACTTATCTTCTTATAACTTTAGAGTAGGAGTGGTTGGTCGTGTGAGAGGCGGAACAACTCGTCAAAGTTCGTTTTACTTTAAACCTTTTAAAACTATGATTTTTGTTTTACCTGTTAAGTTGATAAATTTCAATGCAAGTTTGACTTCTGAGATGCCAACAGTTAAATGGACAACAACTAGTGAAGAAAACGCTAATCGTTTCGAAGTTTACAGATCAGCAGATGGAATTACCTATACACTTGCTGGTGAAGTTAAAGCTAAAGGTAACAGTCAAAGTATTAGCAACTATTTATTCTCTGATGCCGATTTATATGGTCAATCTATCGAGAAAGTATTTTATAAATTAAGAATTGTAGACAACGATGAGTCTGCAGAATGGAGTAAAGTAGTTTATTGTGGTGACTTATCTTTTAATTCAAACACTCACATTGCTTCAGTATACCCTAATCCATGTAAAGGTCAGTTGAATATCAATTTTAAAACACTATCTGAAAACGAATTTAACTTACAAGTAGTTGATTTATTCGGAAAAGTTTACCGTAATCTTAACAACTCGGATGTTAATGGTCAATACCAGTTATCTTTAGATTTGAGTGATTTGTCAAATGGTGTTTACTTTGTCAAAGTAATCAATGAAACAGGTAATGCCAGCACGATTAAGTTTGTAAAGAACTAATCCCAACCAATATTATAAAACTAACACTATAAACACATCTACACAATGAAGATCGAGCCACACCAATTCTGGTGTGGCTTTTTTCATTTAAATTGACCTTGAATTTGTAGTACTATACTTCTATTTTCCGTCAACATCATTTTTTTTTCATCTATGTGGTGTTATAACAATATCACTACGAATTATTTAGAAGTCATATATAACATATGTACCTAATTTGACTCCTGGCCTAAGAACAGAGTCCATTACTACCTAATATACGCTTAATTACGATATAAGTCCTTGTGTGAGGAATAATTGTAATAAGGATTGGTCATTTTACGCTTCACTTTTGTTTAATAATAGTTACAACCTTCATAGAAAACTATTTATCCTGTTTAATAGAATATCATTTGAATATTTATCTAATTTAATTATTATTCTGCAGAATATTTAAAATTGTAGAAGAAAAAGTTATTCATCTTTGTGTAAAAAAGCTCATATCTTATCATGTACCTGATTTTCAGTGAGCTATCAGTTAACCTTAGTGAAAAAAATGTAGATTTTATTCTATAATATGTTAAAAATCAGTAATATATGCGTGTATTCAATTGTCTGATTGCGATTAACATTAATCTGTAGATTTGTAGCATTCTTATCGATTCTTTGATTTAAATATTACAATCCCATCTAATGAACTGTATTTTTTATCTAATTGAAATGTGTGCACAAAATAATACATTTATTGATTTTTGTTTAATATATATGTGTATAACCTGAGTTATGACGTGGTTTTACAATTTATTCTTAAAAAATTGACGTTTTTGTGCCTAGTATTATATACTTAATTGACCTAAATTAGAGTTAAAACACCCATTAGTTATATGTAAGTGTCAGAATATAAAGCATATAAACTATTATAAACATTTTGAAAAAAAATTTGTGGATTAGTATTAAAGTACTATCTTTGTAGTGTTAAATTATTAAACGCAAAACTAAAATAGTTAAACAGATTATGAAAAAGACATTACTATTATTGACAATTTTACTTACTTTAATCAGTACATCTGCAATTTCGCAGACGTATCCCTATTTAAAGTTTAGAAAACCAACAACTTCTGATAATATTACTTGGAAGTTTTCAAGTGTTGGTCAAGGAATGGACGCTTATGTTACTGTTGTAGGTTCAAATAATGCTACAGTTTCTCAAATTGATGATTCTTCCAAATATGCATACGCTTGGCAACCATTTATTAGATATACAAATAATGCAGGTACTAATGATACTTCTTATGTAGATTTTGCTGTATCGTTTATGAAAACTGGAACTAGCAACTATGAAACCATTTCAAATTTGGCTATGACAGTAGTTGACTTAGATGGGAGTGGATTGAATTCTTATAGGGAAATGGTACAAACTGATAATGGTTCAGCAACTCCAATTGGAATTATTGGCTCAACAATTTCTACTGCTGTTGGTTCGAACAATTTAGCACTAATTAGTGGAATTCTGACCTTCAATAATATAGATACTTCAAACTATGCAGCAATGTCTCAAATTAACTTTAGTAACGTTTCTACTTATAACTTAAGAGTAGGTGTTGTTGGAAGAGTAAGAGGCGGTACAACTCGTCAAAGTTCATTCTTTTTTAAGCCATTCAGTAATATGATTTTTGTTTTACCTGTTAAGTTGATAAATTTCAATGCAAGTTTGACTTCTGAGATGCCAACAGTTAAATGGACAACAACTAGTGAAGAAAACGCTAATCGTTTCGAGGTTTACAGATCATTAGATGGAATTACCTATACACTTGCTGGTGAAGTTAAAGCTAAAGGGAATAGTCAAAGTATTAGCAACTACTTATTCTCTGATGCCGATTTATATGGTCAATCTATCGAGAAAGTATTTTATAAATTAAGAATTGTAGACAATGATGAGTCTGCAGTATGGAGTACTATCGTTTATTGTGGTGATTTATCCTTCAATTCAAATACAAACATAGCTTCAGTTTACCCTAATCCATGTAAAGGTCAGTTGAATATCAATTTTAAAACACTATCTGAAAGCGAATTTAACATACAAGTAGTTGATCTATTCGGAAAAGTTTACCGCAATCTTGACAACTCAGATGTTAATGGTCAATACCAGTTATCTATAGATTTGAGCGATTTGTCAAATGGTATTTACTTTGTCAAAGTAATCAATGAAACAGGAAATGCTAGCACGATTAAGTTCGTAAAGAACTAACCCCAACCAATATTATAAAACTAACACTATAAACACATCTACACAAAGAAGATCAAGCCACACTAATTTTAGTGTGGCTTTTCTAGTTTTAGTATTAAGTACACAAACCTCAACATTATATAGAGACTTTTGTGAATTCCAGTCTTGATCCTTAACAATCAATATTTATTTAACTTTTTGCTCCTTAATTTGATATTATCTTGTCTTTGTTAGAGGTTTTCAAATTTATTTAAATCATGTTTTATTATGTAATTGTTTTTTAAGTGCCTGTTATTGAGAAGGTAATAGTTGATTTTCTTAACAACTAATTTTTATTGACTTATTTTGTGATTTCTTAAGTATTTGCTATCTTTAATATATTGGAATTGGAGCTATAGGCAAGTATTAATTTAGATTTTTCGATATGAAATGGTTTAGTTAAAAACTAGTAAATAATACCTAATATTTCATTAAGTAATCAATTTGTTAAGCTTGCAATTGTTTTAAAACCAGTTGATTGACGTTCATGTTAGACCTTTTCTAGTCAGTTATTTAGTTGATTTACACAAATAAGAAAGAAAAATGATGAAAAAATTACTTAAATTAATCTTGGTTATAATACCATTATTCGCGTATCAGTCGGGACAAGCATTAAGTAGCAGTGATGTCAATGTGAGAATGATTTCTGGATATTTATGGATGGATAATTCATGTACGGCAGGCGGTCCTGAAGGTAAAGTTGTTTCCTTTCGTATAGTTAATACTAAAGGATCTCTTCTCAAGGATGTTGAACTTGAATTGGATAGTGTAGGTTTCATTGCAGCTGGTGGTACATCCTATACCTCTGGTACTCCATCATTTTTACGCAAAACATCAACAAAAGTTTTTATTGGTGATATTGCAGCAGGCGATTCGGCAACCGCTTTCTTTTTTGTGGGATACAATTGTTTAGGTTATCCCAATAACACGAATCTTACAACCGACTCAATAGTATTTCCTGTCATTGTGAATGATGATTTATCAGGAATTGTTTCAAAAACGTTCAAGACAAATGTATATGTAATCCGTAATGCAAATAACAACACCATAACTGTGTTAGCTACAAGTACAAATACGCTAGGAACCATTACAACCATTTCAGTTGCATATAGTATCTCTAATATTAAACCAACCAATATAATTGACATGGAATTGAGTACAAATGCAAATTTTCCTGCAGGGTATGAAATTTTAGGATGTAAGATTACAGCATCCTCTGCAACTGCGGATTTTCCTGTTAATTTATTGAACACTCATTATTCAAATAGCATCATTTCAAACTTACCATCAGGGGGAACTGTCACAATTGAATGGTATTTAAAGTCTACACAAGCAACTACAGGGATAACTTTTGCTAATATTGTCCCTTTTGTAGTGTCAGATGCGGGATCTGCTCAACGTTGGCAAGGAAATGTCACATCGTTTACTGGAACATCTACACCAGTCAACCCTTTAACAATCACAAAGCGCGTCAATTTACCTGAAGTCTTAGTAGATGACACTGTGGTCTATACTATTGTGATCCATAATTCTAGTACCACTGACGATATAAGTATTGATAAACTTGTTGATTTTCTGCCAAGAGACTACCACTATAAATATTTAGACACGAATGTGAATGCAGCAAATATTGTTAATTACGAAAACTCAAGGTCTTTACCTCCCTTTGAAGATACTAGTTATTTATATTTTAGAGGACAAGTTCAAACAAGCCCAGGTGTTTTCTCTTGGGTTGTTCCAATGCAAGATTCAATCGTACTAACGTATTCTGTTCAGGTTTCTTCTACTATTGGATTTAACGACACAAATTTCGTCTCTGCTTACATTGGAAATTCAGTTGTTGGAACCGCATTTGCAGAAGTTGATGTGCTTTCATTTCTTCCATTAAAAGTGGTTTATTTTGATGCTCAATTAAAAAATAATGCTGTTGAATTAAAATGGGGTTTATCCGAGGCTATTAAAGGGTCTTATTTTGAGGTTCATAGAAAATATCCAAATCAAGCGGAGTCTGAGAGTTTTACGAAGGTTCATGTATTAAAAAATAATTCATTATCTAATTTTGCTTGCTTAGACCATCAGTATCAAAACGATCAAAGCAATTCACTGGATTACGAATTAAAACTTTTTACGCCTTCTGGTCAAATTTTAAGCTACTTTACAGAAGTTAACCTAGAAGATATTCGAGATCCCTATAAAGTAAATTATTCATATGGAATGATTCATGTTTTGTCCTCAAAAGCCAAAAACTCTGAAATAGAAGTTAGTATTTTTGATGCATTAGGTAGAGAGCTTGAATCGAGAACATTGTATCCTGTAAATGGTGTTTATAACTTTCCATTGAATCAATCCTTTAATGGACCACAAGTTCTCTATATTAAAATTCATTCGACAAGTGAAATCTATACCCAGAAACTACTTGTACAGCAAAAATGATTTCAAAACTATGGAGTACTTAAAGTAATGCCCATTTCTTTGATTAAAGGTTCAGCATTGTTTAAGTATTTCATAGTAAACAATACATAGCGGATGTCCACGCCAATACTTCTACTGTAATCTACATTCCAACTGTAATCATTTAATGTCGCTGTGTATGCTCTGTCAAAGTTTACACCTACCAACCTACCATCAGCATCCATAATAGGACTTCCGCTGTTGCCTCCCGTCGTGTCCATATTGTATAACATACAAATGACTAAATCATCGGTTTCCTCATCCAACAACTCCTTTGCAATTCGTTCTGTTAATAGTACTTCTCTTACAGGAGTAGATACTCTGTAATCAACATTGTCTGTAGCAATTTTATCAAAGATTTCTTTCTTATGTGTAAACGGCTGTAAATGTGGATTTAGTCCTTCTTTATAACCTTTGATATACCCGTAGGTAAAACGCAAAGTACTATTAGCATCTGGAATGAAGTTCTTGTTATCATATTTTATTCTTGCATCTAACAATAATGGAAGTTGATTGTTTAATGCATCTTCAATTGCTGTTTGTTCAGCACCTGATTTCAATAAATCGGGTAGAATTTTACTCGCTAACTTCTGAAGCTCGTCAGAGTTGCGGTATACTGCCCATGGTAGACTATCAATCATTTTGTACAATAGAGTAGGGTTGTCATAATACGAACTTTGGTATGCCTTTATAGCCCATTTTTCAGTGTTTTTTATTTTGTTCACCGACTTCAATCTTTGATTTTTGGGCAATTCCTTGGTTCTATTTAGTAATTCTGTCAAAATTTTTCTATCTAAGGATTCATCCAAGATTCTATATCTAGCATGTAATTTGCCTTTAATGTCTTTTTTCCAATTACTCCAGAAGCTTGTGTCAGTATGTTTAGGCATTTTTTTAACCTTCGAATTTTCAATAGTTAGAGCAGCCATAAATGCTCCGCAATCACTATAATATCTGTTTAACAAGAGATTCTTCCGAGCATTGTTTAATCTGATTTGATACAAACTATCAATCACATCAAAGAATTTGGTTTCAGTTCCCATTTCTTCCATTTTACTTCTCAAAGCCGCTTGTTCATGTTTTTTCACTTCCAGTAGTCCTGTTTGTTTCAAACCGTACATTTTGCCTTCAAAGTTCTTTTTAGTATTTGCAAGTCCTTTTATTGTTCCAGCCATACTTAAGTATTTATCTCGGTCTTCTTTACCGTATTCTTCCATAGTTTCCATACGCCATCCGTACCATTCACTAATAAATGGTAAGATATGCTCTTGCTGGTATTGGATAAATTGGGAAGGTTGATTTCGGTAGGTTCTGCCAGGGTACCCCAAAATAAAAACCAAGTCATCATTTTTTGTGCCATTAGGGTTCACAACCAAATGTTTTCTTGGTGTATATGGAATGTTGTCTTCACTATAGGCAGCGGGTTTTCCATCTTTTCCAACATATGCGCGCACAAAGCTAAAGTCGCCTGTATGTTTTGGCCATTCCCAATTATCTGTTTCTCCTCCAAATTCACCAATGGTCCTTGGTGGCACATAAACTAAACGAACATCATTTAAAATTTGATATCTAAACAAGGTATAACTATAACCGACAAACATTTCACTTATTTCGATACTCAACTCAGGATATTTACTGCGTTCTTCTTTAAGCAATCTATCCATGTTTTCGCGAATAATTTCTTTTTTTGATACTGGATCTTGATTAAGATTTACTCCATCTAAGATTTTAAGACTAACATCTTCATAACTCTTGGTAATTTTACATGTCATGCTGGTTTTCAATTCTTTTGTCTTGTCACTAGCATAAAAACCATTTTCTAGATAGTCGTTTTCTTTATCGCTCAAGCTAGCCACAGTGCCAAATACACAATGGTGATTGGTGATGATTAAGCCTTGATCCGACACAAAGGAGCCCGTACAACCTCCTAATCTTACCAAAGCATCCGTTAATGCAA
This sequence comes from Bacteroidia bacterium, assembly GCA_041391605.1. Lineage (GTDB taxonomy): Bacteria > Bacteroidota > Bacteroidia > NS11-12g > UBA955 > JABMMZ01. The sequence goes on from JAWKNQ010000014.1 coordinate 33,475, forward strand.
TGCCATCCGGATTAAAAATGCTCTTTTTCTCCAATTCTAAATCCAGCTTCTTTTAAATCCACTTGACTTAAATGACTAAGAGGAAACATGCCCTCATCGGTCTTATGAGAACTGAAAAGTAATAGGCAAACTATAGAAAAGCTTAAGTATATAGTAAATTTTTTCATAAATAAATTCATGTGTTGAGTAAGGCAAAAATATTCCAATATTTTGGAATAACCCATTTATTCAATAATTAATCATAAATTGTATAGAGGGGTGGTCTTTGTTTACTCAAAGTAACTAGCTTTGATAAACTCATCCAACTCTTTAACCTCAGTTTGAGCATGCTTTAAATCCTCTCGATTTCCTTCCCACCATTTTTTGCCTTTATATAAGAAAATGATATGGTCACCAATGTCGAAAACTGTTTTCATATCATGACTGTTAATCACATTTGTAATACCGTATTCTTTGGTGATTTCGTTAATTAATTCATCAATTAAACGTGAAGTAATTGGGTCGAGGCCACTATTTGGTTCATCACAAAACAAGTATTTAATGTCTAAAGCAATTGCCCTCGCAATACCAACTCGTTTCTTCATACCTCCGCTGATTTCACTCGGGTATTTGTTGTTAATGTTTTCGAGATTTTACTTTTTTTAGACAAAAATTAACACGATCTCTTCTTTCTGAAATAGACATCTGACTAAACATTTGAAGAGGAAATGCAATGTTTTCTTCCACTGTTAGGGAATCGAATAAAGCAGTGCCTTGAAAAAGCATACCAATTTCACGTCTAACATCTCTAAGCTCCTGACTTTCTAAAGTAAGTAAATTACGTCCATCAAATTTGATTGTTCCTGAATTTGGTTTTTCAAGACCTACCATACATTTCATCATAACACTTTTACCACCACCACTTGCTCCAATAATAAGATTGTTTTTTCCGCTTAAAAATGTAGCATCTATATCAAACAAGACTTGCTTATCGTCGAAGCTTTTATTAATTTGATTGAGTTCTATCATGGTTATAAAAGTATTTCGGCTAATATGTAATCAAAAAATAAAACAAGAACTGATCTGTAGACAACAGCACGAGTACTAGATTCCCCAACACCTAAGGCACCTCCAGTTGTGTAAAAACCTTGATAACTGCTTACGGAAGTAATAATAAATGCGAAGGTAAAGGCTTTTATAGTACTGAAAAATAGTGTAAACCCTTTGAACGTATCTCGAGCTCCAGTAATAAATTCATCATGGGTTAAAATTCCTGATAATTCACCCGCCATATAACCACCATAAATACTTAATGTAATTGCAATAATATTGAGAAGAGGAATCATTAATAAACCCGCTAAAATTTTAGGAAGAGCAAGGTAGGCAGAAGCGTTAATCCCCATGACATCCAACGCATCAATCTGCTCACTTATGCGCATATTGCCAATTTCCGAAGCTATATGAGCACCAACTTTTCCTGATAAAACAAGGCAAGAGATTGTTGGTCCAAGTTCTAACATTGTGCTGTCAGAAACGATTGTCCCAATAACTGATTTTGCAATTAGTCCACTTACCAATTGATAAGCGGTTTGAACAGTTGTTACAGCGCCAATAAAAAGGGCTGTAATTGCAATGATTGGAAGAGAACCAATTCCAATTTTATACATTTCATCCGACAAGCGTTTGAAGAACACAGACATTTTCTCTGGTCTTGAAAGCATGCCTTTAAGGAAAAGCAAATAATGACCGAAATAGTAGAAAAATTTTAAATTCATTGAGTTATAAAACGCCGTAAATATACAGAAAAGTATAAGTAGTTCATGAGCGTTTTGTTAACGGATGTTATTAATTGATCTAGTATGTTTCAATTTTGAAGCTATGGAAAATTCAATTAAGTTTGAAGCATGCAAAGAATAGCCGTAATTACAGGTGGGTCAAAAGGAATTGGTTTGGAGATTGTTAGAAAGTTTCTTCAAGAAGGATTCAAAGTAATTTCAGTTTCTAGGTCACTTGGTTCTTTGAATAAGTTACAGCAAGAATATGGGGAAAACTTGCTTGTCTTAAAGGCTGATATGTCGAAGAAAGAAGAAGTTAAAAGAATTGGAATAGAAATTACTGATTTACACAAAAGCATAAATGTTTTAGTCAATAATGCAGGTGTTTTTATTCCTGGAGAGATTTCTACTGAAGAAGATAAAGTTTTTGAACTTCAAATGGCCTTGAATTTGAACGCGGCTTATTATATAAGTAAACTTTTGATTCCATTGTTAAAGCAATCTAAGGATGGATATATATTTAATATGTGCTCCACAGCTAGTGTTATTGGTTATCCAAACGGAGGTGCATACTGCATCAGCAAACATGCTTTGATTGGCATGTCAAAAGTTTTGCGTTTGGAGTTAATGCCTTATAAAATAGCAGTGAGCTCAATCTTGCCAGGGGCCACATTAACAGAGAGTTGGAAGAATACAGAATTACCTGTTACACGCTTTATTCAGGCAAGCACAATTGCAAAATCAATCTGGTTTGCTTGGGAAGCTCGAGGCAATGCAGTGATGGAGGAGATTTTGTTAAGGCCGGTTGAAGGAGACTTCTAAATTTAAAGCTCTATATATTAGGAGTTTAGTGAGTAATTTATTAAAAAGTGAATTTTTTTAATAAAGATTGCAGCATTCGTGTTAATTTTGACGTCTAATTATAAAAAGCAATAAAAAATATACGTTTATGAAAAAAGTTTTATTTACAATTTTAGGATTCGGTTTTTTGGCTCTGAATGCCCAGCAAGCTACTGAAAGAATCAATTACAACCATCAAGAATTCAAAGGAGTTGTTAAAGGTGAAGACAAAAAATCGGATGCCAAGAGAGATTTCTCAACTGGCTGGTATGATTTCGCTAATGCCTACAACGATTTCAATGGTACAGGTTTCACAAGTTCAGTTTATTTCATGTCTACTGACACGAATTTATACACTGTGTTTTCAGATGGTCAAACAGGAAATACCAACTGGCACGTATTAGGAAGAACTAACGATCCAAGAGATATCGTTTTTTCTAGCAATCCTGCTAAATACTCTCGTCATAACACATACACTTGGGATTCAATTCGTTGGACTCAATTCTATGTACGTCAAGCCGACTCAATGATGTTAGGTGGAAACATGGTAGAAATCGTTGATACTGTATTTATTCAATATTTCAGACCTAGTGGATTAGAGTTTCCTTCATATATTTTCAATAATGATCCAAACATGACACCTCATTACTCTGCTTTTCCGTTGAGAAATAATTTCAGTGTTAAAACTAAATTAAACTCTGCAGCATTTAAAACAGATACAATCTTCTTAACTAAAGAATGGGCTGACAGCGTTGACTTAAATGGTGCATCTACAACTTTCTTTGGAAGAAGAATTGTAGCTCCAGTTGAAATTACTGTACCTCATAGTGCAACCAATCAAAATGCAAACGTTGTTGGACACACATTTACATTCAAACCAATGCAAGTTTCTACTCTAGGAGATACTGCAATTGCTTACAATGGTTCTACTTGGGAAAAGAAATACAACATGTATGCTGTAAGAATGTATAGCAAAACTGGATTTGTAATTGATAACATCGACAGAGAAGCTATTAACAGTACAATCATATCTAATACTCAAATGGCATTTGGTGCTACAGTTGGAATCTGGAAATCTTATTTACCTGGAGATGTATTCAATAATTCATTAGTTGACGCTACAGAATACCACTTAACTACTCAAACATTAAGTGCTGACCAAATGGATGCAAACGGAAATGGAATTGGTAACATTTACCCTAACCCTAGTAACGGTGTAAGAGAAGTATTTGTTCCAGTTGTGTTAACACAAGATGCATATATCACTCTAAGCATTCGCGATATCACTGGTAAAGTTGTTAGAACAGTTGAAGGTAATTACAATGCAGGCGATTTTGATATCACTGTATCAACAGAAGGTTTAAGCAATGGTGTTTACACTTGCACATTGTTAAGCAACAAAATCAATACTACAACTAAGTTTATCTTAAACTAATTATAAAATTTACTTACGAAAAATCCCTTACAAAAATATTGTAAGGGATTTTTTTTATACTTACTTTTGCACTCACAAAAAAGCACCCGTAGCTCAACTGGATAGAGTACTTGACTACGGATCAAGAGGTTTGGGGTTCGAATCCCTACGGGTGCACATAGAAAATACCCACTTCCAACGGAAGTGGGTATTTTTATTTCCCTCCGTGTCAAAAGCCCCAGCTTTTGTAAGCAGGAGGAAATAAAAATACTTGAATGTGCAGGTGCACATTGGTATTTATCATGTAGCCACATTGCGACTGGGATCACGCAGTAATCCCTTGTCAAAAGCTCCAGCTTTTGTAAGCAGGAGGAAATAAAAATACATGAATGTGCAGGTGCACATTGGTATTTATCATGTAGCCACATTGCGACTGGGATCACACAGTAATCCCTTGTCAAAAGCCCCAGCTTTTGTAAGCAGGAGGAAATAAAAATACATGAATGTGCCGAAGCACATTGGTATTTATCATGTAGCCACATTGCGACTGGGAACACGCAGTAATCCCGTGTCAAAAGCCCCAGCTTTTGTAAGCAGGAGGAAATAAAAATACTTGAATGTGCAGGTGCACATTGGTATTTATCATGTAGCCACATTGCGACTGGGATCACGCAGTAATCCCTTGTCAAAAGCTCCAGCTTTTGTAAGCAGGAGAAATAAAATACATGAATGTGCAGGTGCACATTGGTATTTATCATGTAGCCACATTGCGACTGGGATCACACAGTAATCCCTTGTCAAAAGCCCCAGCTTTTGTAAGCAGGAGGAAATAAAATACATGAATGTGCCGAAGCACATTGGTATTTATCATGTAGCCACATTGCGACTGGGATCATGCAGTAATCCCGTGTCAAAAGCCCCAGCTTTTGAAAGCAGGAGGAAATAAAATACATGAATGTGCAGGTGCACATTGGTATTTATCATGTAGCCACATTGCGACTGGGATCACGCAGTAATCCCTTGTCAAAAGCCCCAGCTTTTGTAAGCAGGAGGAAATAAAAATACATGGATGTGCAGGTGCACATTGGTATTTATCATGTAGCCACATTGCGACTGAGATCACGTAGTATTCCCTGTTTTAAATAATTGTGTTTTATAGAAGCAGATACATAAATTTTGTTCTTAATTATTCTGCCTTTTCAACCTCAATTCTATAGTTTAAACTCATTTCAAAGACTAAGCCAGTTTTGTATCTTGATATAGGTAATTTATCTGAAGAGCGTTTTCCTCCAATACCAACTCCCAAGACATTAAACATATACATTTGATTGGTGTTAAATAGGTTTTGTTTACTGCTTATAGGTTGCTTAATGGATAAATCAAGGACAATGTTTTTACTTAAATAAATGGATTGATATACACCTAGTTGAATATGTCTTTGATCAATGTACGTGCTGCTTTGTTGATTAAGTGCATAGGTGTAAATTGGTGTTTCAAAGATAAGTCCTGTTCTGCTTTTGGAATTTGCTTTATATTCATATCTCAAGTTTTGAGGTAAAATTCCATATACTCTGTGCTTTGAATTGATTTTATAATCCATACCAAATAATGGAACAACAAGGAGTCCAAAATATTCTCTATTCACGTATAAACCATATTTCCATTTGAGACTTGCTGATTTTTTTTTGATAAATAACACACCAGCCCCAATTTGTATTGGATGTCCTGTAAAATTACCCGATTCAAAGTTGTTGCTAAAATTGAGAATACCAATTGTGTTTCTCTTATCACCCAAATGTAAATATGTAGCACTCATTCCCGTTTTGTAACAAGTTAATTGCTTTTGGTTTTCAAAGTTAAATGTCTGTTGATGTAAATCTGGGTTAAAAAGAAGGTAATTTCCGCTTTTTAATTTGATTGGTATTGAAGCTTGAAAGTATAATTTTGACAATTTACATGTATTGAAAGTCTTTGAATTTGGTGCATGCTGATAACCAAATGCAAGAGCATTGTGGAAAGATTGTCCTTTCAAACAAATATTGATAAATATAATGGGCAATATTAGGAGAGACTTTTTCATTTCTCAAATGTACATACTTGATTTGATGCTTTAAAATGGGCAATTTACTCTTTTGTTTTATTTTTGGTACTATACAATTCAAATTCATGAAAATTCTGGTTTTGATGCATTATCTGCGATTTTTACCTGAATGAATTTGCTATAATTGCATTTTGTGCCTCAACTCTTATGACTTTTGTAAATTTTGATTATTATTAGATTTACTAAATTGGTTTTCAATTATTTAATATCTGTAAATGATTCTCTTGCCGGCTATATTTGTGGTGATATAACAAAAATCAAATGGAAATTTATATAGTAACGGGAATTTTAATCTTTTTAGGTATAATAGAAGTTATAACTGGTGTTTACGCAAACTCAAAATATCGTAAAGACGATTGGATAATTAATGTGTTAAGTATTGCACAGTTTGCAATACTAATCAAACCTGGAATTGTGTTTCTAACCGCCATTCTTCTGGATTGGCTTATCCCTCAATACAAAGATTCACTTACAAACATTGCCTTTTGGAAAGGTTTTATTGGCTTTATGTTACTTGATGATTTCATTCAGTATTGGTATCATCGAAAAGGTCATGAATGGAATTGGTTGTGGAAGTTTCATAAGACCCATCATACAACACCAAGCATGAACATTGGGGTGGCATTTAGGCAAAATGTGTTTTGGTTTATATTTATGCCAAATCTATACCTTGGAGGATTGGCCGTTTATTTAGGTTTGGGACAAGAATTGGTATATGTTTATATTATAAAAGGTACTATGGAGCTTCTGATTCATGTTGGATTTAGATTTGATTTGATTTTACATAAAAGTAAATCATTAAGGCCATTTGTTTGGATTTTAGAACGAATTCTTGCTCTGCCAGATACACATCATATGCATCACGGATTGGGCGATAAAGGAGACGATCATGTTAACTATTCGTCTTTTTTATTTATGTGGGATGTAATTTTTGGAACAGCAAAGTTCCCTCACGTGAAACAAGATGAATTTGGAACAGATGATGATCCCAAATTACCATGGTATAAACAATTGTATTCCCCTTTTATTAAATGAAACAAAATGAAATTTTAAATATTGGGAGTTCTTGAACTTCTAAATAGACTGAATCAAGTAAGGAATCAACCATAAATTTGTTCATAATGCACGTGCAACATTTCTAATCTCAATCGTCATTAATTTAATATGAGAGAGTCGCCTCAACAAATTCTTCAAAATCAGGTTGATACCTACAAACACATATTAGAAAACTTAAAAACAAATAAGCAGTCTATGGATTCAGATAATTACTACCAACTCTTTAATCAAACTTTAGCAAAGGTGATGAAGTTTGAAAAGGCAATAGTGATACTGAATCAGCATTATATATAATTATTTCTCCTTCTCAACTTGAACATGCGGTATCCTCACTATTTCTATAGTCGCAGATGCCAATACTACCTTAGAATTCGTTTTTTCAATTTCTTGCCCGATTAATTCGTTTAGAATATGCTTGGTATACCTTCTTTTCTTATAATCTACTATATACCTCAAGTTAAACTGAATCCAATTGTCGGTCATGCTTATTGCTAGGGTAGGCTCTACAATAGCATTCTCGATGTAGTATCTGTCCACCACATTCTTCCATTGGTCTTTAGAGGCTGTTACGTATTCAGATAAAGTTTCTGAAGCCACTTGTATCACAATTTTCTTTGCAAGCTCCACGTCCGACCCATAGCGTATTGGGATATTGAATTCATCCCAAATAAAGGGAAAATCGCGAGAGTAATTGTAAATTGGTCCTCGAAACACAAAGGCATTGCTCAACTTCACTATCCTGCCGCTGTAATTGTCGCTGCTTACCCATTCACCAATTTCCATCATAGTAGTATATATACTATCGATGTCAATCACATCGCCTTTGATTCCATTGATTTCAATCCGATCTCCAGGTTTGTATACATTGACAAGAAATATGTAAATTGAACCAGCTATACTCAATATTAATTCTTGCAAAGTAATAGTAATACCTGCTGTAAACAATCCTATAGCCAGAGCAAAATCCTTTATATTCCCTGTAAAATATGAAATGGAAAGAAATATGATAACAAAATAACCAATGATTTCAATTCCCTTTTGCGACTTGTACTTGGTCGCCGTATCTGGTAGTTTTTTACGAATTAAACGTCTTGCCAGCTGAACAAGAACAATAATAAAAAACACCCAAATTAAGTATTTTATGAATGAACTTGATGTAGGATGTTGATTCATCCACTGACTAATTTGTTCAATTGATTTCATTTTGAAAATTGCGTTTTAATACAGTCGTATATTGAGGCAATTTACTCAATTATTTAAAACAAAATCAAGTTGTGAAATCTAGGTAGTGTTTTTCAACACTTTAACATATTGAACCTATTTTAATATGATTGGTTTATAAACTGAGTTTCCATTTTCACCAACTTTTAAAATATAATATCCTTTGCTGTAATTCGATAAATCCAATTCTACTTTGCCTTCAAAAGTTCCCGCAGAAATAGATCGTCCGTCAATACTTGTAATAGAATACTTGTGAGAACTGTTGTCAGAAAGTTCTATTGTAAGTTTATTTTCAGTTGGGTTTGGATAAACACTTAAATTAGCCAAATCAACTGTTTGAATTGAGGTGAATTTGGGGAGTTGGATATTTTGCTTGAATGTATCAAAACAGTTTACTTGGTTGAAAGTCTGTAAGGTCATTTCAATTTCCTTTTCTGAATAAGAATACAAGTCGATTAACAATGGATTAGATTGTCCTACTAGTGTTGTTCCTAAATACCATTTGAATCCAGTAGCTGTAGTATCATTAGCAGTAAAAGTGTAATCAGATTTAGTTCTACTAAATTGATAATTAGCAGAAAATGTTGAATTCAGTTCAAATACTGTTTCTACAGATTTGCTACAAGCATTAACTACTGCAAAACTTCTAAGAGTATCTCCGTAATTTAAATTTGTGAAATTGTAAGAATTGTCTGTTCCGCTGTATAATAGGTTCCCATTTCTAAAATACTCATAGTTCAGGAAATTTGGACTTCTTTTTAAAGTGTATATATTGTCACAACTGTATACCACATCTTGAAAAGGCTTTTCGTAAGGCATGGAATCCACTTCGTAAGAAACAACATCTTTCAAAGCTGGACAATTGCCACTTAAGCTATCGATAATGGATATTGAAAACGAATCGGATTGAATGGCTGGGATTGAGAAAATAGTGTCGGATTGATATGCGCCTCCTTCGAAAGATAGGCTGTATTTAGTGGCATAAAGTCCATTTACTTCAATATCAAGAGTCTCACCTTTACAAAGTCTTGGTTTTGAGTTTATTGTATAGGATAATCCCGAACAGCTATTGGTTTTAACTAGAATGCTAGTGTCGATATAATTGCAAGGAGACTTTTGATAAGTTCGCAATGTAATTCCGTAGAATGAATTTGAGTTCAAATTACTCACTGTTAAATTTGAATCTTTTCCTATATTTGAATACGAACTACCATTTATAGAATATGTAATGGAATCAATGCCAGGTTGATTTCTCCAATTGAGCGTTATACTCGAACTTGTCTTCGAGAAGCTTTTTAATGATGGGGTCAATTTCTTAACGATATATTTCTTAATCACATTTGACATTGGAGTTACACAACCTTTATTGCTCTTACCTATCGCTGAAATTTCAATGTCCGAACTCGCATTTATGGCTAGCGTATTACTTTGATTTCGTGCATAGACCTTTCCATTTACATACCAGATTACACTATCAAGGTTATTCCCAGACACATAAATATTGTCTTTGTAATTGCCACATATTGTATCAGGAGATGTTTTCCCAGTAATTGATATGCTTGGGGTAGGGTGATGACTTAACACAAAACTAGAACTTGTGCCTTTACAACCATTGATGGTTGATGTGTTCGTCACAGAGTATGCTCCAATGTTTTTGACATAAATACTAGTGCTGGTTTGCCCTCCAGGATTCCAGTAATGAGTTATTGTGCTTGAAGAATTAGCGCTAATTAAAAGGGAGTCCCCTTCGCAAATAGTACCGTAGTATCCTCCAATAATACTTGCACCTGGAGATTGATTCACAGTGATTTCCATGGTGTCTGGTAAGCTAGTCCCTGAACTACTAGACGTTGTTAAAATGGCATATTGTTTACCTGCTTGTACAAATTTAACCGTAGGGTTTTTGGAGTTACTCGATGAAGGTATAGCACCTGTAAATTTCCATGAGTAGGAAGTGGGTGAATTTGTTCCACTGCCAATGAAATTGACATTTGTATTGGTACATGTTACAGAATCATTCGTGTATGCTTCTGCAGTTGGTAAACCAGAAGCACATCCAAATTCAAATACCTTCGCATAAATGTCATCACCTCCATCTTTATTATCATCGTTTGCGGCATTTGTTGTGATGTAAAATTTCACTTTTCCAACATTAGAACTTGGAGCTTTCCATTTGAAAACCCATCTCACACTATCAGTTGCAGTACTGCTACTTCCAGTAGAAGTTTGAACAACGTAATTTCTCTTTTTGCCTCCAATATACGCAATTGTAGTGCGCACTCTGTTGTTGCTAGTACTGAATGTTCCTTCTGCTAAATCAGTCGAAGAATTGAGGCAAGTAACTTCAAAACCCCAACGACTGATGCCCTTTTGCACACAAGTTAATTCGATTTCATATGTGGAATCAATTTCATAACCACCTTTTGTGAAATTTGGGTTTAAACGTATTTTATTTAGATTGGAATTGCCCGAAGTGATTAAGCTTCCAGAGTGACAATCTGTGCAATCCTTTTCGCCTGGGGCATTAGTATAACCACCGCTAGCACCAGATTTGTACATTACTGCACTAGTAAGTGAAAGTAAAAAAGCTAGTGAAACGATTGTGTTGCGTATGTAAATTTTTTTCATGAGGTTATATCAATCTAATAAAATGTGTTTACACTATGACGGATAACGAACAAAATGTTTCCTAAAAAATGTAAATTATGAACAAAAATTGACAATTAATTTCAAAATTAATACTTTGATATTTAACTTATTCTACGGAAAGATTGTAATTTCGCTTGTTTAATCCAATATGCAAATTCGTCAAGCAACCATACAAGACTGCGTTCAAATAGCTGAATTATCGAAACAGCTCGGGTATGAAACATCTTCTTCTCTGATGAAAGATCGACTAAATAAAATAATTAAGGACTCCGATCATACTATTTTAATTGCCAACGATGATAATGAAGTCTTAGGCTGGATACACGCCTTTTTTACTCTTAGAGTTGAAACAGACCCTTTTGTCGAAATAGGTGGTTTAGTTGTCAGTGAAATTCACCGAAACAAAGGTGTTGGAAAATTATTGGTGGATGCCATTACCGAATGGGCCAAAACAAAACCCTGCGATCTCATTCGAGTGCGATCAAACACCATTCGAATTGAAAGTCATGTTTTTTACAAGCAACTAAATTTTATCCTTAAAAAAGAACAGAAAGTATACGATAAAGTACTATACCCGTCTCAAGACTAAGTGTTTTGTTCAAGTTTTTTAGTGCTCAAAAGATCTCAAACGTAAACTACTTAAGATTACCAATAACGTTACACCTACATCTGCTGTAATTGCTAATACTAAATGGCTGTATCCAAAAAATGCCAATATCACAAACAATGCTTTTACACCAATAGCAAATCCTGTGTTTAATTTTATTCGTTTCAATGTAGCTCGACCTAAACGAATCAAATACGGAATCAGTGTTAATTGCTCGTTTAGTAATGCAATGTTGGCCGTTTCTATAGCTGTATCGCTCCCACTTGCTCCCATTGCAATTCCAACCGTGCTATTTGCTAATGCTGGAGCATCATTTATTCCATCACCAAGCATGGCTGTATTCCCTTTTTCTTTTAATATTTGCTTCACATGTTTGGCTTTGTCTTCTGGGAGTAATCCTCCATAAACTTTCACAATACCAATTTGCTTAGCCACAAATTCAGCCGTTTTGATGTGGTCGCCAGTCAACATGATTGGTTCTATACACAACAATTTCAATTCTTGAATTACAGCCATACTTTCAGGTTTGATTGCATCACTTAATCCTAATACTCCGGCTATTCCATTCCCAAAACTGATTACGACACTAGTTTTTCCCTCATTTGATAATTGTTCAACCAAGCGTTTTGCCTCTGCATCTTCTCCATGGTGTTTCTCAATAAACTCTAATTTTCCTACATATATGGTTTCATCTTCACAAACCAAACATTCGGCAATAGCACCTTCGCCCATTACACTTCTAAATTTCTCAGCAAGATGGGGCTCAAATCCTTCTTTCCTGCTTGCTTCAACAATGGCATCGGCTAGTGGGTGTTCACTGAAGATTTCGGCTCCTGCAGAACAGGCTAAAAGTTCTTCTCTACTGCAACCATTAATGGGAAAAACATCTGATACAACAGGTTTTCCATCTGTTAAAGTGCGAGTTTTATCTAACGCAATTGCCTTAATATCTGCTATGGCCTCAAGATATTTACCACCCTTGATCAGGACTCCTTTTTCTGATGCATTTCCTAACGCTGCATAAATAGCAACTGGCGTTGAAATTACTAAGGCACAAGGACAAGCAATCACCAATAAAGTTATGGCTTGCTCAATACTTGTATTTACTGTTTTGTCAAGTATGAAAACGGATACGAGAAACACTAAAACTGATAAGGCAATCATCAATGGGGTATAGGTTCTAGAGAATTTTTGAATAAATTTTTGTGTTTCACTTTTATTCGCCTGAGCCTCAAATGTCAATCGAACGATTTTGGAAAAAGTTGTGTCTTCCGAAACAGCACTCGTCTTGATTTCAAGAAATCCATTTTTGTTAAGTGTACCCGCAAAAACAGTGTCTCCAGGATGCTTGTCCTTTGGGATGGGTTCTCCCGTGATTGCGGCTTCATCAATGCTGCTATGTCCAGAAATTATTTCCCCATCTAAAGGAATCATATCCCCAGGTTTAATTTCAATTAATGTGCCTATTGCTATTTTTTCAATTGCTTGTGCTTTTTGTTCCGATTTAACAAATGCAGTCTTAGGTGCTTTGTTTACGAGTTCATCCAGTGCCGATTTGCTATTATCAATTCCTATATCTTCTAAACGCTCTCCTAAAATATATAAGACTATAAGTACCGCCGCTTCGGGGTACTCGCCGAGATAAAAAGCACCAATAACTGCTATCAGCATCAAAAGGTTGATGTTGCTGAAGTTTAACTTGAACAAAGCTTTAAGCCCATTCCAGATTACCGAATATCCTACTCCCAATATACAAGTAGCGTAAAAAAAAGGGGCAAACGGCATGGGAATCCGTTTGCCCGTTAATGAAAATATTTCAAGTAAAACCACCACAATCACAGCAGTGATTAAGACTATAAATTTGCGGTCTTTAAATGGTAGTTTCATCTTTTGTTTAATGTTCGTGTCCTTCTTCTGAATTCGTCATTTTTGCCATGAGGAAGAATGCCCCATTTGTGACGATCTTACTGTCAGCAGGGATATTCTTGAGCAGAGCAATTTCGCTGTAGCCAATATCTGAAGTTCCTTTTCTCACAGGAATTTTTTCAAAGGTAAGGCCATTTGCGTAATCTCCTACACTTGCTTCGGAATCGTGGTGGTGCGCTGCCTGCACATTTCCATCTGCTGAATCGTGTGAATGTTGGTGTTCGTCCTTCTTTTCGCTCACAATAAAAATGTAATCATGACCTTCATGATTCACAATGGCTTCATTTGGAACAGCATCAACAGTAGCATCCTCTAAACTTACTAATGCTGTTATGCTCATTCCATCGATTAAACCTCGTTTGTCGCCTTTTACTAAAGCATGAACAGCAATCGCTTTACTGTTTTTCTCAAATGTATTGCTAATGGCATAAATATCGGCATCGTATTCTTTTCCCGGATTATTGGTCAGCGTGAAATGAATGGTTTGTCCTACCTTCACTTTTTGCAAATCTTTTTCATACACAAATAAATCCAAATGCAATTGCTTGTGATCTACTATCTCTGCTATTGAAGTATTGGCATCAACATAAGAACCAATATTCACAGAAATATGACTGATTGCTCCGTCAATAGGACTTGTTATGACGAAAGTTGAACGCAGGTTTTCGCTGTTTATACTATTTGATTTAATGCCGAGAAGTTCAAACTGTTTTTCTAAACTCGCTTCCTGAGATTTCAAGGATTTTAATTCAGCTTTGGCAGATTGAAGGTTTTTAAGGGCTCCAGCATTACCTGCTTTTAAATCTTCTTGACGTTTTAATTCCAATTCTTTTAGTTCAATTTGGGCTCGAACCGAAATAAATGCATCTTGCATTTGGATAAAATTGATATTTGATACGCTTGCAATTATTTGTCCTTTTCGAACAGTCTGCCCAGTTTGAACGAGGATGTCTTTTATAACACCACCATTAGGGCAGTTGGTGTTTGCACGATTATTTGGAACCATTAAGAGCCCATTTGGCTTTAAGGAAGCCGTTAATTGTTTCTTTTCGATTCTCCTGCTGAATCTTAATGGATTCTATTTGAGCGATGTGTAAGGGTTGTAGTGTTTGGTGTTTGATGCTCATCGTGATGTTGATGTTCTTCCTCCAGACATGTCTGAACTAGCGTTGCTGCAAGAGCTGTAGAAGAATAGAAGACTTATTATAATTATGAATTGTTTCCATGGATTTTATTGATTGATTAGGAAATTGATGTTGTGAAGAGATTGATTCAGTTGATGAATGGCATCCAAAAAGATTTAATTGAGCTTCTGGATCCCATTTTAATGCATGTAAATACTCGATGTATCCAATTTCGCCAGATTCAAATCCAAGTTTACTTGTTTGAACAATCACTTGTGCATTTGGAATAGCGATTTCATTGTAGTGTTTTAATTCAGCGATGTTTTGAAGGTAGTTCTGATAAGCGTTTTGGAGTTGCATTTGCAGTTTTTGCTTTTCATATTCCGCTTCTTTGTTTACGCTTCTTTTTCTAATTCCATCGCTTTGATTTTTGCTGAGTTGCTAAAGAAAGTCAATGGAATTCCAACGCCTATACTGAAACCTTGAAACCTGTCGTTAATTTGATAAAACACATCTTGACCATTTACAGTTTGATTGCCGATTAAAGATTGATTGAAATAGCCTAAATTGATTTCAGGAAATGTTGATGCTAGTTCTAATGCTTTGCTTTTTTCAGCTAGACGTGCATTTTGTTGCATCAATTTTAATTCAGGGTTGTTTGCTAATAGGGAGGTGTCGGCACTGAATCAAATGTTTTGCATTGTAAGTTTCATCCATTTGAATGGTAAAGTTCTATTACTCTGCATCAACATTTTTAATGTATTATATGTTGTTTTGAATATCTGTTGCATTTCTGCTTAGTTGTAACTTAATCTCACCATGCATGGTCTCAGCAGTAGTTTTCTCTGTAAGATGAGTTTCGCCAGTGCTGTGCCTTTAATGTGGCGACCCTACTAAATGCTGTACATAAACCGATCGAGTTTAGCCAATTGAACATGTTTGTGATTCAGATATACTAAATGTTCAAAATGATATTTCATTTCTGTTCGCAAGGCATTTTCTAGAATCTCTTTTGAAGTTTGCTAGCTTGATATTCTGCTTTTGTAATAATCCTGTTTGAGCAGAAAATAAGTTGGGAATGGAATGTTTTGATTAACTTGAAATGCACGATCATTGTGATAACTGTTGTACTGACCAAATTGCATCATCACTGAAGTTTTAGGAAGTTCAAAGGCTGATTTTTTCATTTTTTGAGTCGATAATACACGCGAATCTTGTGCTTGTAGACTTGGATTGTTTTGTAAGGCCTTCGAGATTGCTTGTTCAAGATTTAATTCAGTTCCAGTAGATTGTGCATGTATAGAACTAAAGGCAAAACCAAATAATACGATCAGAGCTGTCGGCTTAATTTTCTTGAAAGAAAGTGTTTCAAAAACTAAATACAACAACGGCAATACAAATAGTGTTAGAAAGGTTGCTGATAATAAGCCTCCAATAACAACTGTGGCCAATGGTTTTTGCACTTCTGCACCAGCTCCATGTGAAAGAGCCATAGGCAGAAATCCCAGTGATGCCACAGTGGCAGTCATTAATACTGGGCGTAATCTAATTTTTGTTCCCATAATTATTCGTTTGATTGTATCAGTTTCTCCGTCTTTTTTAAGTTGATTAAATGTAGCGATTAACACAATTCCGTTCAGCACTGCAACTCCAAATAAGGCAATGAATCCAACGCCTGCTGAAATACTAAAAGGCATTTCACGAAGCATTAATGCAAACACACCACCAATCGCTGCCATTGGTATGGCCATAAAGATTAAACTGGCTTGTTTTAAAGAGTTAAAAGTCACAAAAAGTAAAATGAAGATTAAGCCTAATGCAATTGGTACTGCTATTTGTAATCGTGCAGTTGCGGCTTGTAAATTTTCGAAAGTTCCTCCGTAGCTGAAGTAATAGCCTGCGGGCAGTTTCACTTTTTTAGCTAATGCCACTTGCAAGTCATCTACCACTGATTCTACATCGCGATTTTTTACATTGAACCCAACTACAATTCTGCGTTTTGCACCTTCTCTGCTTATTTGAGCTGGACCTATTTCAAATTTAACTGTTGCCACTTGAGAAAGTGGAATTTGTCTGCCATTTTTTATTGGAATATATAAATGATTGATATCGTCAATTCCACTTCTGCTGGCACTATCTAAACGAAGTACAAGATCAAATCGTCTTTCATTTTCGTATACCACTCCAGCTTTTCCACCTGCAAATGATGTCTTAATGATTTGATTTATATCTTGAATATGTAATCCGTAATTTGCCATTTGTACTCGATTGTATTCGATTGATATTTGAGGTAAACCCGCAACTCGTTCAACCTCGGGTTCGGTGCTTCCCTCAATGGTTTGTAACACATTCGATACTTGATTGGCATAAACTAAAAGGGTATCTATGTTTTCGCCAAATATTTTTACTGCAACATCTTGTCTAACTCCGGTCATTAGTTCATTGAATCGCATTTGAATGGGTTGATTAATTTCGAAAAATACTCCTGGAATCACCTGAAGTTTTTCCATAAATTCATCGGCAAGTTCAGCGTAGGTGACGTTCCGTTTCCACTCTTTTGGATTTTTTAAAATAATCATCATATCAGTGGCTTCTGGTGGCATTGGGTCCGTTGGCACTTCTGCACTTCCTGTTTTACCTACTACCAATTTTACTTCGTCAAATTTTTTAATAATACGCATAGCCTGCATCGAAGTTTCAATACTTTGAGACAGAGACGTCCCTTGCGGAAGTATGCAGTGGAAAGCGTAATCGCCCTCTGCGAGA
>JAWKNQ010000015.1:0-49240 GCA_041391605.1 Bacteroidia bacterium
TATGAGAGGTACTAATTCACCATGAAACGCAAATATAAATATTTTAACCGTTTACATTTAATTAATACTTGCCACTTATAGTCCGTATGTATAGCCAATATGTAATCAATAATATCACCCCCCCTCCAATCATCCTCAATCACATGCATTTTTAAATAATTATGATTGCGCTTGATCTATTCTCATGACCAACCGGAGTACTACACAATTGCAGAAGGTCAGACGTGATGGTTGGTGAAGTTCTAATAACATAAATCAAAAGAGCGGATCAGCCACAACTTCTCGTTAATCTATATAATCTCCCCAAATCCAAGTTCAGACAATTGCTTGGTGAACTTTTCTCATCAGCCTGAGGCGGACACAGCACCATTGCAGATTGGTTGGTGAACTTTTCTCATGACCGAAGGGAGTACAACATCAACCAGAAGATCTGACGTGATGTTTGGTGTGTCTATGGCTGCAGAACTGTAGAATCCTTTCTAGGCGCATCCTCTTGTTTCTGAATATCTGTGCGGACACCTAGGATGACACTGATACTAAAGATCAGGAAGATGGCTATCCAAATGAACCAAGCGTCTTTGCTTACATTTTTTTTGTGCTCTTGTTTGGTTTTGAAATACTGTTTGTTGAGTTCGCTTGTCATTTGCTCTGTGGAATGATTAATTCTAAGCTTGGCTGCTTCACTCTCTATCTACTTATTTTACTGCAACCCAAACTTCCTTTGGTTTTGAATGGTACGAGGTAATTGCCATCTAATAGCAAGCTGGTGTTGGCAAATGGTGAGCATTCTTGCGGGTATTTTGACCCTAGGTTCATTGGTCGCGCAGAGGGTTTGCTGATGTTTACAAGTTGCAACTGCTCGTCTTTGTTGCCATACATGAGTTCTAATTCGCCGTCGCGAATAAACAAACGGCTTACAGTAAAATATCTATACGGCACTGTGCTTTGAAACCGTTCATAGGGATGACACGATTTGAACTGCAAGGCTGAATCTAGTATTAAAACATTTACATACCCATTGGTTTTGTTGCTGAATGGTCGCTCGGTTCCTACGGTAGAAAAGGATTGCTCCATCAGTATGGCTAAGTCGCCCGTAGGTGTGTTGATGGAGTTGGATATGGTATATCCCCCTATTCGGTAATCGGTTTTTGGCTTTCTTTTCTTAGCAGGATAAAATAGACTCTGCTGCTCGTCGGTAAAAGTGAAATCTGCAAGGGTCTTGGTTTCTTTTCCATCATACGACAAAGCTACAAACGAATTTATTTTCACACCCGATTGATTTGAAAACTCAACAAACTTTTCTTTTATACTCGAATAAAAGGCCATAAAATTTGCCTCTCCATTTTTGCCCAATCTAAAAATTGTGCCGTTGAAGTATTCACCCGGCAAATTAATCTCTGTCGATGTGTGCTCGCCTGTCTTTCCATCCAATGCATAAATACTTAATTCGTGCTTTAAGCCCGAAGGGTTTTCTTTATCAGCTAACATAAATACATCTCCATTGTTGTTTAGCAAGAAATTGCAAAAGATCTTTGAATTCGGTTCTCTGCCCGTACTAAAATTATCTGAGCCTTTAAAGAACCCTTGTCTTCTAGGTGCATTTAATTTTTTCTCCCAGATTAATTCCTTCATTCCGGCGGTGTACAGTTTAAAGATATACTCAGAAGATTTATTGGTTTTGGAATTCATGCCTACCACTAATATCTTCGATTGATCTGGCGATTGTCTCACATCAAAAGCGGCATAGTAATGAAAGGTACCTAAATCTAAGTTCATCAATTCCTGAGCTCCTTCCCTGTTTATTATACAATCTTCTTTGAGTTCCACACAGCACACTGTACCATTTCCCTTTTTTCGCTTAGTAAAATACACCCATGTTTTATCCTTATTGATGATTATATTTTCTAAATAAATCGATTTTTTCTGAGCCATATACACATCAATTAAATTGACATCTGGCTGTCGGATTGGTGTCCCTAAGTTGCCATCTTTTTCGATGGGATAGATAGCGGCGGTATAATTAACTGCTAAATGTCTATTCTCGGATATCAATAAAAAAGGTTTGTTGTTCACGGTAAACATACCTTCAAGTTGAATCAACTTTTTGTTTTTAACCATAGGGTGAACATTCACCTTTACTCGGGCATTGTGCACGAAAGCAAAGGAAGAGAGGGTAATTAGCAGAAAGGTGAGTGGTTTAATCATAGTCTTAATCTGAACAAATATATAGTATTTTTATTTGGATTGCTTGGTGAACTTCTCTCATGACCGAAGGGAATTGGATTGGTTGGTTGGTGACAACACCAACCAGAAGGTCAGACGTGTGGGTACTTCTATTCTTGGTGAACTACTCTCATCAGCCTGAGGCTGATACAACACCATTGCAGAAGAACAAGAATTCTAGTTAATCCCAGGAATCTCCCCAAATCCAAGTTCAGACAAATGCTTGGTGAACTTCTCTCATCAGCCCGAGGCGGACACAGCACCATTGCAGAAGAACATCCGTGATGGACACCCCCTGAGTGAGTGTGAGAATGAGAATGAGAATG
This sequence comes from Bacteroidia bacterium, assembly GCA_041391605.1. GTDB lineage: Bacteria > Bacteroidota > Bacteroidia > NS11-12g > UBA955 > JABMMZ01. Next base: position 2,550 of record JAWKNQ010000015.1, read on the forward strand.
AAGAAGGAGGAACCACTACTACATATCGATGTGATTCACATTCTCGAATGGCGCAGGGATTTTTGCTGGGTCTTCGTTGATGATTTGAAGGATGTCGCGGGTGATGCCACGAGAGATGTTCGAGATGGGGACGTCGTTGGGTGAGCCCTCAAATGGATTCTCCCCTCCTAAGCCTATGCGCAACATGGTGTTGAACACCCAAATTACAATTACCGTAAACGGTATGTTTAACCAAACAAAATACTCGCCTATTAAGGGGTTGGTTTCAGAAATGCTAATCCCCATGTTCGCAAACGCAGGAATGATTGCCATTGGCAACATCCACATAAATATATGCACAAAATGATAACCTATACTTCCATACTGCTTTGGATAAGGGAAGTTTTTTATGCGCTCCGTTTTGCCTTGTAATGCCGTTAACTCCTGTAACATCTGCTGTAGGTTCAACAAACTGAAATCCCAAAGCTTCTTCTCATCCGTCAATTGTCTCAAATGCTTCGATTGGAGTTTTATAATTGCATTCGGTTTGTTGTCTGTCGTCATAACATACGCATACTCCTCCTTTGATAAATAAGGCTCTAATTCCTCTTCAAGACTGGTAGTAAATTCTGGGATATTATAGGAGAAGTCGTCGCTTTTGTGAAACAATTCGTATGAGGTTTCCCACTTTCGTTTTGTGCGCAAGGCATATCGCAAAGCCGTTAACCAGGCAATGTGTCGGTGAGTGATTATTTTTAATTCGTCTGATTCGTCTTTGTTAGCCTCTGCCCTATGCATGTAAAAACTATCTTGCAAGGTGATGATAAACGAGCGTGAAGTATTTACAATTCCACCCCAGATTTTACGCGCTTCCCAAATGCGATCATAAGCTGCGTTGTTTTGAAAACCAATCATAAACGCCACTGCTGTACCTATCAGTCCTACTGGCGTTAAAGGAATCTGTAGCCACTTCAAATTCAGCAATTCATAAAGTACAGTTACAACAGTAGCGAGAACCACGAAGAAAACAAGTTCGTTTTTGGTCCATATCAAAACACTTTTAAAAGGAAATCGTCTTTGGGTATACATGGTATCAGATTATTTTGGTTTTACAATAGTAGGGAAATAATTAGAAAACTACCAAGATGAGGAAAGGGAGGAGGAGAGGGAGAATGAGAATGAACCTACTTCACGATGTTACGAAGGTTGAAAGAATGAGAGTGAGAATGAGAATGAGAATGAAGAATTAAATAAATGAATTATGATTGTAAATTTTTAATCATAGTGTACAGTATTCTTGATAATTCATCTGCTTTTTTTAATTGAGATTGATAGACGGATTCAAGAATTTCTTGCTCCTCATTTAGTATATCCAATATTGCAACACACTCAAAGACCGAGGCTCTAGCAATAGTGAAATAATTTTTTCTGTCTGCTTTAGTAAACTTCCCTGACCCTTCTGCAAGATTGAGAGGAACACTAAATGCTGCTCTTGATAATTGGTTTTTAATAAAAGGTTCTAATTTTGAATCAGAAATCATCCCTCTTAAATCAACATAAAATCTCTTGGATTTTTGATACACCTCTAGCTTTTGAAAATCGAACATAGTTTTTGGTTTTATGTTCAAGTTACTACAAATTTACTATACAAGCAAGCCAATGAGGATGAGAGTGAGAAAGAAAATGAGAATGAAGTAAGAAAGAGAGAGCAGAATGTTCGCTTTCGCTTTCATTCTCACTCTCTTTTTGAGAGATACTTCCTTTGGTCGTGAGAACGCTGCCGCTAAGTTGTCGATCTTATTGAAACTTATTTCATTAGAAAGCAATTCAATTTTCGGAATATAGACTTATGCAATCAACTAGGAGTTATAGGGAGATAATAAAATTGGGGAAATAGAGCGAGTGTGAGTGTGAGAGCGAGAATGAAGAAAAAAAGAGAGAAGAATGTTCGCTTTCGCTTTCATTCTCACTCTCTTTTTTAGCCCCAGTACTAGAGCTCCTGCGTCGCACAGTACGGGGCGATAAAAACATAAAGCTCGCTTTTAGGGCGAGCTTTTGTTTTTTAATCGTAGTCCGTAGGGGAGTCGAACCCCTCTTGCCAGGATGAAAACCTGAAGTCCTAACCGATAGACGAACGGACCTTGTTCTCCGAAGCTTTAGCGAAGGAGAACCTCTCCTTAACTAATCACTTCAGTTTCTTTTTCAACTTGATTTGGAGATTTCTCTCCTTTTCTCGCTGCCCTTAAACACCGTAGTGTTTTTAGGGAGTGCAAAAATAAGAAAAAAAATTAAATTACAAATACTTCTTTTAAAAATAAATAAAAGCTACCTTTGCAGCCCAATTTATCAAGCAAAATAATAACATGATACGCGTAGCAATCAACGGTTTCGGCCGCATCGGAAGACTCGCCTTCAGGGTGATGATTCAGAGGAATGACATTGAAGTAGTCGCTATAAACGACCTTACTGACAACAAAACCCTCGCTCACTTACTTAAGTACGATTCTGTTCACGGAAAATTTAATGGTACTGTCGATTACACAGATACCTCTATTATCGTTAATGGAAAATCTATTAGCTGCCTAGCTGAAAGAGACCCTTCTGCTCTTCCTTGGAAAGACATGAATGTAGATGTGGTTCTTGAATCTACTGGTCGCTTTACAGATAAAGAAAAAGCGGGCATGCACATCACTGCCGGTGCTAAGAAAGTTGTTATCAGCGCTCCTGCTTCTGGTGAAATGAAAACCATCGTGATGGGTGTGAACGACGATACCCTTGACGGTAGCGAAACTATCCTTTCTAACGCCTCTTGTACAACCAATTGCCTGGCTCCTATGGTTAAGGTTCTTGACGACTTATGTGGCATCGAACACGGTTTCATGACGACCATTCACGCTTACACTGCCGATCAAAACTTACAAGATGCTCCGCACAAAGATTTACGTCGTGCTAGAGCTGCTGCATATAGCATTATCCCTACAAGCACTGGTGCTGCTAAAGCTGTAGGTTTAGTAATGCCACACCTTCAAGGAAAATTAAACGGTAACGCCATGCGTGTTCCAATTCCTGATGGATCTGTAACAGATTTCACTTGTAACGTGCGTACCCCTAAAACAAAAGAAGAAATCAATGCCGCTTTCAAAGCTGCTTCTGAAAATAGATTGAAAGGTGTTCTTGAATACAACACCGACCCTATCGTTTCTATCGACATCGTTGGAAATCCTCATTCTTGTATTTACGACAGCGATTTAACCATGGTAATTGGCAACACAATTAAAGTGGTTGGTTGGTACGATAACGAAGCAGGATATAGCAACAGAATTGTTGACCTTATCGCTAAAATCGGTTAATATCTAATACACAACATTGAAAAGCACATCTTCGGGTGTGCTTTTTTTATGCCCTTTCTTTTATGGCGCCAAGTCCTCGCCCGCCTCAAGAGGGTTCTGTGCGCCAGTTATTCCACTTATAGCACCAACTCCAGTCTTGGGGCACAATCTAGTTATCTAACTGCATTCGAAAAACACTTATAATCAAAACGCGCGACCATGGCCGCGCGTTTTGATTGTTTATTATTTACTTCTATCTGCACTTTTCTTTACTCTAGCTTCATTCCAATCACATTATCGGTGCCATCTTCATTCTTTCCTTCGATCAATATCGCGCCTTCTGCATGCTCCAATATGCTTCTTACATTCTGAACTGTGTAAACCGGTTGTTTATCAATCTTTGTGATTACAAAGCCAGGCTCCATCTTTCCTTTAAATGGTCCTTTGCTTACATCAACTACCTTAACACCGTATTTAATTCCCAATTTGGCTTTTTCTTCCTTACTAACTATTCCAAATGTGGCTCCTTTAACTGTGTTGATTTCATTTCGATCTGCCATGCTGGTGGTTTCCTTACCGTCTAATCCTTTTAAAACAGCATTCAATTCTTTTGCTTTTCCATCGCGCATGATGTTCAAGCTTACTTTGTCTCCAGGGCGATATTTTCCAATCAACTCCTGTAAGTTCGAAACACTGTTCACTTCCACTCCATTTACTTTGGTGATCACATCACCTTTTTTCAAGCCGGCTTTATCTGCAGATCCACCTTCAGTAACGTCTTGAACTAAAACACCATTTAAACCTTTTAAATCTTGCTTGTCAGCCAAATCTTGAGTGATTTCTTGAATTGCAACACCTAAAACAGCTCGTTGAACTTTACCGTATTTTAATAAATCGTCCATTACTTTCTTTACCAAGTTCACAGGTATCGCGAAACCGTATCCTGTATAGGACCCTGTTTGAGAGGCAATGGCTGTATTAATACCGATTAATTCACCGCGTGTGTTCACCAATGCACCTCCGCTATTACCGGGGTTGATGGCTGCATCCGTTTGGATAAAGTTTTCAATGGCATATAAATTGTCTTCTCTGCGCAACAGGTCAATACTTCTTCCTTTTGCACTTACAATACCTGCAGTAACAGTGCTGGTTAAGTTCATTGGGTTACCTACTGCAACAACCCACTCACCTACCTTGGCTTCATCACTGTTGCCAAACGCCATAAAATGCAGGTTCTTTTCTTCAATTTTCAATAAAGCCAAATCTGTTGTTTTATCAGTACCAATCAATTCGGCAATAAAGGTGCGTTTATCATTTAGGGTTACTTCAATTTTATTGGCATTTTCGATCACGTGATTATTTGTTACGATATACCCATCTTGTGCAATCACAACTCCACTTCCTGTTGCAATTCCAGGACCTCGAGGCATTTCAAAATCAAAACCTCTATCCTTGAAGAATTCAAACGGATCCATTGTCTCCGGACTTCCTTTTGAAGCCGTTTGAGTGCCGGCAAAATGCGATTTGATATGCACCACGGCAGGCGTACTTACTTCAGATACTTTAACAAAATCGAAACCTGGTTGACTTTCGGCTCCCTCTACAATGCTGGCAAACTTTGCATTTTTCTTCTGCATGGTCTCGAAATTTCCAGACTCAGAATACTTAGCAAACATTTGGTTGATGCCCAATGCAACCAATCCACCTAGCAGGGCAATAGCAAAAATTCCTAATACTTTTTTCATAATGTTTCTTTTGATTGTTACCTTTTTATTGATTCAAATTATGTTCCAATCTTTTTAATTACTTTTGTAACGCAATTTCGATATAAAAAGTGCAAGTGCATTTACCTTTCTCGATAAAATTGTATTAAACATCCACCAAGGTGCTGGGAACAAAAAGATTAAATGATAAGCAATTGGTAAACGCCATTAAAAATGGTGATAAAGATGCAATGGTACAATTATATAAGGACAACTACGTGAGCGTGCGCAATTACATATTGAAAAACAATGGGAGTCATGATGATGCAGAAGATGTATTGCAAGATGCCACAATTGTTGTTTGGGAAAAAATTCAAAACGACAGTTTAGAGTTGAAAGCCAAACTCAGTACCTTTATCTTTGCAGTTGCAAAAAATCAGTGGTTAAAACGCCTTAATAAACTTGGCAGACAAGTAGGAATGGATGGCGTAAATACTGAAAAAATGACAGACCACAACGATGATATTTCTTCCATGGACAAGCAATTGGTTGTTGACATGATGCAAGAATTAGGAGATAAATGCAAAGAATTACTTACCTTGTATTATTTTGATGGTTTGGACATGAACAGTATCGCCGAACGCATGGAATACAACAATTCAGACACGGTGAAAGCAAAAAAACACCAGTGTTTTAAACAATTGAAAACGCAGTTTTTAAGTAAATATAAACGTCAAGATTTTATAGACAATTGAGCGACGAGAGCAAACATATTGAACTTTTTGATAAGTATCTGCAAGATTTAATGACTCCTGAAGAGCGATTAGATTTTGAAAAGCAATTGGCTACAGACAAAGCTATGGCCAGTGATTTCGAAATTCATAAAATCCTTCTTGAAGGTATTAAAGAATCTGGACGTCAAGAACTCAAGACTTACTTAAAAACAAATGGAACCGTTTTGTTCTGGGGTAACAATGTGTGGCCTAAGTCTATGCGTTTCGCAGCTGCTGCTGTGTTTATTATAATGGCAGGTTTGTATATTGTTATTAAGTCGTATGTTAAGACTCCTGAAAACAGAGAAATTGCAGTTGAACAAACAGAACGTAAGGACCCAACAACTACTTTAGACACACTTGTATTTGATAAATTATCAAAGGAAGATGCTAAAGACCATACAGAAGTGGTTCCAAGTCCTCCAGCAATAGAAGCTCCTGAACCCGATCAACTGCAAATTGAAGAGAGCATGGATGAAGCCCCAATTCAATTGGAAAACGAATACAATTACTCGGATGTTGTAGAGCTAAAAAACAGTGAAGCTGAGGAAGACATGGATTTCGTTGAAGTTCTGAGTGAGAAAAAACTCAAAGACACATTGGTAAAAGCTCCCATACTTTTAGCTATGTTGACTCAAATAGAAGCTACGCGTACACAAACTGTTCAAAACAAGCCTGCTTCTGCTGGCAGTACTTCAACAGATGGTCTATACAAGAAAAAAGCCAAGCAATTGCCTTCTAATGTTTCAAATCAAGTGCAATCTAATAAATTAGAATTGGATGCTGCTTGGATGGATACTGCAACTTCATTGAAAGGAAATGCAGAAATAAAGAAAGTTGAAGACAAGACTAAGCTTGAAACTAGTAAAACATACATTGTTGAATTTTGGTCATCCCCAATTAATTTCAAAGGATATACTTTAGTTAATAATTACTTGAAACTATACGGACTAGATTCCAAACAAAGTAATTGGTATGTGTATGAAAACAATTTATATATCCGTGAAAAGAATAATGTGTATTTGCTTAAACCTTGTCAAGAATCGTGTCCATTCAAGATGGTAACTGATACAGCAATTAAGAATTATATTTTGCAGCAAAAATGAGTACAGTTTTACACTTTACAAAATACCAAGGAACTGGTAATGATTTCATACTGGTTGACAATAGGGAGCGCTTATTCGATAATTTAGATGTTGCGTTTCTTTGTAATCCCAAATTTGGAATAGGAGCCGATGGATTAATGCTATTACAAAATTGCGAGGGCTTTGATTTTGAAATGGTGTATTACAACAGCGATGGGAACGTAAGCAGCATGTGTGGTAACGGTGGAAGATGTATTGTAGATTTCGCCGCTAAACTCAAAGTGTTTTCAGGCTCTAAATGTTCGTTTAAAGCAATCGATGGTCCACATCAAGCAGTTTGGGACAATCACACTGTAGAACTCGAGATGAAGTCTGTTCATGAGATTAGTAATGATGGCAATGCCTATGTTATGAATACGGGCTCTCCGCATTATGTATTAATCACTGAAAATGTGGATGCTATAGATATTTTAACTGCAGCACGTGATATCCGCTACAACGAAACATACAACGCGGTAGGTATTAATGTCAATTTCGTTGAAATAATCACACCAAACACCATTAAAGTTAGAACCTATGAACGCGGTGTAGAAAATGAAACATTAAGTTGTGGAACTGGTGTCACTGCTTCTGCAATTGCATTGGCAAAAAAGCTCAACTTAACTGGCGACCAAAGCATTTACATTGAAACTCCTGGTGGACACTTAAATGTAACTTATTCATTTAATAATCACGCAGAAAACGTATACCTTAAGGGACCAGCAACTGAGGTGTTTGAAGGTCAAATTAAGGTATAGATACTGAATACGTCCAATCCGATTACGAATAGTTAAAAAACTTTGGGGCAAAAAAAAAGGCCCCGTTATTTCAGTACCGGGGTCCTTTTACACACATAATCAAAATATATCTTCTCAACTCAGCTTATAAAGCTGTTGTTTAATCTCACTATTAATTGTCAGACTTATCTTCTGGGATTTGCAATTCGCCTCCCATCAACTTGTTTTTCAATTTGGCCTCAATTTCTTTTAGCAACTCTTGGTTGTCTTCTAAAAGTTCTTTCACAGAATCTCTACCTTGTCCAAGCTTTGTGCTGCCATAGCTAAACCAAGAACCACTTTTTTGAACGATTCCATTATCAACTGACATATCCAAAACTTCGCCTACTCTAGAGATACCTCTTCCGTACATGATATCAAATTCAATCACTCGGAAAGGAGGTGCTACTTTATTTTTGGCAACTTTCACTTTTGTTCTGTTACCAACTATTTCGTCGCTATCTTTAATTTGTCCAATTCGACGGATATCCAAACGCACTGAAGCATAAAACTTCAAAGCATTACCTCCAGTTGTTGTTTCAGGATTTCCAAACATGACACCAATTTTTTCTCTTAATTGATTGATGAAAATACAAATACAACCTGTTTTGTTTATGGTTCCAGTAAGTTTTCTTAAGGCTTGTGACATCAAACGCGCTTGAAGCCCCATTTTGCTATCACCCATATCACCTTCAATCTCAGCTCTAGGAACTAATGCTGCAACTGAGTCGATTACAATTACATCAATAGCGCCTGAACGGATTAAATTGTCAGCAATTTCTAAAGCTTGCTCACCGTCATCTGGTTGAGAAATCAATAAATCTGCCGTATTTACACCTAATTTTTGAGCGTAGAACTGATCAAAAGCGTGCTCTGCGCCAATAAATGCACACAATCCACCCTTCTTTTGAGCCTCCGCTATACAACTAATTGCCAAAGTGGTTTTACCACTACTTTCAGGACCGTAAATTTCGATAACTCTTCCTTTCGGAAAACCACCTACTCCTAATGCCATATCTAAACCAAATGAACCTGTAGAAATCACATCCACTGCGACTACATTTTTATCGTCCATCTTCATCACAACACCCTTGCCATAACTCTTCTCGAGCTTGTCAATAGTGAGCTTTAACGCTTTTAATTTTTCTGCACTTGCATCTGCCATAACTTAATACTACGAAATTAGCGCAAAAGCCTTTTGGATTATTCACAATTCACACAAGATATGCACAAAAAGTTTGAAGATAAAGTTTCGATTATTTTTAGTAACTTAAAGTGTTTGTACGCATTCTCGCTCATCTCTGTTTATGAGCGATTGATAGTCAATTACTTTACTTGATTCGCTCCACTTTTTGTATAGTGTCACCTACCTCAATTGCGTTCACGACATCCATTCCTTTTGTCACTTCAGCAAAAATTGTGTAACGACCATCCAAGTGCGGTGTGTAAGTATGAGTAATAAACCATTGCACACCCTCAGAGTCTTTTCCAGAAGATGCCAATCCCACCATTCCAGGTTTATAGGTCAATGAATTGCTGAATTCACTCCTTTGCAGCCAATTTAACGAACCCCATCCATCTCCTCTAGGGCAGCCGCCTTGAATGACAAAATTGGGCACTACACGGTGAAAATACTTGTTGTTGTAAAATCCTGTGTCTACCAATTTCAAAAAGTTTGCAACCGAAGCTGGCGACTCATTCACCTTACACTCTATTTCGATTATTCCTTTATTAGTTGTGATGCGTACTTTTTGATTTTGTTTGATGCTTCTCACATACTTCCAATCAATTGGATTACTGTATCCATACTTCACCCAATCAGGACTCGGAGCTTTGTACTCGAACCAAGATTTGTAAGTGTATGTCGTGTTATTAATAAATGCCAAAGCTTTTTCGATGTCAACCCAAGCTTCAAAATCGCGAGGCATAATCAATTCTTTCTGCACATCTTGCAACTTTTCTCTTTGCTCTTTGCTGTCTATTAATGAACTGTCTTTTCTAATCTCAGCACATGCAAGCGATATAAATGAACTGTTATGACTTTCCAATAAACGTTGTATCACCTCGCTTGGTAAACCACCATTGCGCTCGATGTATTCCTCTAAACACCAAGTGCGCAAGGCATGTGGCAAATCTGTAGCCTCAGCAACCTTAAGAAAATCTTTTGTTTCCATGCCATTTCGTTTGATGTTTTTAATCATTCGATAGGGTTCCTCTTTTGATATTGAACTTAATATGACTAAATCGTAAGTCACTTTTCGATAGTTTTGATTCTTACCACTTGAAGCTTCTTTTATGGATTGTTTCTTCTTTAATAATACAGCCAACATCACATCCGTTTCTTCACCGAATTTCAGTGCTTGTATAGCTTTTAATTTATCTTGAATTCCAGAACTCAATGAATCTCTTCGGTAAGCTTGATACACCGCATAAACATAAGCTTTGGCTGTCATGGAATTATTAGACTCCAAACTGTAATTATCGAAAAACTTCATATCGTCTATCTTAGCGCCTTTACCAATTGCCATGAGTAAATCTGCTTCTAATTCCTGATACTGTTTCTTATTGATGAGCTTGATTAAATCACGACTTATAGATTGTAAACGCAATTGACCCAAACTAAAAACAGCTGCCTGTTTCACTTCTGTACTTGCATCGTTTTTTAAGACATCGAACAATTGATTTTCAATAGAAGGGTCTTGAATGGATGCAAACGCCATTACTGCAGACTTTCGATAGGCTTCGTTTTCATGTTTAAAATAGGGAAGCAATGCACTCGATTCCGCATTGTATTGATGTGTGTATATGACACGTAAAACTGAGTCGTTTGAAAATTGATTTTGACCTGTTAGCGTGTAGCTGAGGATAAATAAAACTAAAAACGAACAAATAGATTTCATGTTTACAAAATTAAGGATTCTGCCTTAAAACTTCGTAAATCATTATACCAGCCGCAACCGAAACATTCAGCGAATCCAGATCTGTTTTCATTGGAATCTTAACTAAACTATCAGCTAGTTTTAATAAAGAAGGATGAATACCATCTTCCTCACTCCCCAAAATCAGAACACAAGGTTTATTATAGGTGTCAAAAAACAATTCTTTATTTGCTTTTTCCGTTCCACATATTACCTGTAATCCATCGTCTTTTAAATGCTTGATGGTTTGAAATAAACTTTGCGAGCGACAAACGGGAAGGTGAAACAAAGCACCTGCCGAAGTTTTAATGGCTTCTTCACTAACTGTTGCTGAACCTTTTTCAGGTATAATTATAGCATCCAATCCAGCAGCCATAGCTGTACGTGCAATTGCTCCAAAATTACGTACATCCGTAATTCGATCCAATGCAATTAGAAACGGCTTTTTATCGTTCTCCAATAATTCCTTCACTAAAGTTTCAGCGTGGTGAAATTTTATTGAAGATGTTTTTGCAACAACACCTTGGTGATTTCTAAATTTAGATAAACTATCTAGTTTTTCTTTGGGGACTTCTGTAAAATTTACTTTATGTCGGTTCAGGATTTGTTTGATGTGTTTTAAACCATCTCCCATACCTTTTTGCACATACACTTTCATAAATGTAACTCCAGAATCTAAGGCTTCTTCCAAAGGTCGAATTCCAAATAATAAGGCCGTGTCTTTATCTTGATTTTCCATGACTGTATTCTTTTTAGCAAGAAAGACGCAACAAGTGCGCCTTTCCTATATATTCAATAATTGTAAATTGTATTTACTCGGTGTTCACATACGTTTGAACTGTAGGACCTAGTTCTTTATTGGTTTTTTCCCACTTTTCACTAAGTTGAGTTAGATTCCATTCTTTAGCAGCAGCAGCACAACGCGACATCCAATCCATTGCGTCCTTTGTTTGACTTCTGGTATAGTATGTTTTTCTGCTTCCAAACTTTAAGTAATACGTTACTTCTTTTCTAGAAATTTCATACAATTCGTTTAGGTGTTTCTCGGCCATTTCCATATTACCTATTTCATGCCAAATAATCGCTTTATTGTATTTCATATCCCCTTTCGTAACTAAAACAGTTTCTGGAATTTCAATATCACATCTGGTTAACAACTTGCTAATTCTGTCTTTATACCCATCTACTTTTTCTTTATTTCCTGGGAAAACCAAAGCTGAATCGTATTGCTTAATTTCACCTATCTTATTTAAGTAATAACCGGATAGAGAAACGAATAAATTCTGAATAGTAGAAGGCACGATATTGGCTTTGTCGTCTAAGAGAAATGTTTCTTCTCTTTCATACCTGAAATCTGTAATTCTTCATTAGATTTTCATACATCACTTCTTCATTCAAACGAGACACATTGTTTCTTGAAGCCTGCGAGCGAATTGGTATTAATTGGAATATCAATCCACGTCTTTCAAAATAAGGCTCCATGTTTAAGAATCCATCGCTTCCAGATGTTGTTGTGAAACAAATTGGACGTTTCCATCCTGTTTCAGCATTTGTTGCAACCAAATCTAACAAGACTAAATCGCCTTTGTTTAAACCTCTTGCAGGGAAATCAATTTCAATAAATGGAGCAATATCTGCACTGTCTTTTTCAGAAACAACACCAGATTTAATGGCTGCTTCTTTATCAACAGGAACTCTAAATTTACGATTGCTGTAATATGGAGATGTTCCACTTAACAATTGCTTGATGACAGTACGCAAATCTTTTGGAGCAAAGTCCTTATTAGGTTGATATTGGAAGTAATCATTGTTACCAGCGGCCAACTGATCCTTCGTTAACGTTAACGGCAATGGCTCGCTCTTGTATACTTTCGTTAATAAAACTTGAGAATACCAATCCGTAGGCAGTAAACTTTGGTTGATAATACGAATATCTGTTCGAATACCTTCTACGTTTTGAGCATACCACAATGGATACGTGTCGTTATCACCATTTGTAAATAATATGGCATTTGGAGGACAAGACATGAGGTAGTTTTTAGCAAAGTCAATACCCAAATAACGCTCACTTCTATCGTGGTCGTCCCAGCCTTCACTCGCCATTAATACAGGAGCACTTAAAGCAATAATACCCGCCAATACAGCGGCTGTTACGCCTGCCATTTTACCTTTTAACCAGTTCCATAAATACAGGACACCTAAACCAATCCATATACAGAATGTTTGGAAGGAACCCACTAAAGAGTAATCTCTTTCACGTGGTTCATAAGGCGGTTGATTCAAGAATACAATGATTAATATACCAGTAAACAAGAATAGTGAGGCTGTTACAATTGCATCATTTCTACCTTTTTTGAAATGTAAGATCAATCCAAGTATTCCAAAAATTAATGGTAAGAAATAAAATTTATTACGCGCTTGATTATTTTCTAGATAATCAGGTAAACCTGACTGTGGTCCTAAACGCATGGCATCTAAAAACGAGATTCCGCTTATCCAGTTACCGTGAACATTTGAATTAAAATCGTGACCTTGTTCATCGTTTTGCCTTCCAACGAAATTCCACATGAAATAACGCAGATACATGTGTCCGAATTGGTATCTAAAGAAGAAGGCTAAATTGTTTGACATTTTTGGCTTTATGCGTTTTATGCCTTCAATTTCTGCTTGTATTTCACGCTTTCTATCTTGATCAGTTTCATTTTGTAAGCGCTGTTCTGCCACTTCCAATTGTTCTGAAACATCGGTCATATTTCCCCAACTGCGATAACCTTGTGGACTGCTTTCTTTATCTTTATCTCCCATACGTGGGAAGATGGTTGAATAACTCTTGTCGTAGATGTACTCTTGTTTCACTCCAATTTGAGTGTACATATTGGAATCCTGTCTGTATAAGTCTCTTCCTTGTTTAATATCTGGATAATTATCACCATTTTCATCTGCAGGAGGCGCATTGAAATACGGCCCTTTTAACAGAGGACGATCACCGTATTGCTCACGGTTGATGTAACTTAATAAATTAAATGGCTCTTCAGGATTGTTCATGTCAATAGCAGGATTGTCTAATGTACGCACCACAACCATTGCATAACTTGAATACCCTAAAAGGATATAAGCCAAACAAACAAAAGCTAAATTGGCCATGTGGTTGACTTTAACTTTTGCAAAGTAATATATGCCATAAGCCGTTGCTCCAATAAAGATTAACAAAGCTAGAATACTACCACTGTGAAAAGGCATGCCCATATCGTTGACCATGAATAAATCCATTTTAGCCATTAAACTAGGGACACCAGGAATAATTCCTTTTTGAACAAAGAATAAAATAGCTAAGCCAATTAAGAAACTATAAGCAAGACCTTTTTGAGTGTAATTGTAATTTTTGAAGTAATAGATAAACACAACTGCAGGAATCACCAATAAGTTCAATAAGTGAGTACCAATTGCAAGACCTATTAGATAAGCGATTAAAACCAACCATTTATCTGCGTACTTGCTATCACTTTCCTCCCATCTAAGGGCGGCCCAGAATGTTAAGGCAGTAAAGAACGACGACATGGCGTAAACTTCCGCTTCAACTGCACTAAACCAAAACGAATCACTGAACGTTAGAGCTAAAGCAGCAATTACACCACTTGCAAAAATGGCAATTTTGCCACCGGCTTGAGTTGTGTCTTTAACAATCTTTTTAGCAAAGTGAGTTGTTATCCAAAAGGTAAATAAAACGGTTAGAGCACTACAGAGAGCACTCATGAAATTGACTGCAACAGAAACGCCTGCTGGTTCGGAAGCGAACATGGCAAATAATCTACCTGTAAGCAAAAAGAATGGAGCACCGGGTGGATGCACTACTTGTAATTTGTCTGAGGCAGAGATAAACTCACCGCAATCCCATAAACTCACTGAAGGTTCTAAGGTCATTGTGTAAACCACAATTGCCACTAGGAACATCAACCAACCTAAAAGGTTGTTAATCATTTTATAACTCATATATTTTGCAAAAAAACGAAGCGAAAATAGGTAAAAACGCAATGCTTTAAAAATAAATAGAAAATAATGATGAGGAGATTGCAAAAAAATCGACAAAAAGCGTGAGAGAATAGAAAACATAAGTAGTGAGAAACCTTGACTTTTCATGCATAAAAGTAAAAACGAACAAATCCAATAGGAATTCTAAAAACCATTTTGCATTGTAATATCGAAAACCTTACCTTTGCACCACTTTTTACAAAAGTTGATTAAAATTCAACTCTTATAAAAAAGAAAAAAATTGGCGGGCAAAGCTCAGGTGCATAGAGCGTAGGATTCGGGAATGCAACTCTCCCAGGTAGTTCTTAATATAAAAAAATGGCGGGGTAGCTCAGGTGGTTAGAGCGTAGGATTCATAACCCTAAGGCCGGGAGTTCAACTCTCCCCTCCGCTACGAAAAAGAGAGTGAGAATGAGAGCGAAAGCGAACATTCTTCTCTCTTTTTTTCTTCATTCTCGCTCTCACACTCACATTCACTCTAATTGCCAAAACCCGTAATGACCTAAGTTTTTACATAGGGTTGAAATCCGAAAATTGGTTTTTATTTTTAAAAAAATGTTTTAAAAAGTTCGACAACTTAGCGGCAGCCTTCTCCCGACCAAAGGAAGTATCTCACCTATCTGGCCTACGAAAATGAGAGTGAGAATGGGAGCGAAAGCGGACATTCTGCTCTCATTTTTTCTTCATTCTCGCTCTCACACTTACATTCACTCTAATTCCAAAATTAATCTTTTCTCCTAAAGACTAATTCATTTTATAGATTATAAGGTGAATGCGAACACCTTTGCTCTTTCGTTTTCTTCATTCTAGCTCTCTCACTTACTGGTTTTCATCGATTTACTTGTACTTCTTTACATTTTGATCAGTTTTAGCAAACTTAATCTTTTAATTGAAAATCTATAGTGTAAGTTTCTAAGTCGTATTAACTAAAAGTCTCTCGACATTTCAATAATGTTAAATCTTCTGAGTTTTGAATTTCTAAAATTAAATTCTCCAAACTAAGCCCAATCTCCCTTTCACAATAATCTTTGATTGAGTGAATGGAGCCAGGTAAATATCAGTTGCCTTAAAACCTAAATAAAACTTTGAAGAAAAGTCAATTTGTATGTGTAGTTGTTTTGATTTATTTAATGCATATTCTTTCCCAAATTCTATGCCGAATGATGGATTAAAAGCTGTAAAAATACCCAACTCTTCATATTCGGAATTTACTTTAGTGAAACTATTTTTTTGTCGAAACAATCCTACTCCAATTGATGGACTGAAAAAAAATCTAGATTTTAAACCTGTTAAATAAAATCTTGGTTCTAAGGCTATGTCAAAAAAAGAATATTCATTTTTTTCGTGCACATCATAAAAGGTATCTTTAAATTGTTTTGGCCTATTCCATGTTCCCCCATCTATAAGTCTATCATGTTTGATCTTTGTATTCAGTAATTTTGAATAATCAACACTTAAACCTAAAACAAATTTATCATTAAAGGTATAGCCCCCAAAAGTATGAATGTTTAAACCGTATGTTAATCCAATTGGCTTAACAACTCCCATACCCAATTCGAACTGTTGGGCAAAAGTGGAGTGAGCAAAGAAAAGAAAAGCACTAATTAGTAAATTTTTAAGATGTTTCATTGAAATATAATACATGGAATTTCACTAAACTAAGAAAATGAAATGCGATTCATGACAAGGATTAAATTGTTTTCTTGGTTTCAAACTATAATAGCGAATATAGTATCTTTAATTAACTTCCTCTCAAACCTAATGTTATAAATTTATTACCATTTGTTTGTTCACTTGTTTTTTGAATTAAATTATACCTTCAATAAAGTTCGACAACTTTGCGGCAGCGTTCTCACCACCAAAGGAAGTATTTTGCCTATTATGCATACGAAAAGGATTCACAATTAGATATCGTCCTTGGATTGTGATTCTAGTTGAAAACTACCCAAATAAGAAGGAGGCAATGTTTAGGGAAAAGAATTTAAAGTCTGGACAGGGAAGGCAATGGATAGATCAGCAAATAATCCCACTATATAAAAACAAAGGTATTATTTGAATTTTTAAACTATTGAAAGACAAAGCAATACTTTAAAAAAAGGGTTAAAGAACTCTGAAGTAAAGGTTTGGAATACATCCCACACTACTAATGAATAATATTAGTTCTGATAATTTCCTTGGTATTCTAAAAATCACTTCATCAAACATAAATAAAACTTGATTTAATTCCTTGTATTTTTATTCATTGCTCTGGTGGTTTTTCAATTCTAAATTGGCGTTAATTCATTCTTGCACTTTTCAATTATCCTTCGACACTTTCCACTTATCCTTTACTTGTTTACTTACAAATCCTTGCATCTACCTTTGTAATTCGATGCGTGTACACAAAGACAATTTACTCTTAATTCATATTTACAAGTCGTTTGACTCTATTTCAAATCCGTGTTATCTGGCTTATTTAAATAGACCATTCGCTCACTTTTTTAATTCAATAAATTAAGATGGAAACCTACTTCATCATCTGGGCTGTAATCGTTAGCATGCTATCCATTTTCACAACGCTTCTAATCAAGAAAAAAACACAAAATAAACCAAATACCAATTATTATGAGATTAAATTACATTTTATTAAGCTTATCACTTTTATCTTTTTCTAGCTATTCACAAGTCGGTATAGTAAAAGATATTCAGCCAGGAAGTGCTCCAAGTATGCCATCTTATGCGAACAATAGAGTTGCATACAATGGCAAATTGATTTTCGCTGCTTACCCAAGCTCTGGAACTCGTATGGAGCTTTACATCACTGATGGAACTAACTCTGGCACTGCCCTTCTAAAAAATATTGGAGGAAGTAGTTATTCATCCAACCCTCAAGGATTTTCTGTTTCAAACAACCGCGTATACTTCAGTGCAAGTACAACATCAATTGGATATGAACCCTACATTTCGGATGGCACAAGCAATGGAACAGTATTACTTAAAAAAGTAAAGTTCTCCGGAGTAAATGGTTCTTATCCCTACTACTTCACAGAACTGGGAACTAAAACACTTTTTAAAGCTACAGATAATGCAGGGGCCGAACTATTTGTTTCGGATGGCACAACTGCAGGCACAACTCTGGTTTCAGACATCTACACAGGGTCCTCTTCTAGTAATCCAGGTCCATTTTTTAAAATAGGTTCATATTTGTATTTTGCGGCAAACTATGCGAATGGTCGTGAGTTATTTCGTGTATCCTGCCCAAACTCTTGCAGCGCTATTTTATGGAAAGACATCAATCCAGGCACTGCTAGTAGCAACCCGAGTAATTTTGCATTATTCAACGGCAATCTTCATTTTTCTGCTAATAATGGAAGTAATGGAAATGAGCTTTGGTTAACAAATGGAACGAGTTCAACGTATATGTTAGCTGACATCAATTCAGGGTCG
Organism: Bacteroidia bacterium; assembly: GCA_041391605.1. Classification (GTDB taxonomy): domain Bacteria; phylum Bacteroidota; class Bacteroidia; order NS11-12g; family UBA955; genus JABMMZ01. The sequence continues at coordinate 20,607 of JAWKNQ010000015.1, forward strand.
AGTGATAGTGATCCTGCCTTTTTTGTTCCGTTTGCAGGTCAATTGTATTTTGCGGCAACAAATGGAAGTAATGGCAGAGAATTGTTTCGAGTTAACAATTTGGGTAATGTTACACTAGTGAAAGACATTGTGTCTGGATCATCGAGTAGTAACCCGGAAGAATTAATTGTTTTCAACAACAAATTGTACTTTACTGCCTCCGATGCAAATGGCGATAGAGAACTTTACGTATCAGATGGCACTAACAATGGCACAGTGAGAGTAAAAGACATTAATTCGAGTGGCTCTTCATCTCCCGAACACTATATTGTTTACGGCAATGAACTTATTTTTGTTGCCGACGATGGTGTTCACGGAAAAGAACTTTGGAGAACAGATGGCACATCAAATGGCACTTGGTTGCTCTCTGACATCAACACCACTACAGGAAGTAATCCAAGAGATTTAATTCTTGCCAATAATTTATTATTTTTCACTGCAAATGATGGCATAGCTGGAGAAGAATTATGGAAATACAAAACCTGCATACAAAGTACTTCTAGCATTACTGCAAGTGCTTGTGAATCGTATTCGTCGCCTAGCGGAAATTTCACATGGACAAGTTCAGGTATTTATACGGACCGATTAAGCAATGCAAACTACAATGGGTGCGACAGTGTGATTACAGTAAATTTAACGATTAACACAAGCCAATCTGGAACGGATCAAGTAGAAGCATGCGATAGTTTTAAATGGATAGATGGAATAACATATTATGCAGACAATAATTCTGCAACATTTACTATTAACGCAGGTGCATCCAATGGTTGTGATAGTCTTGTAAGTTTAGATTTAAAAATTACAAATGTGGACAGGACGGTTATTCAATCTGGTAATTCATTGAGTATTCAACAAAACAACGGCACTTACAGGTGGTTAGATTGCGATAGTAATTACAAAGTGATTTCTGGTGAGAACAAACAAACATTTACGCCTACAAAATCTGGAAATTATGCAGCTGATATTGGAGTTGGAAATTGCTTAAAACGTTCAGATTGCATCTATTACAAATCCGTTGGATTAATTGAAAACAAATTCAGTTCTTTAAGCATGTATCCTGTTCCAAACACTGGAGAGCTTAAAATTGAAATTGGCGAAAAGGTGAACAAAGTAAGTATCGATGTATTCAATTCCATTGGGCAAATTGTGTTTCAAGATATCTTTTTTGACACTTCTTTAATTACTTTAGATTTAGATAAAGCCTCGGGATTTTATACCATTGAAGTAAAAATCAATGACACTTACTCAAAGAAAATGAAATTAATTATTGAAAACTAAAATCAAAACCAGCGAGCTGTTTTAATTAAGCAAACAAAACAGCTCGTTATTTTAAATAACACTAAGACAACACAAGTTAAAAACCCTGATCTTGCATGTGCAGGACAGGGTTTTTTACATTTAAGATTTTACTGCATAGAATGAATTGCTATACGATTCCCTTCTGTATCTTTAAATTGAGCCATAAATCCATTTTCTCCAATAGAAGTCTTTGGCACTATGACCTCACCCCCATTCGCTTCAGCAAGACTTAACATATTACTTAAATCTTCTCCTCCATTCAGATAAATCAAAGTTCCATTACTAGAAGGCTTATAATCTTCTCCTTGTACAATAGCACCTGTTACATGTATTCCATCTGAGGGAAGAAATCCCATCTGACTGCCAAACAATTCCATTTCTTGAATTTCACATGAGAACAGTGTTTTGTAAAACTTTACGGCACGTTCAAAATCTGTTGCAGGTATTTCAAACCAATTGATATAATTTTTCATAGTGCAAATTTGAATGAAGCACTTTTATAAAAATTGTAAAAAAACGACATTTTAAGTATTAAAATATTTAGCTAAATGTTGATGTTTTGCAAAATAAGACTTTGGATTCTCTCCTGTAATCAATTTAAAGTCATGAATAAAATGCGCTTGATCATGATAAGAAAAATCGTGAGCAGTTTTGGTCAAACTGACAAATTTATTCTGTTCAAGTTCTTTTAAAACTTGCTGAAATCGAATAATTCGAGAAATCGATTTAGGACTCAAGCCAACCTCTTCTTTAAACTTTCGTTCAAAATGCCTTTTACTTAAATTCACTGAATTCGACAATTCAGATATAGAAATATTGCCTTTCTGTGAGTACATAATTTTTAATGCATTATCTACATGCGAATACTCATATGAATTAAATTTGATTTTATCCAAAAAAAAGGATTCAAGTAATTGGATTCGAGATTCAATATTACTTGAATTAAGAATTTTGTCTTCCAATTCTTCACCTTCACTACCCCAAACATCACGAACACTTAAATTTTCTCCAACAAGTAACCCATGGTTTAACTTTAAAAATGGATACAATCCGTTTGGGAAAAAACGGACACCAATCATTCCTGTTCTACCTGTTGCTTCTATTTCAATAAAGGATTTGATTTGACCATGAATAAAACTCCTTGGTTGAAGAATAACATTCCCGTTTTTATGCTTTTTAAACAAATCTCCATAATGGAAAATCAACTCAACACAAGCATCGGGAAATATTCTTTCATTTTTAGAATAATCTGTTTGAGCATCAAGTTCTAGAACCCAAAAGAACTTAATAAACTTTGACAAATCATGTGAAGGTGGAAAGGTTTTATAAAACATTATATTCTAAAACAAGTTAAAATTTCTCTGTGACTTTCATTGATGCATTGAAAGAATAAAGCAAAAAATCAATTCATATTCCAAATCTAAGTTTCCTTTTCCTAATTTCAAATACATTTCAACCCTCATTTTTACTACTTCAGGCGAAAAATCTCCCATTTGAGTCATTTTTCAGTATCTCGTAGGCAGCATTTCATGCGCAATAGGGTCTTTACTACAACCAAACAATTATAATATGAACAAAACAATTTCAATCTTATTCAAAACCACAACATTATGTTTACTGGTTTTATTAAATTCTTGTAAAAAAGAAAGTGACCCTGCACCTGCAACTCAGAACAACACACCTAAAACCAATACAGAATTATTAACTTCTGGGAAATGGTTGGAAGTGGATGCGAGAGATCCAAATGGCAGTTTATGGGACAAAGTTGAAGAATGCAACAAAGACAATTTGATGATTTTTAAAAAATCTGGTGCTTATGAATATGACGCAGGAGCAAAAAAATGCGACCCATCAGAACCACAAATCAAAGAAGGAAGCGGCGTATGGGCATTTAATGCGAATGAAACTCGCTTGAAAGTTGGAAACCTTGACTATCAAATACAGGAACTTAGTGATTCGAAGTTGACATTACTTCTCACAGGAACTGGATTTTCTTTAGAAGTTTTTTATGTGAAGCGATAGATACAATACGATTTAGTTTTACTTAAATCCTGGCGTTTTAAAATGTCAGGATTTTCGTGCATCAAATTGAAAATAAATACAAAATGGAAATAACACAAATTCATTCGCACAATCAATCCAATACTAAGAAACGTTTGGGGTTCCGCTTATTATTTCTGATTTCGATTGGCATGTTAGTCCCGCATTTATCTGGATTACTTTGCACTGAACTAACTCCTGTGAAATATTTAATTATTTCGTATTTGTATTTTTCAGCTTTAGCATTCATTCTTTGGCATACAATAGGATGGATAACTCGACATAAGCTCAGACATTTCAAATGGGAAATTAGCCCCAAGAAAAGGCTGCTGTTTTTAATTCTAACAAATTCATTAATCACCATAGGGATTGTTTTCATATTTACAATTTTTTGGTACGCTTTTATTGTCGGAATTCGCATTGAATGGCGCTTCGTTCTCAACACCGAAATGCTGATTATTTTGTGTGTAATCATTAGTTCATCCATACACGAAATGAGCTCACTTATCCAAAATGCAGTTTTGAATAAAATTTACACATCTAGTCTTGAAAACACCCACATCAAAACTGAACTAGAAATCCTACGAAATCAAATTGACCCTCATTTCTTATTCAATGCTTTAAACACGCTTTCTTACTTAATTGAACACGATTCTAAAAAAGCCCTTCAATTCAATCAAACACTTGCCAACGTGTACCATTATATTTTACGCAACAAAGAGATTCAACTCATTTCCTTAGAGAAAGAACTTGAATTTGCAAGGCAGTATTTTGAACTTTTGAAGATTCGTTTTTCAGATTCCATCCATCTAGATATTTCTGATGAACGTAAATTAAAATCGGACACTAAACTTCCTCCGATATCACTTCAATTGCTTATTGAAAATGCAATCAAACACAATGCATTCGATGAACACCAACCTTTAACCATTCAAATAACTGTGAAGGATGACGGGATAACCGTACTGAATACATTAAAACCTAAGCAATCATTCAAGACAAGTTTAGGCATCGGATTAAAAAACTTAAATGAACGTTATAAACTCCAATTGAAACAAGAATTACATTTTTTTAAATCAAACAATCACTTCACAGTTAAACTCCCAATTTAAATCCTTTTTGATATGACTATTTTATTGATAGAAGAGACGAGAAAACGCATTAGAAAATCTTGAACACCTCATTACAAGTTACAAACCAAATTCACGAATTGTAGGGCAACTTAAAGGTGTTTCTGAAGCTGTAAATTGGTTCAAATCGAATCCTATTCCTGACCTTATATGTATGGACATTGAATTAAACGATGGTGTGTCCTTTGACATATTCAAAGCTGTTTCAATTCAATGCCCCGTAATCTTCACCACAAGCTATGATGATTATTTATTGAATGCATTCGACAGCAATGGAATCGATTATATCTTAAAACCAATTAGTTCAGAAAAAATCAAACAAGCTTTTGAAAAATATGAGAAAATGAAAACTCATTTTCAAATGCCGCTTTTGGAAAATTTTGGCATTTCAAATCCTTCAAAAGACCGAATTGTGGCAAAAAAAGGAATTGAATACTATAGCATTCCAATAAACCAAATTTCACATTTTTACTCAGAAAACAAATTAACTTTTCTTATTAATACAGAAAATCAAAGGTATATTGTAGATTATACTTTATCTGACTTAGAGAAGATATTGAATCACAAAGAGTTTTTTAGGATAAATAGACAATGTATCACACATGTAAATGCGGTAAGAAAATTCAAATCAATTGATAAAGGTAAAATTCAACTTACACTGCATCCAGACTCCAAGAATAATTTTATAATTAGCCAAGAAAATGCATCCAGTTTTAAGCATTGGCTTGGCAAGTAATAATAGATTATACCTATCTATTCAAAACAATATATTCAGTATAAACTCCATCTGAGTTAAAGAGTTTAACTAAATAGGTAGCCGAAGAAAAAGCTGATAAATCTATGCGTGTGCGACCTGTTGGAATACTTTGTTTGAATACCAGTGAACCATCCATGGCGTATATACTCAATTCCGTTTCACCATCAAATTCACTTTCCAAAATTGTATAATCATGTGCAGGATTTGGATACTTTTTGAAATATTTTGAGAACACAAGTGTTGAGATGGATTGTTTTTCAAACACATAAGGAGCGGATAAATTGCTACAGCCTTTTGAATTTGTATACTCAACAGAATACGTACCATTAATAGGCGGGTAAAAATATTGATTGATCGCAGAGTCAATTTTACTAGCACCGATGTACCACTGATTGTTGCTTACATAGTTGGAATAAATCACATTCTTACCTGCATAAATCACAGGTTGGAATGGCAAAGGATTGACAACCGCTGATATCTTTGATGTATTTTGACATCCAAAACTATCTTTGGCGTTTACATTAAATTCCGTGTTTTGACTCAAACTCATCCGTTGAATCGAATCCTTCTTTGTGGTAGTTTTCCAGAATACAGAGTTGCGGTAAATCTCATAAGTCTCTCCACCCTTTAGAACAAGATTTAAACTATCACCTTCACATATTTCATTAGGCTTCAATTGAAGTTGTACTTGTGGTAAATATACCAATGAAACTACAATCTGTGAAGAGGAAGCAATACAAGCATTTGTATCTTTTACCTTTACCCACACATAACTTTTATCTTGTGGGACAATTGAATAGGTGTTCGAACTTGTGTAATTCGTAACTGGATATTTCGTGTAATAAAATTGATAGGTATTTGCTCCAGATGCAATGAGTTTGAGGGTATCTCCAAAACATATTTTTCCATCTTTCAAATTGCTCGTTAGTGCAGCTGTAGGCAATGGCAATATCTCAATACTTTGAACAAATTCTGACTCAAAACTTTTTGTTTGTGGAAGACTTCCTTCAAGTTCCAATTTATATCCAGATCCACTTGGCAGCGAATTTGGCAATTCAATATTCAAAGTGTTATTTTTTGTACTTAAAACAGTATCCAACAAAAGGGTCCTATTACTGAAATTGCCTGTTGAATCTGAAATGTAAACTTTAAAATGATTGTTCTTATCAGGACTATATAAGGCTTCAAAGCTAATTGGCATAAATTCTCCAGGGCAATAAACCGTATCCAATAATGGAGAAATGCGTATAGCGGAAGCGGCATAGTTAACGACCTGTTTGTACCAATACATGCTATCGTTATCCACTTGCCAATACGCACTGTTCTTAATTTCAAAATCTGTGCTTACTTTTTCGAGTAGATGTATCGAATACACTAATTCTATAGGAAAGCCTGGGGCTACAACTTTTTCGTATTCAGCAAACAGCACATTGCCCAATAGATTAATGCGCATGCCTTCAGGGTATTTTGTCAGTCGGAATGAACTTAAATCAAAGAGTTTATCATCTAAGGTATCTTTCATAACCACTCGAATCCGACTGGCAGTAGTGTCTTCAAATGACAGGCGGTAACTCAAGCTCGGAACTTGATCTGTAATGGTGTCGAAGTTCAAAGATTCTTTGAATTTAGTTGTTCCCTTTTTATCGATACAGATTTCTGTTATGCTGTAAAAATTATTTGTAAGATTATCATCAGGAAGCAAAAACAATTTGTACTTCAGCTTTTCATTATCCTTGTAACTAGCCTTTGTCAGTTTGTGTAAAATTTCGAGCGATTTGGTTTCACCAGCAGCAACACTATCTAAAATCCAAATTAAGGTATCACCAACTTGATAGGTTGTATTGACACAAAACACATTTTGTAAAGTCTTGGATGGCAGGAATCGCAACTGGATATTTTTCTCCGTTTTCAACCCGTTATTCTTCACATAAATCAGTTGTGAACTATTTAAATCATTTATGATATGGGGGGTAGTTTGTAAATGAATACTTAAGTCTCGGAAAGTAGTTTTCTTTTTCAATGGAAAATCAACACCAATTTGAACTGAGTCAGTGAATTGTTGGAAACTATAAGTACCAATACATGAACTGTCGTAAGCGGTATTAAACAAGCAAGAAACTTGATGTTGACCAGTTTCGGTTTGCATAAAATAAAATCCAAATTGATCAGTGAACACGGCTCTATTTTCATTTAAGAGCACCACCTTTTGATTTGCCAGAACTACATCACCTGCATCAAATACACAATTTGAATTCTTATCTTCAAACACACGACCTTTAATTCCTTGTCGTTTTTTAAAGCCCAATTCAATGGTGTACGAACTATCAAAAAATGTATTTAATTCAATTTCCGAACCAGTAGGAATAAGTTCTAGTTTCTCTGGTATTCCAAATTTAAAGTTACCATAAAAGGGCGTGTATAATTTTGTTCCTGTAGAATCGCTTGTGTAGGTTTTATAAACACCTTTTGTCACGATGTAATAAGGTGCTTGCATATAGGATTCATTGCCATCCTTTTTACCATTTCCATTTAAATCTTCAAATGTTTTAATAGTGATATTGGAAAGTGAATCTGGAGCAACCACTTTAAAGTTAATGGTATTGGATATTGAAAATGATTTATTGATTGTACAACTTTTCTCCTTTACTCTAAAAAACAAATCTGTTTCTTTTTGATTGATGTAATCCGAATCAGAAGGACTCCAGCAATAGTGCATGGTTTTTTCTCTGCTAAATGAATCGAGCAGGGATAGAGTGCCGTATTTTGGGCTAATTAGCACTTCGATTTCAACCGTATCTCCGCTTGTTTGGGTTGGAGCGGGTTTATCTAAAACTGGAATATCCACACAGAATTTCTCCCTTGCCTTGATGGTATAATCTTTATTTTTTTCGATGTAGGGAAGATTATTATCAGGGCTATTACCTACCAAAAAATACACGTCTCTTTTCATATAGCCTACCAATAACATAGAGTCTCCTGAAGATCGAAACAAATCTACTCTGACTACGATGTAACCTACTTCATTCGTAAAAACAGGTGTTACTAAAAAATTACCATTTCTGGTGTCAAAGCTTGAGCCTCTGACAGGGTTAAGGCTAGTATTTGACGTACAATTAAATGTGTTTGGATTATTACAATACACTGAATAAACTGGTCTTTGTTCGTTGTAATTGAACTCGGTATTTCGATCACCTTTTGCCTTCACTAAATTGTAAACTAATGAATCGTCGGCACGGACAGGTAGAGTTCGAAACGAATAATTAAAGGTATTGAAGGCATACAAAAGATGCTCGACAGGGCTAACGAATTCATTGAAGCTCAAGCTTTGATTTGAAGTTTTCACAAAATGCAAATTCATCATGGCATCTACGAAAAATCCTCCACCAATTCCTGTTAGTATTCCACCTTGTCGACAACACGTTTCAATTGAAAAATAAACTAGAGGATGATTAATCGTTCCAAATAAATTAAACGGTGCCTGCGAAAAATCTATCGTATCTAAATAAGTATGTGCTTCAAAACTTGAACCTGAACTTTGATTACTAACACAGACACCTGAGCAAGAAGATGATTTTATTTCCTCAATTTTTACTCGAGTTGGAATCATTGAAATTTCAAATGAATCGTTGTATACCTTTATGGGTATGTTTTGCATTGGAATAGAACTACAATTTCTATTTCTAACCAAAACAATTTCATAACTTAAGCCACTGATGTGGCGATATCTTATATCAGCACCAATTGGAGACGAACCGAATATATCAAAACATATAACCCAAAAAACGACCAAGAATAATCTCATTTGACCTACAGACACGAAATACTTATAAAGCTGTAATATTCGCATGACTATTTTATTTATACTCACAATTTAAAAATACAAAGAAAAAAGAAATAAGTTGATTTTTATATTTCTAAATATTACATATTTAATTAAATCACGCATTAAAAGATTCACATTTGTCTTATTAGACACAAATATAACTAAATTAGTGGCTTGAAGATTAATTTATGGTATTTAGAGTGAAACAAACCATAGACTTCTCAATTAATTCCCTAAATTTTAACTAATTTTGCAGCCATTGGCACGAATAAAAATTAATATAAAAGACGGCAGCATTCAACGAAACGATAAAGTGTTGGGAATTGACTTAGGCACTACCAACAGTTTGATTGCTATAGTTAATCAGGAAAGTAAACAGGCTGAATGCCTTGGTGAAAATGGTTCATTTATTACGCCTTCTATCATTTATTTTGATCAAAATAACAGCATTTCTGTTGGTGATGATGCTAAAATCCATTTGACTGAGTCAAGTTCGAACACAGTCTATTCCGTAAAACGACTTTTAGGTCGTTCATATACTGACATTGCAGATCATGCATCTCATTTTGGATACCATATTATTCCTGATAACACCAAAGCATTTGTAAATATTGAAATCAATGGCAAGGTATACAACCCTATTGAACTTTCTTCTTACATCTTAAAATCCCTCAAAAACAAGGCAGAAAAGATTCTAGGCGAATCCATAAGAAAGGCCGTCATTACAGTACCTGCATATTTCAACGACTCACAAAGACAAGCTACACGTGATGCGGGAAAACTTGCCGGTTTGGATGTACTTCGAATTGTCAATGAGCCTACCGCTGCTAGTTTAGCATACGGAATTGGATTGGATAAAGAACATGACAAAACAATTGCTGTTTACGACTTAGGTGGAGGTACATTTGATATTACAATTTTACACATACAAAATGGGGTGTTTGAGGTATTGTCAACAAACGGAGATACTTATACTGGTGGCGACGATTTTGACAGATGCATAATTGAACATTGGTGCACTCAACTCAATTTAGAAATTTCGGATATTGAAGCCAATAAGTCGCTTTATCAAAATTTTCGTTTAAAAGCTGAGCAAGCCAAAATAGCAATTAGCGATGATGAAAAATTCGAGACAGATATTGAACTTGATACTACCAAGTATAAACTTGAAATCTCACGTAAAGATTTCAATCAAGCCATTGATCCAATTCTCAGCAAAACAATTCAAGCTTGTGCTAAAGCTATAAAAGATGCTGAAATATCAATTGATGAAATAGACGAAGTGGTTATGGTTGGTGGATCCACTCGAATCCCATTTGTAAATGAAAAGGTGAAAACATTTTTCAAAAAAGACAAATTAAAAAACAGTTTAAATCAAGATCAGGTGGTTGCCTTAGGAGCTGCAATTGAAGCAGATATTCTTGCAGGTAATCGCAAAGATATATTACTACTTGATGTTACACCCTTGAGTTTGGGTATTGAAACGATGGGTGGATTAATGGATGTCATAATCCCTAGAAACAGCAAGATACCAAGTGCAGCAGGTCGTCAATACACCACTTCAAAAGACGGACAGAGTAAATTAAAAATTACTGTTTATCAAGGAGAGAGAGAATTAGTAGGTGACAACAGAAAACTTGGGGAATTTGTTTTAGAAAACATTCCTGCGATGCCTGCTGGTTTGCCAAAAATTGACATTCGATTCTTGCTAGATGCCGATGGAATATTAAAAGTTGAAGCTAAAGAAATGCGTTCAGGTGTTCAGCAAGAAATAACTATTCAACCTCAATATGGTTTAACCGATAAGGAAGTAGAAACCATGCTACTTTCTGCCATGCAATTCGCAGAATCAGACATGCATGAGCGCGAACTTGCAGAATTAAAAATAGAATCCGCACAAGTGGTTTATCAAAGCAAAAAAATTATTAATGCGAATAATACCCTTTTAAACAACGATGAAATTAGTGAAACAAAATCTGCTATTGAAACGTTAGAGAGAGTATGTCAAGAAAATGACAAGCAAACAATAATTGATGCGATGGAACGTTTGAACACTATCACACGACCTTTTGCTGAGCGATTGATGGATGAAGCTATAGGAAAGGCATTAACTGGCAAAAAATTGGACTCATTATAATATGAAGTATATTGTTGTATTTGTTTTATTGTTTACTACCGCACTAAATGCCCAGGTGGATGGTGAAATTGAAGCACCACTTCAACAGCAAAATCTCAACACAGAGGAACAAACCAAAACAAAACTCGGTGTAAAATTTACAATGGGTTTGCATACATTTAGAGGTGATGCTTTTGATAACGAAAGACCACTTTATGGGTTTGGAGCAGGTGTTTTCAATATTATTCATTTCAATAAAACGAAAAAAACCAATCTACATTGGGAACTCAACATGAATTTCAAGGGCAGTAAGTTTGCAAAACCTAACGATACATCATTCAGTAAGATTTCGGTAGCTTATCTTGAACTTCCGGTTTATTTCAGCATTCAATTATTCAATACAAATAAAAATCAACCCATGCATCTTTTAATTGGAGGACAAGTTGGATATTTATTTAGAAGTAGCTTAAATAAAAGTTATGGTAGATTTGGAGAGGTTAAAACCGACTTACCTTTCAAAAAACTTGATGTTTCTCCAGTAATTGGCATAAGAAAAGAAGTTGGAAGTGGTATTTCACTTCAACTTTGCGCCAAACTCGGTTTATTAAACATATACAGTAATGTGTTTAAAGAACGAACTGATAACCCTGACCTTCAAGTGAAAAATTACGATTACAGGGATATTACACCTGCTTTTAAAGACGGCACACATCAAGCTAAAAATATGGGTATCGAATTTTCGGTCTTATTTTAATTTCAAGTATCTATATACTGTGGCATAAGTTTTGTTCTATTAGAGGCGTATGACTTACTTAAAACAGATATTTTTTACTTTGGGATTATTCGCAGTATTGACTCTATCTGCTCAATCAAATCCGCCTATTAAGTTATACCCAAATCCAGCAAGTTCATTCATTCGTGTTGAATTTAACACAATACCAAGCAGTCCAATTCAAATTAACATTAGTGATATACTTGGCAATAAGATTAAAACTTACAACTTCAATCAAGATGAATTCATCGAAATTGACCTAAGTGGTTTAAATTTGATTAATGGATTGTATTTAGTTAAAGTTGAGACTGAAAACTCAATGATAATTAAGCGATTAATCATAAAAAACAAATAGGTATTCATTAAAGTCTGAAGTGACTATCTTTGATATATTTGCAGCCATAATCGCTTGTATTTAAGCCCAATATACAAAAATCTTATTCTATTTTCTGCAGCAAATACAAAAAATTTTCTATTCTTTTAAATTTTTGTACTTTTGCACCCTTAATCAAAATTATGAGTATTTCTAAAATACAAGAACTATTGGGCAAAGACGCCGATAGTTTGTTAAATCACACAAGTAAAACAATTAGCAAAGACAGTATTCATTTACCAGGTGGCGATTTTGTCGACCGAGTTTTTGCACAATCCAATCGTTCACCTCAGGTTTTAAAAAGTTTAAATTCAATTTACAACCACGGACGTTTAGCAGGAACAGGTTACGTAAGCATTCTTCCGGTTGACCAAGGTATTGAACACAGTGCCGGAGCATCATTTGCACCAAACCCTGCTTTCTTTGACCCAGAAAATATTATTAAATTAGCTATTGAAGGCGGTTGTAATGCTGTTGCTTCTACATATGGAGTATTGGCATCTTGCAGCAGAAAATACGCTCATAAAATTCCATTCATTGTAAAACTAAATCACAATGAGTTTTTAACCTACCCGAACAAATTTGATCAAATCATGTTTGGAAGTGTTGAAGATGCATGGAATCTAGGAGCTACAGCTGTGGGAGCAACAATCTATTTCGGTTCTCCTGAATCTGGACGTCAAATAGTTGAAGTAGCAAAAGCATTCGAAAGAGCACATGAATTGGGTATGTCAACAATTCTATGGTGCTACTTAAGAAACAATGGGTTTAAAAAGGATGGCGTTGACTATCATACTGCCACTGACTTAACAGCTCAAGCAAACCACTTAGGAGTTACAATTCAAGCGGATATTATCAAACAAAAATTACCAACTTTAAATGGCGGATATACCGCATTAAATTACGGTAAAACCCATGCTAAAGTTTACAGTGAATTAACAACTGATCACCCAATTGATTTATGTCGTTACCAAGTTGCCAATTGTTACATGGGCCGTGCTGGTCTTATTAATAGTGGCGGTGAAAGTAAAGGAGCAAGTGATTTATCAGAAGCAGTTACAACAGCTGTTATCAACAAAAGAGCTGGTGGACAAGGGTTAATTAGTGGCCGAAAAGCGTTCCAAAAGCCTATGAATGAAGGTATTGAGCTATTAAACAGCATTCAAGACGTTTATTTGGAAAAAGAAATCACTATTGCTTAATTCATTTCTTTGTCCTAATCTTGTACTTGTATTATGAGTTGGTTTAAACGCGTATCCGAAGGAATAACTACTAAAACTAAGGAAAAGAAGGCCACTCCTGATGGATTATGGGATAAATGTCCTCGATGCAAAACCATCACTCCACATAAGGATTGAGTTGAAGCAAGATATGTTTGTCCTTCTTGCGAATACCATTTTAAAATTGGATCGAAAGAATATTTTGAAATATTTTTTGACGACAATAAATTTAAAGAATTAGACACCAACCTGATTTCAGATGACCCTCTGCACTTTGCGGATACCAAGCCATACACGAGCAGAATTGAAGAAAGTATAAAAAAGAGTGGTTTAACCGATGCAGTGAGAACTGCGCATGGAAAATCCAATGGTCGAAAGGTAGTGATTGCCTGTATGGATTTTGGATTTATTGGAGGCTCAATGGGAAGCGTGGTAGGAGAAAAAATTGCTAGAGCTATTGATTTTGCTCGTGAAAATAGATCTCCATTAATTATAATTAGCAAAAGCGGTGGCGCAAGAATGATGGAAGCTGCATTTTCTTTAATGCAAATGGCTAAAACATCGGCCAAGTTAGCATTGCTAAATAAAGATGGCATTCCTTATATTTCACTTCTAACAGATCCTACTACTGGAGGAATAACTGCATCTTTTGCTATGTTAGGCGATTTTAATATTGCTGAACCTGAAGCAATGATTGGATTTGCAGGACCACGTGTAATTAAAGAAACTATTGGAAAAGATTTACCTAAAGGCTTTCAATCTTCTGAATTTCTTTTAGAGCATGGTTTTGTCGATATGATTGTTCATCGCAACATCCTAAAGGATAAAATCAGCCTTCTTCTTAGTCATGTTTGGGACCCAAATAATAAAAATAATAGTAATATACAATGAACTTTCCAGAAAATTTAAAATACACCAAAGAGCACGAATGGATTAGTGTTGACGGTGATGTAGCTACAGTTGGTATAACTGATTTTGCGCAAGGCGAACTTGGTGATATCGTTTTCGTTGAAATCGAAACTATTGGCAACACACTAAGCAAAGACGCCACTTTTGGTACCGTTGAAGCAGTAAAAACTGTGAGTGATTTATTTATGCCTTTATCAGGTGAAATTATTGAAGTAAATCCAGAATTAGAATCTAGCCCTGAACTGGTGAATCAAAATCCATATGAAAACGGATGGATGGTGAAAATCAAAATGAGTGATCCATCAGAGCTTGATGCATTATTAGATATCGATGCCTACAAAGCATTAATTGGTCAATAAGACCTATTTGTGAAATCTACACTTAACATATTGAAATTTCAATTGCCTGCGATATCGTGGGCAATTTTCATTTTAGTACTATGTACTGAAAGTAGCAATGGTTTTGTGACGCAAACCATTTTTGGCATTCCAACAGACAAACTCGGACATGCTTTTATATTTTCTGTTCTAGTTTACTTCATTATGCTAGGCTTGATTAAACATTGGAGATTCTCATTTCTTTTAGGAAAAATTCGATGGATTGCATTTCTAATCGCTGTTATTTATGCCGTTGTGATTGAATTAGTTCAGCATTATTTTACTGTGGATAGAATAGCTGATTATTGGGATGTTTTGGCTGACATAATTGGCGCCGCTCTAGGTTGGCTTATGTTTCATTCGGTATATGGCAATCTCAAATTTTTGGACAAATTGTAACAAAATTGTTAAATTTTCGTTTACCTTTTATTAGGGTATTGTATTAATCACAAAAACCTTTAAATTTGTAATTGTTATGGAACTAAAGAAAAATCCAAACGTAGATGTAAGTAAAGACCGCACCATATATCGTGCGCTGGGCTTTGCATCTGTACTTGTTTTCACATTCATTATGTTCTCCTTTACCTTCTTTGAGAAGGAAAAGCGTAGAATGGCTGTTAAAATTTTATCAGATGATGCAGAAACTGTTGTAAATACGCAACATAATGTGCCACCACCGCCACCACCACCACCACCTGTGCTTACAGTTGTAGAAAACACTGAAGAAGAAACTGCTGAAATTCAATCAACTGAGTTTGAGGAGAAGCAAGTTATTACTGCTCCTGTTATCACTGAACCCCTTGTAGAAAAGCCAGTTGAAATTATCGACAACAAAATCTATGAAGGTGAGTTGGAGAAAAAAGTTGACTTTAAAGGTGGAGAAGAAGCATTAGGTGAATTCTTATCTGAAAATTTGGTTTATCCAGAAGCTGCAAGAGCCAATGAAATTACAGGTGTTATAATGGTAACTTTTGTAATTGAGAGAAATGGCACAATCAGTAACATTAAAACCAATGGTAAAGGAAATAAAGACCTTGAAAACGAAGCTATTGCCGTTATCAAGAAAACTAATGGAATGTGGATTCCTGGAGAATATAAAAAGAAGCCAGTGCGTTCTATTTGTAGAATTCCAATCACTTTTGAAATATACGAGGACGATTGGTAGTCTCTAAAAATATTATCTTAAAAGCTCGGAAATTCCGGGCTTTTTTTATGCCTATTATTTTCATTTTATTGTCATATTACTCAAAAACTACAATTTCAAGATAAGGTCATGAGTTATCAAAATATATTAAACACGTTTTGTTATGAGACCTAAAAAAAATCCAATTGTTTCTATTCAAAAAGAAAGACCAATGTTTACCATCTTAGGATTTGTAATTTCACTTACAATTGCCTTTGTTACACTTTCATTTACTTTTTACACTAGTTCAAACCCTGAGACAGTAATAAACCTCTTTCCTGGTGATGGAGTTGAAATACCTGTAACGATCTCTGCACCGCCAAAAAAACCTGTCCCAATTGTTAAAACCAAAATTCAACTCTCGAATCAATTCAAACCCGTGGACAATGATGACCCAATTGAACCACGTGAAATGCATATAGATGCCCCCAAATTTCCCTTTAGTGGCTTCATTCAATCTGATCCTAGCTTTACTGAAGTTAAACCCAATATCGAAGGCCCAGATATCACCTACGATGAAGATGAACTGAGTTCAAAGCCAGAATTTATTGGAGGGAATGATAAAATTCAGGAATTTATAAAAGAACATATAATTTACCCAAAAAATGCCATTAGTATAGAAGCTGAAGGAATTGTAATGGTGAGTTTTATTGTTGAGAAAGATGGTCGTGTAACAAATGTAAAAATAAGAGGAATGAAAGCTGGAAACGACTTAGATGAAGAAGCTATTCGTGTAGTAAAACTTTTTCCTAATTTCAAACCTGGTCTGTATAAGAAACATCCTGTAAGAGTTATTTGTAGTATCCCTATTGAATTTATACTAGATTAAGAAACTAGTAAAACAACCTCCCTACCTCTATTTTATTGATCAACTAATCATCAATAAAATAGGGGTTTTTTAATTGTCGTATAAGTCGATCATTGTATCAAGCTTCTTGTACATCTTCTTACAGTATTCAATCTTAGGTTGATAAAATTTAGTAAGTGACTTGTCATTCTGATATCCAAGATACAATTGCATATAAAATGCTTGATAATAATAATAGGAATGCATTGTTTTGATTGCTGTTAGTCCATTTTTTGCTTCCTTAGATTCTTTCGACTTCGATGCAAGATTATCAACCATTTGGACAGCTTCATCCGACTTCTCAGGTCTATTCATAAATAGATATGA
Source organism: Bacteroidia bacterium (assembly GCA_041391605.1). GTDB lineage: Bacteria > Bacteroidota > Bacteroidia > NS11-12g > UBA955 > JABMMZ01. Next base: position 37,819 of record JAWKNQ010000015.1, read on the forward strand.
CGCTAAAGCACCTGCCGCTTCTTCTACAGTTGAATTGTTTTCTATACGTATCTTATTGACAAAAAACTTCAGTTCATCATTCGGACTGTATAGTGCAATGTTTGTATAGGCTATTGATTGCATTCTTTTGTGATTAGAGTTTCTATTTCTACTAGCAAAAAGAAAGGCTGCTTCTTTATTTAAACGACCTAGAGATTTTAATGATTTTGCCACAACGTTATAAGAAGAATCATTAATTAATGTTTTCAAACTCGATTCATCTTCTGCTTCTTCAAACAAATATGCAAACCCCACTCGCACTTCTGAAGATGGTTCTGTTTCTATTAAATCTTTTGCCTTCTTAGCAAAGGAATTAATATCTTCTTGATAGATATTACCAGTATGCATGTAGTCAATGGCAACATACCTGTTGTACCAAAATTTATCCTCGAACATCTGCTCAAAATATTTCTTGTTATTGTCCTTGTCTGTTTCTAAACTTAATAAATATTTGAACGCTGTTTGTCTATGTGCAGCCAAAACACCATCATATAACTGCATTTTCCAATGCTTAATTGATTTTATTTCATCCATTTGACACAACAATTGATTTTCAGCATCAAATTGTACGTAGGTATTATTATCGGCATTAGGAATATGAAACACATTTGTATCCTTATTGATCCAATACCTTTGACGTTGTACTCCATTTTTTGTATACACATCTATATCTACAGGCACATTTATATCTTAAGTCGTATTGAACTATTGTTATCTCATATATCCATTTGCATCGCTGTAATTATGTTCTACTTTTAGTTTCGGGTGACTGGCGCTGTAAAACCATTGATCAAAGAACCAATTTAAATCCTCCCCTGTTACAGATTCAAATGCCTTTCTTAAATCACTTACTTCAGCAGTTTTATAGGCATTGTCTTTCAAGTATTTATTCAAGGATAAAAAGAAGGCTTCATCACCAACATATTTCCTCAACATGTGCAAGACAGATCCACCTTTTTGGTAACTGTGTCTATCAAACATGTCTTCTTGAGCTTCATAGTGGTAGCGGACCAAAGTCTTTGGCTCCTCATTTGCCTCGTCAATATATTTTTCATGAAATTCTTTCAACTTATAATCCGCTTCATCGCGACCATATTTGTATTCGTTCCACAAATATTCACCATATGTAGCAAAAGATTCATTTAAAGGAAGATTGGACCAGCTTTCGCAAGTCACTAAGTCTCCAAACCAATGGTGAAACAACTCATGTGCAATTATATCTTCAAAAGGATTATCTAGGTGTTCTCTATTGTCATGTTGCAATTTATCGAAATGCACCACGCAACCCGTATTCTCCATTGCACCACTCACAAAATCTCTAACAACCACTTGATGGTATTTATCCCAAGGATATGGAAGCATTAAAACATTGCTGTAGAATTCAATCATTTCGGGCGTGTTTCCAAAAACTAAATGTGCGTATTTTTCATAACTGTGCTCTACATAATAATTCACTTGCTTTCCATTCCAAGTGTCTTTTACTTCAGCAAAATCTCCAACCACTAGGGCAAATAAGTATGGCGCATGTGCTTTCTCTTGTTTCCAAAAATCTATTCTCACACTGGCGTTAAGCATTTCACTTTTATACAAAACTCCATTTGAAATAGTCTTATATTTACTAGGAACTTGAACTTGAATTTCTTCAGTACTTTTTTGATTCGGTGCATCTAAAGTTGGAAACCAACAACTTGCCGCTTCTGTTTCACCTTGAGTCCACAGTTGAACAGGTTTGTCTAAATCCGTATTATCGTGATTAATAAAATATAATCCTTTTCGATCTGTTATCGCTGCGCTTCCATCTGAAGGCACTCTTTCTGGCTGAGATACATAATTAATGTTAATTGTATAACTTTGATCTCTAGTATAACGCTTATCCAATGCGATTCTTAACTTTAAGGAATCATAATTATATTTTAAATCTTTATTAACTTCCTTTCCTCCAACTGTATCAATAATTTGAACAGATTCTATGCGCATATACTTAGCATCTAAAATCAAAGAATCCACTGCATAAAAATGTGGCTTTAATGTTATTGTTGCCACACCAGGCATCTCCTGATTGATAAAATCTGGTTTTAATTCAAGCTTTGTGTGGACCAAATCATTGATTTGAGGTACAGTGGCTCGATAGATTTTCATTGCTTCACTTATCTCAACAACTTCTGTGTTTTGTTTTGATTTGCAAGCAGTAAAAAAAATGACCACTATTAGAGGTGTTATCAGATGTAATAATTTCATTTCGTCAAATATAAGAATACTAGGGAATAATTTAATTTAAAAATACTTTATTAAGATAAGACTTGTAGTTGAGTAAGACTCTTATAAATACCATTGTCAACATGAATAAGGTCTTGATGATTCCCAATTTCCACAATTTCGCCCTTATCAAGCACAATAATTTGATCAGCATTTCGGATAGTGCTTAACCTATGCGCAATCACTATACTTGTTCGGTTCTGCATCAAATCGTCTAGGGCTTCTTGAACCAATTGTTCACTTTCACTATCCAAAGCACTAGTTGCCTCATCCAATACCAGTATCGCCGGATCTTTTATAACGGCTCTAGCAATTGCAATACGTTGTTTTTGCCCACCTGATAGTTGAATACCCCTCTCACCTACTAATGTATCAAACTTATCTGGGAAAGATTCTATAAACTTAAATGCATTTGCTTTTTTAGAAGCTTCTATAACTTCTTCCCTGCTTGCATTAGGTTTACCATATAAAATATTTTCATAAATAGAGCCACCAAATAAAATAACATCTTGAGGAACATAAGCTATCTGACTTCGCAGAGTATTTAAATCGTAATCTTGGATAGACTTCCCGTCAATTAATAATGTTCCTTTGTTTGGAGTATAAAAACGCAATATCAAAGCCGCAATTGTACTTTTACCACCACCGCTACTACCAACAATTGCAATCTGCTCACCTTTTCCTGCTTTGAAGGAAATACCTTTTAAAATTTGTAAATCTTTGCGCGATGGATATGAAAATTCAATATTCTGAAACTCAATTTCTCCTTTAAATTTATCAATTTCTTGCACGTTAGCGTCAATTTTCTCTCCTTCTATTTCCATAATCTCACGCACGCGTTGAGTGGCTCCAATTGTTTTTTGAAGCTGACCAAACATGTCTGCAAATCCGCCCATGGTTCCGCCTACAAATCCAGAATAAATCACAAACATTATTAATTGCTCCACTTGTAAATCACCTGCTTGTATCATTCTTGCGCCGTACCAAACCACAAACCCAATAGCTCCAAAAACGGTAAAAATTATAAAAGAGACAAAGAATCCTCTGTAGGATCCACTTTTAATAGCAAACTCAATGAGTGAATTAATGTTCTTACTATATCGTTTTCTTTCCAAATCTTCTCCTGTAAAAGCCTTTACAACACTAATACCTTGAAGACTTTCCTGAACTACATTGTTGCTATCCGCCAGCATATCGCTTTCCCTTCTACTCATTTTACGAATCTTCCCTCCTAGCACAACAGCACTTATCGCAATTAAAGGAACAATAGAAAGCATGATAAGAGCAAGTTTAAAACTAATAAAAAATATCAAACTCAAACCTATAATTAGAGTTAAAATACCTCTTAAAAACTCAGCTAAGACAAAAGAAACTGTATCTTGTATTTGTCCAGTATCGGCTCCAATTCGACTGCTCAAATCTCCAACCCTTTGTGCGCTAAAAAATGACATCGGTAAAGTAATCAGTTTTGAGTACAAGGATTTCCTCAAATCAGCAGTGGCGTTTGTGCCAGCCTTTGTCAATAAATAAACCCGCATAAAAGAAAAAATTGTTTGCAAAGACAATTGTAGAAAGATTAAGGCTAAAGTAATATTTAACGGCCATTTTTCATCCCCTAAGGAGAAACCGTCCATCATGGAAGGTAAATTTGTCGATTTTGATAACTCTACAGTTTCATTACTTACAGCACCAATCATTTTCCCCATAAGAAAAGGAAAAGCCATAGTGCTAAATGCAGATAAACTAATAAAGAATAGACCCCCGAGAAAGTATTTTTTATATGGCTTTAAATATTTAAAAACAAACCGAAGTTCTGATAACGTTTGCTTATTAATTTTTGCTTTGGGGATATCTCTATCCTGTCTTCTTCCTGACATATTGATTAATTGCAGCAAAAGTAAACAATGCGATGTGTTTTAAAATAATTTATACATAGATTTCAAATATTATCGATTAATGAACATTTGAAAAGAATAGGGTATAAACTGTAACAATAAAATTTGCTTGATGTTAAGAGAAAACTATTTAATTCACTTTCAATAAATTAAACTTGTTTATTTGTTAATAGATTAAAATGACAAAATAAATTATTATCTTTGGCTAAATACCAATGTTATGCGTCAAATATTATTATTCTTATTAAGTTTTGTTCTCACCTCAATTTATGCTCAAACTAATTCAGAAAACTTCACGATAAATCGAATCCACCCGAAAACTGGCTTGCCATATTTAATCTCAATTAATGGCGCTGGATACAATTTACCTAATGCTGAAAATTTGGATTTTTGGATTCAAAATAACTTAAATGCAAATTCAAAATTTCAACTAAAATATAAAACTTCTATAACAAGTAGAGATGGTAAAACACATTTGCGTTTTCAACAGTATTACGACAAGTATGCAGTTGAATCTGGTGAATTAATTTTACACCTGAAATCAAATAAAGCAACCCATCTTTCAGGTATGTTTTTTCCGAATTTAAATTTGAGTTCAAACATTTCTGTTTCAAAAGAATCAGCTATTCAAATAGCATTAGCTGAATATCAAAATGCAGTATTTATGTGGGAAATTCCAGGAGAGGAAAACATTTTAAAATGGCTCAAAAGAAACAACAAGGCCACCTATTATCCAAATCCTGAATTGATGTTTATATCAACAAGTGATTCATTTAAAAATTCAGACTTTCGACTAGCTTATAAAGTTGATGTATATGCCTCAGAACCACACCAAAGAGAATGGATATATATCGATGCAGAAACAGGTGAAATTATAGACCGTGAAAATCAAATTTGCACAATACATGTTGAAGGAATAGCGCATACAAGATATCACGGAATTCACAAAATTACTTGTGACAGCATTCAATCAGATTCATTCGAGTTATTTGATTCTCAGCGTGGTCAGGGAATTCGAACTACTGATGTTAAAATAATTGGATTAGATAGTGGCAGCAGAGAATTTACAGATTCAGATGGAATTTGGAATAATGTAAATAAAGAACAAGATGAAGTTGCAACAGATGTTCACTGGGGAAGTGAAATGACTTACGATTATTTTAAAAACTACCACAACAGATTAAGTTACGATGACAGTGATGGCTTTATATTATCAAAGGTTCGTGATAATATGGAAATAGTACAATGCAAATTGGAACGGTAGTTTTGCTCGTTATGGTGATGGTGATGGTATAAACTACTCTTTCCTTTATCATAATTGTGGTAGCACACGAATTAACACATGGCGTAACTCACATTTAAAGCTCAAGAAGCAATTTACATTACAAAGACGAATCTGAATTATGCTTTGATGAATCCTTCTCCGATATCTTCGGAAAAACAATAGAGGTATTATTGGATTCAGCAAATTTCAATTGGTTGATGGGTGATAAATTTTCTTTAAAAAACAAACCTTTTTTCGAGATATGAGTTATCCATTAAATAGAAATCATCAAAATACTATGAAGGTGAAAAATATTATATTGGCAATTTAGATAATGGAGGAGTGCATATCAACAGTGGCGTTCAAAATTATTGGTATTATTTATTAACCGAAGGTGGCAGTGGAATTAGAGAGAAAGATTCGATGCCTTTTGAGGTAAAGAAAATTGGATTCGAAAAAGCTGGACAAATAGCTTATCTCAACTTAAGCGCCTACTTATACAGAGATGCATTTTACGAAGAGTCTTGTTATTTTTCTATACAAGCTGCGATTGATTTATTTGGAGAAGGTTCATTTGAAGTTGGACAAGTAAAGAATGCCTGGTATGCAGTTGGATTCCTAAGCCTTGAAGAACTTTCAACTCCTGAGCTAGATAATCAAAAAGGAAAATGGTCTGTTTATCCAAATCCCGGCAATCAAACTATTCAAATTAGTAATCCTAGTATATTCTCAGAAGCAAAGATTGAGTTATTAGATTATACTGGAAAATCTATAAAGATAAGAATTTAAGTCCAAATCAAAAACTTGATGTCTCTGGACTTGCAAATGGAATTTATTTTATCCGTATTAACACCACTGTTTTAAAGTGGATCAAATCTTGATCACAAAGCGATTACTTTTCAATTTGAGAAGCGATGAAATCTGACATCAACTTATAAAGACTTTGAAGTTATTACGATTGATTTTCCAATAATTGTAGATGTCTTGAAATCGTAGCAGCTTTATCTCGCGTATTTAGCAGGTCCTGTTTGAATCTTCGCGCTCCTTCACGCAAGGCGTTATTGAAGGTATTCTCAATGAAGGGCCATGTCATGATCGAAGTTTAAATTTTTTGCTTACTTCAGTTTTCTGATGCCGCTAACATGGCATTTGTAAAATTATTGGCAAAAACTGCAGTTAAATGGTAATTTAATCTAATAACAGTATTCGCTTCATGGTGCAAAATTACAGATTTTTAATAGGTGTTTAATTTTAACTGAGAAAGCATCTGAATTACAGCTTCAATCAATGCACGGAACAATTGACTTCATATTCCTGTCGCATACTTTGCAACGGATAAACCCGCAAATTTTCAAATTTATTTAATACATCTATAGATACAGCTCCTGCGGTATGTACCACATCAAAACCATCTTTAGGTATTCTTTGAATTATCTCATTAATTGAATCATCATTAACAGCAAGAAAAACTAAATCGCAAGGTTTTAAATTAACTATATTCTCCTCGTAATCAGATTCTACGGCATTTGCTAGCTCAATTCCACTAAGTTTATTTCTGCTTATTATTTGTGAAATTTGAATTTTGTTCTCGTAAAAAACTCTTGAAAAGAAATTGGACACTAAACCTGAGCCAATCACAGCAATATGAGGCACAGATTCGCTCATTCAAATTGTTTTATTCTTCTTTTGGCTTCTTTAAAACGTTGAATAATTGCCAACACAAAGCCAATAATCAAAACAAAAGTTCCCAACCACAATAAATTTATATAAGGGAACTCAATCGCTTTCAAAATAATGTAATCCATCTTAGGACGTCTTGTTGCTGAACTCAATATAAACAACATATTCTTTGGATTATTTGGGTCGGGCATTACACGGTCAAAAATAACCATTACACCAGCTTTATCAACTATAGATTCTTTAATGCGAATCCTGTCCTCACTTATAAATTCAGGTCGCGCAATAAATGTATCTCCAATACTATTAATTACAACTTCAGCTTGTAAATGTAATTTTTCTCCACTTCCTTCAGCACTCAAAACTTTAATTGTTTTAAGTGTTAGTTGTCTATTTCCATCAGCAGTCGGAAAAGATTCTCCTATTTTGACAGTATCTGTCTTAAAGTTGTCAAACTCTTTGTCTTCCCTTTGCTCCATGCTACTCTCAAAAGTAACGTGAGTAAAAATATCGCGTGTAAGATAATGTCGAGTATCCGGATTACTTACCATTCCCATCTTTGGATTATTTTGTGTGTTTGGCTCTAAAGTAAAACTGTCTTTCACGTTTCCTTCTTTATCCAACACTTCATACTTAACAACAAAATATCTATTTGGAGATTCTTCACGGTCTGTTTTGTACGTTGCCCTTAGGGTTTTATCTGCAAATTCTAATGTGCGATTCTTTGCTAGGAGTATGTTTTCACGATTCCCTTCTTTAGCATTTTCATCTGGTTTGCCTTCGGCATTTGTTTCCGAAAAATAGCCCGTACCTGTTGTATTAACACTTAAAATTTTCTTATTGACAGATGAAACTAAAACTCCCAGCATCATCAAACCAAAGCCAGCATGTGCTAAACTTGCTCCTGCCACTTTAATTTTCCCTTTTAAGGCGGTAATTATATAATGAACATTTCCAGTGATTGCATATATACTTGCTATTACCAACAACAAGAACTGCAATTTCCAAATATCAAATAAAAACAATGCTCCAATTGAAATTACTATTGCAATTAATAGAGAATTAGCAATGGATTCTAAGACTTTTCTAGAATCCGACTTCTTGTACTTAAAATACTGACCTATTGCAGTTAAAAGTACAATTGGAATTGCAAACCAAATCTGTACTTGATTGTAATAATCTTCACCAGCTGAAGCCATACTTGATCCAAATAATTTATTGAATACCGGGATACTAGTCATGGTAATTATTTGAAAACCTGAAAGCAATAAAACCATACTACCAACAAACATCCAAAACTCTCTGCTATACAATTTGTCTGTTTCGATTTGAGTACCAAATAAACCAAACAGATTCTTAATAAACCAAATTGTACTTCCTATTAACAAAACCGCACCAATACTGCTGATGATTGTGCTACTGACATTAAAATGATACAAGGCCAAAAACATGATACCACCAAAGCCAATTAAAAAGGATGCAAGACCAAATTTTCTATTTGAAAAACTCAAACTATAAGTCAAAAAGATGAAGCAAAACAGAAGTAGAATTAACTGACCAGACAATCCTAAATCAGTAAATGAATGCACAGAAGAATTTCCTAAAATACCACTTCGAGTTAAGAATGTGGCATATAAAACCATGAAAAATGAAAAAATGGTTAGAATAAAGGTAAGTACTGGATATTTGCCTGTTGATTTGTTGATAAGCAACATATGAGTTGCTGTTATCATTAATAACCAAGGCATCAAGGACGCATTTCAACAGGATGCAAGCCCAATACCCTCCAAAACTCAAACTTCATGGCCCAATATCCTCTCCCATAATAATTCACCTTTTGAACCCTGCGCCGCAACAAGAGCCCAAGGCAATGCTGGCACCATCCATTCCTTTAATCGTCTTGTCACAACACAAAAGCAAAAGCAAATGGAACTATAGTAGCAGCAAAACCAAAAAACAATGTTGGAGGATGTATAACCATCCAATAATTTTGAAGTAATGGATTTAAGCCATTTCCTTCTTTGTATATTTCAAGATAATTTGCTTTACCTATTCGATCCAAAACCGGAATTAAAAGTGCTTCAGGATTGTGATCTCTCAATAATTCAAAAGGACTACTCCCAATTTTTACATCATTAATTTCAAATCCTAAAAGCATACTCCCAAGAATAACTTGAGCAAGTGACATAACTGTTAACACTGGTGCTTGCCATTTTCCAGATCTAAATATTAGCACAATACCTAAAACGGCATGCCAGAACATCCAGAGCAGAAAACTCCCCTCTTGACCTTCCCAAAAACAACTAATCATATAATATACCGGCAATTCTGTTGAAGAATGCTGATAGGCGTATTGGTACTCGAAGTAATGACTATGAATTATATAAAAGAGTGAGAAAAACACCATGTAAACAGAAGCGGCATGGACAAAGAACATCCATTTACCAAGTTGTTTCAGTGATTCATCCTTGCGTTGAACAGCTAAAGCATAAGCTACTGCAGCAATAAGGGAAGACACAAAGGATAGAATGACCGCAAAATGGCCAAAGTTTCCAATAAAAAGGTGTTCGTTGTTAAATACGATTGTTTCCAAAATTTATTTTTTTTCGTATTTGCTAGGGCATTTTTTCAATATATCTTTTGCTTCAAAATAGTCGCCTTTGCTATATCCAATCAAAACAACTTTATCGGTTTTATCCATGTCCTGTGGTTTTGAATTTCTAAATACTACACGTTTTTCAATTCCTGAAGTATCTTTGGCATAAAACTCGAAATAATTCGGATCATTTTGAGCATCATAAATTTCAGGCTTGTCTTTGCTTAGAGTTGTAACAACATGCAATTTCATATTTGGTTTAGTTTGTGCAATAGAATCTGCTTCACTAAAACAAACATATTTACTTGTATCACCATAAAAACTCACCGCGATTGCAAGACCAACTGAAACTGCTATCAAAATGACAATGTGAACTGGTTTCATTTCTTACCTTTTTCTAAGTTGGATATTTTTCTGTCAAGTCGGATCAAATACAAGACAATTAAAATAAATATGATTGCAATTATGCCAACGACCACATATATTTTCCCTGAACTCCGAAATAGAGATTCATTATTTTGCGCATTAATCTGACTAATCAGACTAAGAAACAATATGCTGAGTGATATTTTCTTCATGTTCTTTTTGTATTTCTATAAGTCTTACTCTACTTCTAAGTTCAGATATCCAAACAAATAATAATGTCCAACCAATAACAGCAGGGTAAAAAACCAGTTCCATATTATTACTGCTATTATACGATTTAAAATTTACAGATTCACCACTACCTGGATGAATGCTTGAGGCTGCCAACTTTGGCATCACCCAAATTAGGGCTATGAATAAAGGGAAAATGAAAACATTATAAACCGCTGATATTCTCGCGCGTTTTTCCGACTCTTGAATGGACTTCTGTAGTAACCAGTATCCACCATACATGGCCATCCCTGCTGCCACCCCATTTAGTTTTGGGTCAAGTGTCCATGGGCTACCCCATGTGTTATATCCCCAAAACATCCCAGTAAACAAACCACAAAACCCCAATAAAATACCCGTATTTGTGAGTTCTGTTGCATAAACATCGCGTTTTGTTGTAGGTTTAGTTAAGAAAAGTATACTGTTTACCCAAGCTGCCATTAAAATCAGCATCATACCAAACCACATAGGTACATGGTAAAATAAATTTCGAATCGTTTCATCAAGAATCCCTACATCTGTTGGGATATCAATTAATAGACCGTATACAAGCGTATACAGGACTATTCCCGCACCCAAAATTTTATACCAAGATTTCCCTAGAAAATTCATGCCTCTATTTCTGCGATGCGAAATTAGTCATTATTTCGCTATTCGTGTATAATTTTATTGAAATAAAACATAAATATTACCAATGAATTAAGACCTTTGTCCACATCTAGAACCAACATTTTACATGTTTAAAATCATTCGCTCCATACTTTTTATCCTACCAGCTGAAACCGCGCATTATTTCACAATGAATGTGTTGAAAGTGGCTTTAAAAATACCAGTCATTTCAACTTTAATCAGAAATATTTATAAATCTCCTAAAACCCTAAAAACTCAAGTTGCAGGAATTTCATTTCCAAATACAGTTGGTTTAGCTGCTGGTTTTGATAAAAATGCCAAGTACTTAGATGTTGTTTCAGCTCTTGGTTTTGGTCATGTAGAGATTGGAACAGTTACACCTTTGCCTCAATCTGGAAACGAAAAACCCCGATTATTCAGATTAGTTAA
>JAWKNQ010000016.1:0-44307 GCA_041391605.1 Bacteroidia bacterium
AGCATTGTGTATTATCGTTAATGCTGAAATTACTATTTGGATAAACACCAACATATACTTGTTGTGAGGCAGTATCAGCACAAGAACCATTTTTAGCAATAACTGAATAGGTTCCACTATCGTTTAGATTCGCATTAGAAATGTGGTAAGATGAATATGTTGAATCTGTAATCAAGCTAGAGTTCTTATACCATTGAAAGGATGGAGAACCAGCACTAGCATCATTTGCTAGTAAGGTAAAGGCTTGGTTGACACAATTTTGACTATCCCCATTGCTAAACGAGATTGTTAAACTTGGAGTACTTAGAACTAAAACGGCAGAATCCACTTTGTATACCTTACCATCAACAGTTAATTGCACGGTTTTATAACCAGGACTGCTATAAGTTACATTATATGGGCCTGTACCATTTGCAGTAGCGGGACTAGCACCAAGACCGAAATCCCATGCATAATTGAAGCCAGTTCCAGTTGTAGAATCTGTAAATTGAACAGAATTTCCGGCACAAATAGGTGTGTTATCATTCACAAACTTCGGACTTACATTATTTGATTCAATGTATAAACCGTAGTCTTCAGTTTGGCCATAATTTAAATTACTGCATGGGTTGGTTCCTGTTGAAGTGTAATCACTTTTAATACGCATTCTAAGGATAGTACCTGCCGTGGCAGTGGTAGGAATCGTTATTGAGTCTATATGGTTAGTAAGAGCGGCGGCTGGCTGATAGACCACTTCACCTGCATCATTTAAAGTACCATTGTTGTTGTAATCGATAAACGCTTTAACTTGTTCGGTATAGGTTGCACCTGTAGTCACTTTTAGTGCATACGTTTTACCTTTTTGAACTCGAAATACGGTGTTACAAGATTGATCGATATAAGCACCTTCAGGATTTCTTCCGCTAGAAGCTCTAGAAACACCATTCATTTCAACATTAAAGATACCTAATCCACTTACATTACCTGTAGTTGTTGGTTGGCATGCTGTAATAACTGTGTCTCCTACCAATACAATACCTGGCATGGTATCGGTGCCAATACAATTTTCGGCCATGAATTTAAAACTATAAGTTCCGGCAGATGAAAAAGTAACACTTGGGTTTTCGCTCGAACTATCTGTTCCATTCATATAGCTTGTATTGTTAGGAGAAAACTCCCATTTGAAACGTCCTGGATTATTGCATGATTTACTGTTAAAAGATAAGACACTTGAACGGCAAATAATTGTATCGTAAGGATCTAACATGGCAACTGGCTTCGAAGTCCCATCGTTGTATATTGAGCTGAACCAAGTTCCTCTGTTGTAAGTTGATCCGTAGAGAATACTACAATTGCATTCAGGTGTAGGATTGTAATGCATGGCCAAATCAGTTACACGAACTGTATTAGGCAACCCACTGCTAAAATATCTCCATACACTTAGAGTTGTATCGGTATACCACTCTCTCATTGTTCCAACGTAAATACCTTTTTCTTATTTGGAGGTATCCAATAAAATTGCCATTACATTGTTTGACATTGTAGTAGCAACTTGAGTCCACGAAGAACCTTTGTTTGTTGAACGGTAAACACGTGTTCCAATACCGATGTACACCACACCTTGATTTGTCGGATCTGTCTCTATCGCATTAACAGTTCCAGATATTGGTTTTGGTAATTGAATTCCATGTTGGAGTATTCACATTTACGTCATCACTTCGCCAGAATGTTCCATTCGAACGCATGCATATAAAATATCGTTGTTGGCAATACAGTTTTCGATTTCAGTGAAGTTTGAAGAATTTGTGCCACCGAGGTTATTTGATATTTTCTTCAAGTAACGGGATTGCTTCGAATATTATCACTTCTCCAAATGTTTTTATAACCTATATACATGGTTGTTCCACTGCCTTCTTTTAATGTGATTGGAGTTACCCATCCACCAGATTCATTGATGGTATCACTACCAGCAGCTGTATATCCGTTTTTGAGCGATAGTACCTTGACTGTTAACATTGAAAATTCGAAATACATTACCGTAGTACAATTCTCCGTAACTGTATCGTGAATCCGTTTGGTCAATTTCACAATCCCATACCATCACCACCTCGGGTAGTGTACCAGCCTTCTTGTAATTGGCAGTACCATTGTCTTGATATCCATTTATAAGGATGTCCTTATCAGTTCGTGACGCATCCATCTTATAAATTTGAGCAATACCCAAACCACTTTTAAGAGGCTCCCAAGGTACACCTTGATTCCGTGTGGCATATAACCCACCATCATTCCCCCGCATAAATACGATTAGTAATTGGCGACGCTTCTAGAACATGTTGGTCGGCGTGAATTTGATTTACCCAGTATCCTGCAATAGACCAAGTTGATCCGGTATCAGTCGATTTAAAAATATTGACACCACCGGCATAAATAATCGCAGGATTGCCAGGATCCGTTACCATGTCCATGTTGTACCAGGCTTGACCTCCACTTCCACTTCCATTTGTAGAATAGTCATTATTGAATGTTTGGTGTAGTAGATTTGGTTACAAAAGAATTTGCACTGTCTCTAGACAAATAAAAACCTTTGTGAACACTTCCCACAGAAATCAATAATAAACCAAATCAGGTTTGAGCGCATTCACTTAATCACAGCTCTTGATATAGATGAAGTTGGCAAGCCATTTGTGATTGCCTCCAATTGACACCATTGTTTACAGAACAGTAAAATAACCTCCAAGTAGCATACACAACATTACTATTATCTGGTTTGAAAACGATATCTTTAAAATTTCCACCAGAAATCACTTGCGTCCATGAAGCTCCTGAATTGGTAGATACATAAACACCACCGTTACAAACAGCTATTATGTACTGGTTGTATTTGGGTCAATTATTAACTTACCTACAGTTCAGTACCCATTCTGAATTATAGACCAAGAAGAACCCCCATTAGTGCTTTTAAAAACTCCATAACCAGCGGCATCACTTGCGTCTCTATCTCCTGATCCAAAATACATTATACTGGGTGTATTCGGATCAATAGCTATAACTGAAACGCCTAATGTTGGTAAGTCTGTATTTACACTCCAATTGTAACCTCCGTCTGTTGATTTCCAGAATTCTCCTGCAGCAGCACTATACAAAAATTGTATTGGTATCAGTGGGATGTAAAGCAATTGAATTTTCGACCCATACCATTCATTTGACCTGTATTATTGGTTGGTAGCTCATTGGGGCCGATTGATTTCCAATTTCCTTGATTTTTACATGGCACAGTGCCTGGTCTAATCCTGGTTGAACAATATCCCAATATTGATTGTCTTTAATGATACGGTCTTGAAGGTCTTGGTATTGCATACCTGCATCCAGGAAGTTACCAAGACTATCTACTAATTTAGAAGACAACCATTCCCATCTTTTAAACGCTTTCCAACCGTCACCTTTTTGAACTTTTCTGTTTCCCCAATACAGATTAAATGCACGTTGAGTTTGGTAAAAATTAACGTTCGGATTCTGCATCATTTCAATCCAATACGGGGTTTGAATTGTGTCGTTAGTGTTTTGAGTAAAAACGCTTAGGAACGGCGTCATTACTAGTGTTAATAGGAGTAAATTTTTAGACATATAGCTAAGACAAAGATAATTTTTTTGACCTAAAAATCAAAAATCTCTGTATATTGCAACCATGTTGATCAGTTTTCAAGGAGTACTGACAGACGCCGACGATAAGATTTTCAATTCTCAGAGCCGTATTTATAAATATGGAGATGGATTTTTTGAAAGCATAAAAGTCATCGGTAAAAAGCCGCAATTATTCGATCTCCACTATCAAAGAATACAAAGAGCATCCAATTTTTTTCACCTTCCATTAAACGAAAGATGGACTCAAAAATACTTTGAAGATCAAATTGAGTTATTATGCTTAAAAAACGGCTGGGTAAATTCCCGTGCTAGAATTGTATTTTACAGAGAATGTGAAGGTTACTATGCTCCCCAAAGAAATAAATGTTGTTTTATAATTGAAATGACAGAAGCTCCCAGCAACTACCCTATTAATGATACTGGCATGAAGTTAGGAGCGTATGGAATGATCCAAAAACCATCCAACTTTTTAAGTTTCTTTAAGCCTCTTTCCGCCATACAATATGTTATGGCAGGTATATACGCAACAGATAATAAATTTGACACCGTGTTGTTATTTAATGAATCTGGTAATATTGCAGAGGTTTACAACGCAAATTTATTCATTATAATCGACGACGAGATTCTTACACCTGCCTTGTCTGAATATTGCTTGGATGGAGTTATGCGTCACCATATTATTGACAAATTAAGAAATAATGGTCATAAAATAACAGAAACCCAGCTTATTGAAGATGATTTACTTGCAGCGGATGAAGTCTTTATCTGCAACGCTACTAGAGGTATTTCTTGGATTGAAAGTTATAAGGATAAACACTATAATTTCAGTAAAACCTATAAGTTGCATGCTGAACTATTTGGTGTGTAAACTTAAGGACCTACTTTTTCAAATATACAAATATCATACATGCTTGAATCGTATTCAGGCTTTTCAAATCCTTCTATCTCATGAATAAGTTTGTAATTTGGATTATCCATCAACCATTCGCGTTTCATATTGCCTTCCCTCACAGCTGAGAAACCGTCCCAAATAACGATTACACCTTTGGCTGCCCAATCGTTCTCGTGATCAATAGACCACACACGGTAAGATGAATTAATATCTTCTGGATCCTTATCGAACACCACATCAAAGTAAGGCGATTGATGAATAATAGGCCTGTCCATTAAATTGTTCGCTATTAGCCATTCGCCAGCCTTTATAAAGTTCTTTTGAGTTTTATCAGGTCGAACAGTCGCTTCATGTATACGATGGGGCTTTGCATAACCTGTTTCGTGATATCCTGTCCATACTACTACTGCTGCTACTAAAGTGTATAATGTAAATTGAATAGGTGGTCCAAGTTTTTTGCTAAGTACATCCAATCCGTAAATAGATAAAATAGCCATAGGTGGTGCTATTACAGCCATCACGCGGGTCAATCCATGTGAGCCTAAAATACTCATTAGTATATTAAAGTATGAGCTCCAAAGTAAAACCAAAACTACTAAAAATGACAGGAACAAAATGAGCTCAGTTTCTTCTTCTGAAAAAATTGAATTAAGAAAATAATAAGACAATTAAAGGTAGTCCAAATATTGGTCGAGCTTGATTGATATAATGCAATAAACTTCCACACTACCTGCTTCAAATGTACCTTGGATTTCGTGTTTCCAATGGATTCTGTGTTATAATCCACAGTGGTTCATTGGTAATAATCCATCCAACGATGTTCATTACAAAACTACCAAGAATCAACCAAAATAGAAGTTTGTATTGACCTCTATAAAGAATAACAACACAAATTGCTGCACAAATAACAAAACCTTCAGTTCGTACGAAAGAGAGTAAAAAAGATGCTAATGCCACAGCGGTTTGTAAGTGGTTTAAGCTCCAGAAATAAAATACCAAGCTTAGAAAAGAGGATATTTAAATATAGTTCAAGTCAGTCCTGATATAGTATTTTGAAACAGAATTGGTGTAAAAGCTATGAATGGAATGACAACCCAAGCTGATGTATACCTTTCTTTTTCAAGGCAGATACTATTAATAAACCACTAAAAGCAACACAAAGTATATTAAATGTAATTAAAGCATTGAATCCAAGTTGTAGATAAGACTGTTACCCATGTAAACACAGGTTTGTTACATTGATCTAATAGTAAATTTGGATGTTTTAAAGTAACTTTTTGACAAGGAAGTAGTGATTCCAAGAATCCAATCCTCCCTCTACACCTTAGCTTTGATAAAACACAAAACCCAATAATAAAACTAGAGTTGTGAAAAAGGCTAGAAAATTCGCTATTTTCTTGTTTGAATTTCAAAAGACTAATACGCGTATAGGCTGTAAACTCGTCTAAACCTTGTTTATCTTTACCAAAGTAAACTGTGTGAGTGGTGTTGTAGGAAATAATTCGTTTTGAAATTTCTCCCCATTGGTAATTGTATGTATCTTCCATGTATACAAATGGGAGCTTTATTTCAGAGTCATCATCCGGTTTAGTTTGATTCATTAATGCGTAATAATCTTCCTGCATTTTATCGTTATCTTCAGCATTAGAGACAAGTTTACCAGAGAAGAAAACAGAATTTGGGTATTCTTTACTTTTGAAGGTTTGAACGTACAAGATTTCAACAAATTAGCGCCACCAAAAGGATTTACCATTTCTCTCGCCAGGCTATAGTTTGTTTCCATGCGATACGATTCTCCTAAAATATCAACTAAATCCAAAACACGAGCAAGAACGGCATTTTCAACATTCTCTTGACTGTGATAATAGAGATAATAATACCTTTAAGGTATTAGAATCTATCATATTGTTCTTGTATTTAGTTTTTCAAATTTTCAATTAAAATACAGCGAACAATTCCCAGTTTTCCAATTAACGAACTCTCACCTTTCGGACTAAAAACAAGTCGATATGTTTCAGTCCGTAAATATTCTTTCTTTGTATCTTCGAGGTTAAAAATGGTATTGTTGATTATGGCATCGGCGAAATTAAAATGAATTATTGTTTGTGAATCATTAATTTCTTTCACATTAAATACCATATAACTCGTATCATACATTAAGTATAGATAATGGCCATTTAAATTTTGTTTGAATTTGGTTTCAACCAATTGATAGATAATACGTTCATTGGTCTTAAAACTCGGTATAAAATCAACGGGAGCTTGACTTTGAGAAAAGGCAAAGGACGAATTAAAAATGAAAACGCATAAAGCTATAATTTCTCAAACCTTTCATTTTTACTTCAAACATACAACGATTTTTTATTATTTCAAAGTTATATTTTAAATTCAGAGGTGGTATGAAATGTAATTTCAGGGTTCTGTTGAATTGCCGTATTCAATATCCATGCCGTTTCCGCTAAGAACACAAGATTCTCGTCTTTATCTTTCACAATGTTCTTTTGTCTGAACTTGCAAAAATCATCAATTAGCTTCTTGTCTCCAGTCATCCAGCACGCCTTATAGAATGCTTTAGAGTTCGAATCGACATTTAGCATTGTATTCATTTTCCAATCTGTATTGAATCAACTTCAAACCTGATTCACCAACGGTACCGATGAATTTTCTATTTCAGATACTTGTCTGAACAACTGCGCAACACCTTCATCAGTGAGTTGTTCGATTCCTTTTTCCAAGCTGTTTAGATTTCATAGGATCTGAGTTAATCAATTCCTTAAATATTTCAGGTGAAAAAGAATTCCTTTTAAGATGTTTTCTCCTTCAGTAAGGGTGTCTCCGATTTTAAAATTTCCTGTATCCTTACAAATAACCACATCTCCGGCATAAGCATCTTCAAGCAAAGCCTTGCTATCAGCCATGAATGTAAAAGGACTGGCAAACTTCATATTTTATCGAGTCGCACGTGATGAAAGAACTTGTTGCGTTCATTTACCTGAGCAAACTCTTAGGAAGGCAATACGATCTCGGTGTCTAGGATCGAGGTTAGCGTGGATTTTAAAAATGAAACCTGTAAACTTTTTCTCATCGGGTTTCACCAAACGCTCGCCACTATTTCTTGGCTGCGGAAAAGGAGCTATTTCTAAAAACTTCTCGAGCAGTTCTTTAACTCCGAATGTGTTTAAAGCACTTCCAAAAAACACTGGGGCCAAGTCACCAGATAAATACTCCTCTAAAACAAAATCGCCGTAAACACAGTCAATCAACTCAACATCCTTTCTCAATTGGTCTGCATCAGAACCAATAATCTCATCTAGCAAACTGTCGTTGAGGTCATCAATTTTAACAATGTCTTTTGCTATTTTAGTTTTATTTGCTTCAAAAAGGTTGATACTTTTGTCGTATAATTTATAAACGCCTTTAAAACTTCTTCCACTGTTAATTGGCCAGCTCATTGGGCGCACCTTAATATTTAATTTTTGTTCAAGTTCATCAATTAGGTCGAATGGATCACGGCCATCTCTATCCACCTTATTAATAAACACAATAACGGGAGTTTTTCGCATACGGCAAACTTCCATTAAACGTTCTGTTTGTTCCTCCACTCCTTTCACACAGTCGATTACAAGAATCACGCTATCCACTGCAGTTAAAGTTCTGTAGGTATCTTCAGCAAAGTCTTTGTGACCAGGAGTATCGAGTATATTAACTAATTTGCCATTGTATTCAAAAGTCATTACGGAAGTAGCTACGGAGATTCCTCTTTGTTTTTCAATTTCCATAAAGTCACTGGTGGCTGCTTTTTTAATTTTATTGGATTTTACAGCACCAGCCGTTTGAATAGCTCCCCCAAATAAAAGAAACTTTTCTGTCAAGGTTGTTTTTCCAGCATCCGGGTGACTGATAATGGCGAAGGTTTTTCGTTTATGTATTTCGTCGGTCAAATTCACGGCGCGAAATTATTGAATATTACTTAATTAATCACTAGTGTTCGAAAGAATAGCAACAGAATAGAAAAGCAATATAATTATTGATAGAATAACTTGAATGAGAAAGTGACACTTTATAAAAAATTAATAAATAGTTCATTGTTAATTCAATAATTGATTTTAATTTTGCGATTAATAGAATGAATAAAGTACTGATCATCGGAATAATTTTGTCGATGGCCTCGTGTAAGAAGCATGAAAAGGTTAACAAACAAGATGTTAGTACATTTGATGTTTCAGAAATAATAAATTCGGACGATTATTTTGGGTTGAAACCTAAAGATAAAGAGCCTAAACGCGAGGGACTCACCATTGAATTGATGCAGCTCAACGATATTAATGGTGATGGAATTAAAGATTCAGTTTGGATTAAGCACAATGAACACAATCATGTGTACACATTAAACTTTTCTTGCTATCCAGATTTTATTCAAATTGACCACATGATGAATGTTCAAATCAAGGATATGAATGATTTGAATGGCGATCAGCATCACGAATTGATGTTGTTTTTGCAGTCGGATGAAAGCTGTTGGGATGAAATTCGTTTGTTTTCATGGACAGGAAAATGGGAGGAAAAGTATAAAGGTTTAACCTATCAATGTTCCGAAACCAATCAATATCAGTTCAGGAAACTAGATGACAAGACCATTCAATTGACAACTTATGGAGTGAATCGCGATTCCATTGATTTGGAAACAGGTGACACATTGGAGTATGTTGTTCCGAATGCAGAAAATGTGCATTTAATTGAATGGTAGATTAAAAGGCAATCCACAGAAATCAGTCATTTTCAGTCAGATTTGTATAAGTATTATAATTTATTTAGTATTATTGCTACAAGTTGGGTCTCAATTAATTTAAAGCAAACTGTAAATATGAGAGTACAAGTGTTTGCATTGAAAGTGGTTTAGATCCGACTAACCTAAAAAACACACGCATGAAAACTATTTCTACATTAAGTAAAATCTTGCTTTTCCTTCTCTTTTCATTTTCAAATTCAGCACATGCATCCCATTTGATGGGAGGAGATATTACATACAAATGGCTTGGGGGCAAAAAGTATGAATTCACTTTTACAATTTACAGAGATTGTCGAGGAATACCGTTCAACAGCCCTTCAATCACGATGTTCCAAAAAGGGGGAGTAAATAACACTTCTGTCAATTACACTAGAACTTCAATTAAAGATATAACAAATATTTGTGACGATACGAGCATTAAAAGACCCTGTCTACCTGAGAACACCACAGCTAATGAAGGAATTGAAGAACATATCTTTGTTGCAAATGTTGACTTCGGAAGTTCTCCATTTAATATTTTTGATGATACCAACTCATGTGAAGTATATATAAAACTTGAACAGTGTTGCAGGAATGGTGCTATAAACACACTTTCTCCTGCAAATTTTTATATCGAATCCATGTTAAATTTATGCAATTCAAATTATGTGAATTCATCACCCAAGTTTTATGATGTTGGCACATTGGTGGCTTTTTGTGGAGAACCCTTTTTAGCTAATTTCTCAGGGTATGACTTTGTGGATTTTGATTCTGTTTCTTATGAATTGGTTAATCCTTTAAGTGCAAGTAATACAAATATTGGATATACTGGAAATTTCTCTAAGGACATCCCAATGACACCATATTGTCCTCCTAATCCCGGAACACTAAATTGCAAACCACTACCGAATGCCAAGCCTCCTCGCGGATTTTATTTTAATGAAAACACAGGTGAAATAAAATTTACACCAATAAAATGCGATGAAGTTGGAGTAATCTCCTTAAAAGTAAACGAATTTAGAAAAGTAAATGGTAAATGGTTGCAGATTGGTTATAGTATTCGGGATGTTCAAATAATAGTCAAGAATAACCCTACTTTAATTATCAACCAACTGCAAGTATTTCTAATTCTTTATAAATTCAGAACTCGTGAAAAAACCTGTTTTGAGATAAGTACAGTTGATAATAAACATCAATTACAAACAGACACCGCTAATTATGGCATAAATACAAAAATAATTGTTTTAAATGCACCTTCAGGATCTACATTGGAATATCTAGACTCAAGTGTCGACAATAAAACTGGACGTTTTTGCTGAATCCGCATGATTCAGACTACCTTCAACAAGGCAATTCAAGTAAAAGTTTGGTTGTTTCATTCGACATTAAAGATGATTACTGTCCTTACCCAAAAAGTGTTAGGATTTCTACCACATTGCAACTAACGGCTCCCGACTCTTCTGGTTTTGTTTCTGCGCAGATGTACTCTGATAAAAACAAAAATTTGAATTTAGATTTGAATGAAAAAGGTTTTGAAGGAAAACTTTTAGTTCAAAGTAATAACTCAACTTTTACTATTAAAACCGATACAATTGGCAGATTTGCAGATTCAATTGGCATTGGAACCTATAAATCGGTCCAGTTCCCCACCCTTTTTACGATGTCTCATCAAAGACGCATCCTTCACAGTTAGTATGGATAGTGCTTATAATTTGAATTTTTCCAGTGTACCGCCTACCTGGAATTCATGGATATACTTATCTAGATTTAAATAATAACTGCAAGTTTGACGCTTTCGATAAAGCATTGCCTGGTATTAAAATCATGAACGATAGTAACACAATGATTGGAATATCAAACAGCAATGGCGAATACTTTATTGCAACGGATAAGAAAGATTCATCTATTTGCATTCTGATTATAATTACGCTGCCTTCCGCTCCAACTGCCCAAGTTCTAAAAAACACTTCATCGACTTCAATGGCGATACCATTTATAAAAATGTAAACTTTGGTTTTGTGGATACTACTCTATTCTATGATTTAAAAGTTGATATGAATTTAAATAGATTGCGTAGAGGTCAATCTT
Source organism: Bacteroidia bacterium (assembly GCA_041391605.1). Lineage (GTDB taxonomy): Bacteria > Bacteroidota > Bacteroidia > NS11-12g > UBA955 > JABMMZ01. The sequence goes on from JAWKNQ010000016.1 coordinate 11,370, forward strand.
CTTACATTACTTATTGTTACAATAGAGGAAATACATTGCTTCTGATATAGATTTATATCTTGTTGTACCAATTGATATAGTTTTAAAAGACAGTTCTAAAGTAATTTCTTATGGTGGAGATACCATTCAAATACATATTGATACACTTCTTCCAAATCGATTTTATAAAAAGGCTTTAAGTGTTTTTGTAGATGCTAATAAATTCAAATCTAGAGACGTGGTTAAATTTATAAGTTACACAGATGCAATTTCAACTTCAAATGACTCAATACGCAATAATAACAGAAAATCCATTCAAAGATTGTAGATGCACCTTATGATCCAAATGAAAAAACTGTCCTAACTGGTCCAAATAAAACGCCATTGGATGATTTTATTGATTACACCATACATTTCCAGAATACAGGAAATGACACGGCCTTTAGAGTCATGGTTACTGACACTGTGGATACTAAGTTTTGGATATTGCAGGTTTCGAAATGAATTGGGCTGATGCCACTGTTGAAACTCAAATAAAAGGCAATATTCTGTACTTTATTTTTGATGATATTCAATTGCCTCAGTTAGCTACAGGAGGTGATAACAGTATTGCTGGCTTTAGTTTCAGACTTGGTTTAAATTCAAAAGCTGGTTTTGAAGATAGTTTCCGAAATCGCGCATCCATCTATTTCGATTTTGAAGATCCAATTCTCACTGCTCCTGTTGTTACAAATATTATTAGTCCTACTCAAATTCTAAACTTCGAGAAGCAAAACATTTGTCAAAACTCACAGAACAAGGTTTCTTTTGTCTCTAATATCAATGTATTACCAAACAATGCATATATTCTTGAGCTTTCAGAACCATCTGATAATTTTTCTAACCCCACTGTGTTAGCAAGTAAGTTGTCTCAATTGAGCTCAGATAGTTTCCATTTTGAAATTCCCTCAACTATTAACGGTTTAAAACTGTTTAGAATTAGAACTACGAATCCTGTTAGTGTTGGAATTCCAGGGTCTGGTATTGTAAGCCAGGTTGCTAATCAGAAATACGATTACTTATTAAATACAAATATTAATAACTACTCACTTTGTGAAAACGATACGTTAATTTTAGACATCGTGGGCGATAAATACAAGTATAAAATTAGTCGTAATAACATTATTTTAAGTCCGTTTAGCTATCAGAAAAACTACAAGTTTAAATTAAAAAAAGACGATGTGTTTACAATTATTGCCAATGACACTACCCTTTCTTGTATTGATTCAAACACCATTCAATTAAATGTTCTTCCGGCTCCTCAAATTAGTTTAAGTATAGACAACGAGAAAAACCAATATTGTGAAGGTGATCAAATTACACTGAGAGCTAATGGTGGTAAAAGTTATAAATATTTAGAATCAGACATTGAAATTGGAACAGGTAATTCACTTGTTTATCAACTTGAAGATTTCGCCGTTATTTATGCCATTGGTTATGATTCAATCGGATGTCATGGATATTCTAATCTCATAACGCCTAATATCGCTCCCCTTCCTGAAAAACCTATTATTTCGTTTAAGGGAAAAGACTTGGAAGTACAATCAGCCTACCGAATTGAGTGGTATCGTGACGACACCTTGTTAAATGAAACAAGCAATACTCTAAAAGGACCTTTTATTAAAGGAAGTAAATATCAAGTGAAATTCTATACAATAAACGATTGCCAAAGCATCTCAGAACCTTTCTTCATGACAGGCATATCGATTGATAATGCGAATATAAATAGAGAGTTGTTTAGCATTTACCCTAATCCAAGTTTCTCTGATTTAACCATTACTTGCGATGACAATTGTTCTTATACTTTAAAAATAGTGAATCTCACAGGGCAAGTTGTATTTGAAACTCAAGTAAGTAATTCAGAATACACAGTAAATGTATCAAACTATACAAGTGGATTGTATACTGTCGAATGTCAAACAATCGACGGAGAAATTTCGCGTCAATTGGTACAAATTGTACATTAAGACAATAGATTCGAATAAGCTTCAGGTATACAATCAATAATATCTCCAGCAGTCATGGCAATTTCGCCTTTGTAAGCAGCAGCCAAGTCGCCAGCCATGCCATGCAAGTAAACACCTAAAAGCGTTGTATCTAATGGTGAATAACCTTGAGCCAATAAACCTGTAAGAATTCCAGTTAATACATCGCCAGATCCACCTTTTGCCATTCCTGGATTACCTGTGTTATTGAAATAAGCTTCACCCTCTGGAGTTGTGATGCATGTATGAGCACCTTTCAAAACAATATAAACCTCATATAGCTTTGAAAATTCGAGTTGTTTTTTAAATTGTTCAAAGTTATCCTTTGATTTCCCCACCAATCGCTCAAACTCTCCGACATGAGGAGTTAAAATTGACCTCTTCGTTATTTCTGTTAAAAGCTTGGGGTTTCTTGCTAATAAATTTAATGCATCTGCATCGAAAATTGTTATGGCCTCGTTTATGTCTAATACATTTTCCAAAACTTCTAATACAGTTTCATCTTGACCAATTCCTGGTCCTATACCAACTGCACTTATATCCGTCAATACTGGTCGATCTATTGTGTTGTTGTGCTCTCCAGTGCGAACCATTGCTTCAGGAACAGCTGTTTGCAGAGCGGTAAAACCAGTTTTAGGCACCTGCATACTTAGCAAACCAACTCCACTTCTCAACGCAGCTCTTGCAGCTAAAATGGCTGCACCAATCTTTCCATAGCTGCCTACCAATAACATAGCGTGTCCATTACTTCCTTTGTGGTCAAACTTTGAAATGGTCTTTACCAAGGACTTAATAAATAATTTATCCAACAAAAATATATCTGTCTTTGCAGATTGATAAAATGCATCCGATAAACCGATGTTTAACAAATTCCAATTGCCCACATATCTGTGATTTTCTGCAAATAGAAATGCGAGCTTAGGTACTTGAAAACTTAATGTTACATCAGCTTGAACTATACAATCACTCTCAATTGAAGTTTCATCGCATAATAACCCTGAAGGAAGATCTATTGAGATACAATATTGGCCTAACGTATTTATTCGCTTTACACAATCAGCATACAAGCCTTCTATTGGCCTACTTAAACCAGTTCCCATTATGGCGTCTATCACCACAGTATCTTCTATACTCAAGGTGATGTCATTCACGGAATGTATCGAAACCAAGGTCACACCCTTTTGTCCTTCAGCTTTACGCTTATTGGTTTCAAAATCTGGACTACCTTTATCACTGGTATTGAGTATATAAACAAGAATTGATTTCCCATTGTATGCTAATAATCGTGCTATAGCCAATCCATCACCACCGTTATTACCCATTCCACAAAACACCGTAAAATGGTCTTGTTGAGCGTAATGTTCTAAAATCCACTCCGCACAAGCTTTAGCTGCATTCTCCATTAGATCTATTGATTCAATAGGCAATTCTTGAATAGAATATTTATCCCACTCTCTAATTTGTTCCTTTTTAAATAATTTTAATGCGTTCATCTGATTTTTTTGTTTTGAATAACTTGAATTCTTCTGTTCATTTCATCCACTTTGTCTGACTCATTCCCTATTCCATACAAGGTTTTCAAATTTTGAAGGGAAATTAAATCATCGGGGTCTAAACTCAATGCCTTTAAAAAATGCTTTTTAGCTGCCCCAAGTTCATTCTTCTTCATGGCTGCCAATCCTAAATATGCCCAAGTCTCCGCTGTCTTGCTATACAAAGTATTATATGCATTTAATTGTTTCTCTGCCTTGATCCATTGATCTTGTTTAATCAAGAGAACTGCATATTGCAAAATAAAATCTAAGTTTTGCGGCTCCATTCGCAAGGCTTCAGCAAAAAAAGTATTTGCTTGTTCTAATTGTCCAAGATTTTGGTAGGCGTTTGCAATTCTATAGTTAGTCCAAGCATCAACTTCACCTCGATAATTGGATTGAATCTCAAGTATTTTCTTGTATTCACCACTGATGTAATACAAGTGAATTAAAGTTTGATAATCATATAACAGTTTGCTGTTTAAATCTTTACTTTTCTTTTTAGCCTGACTTAAATACAATTTATTCTTATCAAATTTCTCGTAATAGGAAATGTATGCTTCAGTTTCAGTTTGGGCATCAACTTGCTTTGAAGTTACACAACGCAAGCCAATTAGATTGCCTTTCACTAGAGCTGAGGTGTCTGGAATTCTTATATAATGGTCGTGCACAGTAACATGGGGAATATCAGAAGTGCCTGAGGATGGCATGTGACAAGTTACACAATTGTTGTTTTTCAATGCGCGAGTTTGTTGGTCTTCTGTACAGTTATCTTTATCACCTTCGTGATGACAACTCTGGCAGACGTTATTAAACTTAACTGAATTGGTTTGTCTAACAGAAACATGAGGATTATGACAAGAGATGCAAGTGAAGCCCAAACTCGCATTTTCAGAATTAAGGTCACCTTTGACAGAATTAATAAAGCATTTACTTTTCTGAAACCTTTCGGCATGAGCTGCCATTACAAATTCGTCTCCACCGTCGTATTCAGGGGAAAATTGATCAAATACAGTACTTAAAGACATACCAGGACGGAAGTCGGTGAACTCCTTGCCTGGTTTTAATACCGCATTGCCTTGTAAATGACATCTTTGACAAACATCAATTTGCTTTTGCCAACTCAATTTACTTGGATTTACAATGGTGTAATCGGTGTGTTTACTGACATCAATCGCGCGACCTGCTTTCATTTCATTAACGTGAATAGAACCGGGGCCATGGCATCTCTCGCAATCAATTCCATGAGGTAAATCTTCGTATTTATTCAAGCTTCCATGCACATAATTTGGAATTGCATTGTGGCAACTCATGCATTCTAAACCAATTTTACGGCTAAATCGCGTATTGTTTCCATCTTCAAAACCAGGAGGAAGATCCCATTTCCCTTTTTGGGTGTAAAACGTGATTGGTGCTTGAAACACATATCCATTTTCCTCCGTAAAGTGTGAATTGGTATGATGACCAGAACCAATAATGTACTTTATTTCTTCAGTTCTAGAATAAATTGTATCGGACCCTAAAAGACGGTATTCTTTGAGAAAAAATTTATCATGACTGAAATATGGAAAATAGTATAAGTCTTTGTAGGTATCATAAACCGGCTTATTATTCTTGAAATTTGCAGACGATTTAGCTTCACTTGCACGATTAAAGCTCATTCCCATACCAGTTTGTACAAAGGTTTGGTATTTATCACCATGACAAGCTTGACAGGCTTCTATACCCACATATTTTGCTGAATCAGAGTGGTTGAGGTATAGAGATGACTCTTTTGTCTTAGGAGCTTCTCTGCAATATGAAAAAGCCAATATAAAAATTAATCCCGCTACTATTGAGGCTAATTTTTTATTCAAAATCGTTTTATTTGAGTTCTAATTCTTGGTAGGCCATAGCGCCACCAATCAAACTGCGTACTTTAGTAAACCCTTTTTGAGTCATGAACACCTTAGCAGCGGCACTCCTAGCTCCACTTTTGCAATGTACAATAAGTTCTTGGTCTTTCAAATCCTCCATCTCTTCTAGTTTAGACTCTAAAGTTGCTAAAGGCACAAGTTCAGCGCCAAAATTATATTCTTCGTATTCATAAGGTTCGCGAACATCTATGATATGAAGATTTTCATTCTTGTCTTTGCGTTCCTTTAATTCTTGTACTGTGATGTCTTCCATTCTTATTGTTTAATCCATTTGTGAACACTAGCATTATGCATGTAATCGCTAAGTTCAATTATATATATACCCGATTGTAATTCTCCCACTTCAAGTGACTTTAAGTCTTCTCCTGAAGATTCTAACAACATTCTTCCATTTATATCCCTTACTTTAATTGACACTATACGATTTTCTGAATTGACGTTAAGAAGAGGTGAATTTCCACTTGGATTCGGATAAATTGATGTTTTATTTACGTACTTGACAGTTGGAATAGATGTTGAGTTTGGATTAGGAATTTTACGTCCAACAATCGGTCGCATCATAACTGCACCGGTTATGTTCGCACTCACTTTTTCCCAATAGCCATTCAGATTAAAAAATAAGTTCGGGTTTCGGCCACCAACTTTAGCAAATTTATAATTGTTGTCGTAACCAACATTAAGAATGAAATTAATGTTTTGTTTCCACCCAATGTAAAAGTTTCCTTGGCTTAAAACGACAGCAGTATCAAATACAATAGTAGTAAAACCATTAATGGAGTCAGTGTATACTGTCGTATTCATCTGGTATTCTTTGAGCACGACATCATTGTCTGTATTGGCTGCAGGCGGTTCAGATATGTTTTTCCAAACCATTAATGTAAACGACTTAAATTCAACATCTGCTACAGATCTATTAAAGAAAATGGACAAGCCACGAAGCGTATCAGGTTTGAACGTGGTGTATTTAATGGCGGCATATCCAGGGCCAGATGGCAATGAACCGTAATCTAAACCATATCCGCCTTCAGCTGTACCATCGTCATATGCAAAATAATTCTTAAAGTACACACTGTTGGTGTATTCGTTGTTATTGCCAATTGAATTGTAATTATCGGGTAAAAAATCGTTAGCCAGTGGAGCTATTGTGTATTTAAAATGTAAAGATGGCGTTTCACCTGTAAGTGTATCAAACTTAAAAGCGGAGAAGTCTTCACTAGAGTCGCTTTGACTACTTACATTTCGTGCAGAAGAACTCAAAGGATAATTCATGATGACAGAATTAAACTGATTTCGCACCTCACATTTGTATTGCACATTTACAGCTGTGTTGAAATTGTTTCGCAATTGAACAGTATGAAATGGAGCAGAATTATAACTTGCTTGAGCTTTATAGTGGTCATAAGGCATACTGTGATACCATTGTAGTGGACTGCTAGGAATTGCATTAATAGCCAAGTCTTGTATTACAGTGTCAAACATATTACGACCTTGATTTAAGCGCACATAATCAATATGCCACTGGTTCATATTACCAGTAGTTTTGCCATAATTTATAAAACGAAACTGAAAATCAGGAATTAGATAATCTGTATTGAGTACACCAATTAGAACTTGTTTAAAATCTTGAACACTTGTACCAGTTGTTTTCCAAACTGTTTTCCAAAATCCTCCTGCATCTTTAAACTTAAGTACTAAAGAATCTGTAGCGTCTAAAGGGTCTCCTATGCCTTGACATTGAAAAAAGAAACTTAAATAGATAGAATCGGCGATGGTATAGTTCACAAGGTTGACACCGTTCAAATAATTCTTAAGGTTGATGTAATTAGAGGTAAGCGAATCGGAATGATTGTGTTGATTGCCGTTGATAAACTGGTAGGGCTTTCCTTTTTTATCTAGATTATCAAAAGTGGCTACACCGTAACTTGGAGGTGAAACTGGGAAATGGTTATTGATATACACTTGAGAATCCACCCAATACTTCATATTTGGGTAAACAGTGGTAGATGTAAAATCGTCAATAAACGGCAGTTGAATTGTATCGTTAATCGATCTTTTGGCAGATTGACGGCCTTTGAAATTAGCTACTTCAGAATTTGACTTTAAAGGTGTGATTTTGGGACCTTGTGCAAAACTGTTTGAATAAATAATACAAATGATAAAAATAGAAATATTCCTCATGGTCAAAACTTGAAACAAAAATAGGTAACTTTTATTGTATTGCAGGCAGAAATTTTACGGTTTAGGGTAATGTAGGCTCTTCTTCAAATTCCTTCATTATCATAGAATCGGTATAATTGATAATTGGCATTTTCTTAGATACAACTATATCAATGATTGAACCTTTATCTAATGGTTTATTTGGTGGAATTTCAACACCTTTATACAATTGTTTGATAACCAGGCCGGGGCCAAAACTACTTTTAATTGAATCCACACGACCAAGTTTTAAACCTGAATTCGCCAAAAGTACCTTAGCTAAATTGGAAGAACCATTAATAAGTTTTGGCATTTTTACCTTAGGAACTACTCCTGTATTTAAAGTCACGTATATCTTTCGTCCTGGTTTTACTTTGGCATCAAATTGTGGATCTTGATCAACTAGTGTTCCAGGCTTTGCATCTTCTTTGTAAACAGAGTCAATTATAACCATTTCAAGATCATTCTCCATTAAGAGTTGATTTGCGTTTTCAAGTGGCATTCCAGCCACTTTAGGTACAATAATACTTTGACCATGTCGAGTGTACCAACCTGTAAACACCATAGCCAAAACAATATATACCACTAAAACAAAAGCAGCTAAACCCAATACTTTTAACCAATTAATACCTTTTGAATTACTTTTCATTTACTATTTGCAAAGTTGAAGAATAAAAACTGAATTAACAATTTCAATTCTACACGATGTGTACAAGGATTAAGGAATGTTTAAGAATTTATGTGTTTGAAGTGAAATTTGCCAATCGGGATTCTTTTTCACATACTCAATAATAAGGGGTAGCATTTCATCCGACTTAGACCATTCAGGTTGAACGTACTTTCTACAAGTCTTTTTTAAATCACCTTGAAACGACTCTGCCCAAGTAAAATCACTTTTATTATATATAACAGGCTTGAATTCATCGGCTTTTTGCAATGCTTCAGGAATCGGGAATTTAAACTTCTTAGGCGATAAACACACCCAATCAAAATCACCTTGAATTGGAAACGCCCCAGAAGTTTCTAAATGTACTTTTATTTGATTTGATTTCAATGCATCCACCAAAGGATGTAAATCGTACATACGGCTCCCCTCCTGTTATAACACAAATTTTGCTCTTAGAATTCAAACTTCATTTACAAGTGAGTCGACAGCTAGTTGTGGATGTTTATCGGCTTCCCAACTGTCTTTCACATCACACCACACACATCCAACAGAACAACCTCCAAGACGTATGAAATATGCTGCATGCCCCGTATAGTAACCTTCTCCTTGAATCGTGAAAAAGTGCTCCATAACTGGATATTTGACAACATTTAAAACTTCAATCATAAGTTCATTCTCAACTTATAGGCTTTAAATGTGTTGCTAAGTAAGGCGGCAATAGTCATTAAGCCAACACCACCAGGAACAGGGGTTATGAAAGATGCTTTATCCTTCACTGAATCAAAATCAACATCACCTCTCAAGTAAAATCCTTTCTTGCGTGTTGCATCATCAATGCGTGTAATACCAACATCAATTACAACGGCGTCCTCTTTAACCATATCTGCCTTCACAAATCCAGGCTTTCCCAAGGCAACAATAAGTATATCCGCATCTTTCGTATATTTTTCAATGTTTACAGTTCTGCTGTGGCAAGTTGTGACCGTACAATTACCGTATTTAGTGTTACTAGACATTAGTAAACCCATTGGGCGACCGACAATATTGCTTCTTCCAACAATGACACAGTGTTTTCCACTAGTTTCAATTCCATAAGCTTCTAGCATCATCATAATACCTAGAGGAGTAGCAGAAACAAAGCCATCGTCGCCTTTTGCGAGTTTGCCCATATTAATATCATGGAAACCATCGACATCTTTATTTGGGTCAATGGTTTGAGTAATTAATTTCTCATCAATGTGTTTTGGCAAAGGTGATTGAACGATAATTCCGTCTACATCAGGGTCGTTGTTACATGCTGTTACTTTTTCAATAAGTTCTTGTTCCGAGAGCGTTTCAGGCAGTCGCATAACTGTGGAATTAAAGCCAAGAGCAATGCTGTTGCGCTCCTTGCTATCCACATAAGTTCGACTTGCACCATCATTGCCCACTAAAATGGCCACAAGGTGTGGTTTCCGATGCCCACTAGTAATTAGAGTGTCGAGCTCATTCTTAATTTTGCTCTTTATGCCTTCAGCAGTGAGTTTGCCGTCTAAAAGTGTCATAAATTATATTGCAATATTACATTGAATTTACCGTTTTTGCTTAAATTTGTAATCACAAATATGACAAAATATAAGTTTCTATTCTTGTTTTGCTTAACCCTGTATGCGGTTTCATGTCGTACAGATTCGAAGAAAGAGGTTCAAAAAAGCGAAGTATTTCCCGATTCGGATTGGCGATGTTCACACCTACGCTATTGATACCGTGATCTTTGATCTTTTCCAGAAAAAAATAGACACCATTTCTCATATTGTTCGAGAAGAGGTCGTTGAACGTTTTGTAGATGCTAGCGATGACACTGTATACCGGATTGAATTAAGTACTTATAATCCATTGCGCTTTGAGTGGGAAGTTTTTAAATCATTCGAAAGAAAAATAGTTGATAATTATGCATTAGAAGATGGAAAACAGTACAGAAGTAAAAATGCTATTCCCTATCGCTTCTTATAAAACAAAAAGGTCTTCTTACACTTGGAATGCAAACATGTTCAATAACAAAGAAGCGAAAGTAGTTAAGTATACGTCTGTTTTTACCGCCTTTCACAATGGAATAAATCCGTATAATGATTGTGTAGAAATCAAATTGAGTAAGCCACAACGCGGTATTATCAATTCAATTCGCGAAGAAGTTTATGCAAAGAACATCGGTTTAGTATACCGTTTTACAGATTCTACTGACAATTTATTAAACGATTCATTTCCTTCGGGCATACAGACCTTTATTCGTTTGAAGAATTGAGAGCCCTCTTACTTTATAGCGTATTTATACTTTTATTTCTATCCTGTAGAAAGGATGAATACGAAAACAATTATACCCCTATTGGTAGAGAATATTCAAATTTAGACCTCAACTCACATTTTATTTATAATGTAACTGAAGTTGTATACGACGACTTTACAAATTCAATTGACACCTCAGAATATCAGATTAAAGAGTACAACGAATCAACTTTCAAAGACAATCTTGGTCGAGATGCTGTTCGGATTGATCGATACAAACGCAACAACGATACAGCAGATTGGATATACGAGAACACTTGGTATGCAGTTAATGATGTTCAAAAATATGAACGGGTAGAAAACAACATTCGCTATTTAAAACTTTCATTTCCTATAACTATTGACGCTGTTTGGAATTCCAATTCACTTAATATGGAAAATGTGAATACTGTATATTATGGCATGATGCATCGTCCCTATACTTTAGATACGTTTTCATTTGATAGTGTTGTAAGCGTTGAGACTAACCCAATTATTAATGGTTTCAGAGAACGCGCATACAAAGAAATTTATGCAAAAAACATCGGATTGATTTACAAGAACTACGTCTATATCGATAAAGCTGGTTTACTACAAAAAGGAATTCGAAGAACATACAAACTCATTGAATATGGTAAATAGGTTTCTTCTGTTTCTTCTTTTATCGGCATCTTCTACTTTATTCGCCTCTGATTCTTTGTCTTATTACCTTATTTACTTTAAGGATAAAAACAATTCCGAATACGCATTAAATCGCCCTGAAGAATTTCTCTCAAAAGCTTCAATAGAAAGACGTTCCAAATGGAATATTCCAATTCAAACTCAAGATTTACCTGTTAATCAAAGCTATATCAAGGCCATCCAAAGTATTGATGGTATTCATGTAATAAACAGTTCAAGGTGGTTAAATGCCCTTGAAATCTCCTCTAGTAGCAGGGAAATTAATATTAAACAAATCTTAGCTTTTGATTTCGTGAAGTCACTGGATTTTCTAGGAAGACAAAAAGTGTATAAGAATCAAAAAATAGAAACTATTGAAGATAAATATATCCAAAGGGCTAAAGAGCTTCAAGCTTTAAAAGCAGATACTGCCGAATTAATGCTTGATCGCGAACAGTACAAGAAATCTTATGAGCAAATACAAGTCTTGAATCTTCCAGAATTGCAAAATCGCGTGGGTAGACATCCAAATATACATATTGCTGTTTTTGATGCCGGATTTAATGATGCATACAAAGTACCCGGAATGGAAGACTTATTAATTAGTAACACGATTACAAAAGATTTTGTCGATTACGACAACAGTGTATATGAAGACGATGCACATGGTTGTAAGGTCTTGAGTTTCATGAAAACATATAATCCGGGCACTTATATTGGCTCCGCTCCTTTTGCTAAGTACACACTAGTTCGCACTGAACAAGTACACAGTGAATTTCCTACAGAAGAAGTGAATTGGCTATTGGCTGCTGAGTTTGCTGACAGCTTAGGCGTAGATCAAATTGTATCGTCCTTGGGTTATAATGTATTTGATGATATGAATTTAAGTCATACGCAAAGCGACTTAAATGGTCAGACTTCTATTATTGCTAAAGCAGCCAATGCGGCTTATCAAAGAGGAATTCTTGTATGCACGAGTGCTGGTAATGAAGGCATGAACGCTTGGCATAAAATCGGTACTCCTGCTGATGCTCCAGGAGTAATAGCAATTGGTGCTTGTAACAAAAATGGGTTTTACGCCAACTTTAGTTCTGTTGGTCCAAGTTCAGATGGGCGTATCAAACCTGATTTTATAGTACCTGGTTACCAAGTCCAAGTGGCGTCATCAGGAGGAGTGTACAACGGAAATGGCACTTCGTATGCGACGCCTTTATTCGGAGGTGCTGTATCGAACTTATTGGCTCTGTTTCCCAAAACAGCCTTGAATGACATTCGGAATGCTTTAGTAAGAAGTGCTACTCACAGACATCATCCAGACTCGGCTTATGGTTATGGAATTCCTGATTTAAGTTTGGCCATGTATTTCTTGGACTCTATAAATACCACCCCGAATCAAAGTGATATTTTCTGGATGAAAGATCAAGCGGTTTATTACAATGAACTAAATATTTACTATAAAAGCAATAAAGTCCAAACAGTTAAATTACTTGTTAAAGAAAAGAATAAAAAGGAAATTTAAAGTGGTGTATAAAATGAAGTATGACTTGAAAAATGGAGAATGGCTGAACAGTTCTATCTTGCTTGAGTTAATTGAGAAATCAAAGAAAAAACGAAATAAATTCGCTAAGACCCGCACCTTTCTTTTGGAATTAGAAACAGAGAATGGAACCTATCAGAGAACACTTCAAGTAAATTAAATCTATAGAATAGAAAATTCTTGTAAATTTGCCCTCATCAATGACACCAGATATACCCGGACTAAAATTTAAAGATTCGAACAATTTCTTCATATTGGCAGGCCCTTGCGCAATTGAAGGAGAAGAGATAGCCTTTGAAATAGCGGATAAAATTCACACAATCACTAACGAACTAGAAATCCCATGGGTATTTAAAGGTTCATACCGTAAAGCCAACAGATCTAAACTCGATTCGTTTACGGGAATTGGAGATGAAAAAGCTTTACAAATACTCAAGAAAGTAGGCGAACATTACCAGGTGCCTACCGTTACCGATATACATGAAGCATCTGAAGCTGCTATGGCTGCTCAATATGTGGATGTTTTGCAGATACCAGCCTTCCTGTTTCGTCAAACCGATTTGTTAACAGCTGCTGCTAAAACAGGCAAGTTTGTCAACATTAAAAAGGTCAGTTCGCTGCTGCAAATGCCATGCAACACGCGGCTCAAAAGGTAGTTGACAGTGGAAGTGATAAAATATTATTAACCGATAGAGGCAATATGTTTGGCTACAGTGATATGGTTGTAGATTTTAGAAACATTACCTGGATGAAGGCGATGGGCTATCCTGTTGTTATGGACATCACCCATAGCCTACAACAACCGAATCAAAGTTCAGGAGTTACAGGCGGTTTGCCTGAATTAATTGAAACCATTGCCAAAGCCGCAATAGCAACTGGAGCGGATGGTTTATTTATAGAAACTCACCCTCGCCCATCTGAAGCTAAGAGTGACGGAGCAAATATGTTACAAATTGATCAACTACGCCCATTATTAGAAAAGCTTCTAAAGATAAGGAAGGCAATACTGTAATACATTGTATATTCTTTACATCACCTTAGAAAGAAACCTGTAGTAATCTTTACGTGTTTCTTGGAAGTCTTTGGACGTAATTTCCATTAATTCTTCCAAATTGTCTGCAGTGTCTACAATTTTTAGATGAATGTAGGTAGGCTTAGCTGCTGCCTGAGATTTAAGCGCATTGTCTTTTGCATTTACATCATGTAGTAACTCATCAAAATGGGTATCCATGATTCTAAATTTATTTTCGAAGTGCTCAACCTTTTTCAATAAGTCGTGGTCGGTGTTTTTGGAAACAACTTCTTCAAGTCTTTTTCTTAAAACTGGTAACTCGTCTTTATAAAAAGCGATTTCTCTTTTCCAGTCTTCGCACAATAAATGCTGGTGGTTGATTGAATCTTTCATATTAAATTATTTATAGAACAAAACTACACTTCTGTTCTCAATTTAATCATGACGGGTATCAGTTCGTGCAGAACTATTTAGAACTTCTAACCCAAGTGCAGAGTGGTAAATTCATTCCAGATTTAGAAGGAACAATACATTCGCCCCATTCTGCATTGTTTTTAAAATGTGATTGAACGAGATTAACACCAATACTTCCGCTTAGGCCCATACTGTAAAGATTTAGCAATACAAAATTGCGATTAGGGTCAATTATCTTCGAGCAATACTGCATCAATTCGTTAATCTGTTCTTCTAAGACCCATTTCTCTCCGCCTGGTCCTCTTCCGTAGGCAGGAGGATCGATGATTATTCCCTGATAGATTTTGCCTTTATTAGCCTGGCGTTTAACAAACTTAAAGGCATCTTCAACCAACCATCTAATATCTGGTGATGCAGAAAGCTGTTTGTTTTCATTTGCCCATGTCACTACATTTTTAACGGCATCTAAATGCGTAACATCAGCACCAGCCTTTGCAGCTACAATGCTTGAAGCACCAGTGTAAGCAAATAAATTTAAAACTGTGCAAGGGTTCCCTATGCGCTTAACTTGTTCATCTATAAAATGCCAATTGCTAACCTGTTCTACAAAAACACCTAGATGTCCAAAGGACGTGCAGGAACACTTTAGCTTTAATCCGAGTGGTTTGTATTCCAAGTTCCAAGATTTAGGAACGTTTTTAAAAAATGTCCAACCCCCATTCTCATTTTGTGAGTCTCTATGACTCTTTTTTGAGTTATCTCGAACGAATCGTCCATGTGCCATTTTTATCCATTCGGCATCGCTTAAAGATTTTGGCCATAAAGCTTGAGGTTCTGGGCGTATTAAGATGTAATCTCCAAACTTCTCCAGCTTTTCTCCCAATCCACTATCGATTAATGTGTATTGGTCCCAGTTGTATGTATTATCTAGAATCAATTCAAATCTTCTAAAACATGAACTGCTTCTTGAATGTAGATGTCTTTTTCGAAAGATTTGTTCCAATCTTTTTCACCTTAACTTTGGTTTCATCATTTCCCAAAGCTTTATCATCGTCACTTGTATTGATAACTGTAAACGCTTCAATGCCTTTAATCATTTCATCGTACTTTTTATTATCTTCTTCAAGCGCTTTCATTTCAGCTCTATATTCTTCCAAATTAAGTGTGTATCTACTTTTCTTGTTTTGTTTGCCAATTTTAACAGCCATACGCTCAATTTCATTAAATAGATTGCTTTCTGCTACTCGTTCAGCGCTTAGTTTTTGAGCTTTTTGAATTGATTTCTCCCAGTTATCATTAATAGCATAATCAGCTTGTTCAATTTTATCTGCTTTCAAGGCAAATTCGTTTTCTTTTTCACCGTATTCCAAATACTTATATCGGTCTGGAAGCATAATATCCGGAGTTACACCAACAAGCTGAGTAGTTGTTCCATTTATTCTGTAAAACTTTTGAATCGTAATTTTTAAAGAGCCTAAACGATCGGCTTCTACAGAATTAAATGCATTATCTAAGTCGATAAAACGTTGTACCGTGCCTTTTCCATAAGTAGGAGTTCCAATAATTGCTGCACGTTTGTAATCTTGCATGGCTGCCGCTAAAATTTCAGATGCAGAGGCACTGTTTTCATTCACCATTATGGTTAGCGGTCCTTTCCACAGTACTTTTCCATCTCTATCACCAAGAACTTCTGGTTTTCTGTCTCTTGATTTTACAAGTGAGATTGGACCTTCCTCAATAAACAAACCACCCATATCCACTACATCTTGTAAAGAGCCTCCTCCATTATTTCTCAGATCTAAGATTATACCTTTAATTCTATCTTTCTTAAGTTTTTCTATCTCGAGTTCAATGTCTTTTGAGCAAGACCTGCCGTTTCTATCATTCATATCTAGATAGAAAGTTGGCAAGTTGATATATCCATACTTCTTACCGTCACGCTCAATAATTGCCGACTTCGCATAACTGTCTTCCATGATTACAACATCGCGCACAATTGGAACAATGACTATGGTTTCATCAGGCTTTTTAACAGTTAAACGAACTTCAGTGCCCTTTTTCCCGCGAATCAATTGAATAGCGTCATCTATTTTCATGTTAGTTACTTCAACTGGTTCATCATTGCCTTGAGCAACTTTCAATATGATATCACCAGCTTTCAAATCGCCTTGTTTATAGCTCGGGCTACCGGGTACAATAGCAACAACTTTAAGGAAACCATCTTTCTCTTGAAGTTGAGCTCCAATCCCTTCAAGCTTACCACTCATGCGGATATCAAAGTTTTCTTTATCTTGTTTCGGAAAATAGTTGGTATGTGGATCAAAAATCTCAGTAATGCAATTCATGTAAATGCTGAGTTTGTCACCTCTATCAAACTTTCTTAAACGTTCAAACCAATCGTTGTGTGTTTTTAAAACTTCAGCTCTTGATTCCGCCTCTAATGAATCGTAGGGTTTTACTTTAACAAAAGTATCTTTCTTCTCAAGTGCTTTTTCTTGCACGTCTAATTTACGAGCAAGCTTTTGTAAGACTTGTTGCTTTAAGCTCTTTCTCCAAAACTCGTGTAATTCTTTTGGTGTATTTAAATAATCCGCACTGTCGTCGTTAAAGTCGAAGTACTCCTTTGATTTAAAATCAAATGGTTTAGCTAATTCTTCTATATACCATTTAGAAATCATGTCAATACGCTCTGAATACGCTTTATTTACTTTGTCAAAATACTCATATGTGCCTCTTCTCGCTTGATCGTCTAGATCTGTTTCGTATTGTTTTAAACCGTCAATATCACTTTTCAAGAAGAATCTTTTATCATCGTCAAGACGTTTTAGGTATTGTTTAAATAAAGACTTAGAAAAATTGTCGTCTATCTTCTTTGGCTCAAAGTGGTAATTTTCTAGAACTTCAACAATGGCTTGGGAAAGTAAGGTTTCATTTTGCTTATTTTCTCTAAAGGCAAATGCCAAAGTAAGCAAAACAAACGCAGGTATGAGTAATAATGAATATTTAATTTTTGTCATGGTGGATTGTGATAACATTTGTATAACGTCGATTAGAATGAAAAAAGTGTGCCAATTAATGTTTCATTTGTCCAGGGTCTTCTGTTGGTGCTTGATTCAAATTAAGGACTTCTACGCCTTGCTCAAAAACAATATCTACAGGTATGTTTTTACTTTTAAGTTTATCCAAATCTTTCTGTAGTTCCGGTTGGATACTACCCTTTTCTTCAATTAATTGCTTTACACCTTCCAAGTCGCCATCTCCTTGAAGTTTTAAAATCAATGCCGATAATGAGGTCATGGCTTCTTTCATTTGCTTCATATCAACTCTGTAATATCCTGTCTTTGCATCTCTAATAAATGCACCTTTTTCTTTGAAATAATTAAATCGGATCATGTTGGCACGTCCATGAGCACTTGCTGCACCAAAACGCACTGATCTAAATATACCAGCCATAAAGGTGACGTAGTAATCCATCAATTCACCTTCTGTGAGTACCTTTTTCTCCATTAACTGAGTAATCATGTACAAGCCAAGTATATCGGCTTTTCCTTCTTCTAGTGCACTGTAATCTGCACCGAGCGCCTCTCTTACTGTACCTTTACCGTTGATTGTGTTTTTAATTCCTAAACCGTGAGCCACTTCATGAAACATGGTGTTCGAGAAAAAGGCATTAAACGTAACGTGTTTTCTTTGCTCTGGTGCAACCATCGACTCTGCAATTGGAAGCATGATGTGATCAAACTTATATTGAATGGTGTTTTTAAACTGACTTCTGCGCGTTCCTTTTTCCAATTGAAGTTTCTCATCATTTGGAAGGTTTACAGCAATCGTTTTACTACCTGAATTACAATCTCCGGCGTAGTATATGATGTCATAGGCATTTAACTGACTGCTACTTCCAGCAGTTTCGTTTTTATAGCGAGGATCTACAGGTAAATTCTTTTGAAGTTCAGGTAAATACTGAACATATTTATCTAATTTCTTGCTCCACTCCACATCCTTCACAAGAACATAAGCTTCATATGCTGTCTTATTGCCATATAGTTTGTCTTCGTAATTTTCAATTGGTCCAATAATAATATCGAAACGATTGTCTTTCATGTCCAACCAAATACGGTCACTTGCATCATAAGAGTTGTTAACCAAAGCTTCAGAACGCGCTTTCAAATACACTTTAAAGCTTGAATCTGAGAAAAAATTAGCCGCTTCCTTTAATGCCAATGAAGCTTCAAACAATAATTGTTCGTATGCTTGGTTGTATGGAATCACTTTCAACTGACCTTCTTCGCGAACTATAATTGTATATGGATCAGCCTTTTCAGGGTCTTTCAGACTGTCGTATTCGCTTTGACGCATATCGGCAGGATAGAAATTGGCGCCTAATGGCTTTGGCCCTATGCCCTTAATAAAGGGTTTGTTGTTATCTAAGCGATCCCAAGGCCCATAATTGATTTCTAAATATTTGATGACATCAGGATTCATAATGGTATCTGCAGCAAGATTTCCTGCATAGGCTTGTAAACGGAAGATTTGATCCATTTTTTCTGCCGCCATAATGAGTTGCTTAATCCCCTCTCGCTCTAATATGCTTAATTTGCTTAAATCCGCAGTTAGTTTGACGGTTTTATAAGCTTCTAATTTTAATTTAATGCTGTCTTTCTCTGAGGCAAAACCCGACTGAAGACTAGCGATAAGAACCAAGAATACTAATTTTTTCATATTAAACTTCAAATATAATCTAAAATAGATGACCATTGATAACGAATCGAGAGAATTTCGATTTTAGTGGTTAAATCTCCTCTTAATGTGAATTACTTTGACACAAAACATAAGTTTTACCAGGAAGCACATTCACCAAATTGGCAAATTCTAAATTTAATAATAGAAAAGCTAAACGGTTAATAGCTATACCTGTTTCGTAATGAATGTTATCAATAGTCATTTCACCTCCTTCTAATAGTTTAATTAATCGCTGTTCTTCATCGCTAAGGGTTGAAAACAAATCAGGTGCTTTTTGTTTGATATTCTTAGGTGTATCCGTATAACCCAAATCAAATATCAATTCATCAATGCTCGAAATTATCGCCGCTTGGTGTTTATGAATAAGTGCATTACATCCTGCACTCATTCCATCACTTAATTTACCTGGAAGGGCATACACGTCTTTGTTGTATCCATTTGCGAGGTCAGCGGTGATTAAACTACCCCCTTTCATTGCGCTTTCAACAACTATCAAGGCATCACACATCGCCGCTACAATTCGATTTCGTTTAGGGAAATTCTCCTTTTTCCCTCTAACATGAAATGGAAACTCTGTTATGAGTGCACCGTGATGAAGCATCTCCTCTGAAAGTGATTTATTAGCACTTGGGTACAAAGTAGAGAATCCATGCCCCAACACTCCCCTGTAGGTAATCCGTATTTCACGCAAGCTTGATGCGCATTGGTATCAGTTCCATTTGCCAAACCACTTAAAACAACCACCTCGTGTTGCTTGAGCTTTTGGATTAATTCAAACGTGAAGTTTCGTCCATATGGCGTAGACGTTCTGGTACCTACTATGGAAACAATACGTTTTGAATTTAGGTTAAGCTGACCTTTTACATAGATTAGAACAGGACTGTCATCGTAGTTCTTTAAACGAGTTGGATACAGGGAATCGGTATACGGAATCGATTGAATTCCTCTTTTAACATTAAGTTCCATCTCTTTTATCAACCCATCAAATTCGTTAAATTGATGGATATTATTGGCCGTTAAATATCCAATACCTGGGATTTTCTGAAGCTGAGATTTGGTTTTAGAAAATACTGCAGAGGCACTGCCACAAAAGCCAATTAAGTTCTTAGCCAAAGATGCACCAACCCCATCAATACGGGTGATTGCCATAAGGTACATAAGTTCTTCTTCCCTCACGACTATCTTTTGTGTAGGTGAAAAAATACTGAGAAATTGCCTTTTCTAATAAATAAGGAGGATAAAGGGAATAAATTAGTTGAATGTCGTTTTAGAAGCAAGTGTATCATAATCGTTTTATCAAATATACTTAAATATCAGATAAACGAAAAGATAAAAATTAGAGAATCTTAAGCGCTTTCTACCTTCTTTTTTCGTTCGAATATTGAGAAATCAGATTCGACCGCTTTGATTGTATTTTTCAATAAGCCCAAGCCAGTGATTTCCATTTCAACAACATCACCGTCTTTCAACCATTGTGGGGTGTAATTCTTATCGTGAAACAAACCTGTGCCGTTTAACTCTAAGAAGCATCCAGTTCCAACGGTTCCTGAACCTATCACATCACCAGGATACACATCCACGCCATAAGCGCAACGCTCTATTATCTCAGCAAATGTCCAATCCATGTCTCCCATGTTACCACTGCTCACCTCAATTCCATTAACACGACATTTCATATCAAGAGAATAATTGTTTCCTGTGTGATTTGACTTTGCAGATGTTTTATAAGTCTCTAATTCATCAGGTGTAACCATATACGGCCCTATAACAGTAGAGAAGTCTTTCCCCTTAGCAGGACCAAGATTCAAGACCATTTCTTCCATTTGAAGAGCACGGGCGCTCATATCATTCATAATCATATAACCCGCAATATATTGGTCGGCATTTTCTGCCTTAATATTTCTTCCTTTCTTTCCTAAAACAACAGATGCTTCCAATTCAAAATCAAGCTTTTGGAAGTGATCCGGCATGCATAGGATTTCACCAGGACCTTGAATGGCGTTATGGTTGGTAAAATACATAATCGGATACTCGTCGAATTGCGGAATCATTGGAACATTGCGATTTCTTCTTGCAGCTGCCACATGTTGTCTGAATGCGTATCCATCTCTACAGCTAGTAGGATTCGGAATAGGTGCTAGTAAGATATCATCACTGTAAATTAAACCAGATTGATTGGTTTTACCTTCTGAAATTGCAAGTTCTACTTCACGTGCAAGATCCATGGCTGCTTCACCTTGGTTTAAAAACTCCAACATATTATTTGGAAGCTTCGCTTGCTCTGCTGAAAGGTTGTATATTTTGTTGTTTACCAAAATGCCTAGGTGGGCATTTTTGTTTTGATCGAGGAAGGTAAGTAATTTCATTATTTATATGTAAGTAAAAAGTTCTTTAAACCGCTGATATTTGGAACACTCATGTTATCAGCACCCTTTTTATTTGAAAGATAGATTGAGAACCAATCGCAAGTGTAAATGTTGCGATACAATTCTCCAATAGATGCATCTTTTAAAGGCTGTTCGTACACGATATTGCCTTGCTTTTCTAATAGCTGTTTCAAATAAGCAAATCTACCATTGTTTCTCTCATTGGTATTGCTATTGATAAAGATGAAGTTAGAAGGAAGTTTACCGTAGTATGTTTCGAATGCGTTGTGATTGGCTTCTGGAAGTACATTGATAAATGCCTCCACTTTTGCATTTTCTTGTATTTGTTGGCAGAACCTAACACCAATGGCTTCCGTTTGATTGTCAGATACGATCACAAACTTGTTATCTAAGTGGTTTTCAAAGAAACTCAACATAGCTTTAGCTTCAGTTTGAGCTGAGTTTAAGTTGGCATATATAGAACTGCACGCTTTCAATTCTGCTTGTACATCTAATCCCAATAAATCAGATATGATTAATAGATTGTATGTTAAAGAGAATCCTAAAGCCATTCTTGGCTGATAACCTTCTTCAACCGGATATACTGGTAAGTTATTTTCCTTTGCATATTGAAGTAAGGTTCCACCAGAGGTGATGCAAATGATGGTACAACCAATCGATTTCGCTTGTTCGTACATGGCTAAAGTTTCTTCAGTTAAGCCACTGTATGAACTCAGAATAATTAAACTTTTGCTTGAGGTGTAATTAGGCAATTGATAATCGCTATACACTTCAATAGGCAAAGATGATTTATCGGAAAAATACGCTTTAGCTATTCTTCCTCCTATTCCTGAACCTCCAAGACCACCAATAATGATGTTGCTAAACTGAGATGCATTTAATCCGTGTGATTTGTAGTTGCTGATGGCGTATTCCAACTGATGATTGAAATTTTCCAATGCCATTTCGTGTGTGATTTGTGTATTCTGATTCATAATTTGCTGCAAAAATAACCATTAATGCCAAAAAACTATAAATTTTCTTCTATTCATCTACCTTTGCAAGTCATTTGAATACCGAAGAACAACTCGAAGACCAAGATTTATACGAACACCATCGCTTTATAGCCGACCCAGGACAAACGGCAATGCGATTGGATAAGTTTGTTACTATGCGCATTGAGAATGCCACTCGTACTAAGGTTCAAAAAGGCATTGAGATTGGCAGTGTTTTAGTAAATACGAAAGCTGTAAAAAGTAATTATCAAGTAAAACCTCATGATATTATTACGGTTGTGCTTCCCAACCCGCCAAAAAATCCTGAGTTAATCGCTCAAGATATTCCGATTAATATTGTATATGAAGATGATGATTTACTTTTAGTGAATAAAGAAGCAGGCATGGTAGTTCACCCTGGATTTAATAACAGCACAGGAACATTAGTGAATGCTTTACTTTTCCATTTGCAAAGTTTACCGCAATATTCAGATGAAATGCGACCAGGTCTTGTACACCGTATAGACAAGAACACAAGTGGACTTTTGTTAATCGCTAAAACGGAAGATGCTTTGGTGCATTTGGCCAAACAATTTTACGATCACAGCATAGAAAGAGTGTATCACGCCTTGGTTTGGGGTAATGTGAAGGAGGACAAGGGAACAATAACTGGAAATATTGCTAGAGATTTAAAGGACAGACGATTATCTGCAGTATTTGAAGATGAATCTATTGGAAAGCACGCCGTTACCCACTATAAAGTATTAGAGAGGTTTTGGTTTGCCACATTAGTTGAATGCAAATTGGAAACAGGTAGGACACATCAGATTCGAGCCCACATGAAACACATTGGTCATACCCTATTTGCCGACGAAGCTTATGGAGGTTTGAAAGTTTTAAGTCACAGTAAACTAACCAAATACGAGTCGTTCATCAACAATTGCTTTAGCATCATGAGTCGGCAAGCCCTGCATGCAAAGACCTTGGGGTTTGTACATCCATCCGATGGGAAGAACATGTTTTTTGACAGTGATTTACCGGATGATTTTGCAGAGGTTTTAGATAAAATAAGGAGTTATTCAAAGCATGAATAGAATTCAAGAGTATAGATTTGAATGCATTCTTTTTTTCAAGCATTAAAATAATTATTTTATTTACCATTTCAGCTTTAGTTTTGTTTGCTTTTAAAACTTCTTTTAAAAAAATAGAATTTGATTCAATTTGCTCGTTCATATAAAACATTACATGTCAAGTACTTTACATTCTTATTAATTCTACTTGCCAGTTTGGATGTTTGTATAGCAAACAACTCAGCTCCTCAGTTACCTGATACTGTTGTTCGAAATCTCGATGACTATGAATCCATGGTTCATTACTTTGAATACTTAGATAGTTTTAAGGAAAAGACTATGCTTAAACGCTATCCTGAAACACCAGCTTTAATACTATCAGCGATAAATTGGGCAAAAGAAAAAGGTTCAAAACAGCAAGTTTTATTGGCGAAGTTTTACTTAATGCATTTCTATTCTGCCAAAGAGCAAAACATTGAGGTAATTAAATTAGCTAATGAATTACTATTAGACCAAACATTTCAAGAGAATCCTTTGGTATTAAATACTTTAAAAAGTTTAAAAAGGGCATATTTGAATACAGAACAATACATGGAAATACTGGACATGTTTCCTCTCTATGATGTTCTTTCCAAAAAGCACAATAAGCGCAATACATTGTCGGAATTCATAGACGATTACAGTTTGGGTATGCTGCATTACAGTTTAAAAAACTACAGGAAATCAATCAAATACTTCACATTGCACTATGAGTCGAATAATTCACTAACCACTCTGAATAAAAGTTCCACATTCAACAACATTGGATTGTGTTTTAAAAATTTAAACAATAAAGACAGTGCCATATACTTTTTCAACAAGGCCATAAACACCTTACAAACTGGGGAGATGCAAGAAGAGCATATATTAGGTTATGGGTATTATTTCCAAAAGGTTATTGAGGCGAACAAGGCTGAATTTTATGTGGAACAAAAGGACTATTTAAAGGCTCTTCCCATTTTCTTAGAAGAATACAAGTTGAGTAAGGTGTATTCAGAAATGAACATTGAGGCTAGCTCTGCCTCTAAGATTTCAAATGTGTTTTTTTTAATGAACGAGATAGATTCTTCAATATCTTATGCATTTAAATCAATAAAGGCTGCTGGAACTAAATTTAATCCTTACTATTTAGAAAAATCGTTTTTCATCCTTGGAAAATCCTATGCTTTAAAAGGCGACTTAAAAAAAGCAGATAATTACTTCGATAACTACCAAAATTTAAAGGATTCTATAAGTGCTGAGAAGATAAAACAGCATTACTTAACATCTTCCATTAAATACGAAATTTCAAAAACACAATCCATTCTTAAGCAAAGTTTGCATGACATAGAAATTGAGAAGAACAGAAATCAATTGCAATTCGTAGGATTGCTAACACTTGCAATTCTTGCACTAGCATTATTTGTGTCCTATAAAAAAACTTTAAATTCAAAGCGAGTTGCCGAACAACAGAAAATGGCAACCCAGCATGCACTGGAGCAGAAAGAGGTTTTATTAAAAGAAGTACATCACCGTGTAAAGAATAATTTGCAAGTGATATCGAGTTTATTGGACATACAAGTGGGAAAAATTCAAAACTTTAAGTTTTCGAATATGGTGGATGAGGTTAAGAACCACATTCATTCTATGTCGGTGGTGCATCAGATGTTGTATATGACGGATGATTTAACCAAGATAAAACTTCAGAATTATTTAAGTGAGTTAACATCGCACATTAAAAACAGTAGAAACAAAAGAGACGTCACTATTTCAATTCATGCAGAGCGCATGGAAACTTCTATCGAAAAGGCAATTCCATTGGGATTAATTAGTACTGAACTTGTTGTGAATTCATTTAAGCATGCATTTAACGATGGAAGGAAAGGTGAGATTCGAATAGATATTCATGCCCTAAATGAAAGTGAATATTTATACACCTATACCGATAATGGACCCGGAATAAAGGATGAGGATGCCATTGGATTAGACCACAAACTTGGATTTAGGTTGTTACTTGTATTGGCTGAAGAAATGAATAGTAAATTAGAGATTATTTCAAATGAGCATTTTGAAATTCAGATAAAATTATCAAATTAAAATCAATGCAAAAACTAAGGACATATATAGTAGAAGATATGGCGTTCACTCGAATTGCATTGGAAGAGATCTTGAAAAAGAATGGGTTTGATTTGGTTGGATCAAGTGCATCAGCTGAAAAGGCTTGGGAAGATATAGAGAACGGACTAGACATTGACTTAATACTGGTTGATATTCATTTAGCTGGAGAGAATGATGGATTGTGGTTGGCAAAACAAATTAGAGCGAAGCATTCAATGGCACTTGTTTATTTGACGGCATTTGGGGATCAGGAAACCTTGAGTAAACTAGATGCCACTAAACCAAATGGGTATTTGATGAAACCTTATAATACGCCTACTCTATTAACAACCATTAAAATTGCTTTAAACAGTTATCATGCACTCGCACAAGTAGCGGAGCAAGCAACAAATGGCGATACGTATATCTTTGTAAAGGATGGCAAACTTCACACTAGAATCCAAGTAGATGAAATCTTATTCATACAATCTGAAGGCAACTATCTAAACATCTATACCAAGGAAAAGAAATTTGTAATTCGTTCAAAAATGAATGAATTCCTAAAGGAGAATACAGATACAGGTTTAATTCGCACACATTTAAGATATTTGGTCAACAGAGATCACTTAACGCATATTGGAACAAATCTAATTACTATTCTGCAACATGAGATTCCTATTTCTAAAGCATACAGGAACTCAGTTCTTAATATTTTAAACAATTAAGAATTCCATTCAAACTTCACAAAAGAAGTTCATACTTCACAAAAATTAATTACTTAATATTCTTTATTCTAAGTTTGTCTTCAAGCAAGTCAAAGAATATGAAAGAGTTAGTAAGTTTGTATAAGGTTTCTTCTGTGTTTTTTATACTGCATTTCTTAACTCAGGAATTAATCCAAAATTCCCTTAAAGTTCCGATTACTTCCTACTTGAAATTCCGATTTCGCACATTCAAGCATTTATTAATCAATGCTTAAAAAACATCAAATTAACGCAGAATATATGATAAAAAAAACTACAAATGAATCGCCTTTATTAGAACTTGAAAACAAATTAACAAACATTAATTCGCCTATTAAAAAGATATTGCTTTTGAAGTTATTTTCAGAATATTCAGAGATACTAGTAGAGACAAATACTGAGAAGTTATCAAAATTCTTTGACAAAGAAAATATTGACAAAGTAATTAATCACGGTGTTGAAAATCATCTCAAGATTTACAGCAAATTAACAAAAGCTAAGATTGAGCTGATTCGCAAGAAGAAATTTGATGATGAATTAGCTAAGGTAATAAAGGAAAAAGATTGTGATCATGTACTTGAAACAAATAAGGTTACTTCTTTTGAATGGACAAGCAACAACAAATTACAAGTAAGGCACTTATACGATAAACTTAGGCGTGCAAACTGTATTCAGACTTCAATTTACAATTTCAAGAAGCTTTTTATTTCGAGCACAGACTATACACAAATTGAATGGAAGAAATCGGGAAAAGAATTGGTGTACTTATTTGAATTATTGATAAAGCACAATTTCATTAAAGACCCCAAGCGTGATAAATGGAAGATCTTTGATTCATGTTTTAAGAGTCATTTAAAATACAACTGCCTTGCAGCAACCTCGTGTGTAATCAGTAAAAACTCAAACACAGTAAAGCGAAAAGAGTTTTACTCCAGTATAGTTGAGGAGTTGGTGGAGTTGTAGCCCTTAGACAGATTGCTACTCTACACTTCCCTAGCGACATAGGTTTTTTGAAAGAATAATGGTCTTTGAATGTGCGAGTTGGTGTTATCGAAGATGGTATTGATGATTCTCGCAATTTTAGTATATTTGATTCTATTTAATACCATTATGGTCATTAGACTATTTCAAACACTAAGCAAGTTACCTTTAATGTAAATATGCAGAAACACTTGAAAAGAATCGCGATATCTACGATTGTGATGCTAACCATTTTATTTGTATTGAACCCTTCATTACAAGACTTTAAAGCTTACATTAGAGTTGAGAAGAAGAAAGCTCAGATATTTAAGAGAACTTCTTTGTTTTTTGTGTTTTCTGAATTTGAATACAAAGAGCAAACTGTTCTTCCAGATCAGTATCAAACTCAACGCTATATTGGATTTTGCTGTAACTATTGGAAAATTGAGAATAAGTAAAATCAAGTATTGATATCGAACAGAATGTCATTTTTATTTTTGGAAATCTCATAAGGGCTCAAGTATATTAGCAGCTGGAAACACAAAAACCTCTTCTTTCACCTTAAAATTAATAAAACCGAACCTCATGAAACACTTTAAACATGCATTGATCTTTACCCTTGCCTTCACACTTTATTCCATCTCAAATGCACAATCAGTTACAGAACTTTATCAGAATAGGGATTTTAAAAACCTAGTGAAACAGGAAAAAAATTCTGATAAGTTAAGTCCTGATGAATTGTATATGGTTGGGTATGCCTTTTTTCAGTTAGGTGAAGACAATAAGGCAATTGAATTATACGATAAAGCTATTGCTAAAGGACTAGACGATGGCGCGGTGTATTTTTACAAAGGACTCTCCTTATTCTTTCTAAAAAAGTATGAGGAAGCTATGAAAGAAATTGAAACATCATTGCAAAGAGAACCCACAAATCAGGAGTATTTGAACCAAAAGGCTTTAATTTATTATTATCAAGGCGATGAAGAAAAGGCTTTGAAGTATTTTGAAGAAGCAACTAAATTACCAAATACCTATGGTGAACCTTTCTTTTGGGTGGCCTATATGTATCACGGCAAGCAAGAATTTGACAAGGCATTAACTTTATATTACGTTGCTTTAGACAGTGTTCCACAAAGCAATAGTTATTATTTAAAAGCCATTGAAAACATCGGTCAACTGGAATACACGCATACTAAAAACTATTTAAAATCAGCAAATGCATACAAGTACGCTATTACATTGGCTCCAAATGCGTATGAGTTGTATTACAAACTGATGAAATCGTATAATGCGGCAAAAGAATATGAGAAAGGTGACAGTGTGTTTAAAGTTGTACAATCTGCGTACAAAAAAGGAAAATTGCCAGAAGAAGATATGGAGATTAAAACTGTAGCCGTTGCACAGTTTGAATGGCAAGGACAGATTGCCGCTGTTCGAAGATCTCTTGAAGACCCAAAGGATCTGTTGGACATTTCGTATAAGGTATTTTTATTAAACAAGGCAGGAGATGCTGTAGAGAGACGATTTGTGGTAGAAAAGACACTACAACTTGAGGAAGGAGGCGCTAAGCACTTGTTGTGTGAACAGGTTAAAAAGACGGGCGGACATATTACTTACCCTTATGGCTGGTCGACGGATACGATACCACTCGACGATTTAGAACGCGCGGTGAAGATGGTCTTGGACGGTGAAATGACGCCGGCGGCCTCGTCAAATTTTACGGGAAAAGAGAAGAAGAAGAAGAAGAAATGAGAGTGGAAATGAGGAAGATTTGCGGTTTTGTATTTACCATAATGTTATTGATTTCAAACTCGGTGTTTGGACAAATAGGTCAAACATATTCAAAAGTTCAAAAACTTTATGGCGAAAAAAATTATCCTGGATTAGAATTAAGAAAGGAAGGAAATTTACTAGTTGAAGACAAAACAATTTCAAGTAATGAGCATAGGATGTTCATGTATAATAGTGATAGTATTTTGATTGTTCTTGCGATCGGACATTTAGATAGTTCTTTAACAAAGGCCGAAGCGGTTTCAATCATTCAATTGGAGTTGCCTGCTTTTCAACAAAAAAAGACTGTCAAGATGGGAGCAATTAGTTATTTTTGGGACACTGAACATAATTATTTAATAGCAATGAATAGTGCAACATCGAATTCTACTTATCCATTAACATCATTGGTGTTAATTATTGATCCGACACTAATCGAATTTCATACCAGCCATATAACTGAATGGAAGCTTGAAGAAAAATAGGACATAATTAAAAGAATAAAATACAAAAACTAGAACAAAAATCATGTCACTGAAACGATATACTTGGAAAGATTGGGTAGTAAGCCTAATCGCTTTGATAGGTTGTTTGGCGTTGTTTTATCCTTGGCAGATTGTATTTATAGAGACGAGTTACAATAAAATTTACAGAATATTTGTTGAATTAATCTTGATATTGGTATTGACTTATCTCTATTTCAGAGTTGCACATTATCAAAAGAAATGGTTCATTCGAATTCCTGTCATCTTATTATTCATAATTTGTATACCTTTTTTAGCATCTCAAATTATATTTAAGTCTCCTTCTCAAAATACTTATGCTGTTTTATACACTAAACCTCAAGACAGTGCTGAAACCATTAAAATCATACACTATCACGGATATCTTAATGACTGGAATAAATCGAAACATCTTGTAGAGTATAGAGATTTGGGGATTTGCATTGAGAAAGATTTTGAAATCGAAGACTTAAATGGTGAATGGTATGTGCATCCTGACAATCCTTATCATCCTGTTGAGGGAATTGCCAGGTTTAAACATGGGGAATTGATGAGATGATTTTACTACATTTGTATGTAGAAAGAATTCACAATTTTAATTTAAACTTAAAGAATGTTTGTTATTTTCGGATGGAATCACAAAGCTTCCAATAATTACGGCCCAGTAGAACAGCGCACCTGTCCTAACTGTAAGAACACTTCTGTTTGGGATTTGACCAAAATATCATTTAATTTTTCATTGTTTTTTATACCATTATTTTCTCATACAAAAGAATATGCCTTAGTGTGCCCAATTTGCCAACATGGAAGCACCATTAGTGCAAATGAATTTGAAGAATACTTGCCTATAGCTGAGCTTAATGTCTCATATGATAAGGAAGAAATTTCGGAAGAGGACAAGCAGATTCAATTGAATTCGATACAAACTGAGCGAAAGAAGACTCTAGAGAATGAGAAACTAAAAACCCTAGAGGAAATTCGAAATTGGGTAAAGCATGTCGCCAACAAAACGGATGCGGAATTGAATGAAATAGTGAATGATAAAAGAGATGAATACAATCCTGCTCTAATAATCGCTGCTGAATTAGAACTTGATAAAAGGAAATTAATTGATGAGAAGTGAAGAATCAAAAGATGAACAATTTACACCTTCTTTTACCGACTTTGTATATATGGTCATACTTTTGACGACATCATTTCTCATACCATTATTTTACTACTCAAGATGAAAAGCATAACGCCCTATCACAGCGCCTTCCCGCAAAAAGTAAATTCGTATTCAAAAGGAATTACGGCATTAAATCTCTGCCTGCCCATAGGCGCAAACTGATATACCTATTGAAAAAAACTAAATGACAGAATTAGAACTAATAATTGACTTACATAAAAACTCCGAGAGACAAGGTCCTGGAAGCAAAATTGACACGTTAAGAGCACTTGATTTATTGAGTTTATCATCTGAGCAATATTTGAAAGTTGCAGACATTGGTTGTGGTTCAGGTGGACAAACCATTACTTTGGCTGAACATATAAACGGAACTATAAGCGCTGTTGACTTGTTTACAGAGTTCTTGAATGAACTCAATGAAAAAGCTCAAAAATTAGGATTGACAGACAAAATCCATACACTTGAAGCATCAATGGACGATTTACCCTTCAAAAATAATGAGTACGATCTGATATGGTCGGAAGCTGCTATTTACAACATAGGATTTGAAAACGGACTTAAAAAATGGAAAGACTATTTGAAAGTTGGGGGCCATTTGGTTGTGAGTGAGATTACTTGGATAACTCCATCTCGGCCAAAGGAAATTGAAGATTTTTGGAAAGCTGAATACCCTGAAATTGATCTTGCTTCCAATAAAATCCAGCAACTGGAAAACAATGGATATTCCCTTGTAGGATATTTTTATTTAAGTCAAGACAGTTGGATTGAAACTTATTACAAACCATTGGAAGCAAGATTTGAGGATTTTCTAAAACGAAACGACTATTCAGAGCTTTCAAGAAAAGTAGTTGACGACAATAAAGCAGAGATTGAATTGTATAAAGATTCAAGCGTATTATAGCTACGGTTTTTATATTGCAAAGAAATTATAAGCCAAAAGTTAACTGTCACCAAGTATGGATAAACTTTTACGACAAATTAGAACCTGTCAAGAATGCAAGCATCACCTTAAGGATGGTGTAAACCCCATTGTTGCAGCAACTCCAAACAGTAAACTTATTATTATCGGTCAAGCACCTGGTCGAATCGTTCATACGACTGGTATTCCTTGGAACGACAAGAGTGGAGACAACTTGCGAAACTGGCTAGGCATAGACAAAGTAAAATTTTATAATGCTGATTCTATTGCTTTGA
Organism: Bacteroidia bacterium; assembly: GCA_041391605.1. GTDB lineage: Bacteria > Bacteroidota > Bacteroidia > NS11-12g > UBA955 > JABMMZ01. The sequence continues at coordinate 43,232 of JAWKNQ010000016.1, forward strand.
TGCCGATGGGGTTTTGTTATCCAGGTACAGGTAAGTCTGGGGACTTGCCACCACGTGCAGAATGTGCTCCTTTGTGGCACCACAAATTATTGGACTTAATGTCGGAGGCTAAGCTCATTTTACTTATTGGACAATATGCTCAGAATTATTATTTGGGTGATCAAGCGAAAAGCACTTTGACAGAAACTGTTCACAATTTCAAGAGCTACTTACCGAAATACTTCCCATTACCTCATCCTTCTCCAAGAAACAATATTTGGCAAGCCAAAAATGAATGGTTCGCAGAAGAAGTTTTACCAGAATTAAAGTTACAAGTTGGTTTGTTGCTTGGTTAACTTTTCTCATCACCTGTCTGAACTATGATTTGGGTAGATTATTAAGATTAACCAGAAGTTGTAGCTGTGCTTTCTCTTTAATCCCAAGAATCTCAGGAATCCAAGTTCAGACTGTTACGCAAGCGACGTATGCTGGTGCTTGTTTGGTGAACTTTTTTCTCCATTCTCTTATGCTAGTCTTGCGAGAATCACTGATATTTGCATATTACTACTAATGAAATTTATCTCTGCCTTATTAGTCCTTATCTCTTTTCTCTCTGCCTGCCAAAACGCTCCAGTTCCTGAAGAAAAAAGCAATTCCACATCTAAATCGCCAGCCGTGAAAAAAGATACGCTTGTGGTGAAGGAAACACTAAATCAACAAAAAGCTAAAACGCTTATCTCCTATCAATTTAAAAACCCTAAGCAATGGCTGGAAGATTATCAAGCCGATAGCATGGAGAAGGTAATTGCTTATGCCGTTAATCGCACCGACGAGACCGATTTCTTGAAAATGGATTCTGTTCTTATTCCCAATACTTTTGAGCACAAATTGGCTTACTACCTACCCTTTCCTCTACAAGTGAATTACATCAAAGACGTTTCTAAACTCATCTATTTTTCATACCCCACACAAACTTTTGCCGCTTATGAAAAGGGCGAATTGATTTACACTGGGCCGACAAGTATGGGCAGAAAAGAATTGTCAACCCCAACAGGTCTCTTCTTTACAAACTGGAAAGCAAGGGTGGCTACAAGTAC
>JAWKNQ010000017.1:0-43665 GCA_041391605.1 Bacteroidia bacterium
ATCAATAATGGAGATGATATTTAGAGCCTCGTATTTCTTAGGTGGTTTATCATTTATTGAAACAATTATACCGGTGTATACTTTACGACTTCCAAAAGGAACAAAAACGCGTTTTCCAACAACAGCTAATTCGAAAAACTCTTCAGGAATGCGATAAGTAAAATTATTTTGCAGAGGCAAAGGCAAGACCACCTCAGCAAACAGAGCATTGGAAACAGGTTCTGAATCTTCTAAAATGGAATCTTTAATCAAATGAGCTTGGGTTTAATGTAATGTAATTTTGTACCTAAACCCGGTTCTATTAAATCATCAAACTGAATAATTACCATGCCTGAAGTAGATAAGTCTTCGCAACCACCGATACAAAGATATTCTGCTAGTTTAGAAATACCGAAATTATGACCAACGACCATTAAACAATCAAGCGTGTAAATGTTTTTATTGATGTATTCTAGAATTTTAGATGCGGAAGCGTGGTATAAATTGTCGATGTACTCAACAGGTATAGAACTTGGATAGTGCTTAGAGAATTCATCAAAGGTTTCACGTGTTCGTCTTGCTGTGCTGCACAACACTTTATCGGGAGAATAACCTAAGGCCTTAAAATGATGACATACTTTTTCAATGTCATCAATGCCTTTTTGTTTAAGTCCGCGTTTAAAATCAGATTTCAGTAAAGAAGGGTCTTCACTTTTGCCGTGTCTTAGTAAAATTAAAGTTTTCATTTCTTGGTTTTATTCGAAAATAGACTAAAAGCAGAAATTAGCCAACCGCTAATCATTAACACTCCACCAAAAGGAGCAAAAATAGAAGCCTTTTTAAAAAAATAAACTTGAGGAAAATCACTCAATGAAACAAGGTATAAACTCAAGCAGAATACTAGAGTTCCCCACAACAAGGTATAAATACCTAAGGGATTTATTCGAAAATTTGGCGTATTATTGACAAGTAATAATACAAGCACAGAAATAGAGTGAATGAGTAAATAAAAACTAGCTTTATTGAAGATTTCCAATTTTGTTTCTGTCAGTATTTTTGCAAATAAATGAGAACCTATAGCACCAAAAACAACAGCAATTCCAGAAAGCAAGCAACACCATGCCATTAAGCTTCTAGATTTAGTAATACTTAACACGACACAAAATTAATTAAAATGAATTCAAATTTCAGTAAAATCACCGTTCTTTTAATCACATCTTTTACAAGCCTTTTTCAGGTAGAATCGCAAACTTTTATTGGTTTACAGCATAGTAATTTGGGTGGTATTCACCAAACGGGTTTAAATCCTGCCAACATTGCAAACTCTCGTCATAGAATGTATTTCAACGGCGTAACAGCAGGGTTCGGTTTCGACAACGACTATTTAAAACTGAGTTTACCCTTCCCTTTTTTAGATTTGATAACTGGCGATGTTCCTAGTCAATATAAGAACAGCAATGGAGGTATTGCCTTTAATGAGAATTGGTTGACTGAAAATGTGAACAACAAATCTAAAAACATGAACTTCTACTTGCAAACCCGTACTCCAGGGTTTATGATTAGCTTACCTCATGATTTCGCCTTAGGGATTCAATACAAAAACACCATTAGTTTTCAGGTCAATGACGTTGCTGAACCTTTGGCTCGATTAGCTCGATATGGCATTGATAGCTCTTCAGGTTCTATCAGTTACAGCGGTCCAAATCAGTTTCAAGTAGGTGAAACCTTTGGAGACAATGCGTTTACTGTTAACATGAATGCGTATGGAGAAATTGGATTAACTATAGCTAAAGTACTTGTTAAACAAGACAATTTTGTATTAAAAGCTGGTGTCACACCTAAAATGTTAATGGGGTATGGCAGTGCTTATATAAAGAACAGAGGTGTGCTAATAAAGGCAGCTGGTACTGATACCATACAATTTGGAGAAACGGATATTGAGTATGGGTATACTGATTTGAGTGATTTACAAGATTTAAATTCTATTAATATAGGAGCTATAAAAAACAAAATTCTTGGAAGTGGATTTGGTTACGATGTAGGGGTTGCATTTGAATACAGTCCGAAAGCCTTAAAAAACGTAACGAACAACAAGAACAACTACCTATTTCGTGGAGGTATTAGTTTATTAGATGCAGGTCGTATTAAATACAAACAAAACATGACAACGACCAACATCCGCAACACAACTGGAGACAAGATATTCGTATTGAGTCCTGCATTTGCTGATGCATGGAGAGTGAGTACTGATAGAGGATTGGAATACACAGATAGCACCATGCGAACCATCTTTGATATTAACAGCGCAGATCAATCGACCATCAGTAAATTGCCAACAACACTGAATATTCAATTTGACTATAACGTCGCTAAAATCTTTTATGTTGGAGCTAATTTATCACAAGATTTGAGAGGCAAGAAAGCAATAGGTTCAAGAAGACAATCGTATTTAGTGGTCATACCGCGATTGGAAAGCAGATTTGTTGAATTGTCCTTCCCAACTGGCTTCATGAATGACTATAAAAAAGTAAGAGTAGGAATGTTTCTTCGTTTAGGTCCAGTATTCGTAGGAAGTGATAATTTAATAGGACAATTAAAGTCGAACAACATCAGTGGCACCGACTTATACTTTGGATTGAGCTTTGGAATACTAAAGAAAAAGGATAAAGAAGAAACGAGCTCCATGGAATAAGCACCCTATCAGATTCATCAAAACTTAGTATAAAACAGAGCTTATATTTCACCCCTTTACCAACTTATCAACACCTGTCTAATTTTCAGGAATGCTAGTGTAAGTTACTGATAGCCTATGATTAAAATTGATAATCAAATTGTAAACTTCGATTTTTTCATATCAAGATAATTCGATTAATTTGCGCTCATGAATCATGAAACCGAAAAAGTAGAATGTCTTATTATCGGCAGTGGGCCGGCAGGATATACAGCCGCAATTTATGCGTCAAGAGCAGATATGAAACCTGTTATGTATGAAGGTATTCAACCTGGTGGACAATTAACAATAACGACTGACGTCGAAAACTATCCTGGATATCCAGATGGAATTATGGGTCCAGAGATGATGGATAATTTCAAAAAACAAGCAGTTCGATTGGGAACAGATGTTCGATATGGTATAATAACAGAAGTTGATTTTAGTGAAAGACCCTTCAAATGTGTAGCTGATGGCATGAAAACAATTTTGGCCGAAACGGTTATAATCGCTACGGGTGCAAGTGCAAAATGGCTTGGCATACCGAGTGAAAAACGATTAAACGGAAGTGGAGTTAGTGCTTGTGCAGTTTGTGATGGATTCTTTTACCGCGGTCAGGAAGTTGCTATTGTTGGGGCTGGTGATACCGCATGTGAAGAAGCGAGTTATCTAGCTAAGATTTGCAGTAAAGTGCATATGATTGTTAGAAGAGATACGTTCAGAGCATCGAAAGCCATGCAACACCGTGTTGAAAATACACCGAATATTGAAATTCACTTCAATTATGAAACTGAAGAAATATTAGGTGACCCTACTGTTTCAGGTGCTAGAATCAAAAACAATATTGATGGAACAGTAAAAGAATTGAATGTCACTGGATTTTTTGTTGCGATAGGTCATACACCTAATACAGCAATATTTAAAAACTGGTTGGACATGGACGAGCAAGGATACCTGATCACAAAGCCAGATAGTGCAAAGACGAATATTGAAGGTGTATTTGCATGTGGTGACGCTCAGGATAAAATTTATAGACAAGCAGTTACTGCAGCAGGAAGTGGATGTATGGCCGCCCTTGATGCCGAACGTTGGCTTGCAGCTCAGCACAAATCCTAAACCTTTTTTTATTATGAAAAAATTCGAATCTCTGAGTTTACAAGAAGCACAGGAAGAGGTAGACGCTTGGATTAAAACCGTTGGTGTTAAGTATTTCGGTGAACTCACGAATACAGTTATCCTCATGGAAGAAGTTGGAGAATTGGCAAGAGTGATGAGCCGGAAATTTGGTGAGCAATCCTATAAAGAAGGCGCAGATCAAAAAGAGTTGGCGGATGAAATGGCAGATGTGTTGTGGGTTCTAATCTGTTTGGCTAATCAAACCAATGTAGATTTGACAGAAGCATTTCGCAAAACTATGTTGAAGAAAACACAAAGAGACAGTCAGAGACATCAAGACAATAAAAAATTGTCGTAGCGATCTGATTCAAAATCATTAATTTCGCGGCTTAAGAATGAAGTACGAAGCAGTTATCGGACTGGAAATCCATATTCAACTCCTCACTAAAAGTAAAGCGTATTGTAGCGATGATGCCTCTTATGGTGGTGCTCCAAACATGCAAGTTAGCCCTATTACGCTTGGACACCCTGGAACTTACCCAAACACAATATTGATGTTATTGAAAAGGCCATTAAAATGGGCTTGGCATTAAATTGTGATATTACACGAGTTAATCAATTTGATCGCAAAAATTATTTCTACGCCGACCTACCAAAGGGATATCAAATCACACAAGATAAAACACCTATTTGCACTGGAGGATTTGTAAAGATTAAAACTGCGGATGGTGGTAGTAAACAAATCCGTTTAACGCGTATCCACATGGAAGAAGACAGTGGTAAGAGTTTACACGATCAAGATTTATACGATACTTTAGTTGATTACAACCGTGCGGGAGTTCCCTTGATTGAGGTGGTGAGTGAGCCCGATATCCGAAACAGTGATGAGGCGTATGAGTATGTGAGTGAAATCCGCAAACTTGTGCGTTACCTTGAAATATGTGACGGAAACATGGAGGAAGGCTCATTGCGCTGTGATGCCAATGTTTCGATTAAGCCAGTTGGTCAAGAAGCCTTTGGGGTCAAGGTGGAAGTGAAAAACATGAATTCAATTAGTAACGTAAAGCGTGCTATTGAAAGTGAAATCATTCGTCAAACCGAGTGCCTAGAGAATGGTGAAACTATAATATCTGAAACACGGGGATTTAATGCTTTAAACGGCAGCACCTTTAGCATGAGAAGCAAAGAAGCGGCAAATGATTACAGGTATTTCCCTGAACCAGATTTGGCGCCATTTATTGTAAAAGACGATTTCTTAAACGCCATACAAGCCGACTTGCCAGAACTGCCAGAGGCATTGTACAGAAGGCTTAGAGAACAATTTGAACTTTCAGAGTACGATGCTAAAACAATAACTGAAGACAAAGAAACCGCCTTCTTTTATTTGTCACTTTGCGAGCACTCTAAAAACAATAAAACAGCTGCAAACTGGGTACTTGGAGCCGTTAAATCTTATCTAAACGACACAGCAAAATCAATATCTGAATTTCCAATAGAAGTAAAAAACTTAGGTGATTTATTAAATCTAATTGAAGCCGGAACTTTAAGTCACACTGCAGCGGCACAATTAGTTTTCCCTAAGATGATTGAAACTCCATCTGTGTCGCCTTTGACGATAGCTGAGCAATTAAATGTGATCCAAAGCAGTGATAGCGATTTAATTGGCAAAATTGTTAAGGACGCATTGGACAAGTTTCCAGATAAGATTGAGGAATACAAAAACGGAAAGAAAGGGCTTTTGGGCTTATTTATTGGGGAGGCTATGAAAGCAAGTAAAGGAAAAGCAGATCCAAAGGCTGTGAGTGCAGCAGTTCAAAAAGCACTCGAATCTTAAGAATTAGTCATTCTCCACTTTAGAGACTTCAAATAACTCTGATGATGCTATATCAGTAGAATCGTACTTTTTGTACATAAAATAAGACATTATCAAATTCATGAGAATTAAATTACCCATTTGTAAGAGCAGAATCTTTGAAGATTGATCAAATTGGTAAAAATCTATCCAAGAAGTTAACAACGTATAAGTAAGATAAATATTAGCTATTGTAACTAATCCCGCTAACAACTTACCAAGTATTTGATCGTTTAGGAAGAGTTGTATATGAAACAAAAGAATCATAAGGACAGCTGGAAAATTAACAAAATGTTCGTGAGTTTCTACAAAAGGACGAGTTGATAAGTAGTACCAAAGAATGGCTACAAGTATAAAGTAGAACTCAGGTATCCATTTGAAGTTGAGAGAAAATTGTTTCATTGTGCGTTGATTTTAAGTAGAACGTATCTGAAGTTAAAAATAGTATAAATTCAAAATTTAACTTTTCAACAATGTTCAAAAACAATTATAGTAATATAATTTTTAATTCCAAAATAATAATTAAAAAGTGATATTTTCGTTACACTTCTAATGAAACGAATTTTACTAGTCTTTTTCTACTTATGTATTCTGATTTCTGCAGGTGCTAAACGAATTGTATATCCCGATCTTTTTCAAATGCCTATCCTTTTCGATGGCGGTCGAATACCAAACGTCAAGCCCATTCAAGGCAATTACCTCTATATGGCTCAAAGTGAATTGAGCAACTTGCAGTATAGAGAGTTTTTGTATTGGTTGAAGCAAAATAATCCTGAAAAGTATGCTTCATCGGTTTTAGACAGCACTGTGTTTGGTGAAAAAATGACACAATTCTGTATTTCTTATTATAATAATTCTGCATATAATCATTTTCCAGTATTTGGAATATCTCAAATTCAAGCTGTGGCATACTGTGATTGGCTTCATGATCGCTTAAAGGAAACATTTAAAAGAGAAGGTATTCCAGTCGAATCCTTTATTGTTCGATTACCAACAGAAAAGGAATGGATGCACGCAGCTAGAGGTGGATTGTCGAGTACTTCAATTTACCCATGGAATCACGAAGATGTGAGATACAGAGGCAGTAAACGCAAAGACTTCGGGAAATTTTTATTGAATTGTAGAATGGGCGTCTTTTCTTATGAAAACACCAAACCTTATCTTAGTCACTATACCACAGAAGCTCTATCGTATTGGCCGAATGAATTTGGATTATATAATATGTGTGGTAATGTTGGTGAATGGTTAAGCGAAGAAGGAAAAAGCAAAGGTGGAAGCTGGAGAATGCCGCCTTACAATTGCCGAATTGATGCAGAAGCCTTTGAACAGGATTCAAAGAAAGCTCGCAACGACATCGGAATGCGTTATGTCATTGAGATATTAAAAGTTAAAGATTCTAAATTGGTTCAAACTTATAATATGGATAAAAAGAGTTTTAATAAAACCTTTTACTATATACCTATTAAAGATTCAAAACATATGATCTTTATGAGCAATGAAATTGACAATTACTGGTATAAGCAATTTTTGCTTGAAAAATCAGAGCAATCCAATGCATTGAATGCTTTGGTTTGGGATAAATCCTTCCCCTACCCGTATTTCCAGATGTATTCTTGGCATTCAGGGTTTGATAATTACCCAGCGGTGGGTATGTCCTATCAAGCAGCTTTGGAATTTTGTGATTGGTTAAACACCAAATACGATGCTATGGATAAAAAGCCCTATAGCAAAGTGAAATTCAGATTGCCTAGCGAATCGGAATGGGAATACGCGGCTTCCGGAGGTAAGAAAGCAAATTACCCTTGGAAGGGATCATACGTGCGCAACAGTCGCGGCTGTTTATTAGCTAACTTCTCTATGTTAGACGAGCGCTATATGGCTCTTGACAGTAGTGGACAAGTTAAATGGACTGTAACAGATGATGATATAAAAGATAAAGTACTTGATGGTGCTTTAATACCTAGTTTCGTGTATTCGTATTTTCCTAATGATTTTGGATTGTACAATTGTTCTGGAAACGTGTCTGAAATGGTAGCTGAAGAAGGCGTTTCAAAAGGAGGCTCTTGGCTGTCCAATCAATTTGAAATTATGATAATCTCAAAAGGTAAATACACTGAGCCAAGTAATGACCTTGGATTTCGTGTACTCGCAGAAGTGGTCGAAAAGTAATTAAAACGGAGACACAAACAAGCTGAAAGGCTCATTCGTTTTATCTTTCTCAGATAAAATCGGATTTTGAATCTTCCAATCAATGCCAAACTCTTTATCGTCCCAAGCTAATCCAGCTTCGGTTTCGGGATGGTAGGTATCGGTGCATTTATAGGCAAAAATTGTAGAATCTTCTAAAGTAGCAAAACCATGTGCAAAACCCTGAGGCACGTACATCATTAGGAAATTTTCCTCTGTAAGTTCCACAGAAAAGTGTTGACCATAGGTTGGAGAATTCTTGCGAATATCAATCACAACATCTTGTACAGCACCTTTAATTACTCGAACTAATTTACCTTGCGCGTGAGGAGGACATTGAAAATGCATACCCCTCAAAATGCCTTTATTGGAAAGCGATTGATTGTCTTGAATAAATTCGTCGTGGATACCAATCTTACTAAAACTTTCCTTATTAAACGTAGATTCGTAAAAATATCCTCTTTCGTCCTTAAATACACGAGGTTTGATTAGTTTTAATCCACTAATACCTTAGCCAAAGCAATTCCATGCGCAAAAATAAGGTCTTGTGAGAATAAAGAAAGGTGAACTTAAAAAAAATGAAGTTTATTTTTCTGTTTTCAAATAGAGATTTATCCGCTAAGTTTGTACAAGCCATGCGAAAAGTATTTTTCAAAATAGTTTTTAAAGCTGTTGCTTGCAGTTGTACTTATTGGAATTGTAGGTGTAATCTATTTATATTATTATAAGTCGCCCGCTTTGAATGTTAAAAAGTCGGAATATGTGTACTTAGATTCCAACGACAACAGTGATTCCTTGGTGAACATTCTCTAGAAAATCCTACGGTTTAAAACATCCCTATTTCTTTAAGAAGTTAGCGGAGAAAAATGAATCTCAGCAATGGAATAAAGAATGGTCGTTATACCGTCAATGAAAAAATGACCTTAACCGAATTGATTCGTATGTTTAGAGAAGGTCGGTTCAAAACGACTAAGTTGATGATACGTGAATTGATTACTTTAGAGAAATTTGCAGCAAAATGTGGCGAAAAGCTTGAACCCGATAGCGCTGATTTTATGAATATATTCAATTTATTCAAGTCTTTTTAAAAGAATTGGGATTCAATAAAGAGACGGTGTATGCATTACTTCTACCCGATACATAGTGAGAGGTCGAAATGGCACACCTCTCCTTCTGAATTACTGTATCGCATGAAATACGAATACACCGTTTATTGGGATAGCAACAGATTAAAACGCGCCGATTCATGTGGATTAAATGCTATCGAAGTGAACACACTTCAGCATTGTTGCAAAGGAAACAAACAAATACGATGAAATGCCAATGGTTGCTGGTATGTATTTAAACAGAATTAAAAAGGAATGCCTTTACAAGTTGATCCAACCATCAAATTTGCTTTGAATAATCCTGGTAAACGTGAATATATTTCAAAGATTTGGAGGTTGTTTCCTCTTATAACACGTATTTGAATGCTGTTTACCGTCCTATCTGTATTCCAACTATGAAAGCAATTGAGGCCGTATTGAATTTTGTACTTAACTATATCTATATGTGTGCGACAGATTTCAGTGGCTATCACAATTTCTCCTCGAGACTTACGCCAAGCAATTTTGATGTACGCACGCTTGTTTTCGCAAAGCGCAAGATGAAAGAAATATCAAATAAGTGTTTCATCTTTAAAAATCTCACTTTTATCTAAGAAGTAATTTTGTATTGGAATAATTAATTTGCAATCCCTAGCTGCATCACAAAGTACTTTTAAATCGATAATCATGCAAACAACAGAAGAAACTTAGAAGAAATTAAATCCATGATGGAGAAGTCGAGGTTCTTCACTTTTAAGTGGTTTAGCTTGGAAAGCTATTCTCAGCACCACCATATTAATCGTGACTTGGTTTTGTGTGTACTACAATTTAAATCCTTTTTAACTTAAACTTTGAAACCTTGTATAGTTTGATAAAAGTCATGTGATGGTGGCTCTTATATGTGGATTAATATTAATGGTATTTGCCGTAATCACCACTACTCTATTATCCATACGAAAGGCGAAAAAAATGAATGAGAATATCTGGGGCCCAGCTACAAAGCACTTTGTAATTAATATGAGTATTCCTTTGGCATTTTCTGTATTTTTTTGTCTGAAACTGTATTTCAAAATGCCCGACTTAATATTGCCACTGTCCTTATTGCTTTATGGTTTAACTTTATTCAATGCAAGTAAGTTTGCTGATCAAGTGATTCGGTATTTTGGAATAGTAATGATGATTTTAGGTTTATTAACTTTATTTGCAATGCAATATCACATCCTAATCTGGACGTTCGGATTTGGAGTTTTACATATTGTGTTTGGTATTCTAATGGTGCAAAAGAAAGACAATACGAATGCTTGAAGGATTTGATAAAACATTTGAAAACAAAGTTAGATTAGGCATTATGGCGGCTTTAATGACCAATGACCGACTGGATTTTATTGAATTGAGATCCCTGCTCAAGGTGACGGATGGCAATTTAGCTTCTCACCTCTCCAATCTCGAAAGTTTAGAATATGTCGCCATTCATAAAACATTTGTAGGAAAGAAACCCAATACATCCATTAAGTTAACCAAGCTCGGCAGAAAGGCATTCGAGAAACACATTAAATTTTTGGAAAAACTATTGAAACGATAATTTTTTTTTATACATACACTTTGTAGCACAAAGTACTTTCTATGAGAAAATACCTATTAAAAATATTCACCAAGCACCTCTTGTTCAATGTTATCAAATACTTTTACAAGCCCAGCTATCAACGTATAAAGCTAAGTGATTTAGCAACTTGTCCTTCTGGTAGTTTGGGTAAAGCCACTCTAAGCTTTTTAGAGATTAATCAATTTGAATTATTTCACGGTTACGAAGTCCACGATCTTAAACACGTCCTGCTCAATTACCAAACCGACCTTTTCGGTGAGATTGAAATGCAATTTTTTGAACTGGGAAACGGCAATAAAAGCATTAGTGTGCTTATGGTGGTTATTGCAGTCTTGGTACTTTGTCCTGATGGAATTCTAAGGTATATCAGCAGTTATAAACGTGGTAAATCGTCTCGACCATTAATTAAAATCAAATTGGAGAATTGTCTGCACATGAACCTCTCTGAATTACAATCACAACTAGAACCCTTTCGCATCTCAAATAAATAATACAATATGAAAACTGTCGACTTAATTTCCAATCTTCTCAAACACCGTGAATCGAGTGTTAAGCAACTTCTTCAATCTGAAGTAGAATTTAAATCCCTTTTACACATGTTTCTTTTAAGCCTGTGTTTATACAGTCTATATGGGTTTATTATTGGCTATTCACAAAACGTTTTACAAGCAATCTCATCTGCCTTAAAACTTCCTGTTTTGTTTTATTTGTGTACCCTTATTTGCTTCCCAACCCTTTATTTCTTCCTCTCCTTTTTAGGGGTAAAACAAAATTTCAAACAAATTCTAGCATTTATGGTCTTTTGCAATACCTTCATCTCCTTTGTTCTCACTGCATTTGCTCCCGTGTCTTTTTTCTTTTTGATTACTTCTTATCAATACACTTTATTCAAATTAATTAATCTAATAATCTTCTCGGTTGCTGGTCTCACTGGAATTTATTTATTCTACCGAGAAATCTACGGCATCATCCTCGAATTGAAAGCTCATTTCGGATATCAAAAACAAAAGAAAGGTATTCTATTTCTTAGGTTATGGGCCATTATGTATGCCATAATAGGCTTACAACTTTCCTTTACATTAAGTCCATTTTTTGGATTGCCAAACACACCCTTTATTCTTTTCACAAATGAAAAGAGCAATTTCTTCATCGACATTTTAAACACTATATACCATGTATTCTAATAATGACACTCAAAGCCTAGCGATTGATCAGCCATTCGCCAAACACAAATCTCAAACCTTCAAGACATTTATATATGCCTTATTGCTGACAAATAATCTCATCGGAATATTCACCAACTTTGAATACTTTCTATTCGCATGTATACTAGTAGTTGGTCTTCCTGGTGCCTTATATGTGCTTAAACTTTCCTATTCTCTTCTACTAAACAAATACGAAAAACCCCTGCATTTGATTGTTTGGAGTGTATGTTTTATCGTTTACAATTTATTTATCTACGAATTAATTGAAGATATGCCTATGGAAAATCAATCATCTATTGAACTATTTAAAACTATTAAACCTGATTTGTTTCCAATTTTGAATGCCGTTTTGCTTAGTGTCCTGTTTATCTATGCACTAATTATTTCATCAAGGAACAATCAGCTCAAAACGATCTTGCTGATTTTTAATAGTCGACCTTCGTTTTATACAAATTTCCGAATATTTAGAAGCAATCCATAGTGAACACCTTCGTGATAATTGTTAAAGTTTACTGCATCGTCGAAATTATTTAATTCAAAACCTGTTTGAGTTCTGAGCGGATTGAATTTTTGAAATATCCCTTTACGATAATCTTCAATACTTTGAACCATCAAACCGCTCATTAACTCTAATAAACTTTTACATTCTTCAGCAGTAACCGGCATTTCAGGTCGTACTGGTTTAAATCGATGTACCAAATCATCGCTAACTAGCATAGGTAAATGAGAAGCTTTATACCAAAGCATCTGCTGCACAACCACTATATGCCCAATGTTCCAAATTAAATTGTTGCTAAACCCTTTAGGAGTTGTATTCATTTGTTCAACTGTATACCGTTGAATCAATTGTATACTGTTTTCTCGATTTGTTTTCCAAGTATTGAATGCGCTTTCCATGTTTGTTTATTATTGTAATTCTATGGTTCTTATCACCACATTATTGTATTCACCTGAACTCACATCTGTGTATTGTTTGCTTTCAATTACCCATCCTGAGGAATGAATTCTTGAATCAGTGATGACTTCGTTTTTTAAATCTTTTATTCCACTTAAATCGGGTGGATCAACTTTTAACTTCTCAGCCATTTTTTTCATATAATCAATTGTGGCAGCTGTCAATTGCTTCGAATTCACAATAGTGCTAGAAGTCAAAACATAATCGTCATCCTCTTCATTAATTTCATCTAATTCTGCAGAAATATCTGCATCAAATGGCTCACCTCCAAGAATATTAGGCAATTTTATCTGGTCGGTAATCTTGTCATTTAGTTTATATACACCTCCATGAAATATATGAAATTGTTGAACATCCTTAATAACAGCATTCTCAATCGCTTCTTTACTTGCAAAGGTAGATTCAACTTGATTCAAAACCTTATTTAAGTTTGGTACATCTTTTAACTCGGTTTTAAACTTGGCTATCACTTTGTGGTTAAAACTTTTTATTTCTCTCCAATTCACCACTTCCATAAATGTTCCAACATCATTGATTTTAAAGATTACTTTTAAGTCTTTTTGCATGTTAGCAAACTTTTTTGAAAACTCATCATTTTCACTGGTTTTAAAATCTAAATAATGCCATTGAATGGTGTAAGAACTTGGCGTCGAATCAAGTACCGTCACTTTTACCATATAGGTTATTTGCTCTTTTGAGCTTGTATCCGAATCTCTTATCTTAAACTTGTCTTCAGTTACTTTGTAAGTCTGAGTTTCTCCCTTGTTCCAATATGTAATGACCTGAACTGTTGAGTCGAGCATATTGATTTGTGCCTGCATGGAAAGGCTGATAAAGAGTAGTAGAAAAAGGGATACTTTTGTTTTCATTGATTGTTATCTTGTAGAACGAACAAATTAAGGTTAAAAATTCAAGAATTCAAATACCTACAACCTCATCTTTATCTCATTCGTTGCATTTGGATCTACAAATTCAGAAACTTTATCATAAGGCAATTCTGCTAGTTTATTGCCTAGTTTATCTATTAAATAAAACGTTTTCTTTATCTTCACAATAGCTCTTCCTCCTCCATACCCGTATGCTTTGTCGTATCCGCTGTGCACAAACTCACCCCTGAGATTGATGTAGCCAAACTTCTGCTCTTCTAAATTCCAAAAAACCGATAAACCATCTGAAAATAATATATCACGAGCATGTTTATGCTCGATATAAACCTGACCACTTGTATCTATTAATTGCCATTCTTTACCATATGGCAATACAACGGCTAATCCATCTCTAAATTCTGAAGCACTTTGATACCTCCCTGGTAAAACAATCTTTCCATTCTTGTCGATATACATCCAGTAATTGCGAAATCCTATTGATGAAACTGGACATAGTCCGTTTTCAAAATTCTTCACGGATTTATAGTTTGGTTCAACAACCGCCTTACCGCTTGTATCAATAAATCCAAACACCAAATGATAACTCGAATCAATAATACTAAATGAAGCCATTCCATTTCGGAAATCACTGTAGTTATAAGTAAAACGCATATTAGATTCTTTTATCATCCATCTCCCTTTTGAATTCACATAGCCGTATGTTGATCTATCAACTGCACTCGCCTTTGCCAATCCGTTGTTCAATTCATTGAGGTCTCTGAAATACGGACTCACCATTCGTCCCTTCTTATTTATAAAACATTGCTTTTTATTTCCAAAATTTGCCCTGGCATATCCTTCCTTAAACCGAGTGGGAAATACTAAACTTAATCCTTGAATTACCAATTCATTTTTTACGTTTATAAATCCCCATTCCCCATCCTTTTTCACACAAGCTAAGCCCTCTGAAAAATTTGTAGCAAATTCGTATTCAATTGGGATTTCTACTTTTCCAGCCGTATTAATGAATCCATATAGCTTTCCACTTTTTACCAAGGCTAAATGATTGGAAGCGGTATCATGGATCTTACTTGTTGACGAATCCGCTCCTCCCCACAGTGTTTCTCCCTTGCCTAAACAAAGTAAACTTGTGAAAGTAAATATAAATAATACGGATAATCTAAGCATAAACTTGATAACTTAAACACATCCAAAACTAAGAATTAATCCAAATGCTTGTCTTTATTTTGTTCGTGCAATAAACTGTCAAAGAGATATGGATCAACATCTGTTTTCGGTGCTATAACTTTTATTCTGGGTTTGTTGTGTATAAATTTGAAATACATAAAGGCAGCCCCTCCAAAAAACAAGGTCAAAAACCCTAAAAATATGACCAATTTTACTTTTTTACTCATCTGTTATGCAATTAAAAACTTCTTCCAATTCCCACTACCCAACGATTCTGTACATACCCTTTGTCTACATATGGTGCTGCACTCAATATCCATGGCATATCAAATCTAAGCGTAAAAGGTTGGATTAAATCACGCTTACCCCATCTTTTAATTCCTAAACAAACGCCTAATCCAGCATCCGCTCTCAAAGGCGAATACAATTTTGTATCCATCGTGGTATTGTATAAGATACCAGCATCTCCAAATGCATATACATCCAAATGCAACCAGTTCTTAGTGAGTTTTGGTGCAAACTTTACCAATCGGTCAAAATCAACTTCAATTGAAGCAGAAGCACCTCCATTGCCCTTGTATAATAAATACTGCTGCATATCATCACCATTGATTGGCGCAATATAGCCAGCATATCCCCTTAAGTTTAAACCTCCTCCTATTTGAAAGTTATTGCTGGTATTACCATATCCCAACCACTCCTCTGGTATCCATCCGCGTGAACGTGTAAACTTACTTTCTAATAATTGCTCCATATTGGCAGAGGCTAAATTCAACATCACTTCTTGAGGAATAGAGTTCCCCTCTATATGTTGAGCATAAAAACGAGTTTGAATGTCTAATTTTCCAAGGTGATTGTGATTGATTACTTCAATATGGATTGAACCATAACCGTAATCTCGAGTCAAACTGCTTCCTCTTAAACTACTTTTTATTGTTCCTCTTCCATTCTTATATCTGTAGTTTCTTACATAATCAACTAAGATGCTTCGGTTGCTTTTGCCCTGCCTGGATTGATCACCATCGTATGGCCAATACACATATTTATTGCTGTCCATTGAAATCGACTTGAAGTGAATGTTAATAGCATTCGCTCCAAACGACTTTTTAAAGCCTAAATCATCGTAGAATATGCCGTCTAACCAACGTGTATCCCAATAAATATGGGCATTGTGCCCAACCAAGTTACTGTACTTTAATCTATATGAAATTGGGTCTCTAAACTTACTTTCATAAGGTTGTTCAGCCCCAAATCCAGTGTTGTACCATAAATCAAAATCCAAAACATGCTTCACTTGTGCATACTCAAATCGCGTGTGCACTCCTGCCTTAACTCCGTCAACTGCATTGAACCAAACATCTGGACGCCAGGCAAAGTTTCTGTGATTGAAACTAGCAGTTTGTGATACTCCCAAATCAAATTTAGACACCAATTTCAAATCTTCTTTGTTTCGCTTCAGGCGATTATCCATGCGATATATATCTGCCAATCGATGCGTTGTATCAATTTCGATAGTTCTCAATGGTTTGTCTAGAACTACAGTGTCTTTATACACTTGATTCAATAATCCCCATCCCTTCCATGTTTTCAACACTTGACTGCCTTCTTGTTTTTGAAAATATGTATTCGGTATTAAATAGCCATAGGTCTTTTTATCCTTGTCTTTAATAACAATATCCAAAGGCATCTGCATTTCACCTTTGCGTTTTATTTTGATCTGATAATGGTATTTCCCATCCTTGCTTTTCTTGTTGACGCGTTTAGTGCTCATCAGCTTATAGTCGATCGACTTAGTGGTTTCCATCCATTGATCGAAAAACCAGTTTAAATCAACTTTAGTATACTCTATAATTGCTTGACGGAAATCGTCAGGATATGGATGAGCAAATTTCCACTTATTAAAATAATGCTTCATTGAACTAAGAAACAAGGTGTCGCCCAAAACATATTGTAAATTGTACAACATAGTCGCTGTTTTGTAATACACATGTCTATAACCGCCTCCATGTCCAAGTGCCGAACCAAAGTCATCGCTATGCGTGTTCAATGTAGCGTCGTTTTTATTAATAGCATCATTTAAATAACCATTGTATACGGCGCGTTCGTCATAAACACTTGGGTGAATAGGCATATTGTTAATACGCTTTATACTCCAGGATGTTAAAAATTGAGTAAACCCTTCATCCAACATAGCTCTGTATGTTTCGTTGTTTCCAATCATTCCAAAAAACCAATTGTGCCCCACCTCGTGTGCTATCACATATTGATGACCTGGCCAATTGCCTCCATTTAAGGTAATCATTGGATATTCCATCCCGTCTCTCGCATCGGCTGCTACAATTTTAGGATAGCCATACATGCCAATGTCCGTGCTGTAAATCTCAACCACCTTAGCAACAAAAGCCGCTGTTGGTCCCCATTGAGCAGCATTTTGTTCTTGTGCCAAAGCTATACAACGAATACCATTCCATTTCACTTCACCAATACGGTAAGTAGGATCAGCAGTGAAAGCAAAATCATGCACATTCTCAGCGTGGTATATCCAAGTCTTTGTGCCAACTCTTGGAACAGTATAGCTGTAATTTGTAGGTACTCGTATTGCTCTACCTTTATCATCAGATACCACTTTAGAGTAATTCGAAATATCCAAACTTTTCCTCAATACTTCAGGCATTACTATCGATTCATTTTGTAAAGCTCCTGTAGCTTCTACCACATAATTTGAAGGAAATGTCAACTTAACATCGTACACACCGTAATCGCCGTAAAACTCTTTGCCTAAATGTTGGTCGGTTTGCCAGCCAAACTTCCTATCATACACACATATTCTCGGATACCAATGCACCCCATCAAAGTGTTTGTTGAGGTTATCCGGACTGAACGACTTAAACCTTCTGCGCATACTCCCGTGATCCCAATACGTTCTAAACTTAATTTTTATTGTTATCGATGCTCCTGGCATCAATGGTTTATCAAGTGCCGCAATTAAAATGGTATTGTCAATTTTATAAGAAGTCGTTTTGCCTTCAATTTGAAACTCATCAACAACGGTTCCCATTTTTTGCGCTTCATATTTGCCAAAACTTGTGTTTACTTTATTGGCTTCACTCAATGCATGCGCATAACTTCCCGGTTGAAACGCGTTTTGATACAAATGAAAATAAACGGTATTGAGTTGATCAGGACTGTTGTTGTAATAAACCAATGTTTCAGAACCCGTAATTTCCTCTTTTTCATCATCGATGTTCGCATCAATCGTGTAATGTACATCCTGCTGCCAATACGCAGCATTGGGTTTTCTGTTTTTCCAATAATCCGAGTATTGAAAAGGCGATTGTGCTGATAAAATAAGTGGTAATATTGAAAATAGTAGTAATATACGTTGCATAATGGTATTAAACGTTGCGAAAATAAATAAAATAATCTTGGAATTGCCTTCTTATTTAAGAGCGAGCAATTGGTGGAGTTCTAATCGAACTGCTGGGTCGTTAAAAGCACCGCAGTATTCAGATGTTGTTGTGTGACTGCTGTTGTCTTTAATACCTCTACTTGCCACACATAAATGCTTGGCATTAATTATCACTGCTACATTATCAGTTCCAAGTATGCGTTTGAGTTCATTCGATATCTGCATGGTCATGCGCTCTTGCACTTGTGGGCGCTTGGCAAAATACTCAACAATACGGTTGAGCTTCGATAAAGCCAATCACTTTTCCATTCGGGATGTATGCCACGTGAGCATTTCCGAAAAATGGAACAAAATGATGTTCACAATTGGTATAGAAATGAATGTCTTTCTCAATCAACATTTCATTGTATTTGAAATTGTTTTTGAAATGCGATACTTCTGGTTTGTTCTCGGGGTTCAAACCCCAAAACATCTCCTTGACATACATTTTAGCCACCCGTCTAGGAGTACCCTGTAAACTGTCATCGGACAAATCAAGTCCTAATGTTTCCATAATCTTTTTAAAATGCTCTTGTATGATTTCGATTTTTTCGTCATCACTTTTGTCAAAAGCATTTGCATGCATAGGGGTGTTTATTAAATCACTGCCGTTTATAGCATCGTCTTGCTGGTCTTCTGTCATATTATTTTCCGTCAAATTCAACGTAGTTATTTTCTGTTTCATGCAATCTCACCGTTAACTCTAGGTCGTTAGAAAGACGCTTATTAATTAGATTCCAAATTTCAATTGCAATATTTTCTGCAGTGGGATTCAATTGCTTAAAAGCTTCTGTATCCAGATTTAAATTTTTATGATCAAATCTTTGATGCACCTCCTCGTAGATGATGTTCTTTAAGATTTTTGCATCAATAACATATCCTGTTTTTGGATCTACCTCTCCTTTTACCTTCACCTCCAACATATAGTTATGTCCGTGGTAATTGGGATTATTACATTTTCCAAACAAGTTTGTATTCTCTTCTTCACTTAATTCAGGATTGTGTAATCGATGCGCTGAATTAAAGTGGGCTCTTCTAAAAACTGAAACCTTCATTCTTTCGTATATTAAACCATTAACACACTTAATAGTTTTTTGAAAAACAATAATACTACAAATTAATCATTTCCTAATGACAATACATGATGAAAAACTTATTTCCTTCGTTGGAACAAATTAAGAGAATAGAAATGAGTTATTGTGCAACTATTATTCAACAAACAACAATCGCCAGAACCCTTGCTAATAGGCTTATTACGACAAATATGTAAATTTTTAATAGTTCTTTATGGGTAGTTTTGTTATTTTATGTGTTTAAGATATTGTTAAATCGTTAAGTTAATGTATTATATATATATGCTTGATTTACATGTTATTAATAAAGTATAAATTCTATTTATGACTGAATAAACAAATTATTATATATCATAATAGTCTGTTTTTATGATACTTAACACATCGTTTAAGAAAAACAAAGCAATGTTTAAACAAACTACAGCACTTAAGCATTTGAAATAAACCAATTTTGTACTCATGAAATCAATGCCATTATATACGCCTTCTGAATCCTTCGAAAAAGAATTAAAAGAACACAACAGAGTGTTATTAATGCAAGCATTGCATTTAACACGAAACATGGACGATGCGAAAGACCTTGTTCAAGATACTTTATTGAAAGCCATTCGGTATAAAGATCAATTTAATTCTGGTAGTAACCTCAAAGCATGGTTGTACACCATATTGAAAAATAGTTTTATTAACCATTATAGGAGAATGTCTAAGCGAAATACGTTTATTGACAGCACTGACAATACCTATTTTTTAGACGCCCCTTCTCAAAAGTTAGAAAATCAAGGTGAATTGTACTTCATACGCAAAGATTTAGAAACTGCAATCGACACCTTACCTATTGATTTGAAAGTAACTTTTCTAATGAATACCGAAGGTTACAAGTACCAAGAAATAGCAGATACTTTACAAATTCCAATCGGCACTGTAAAAACGCGTATATTTGTAGCGCGGAAGTTACTTCGTCAAAAACTACATGTTTATGGTGAAGGATTTACTTCACAAAAGTCGGTTAATGAATAGTTTGTATCTATGGATTAATATTGGAACACTTTTGTTTCCTCTTTTATTGTCATTTGATAAAAAAGTGGCATTTTACAAAAAGTGGTCTGCCCTTTTCCCCGCAATTCTCTTAACCGGCGTATTTTTCTTGGTTTGGGATCAGTGGTTTACTGAAATGAAAATATGGGGTTTTAATTCCCTCTATATTCTCGGCATTTATATTTTAGATATTCCGCTTGAAGAAATTCTCTTCTTCTTTACAGTCCCTTATGCTTGTATCTTTATCTACGAATGCCTA
Organism: Bacteroidia bacterium; assembly: GCA_041391605.1. GTDB lineage: Bacteria > Bacteroidota > Bacteroidia > NS11-12g > UBA955 > JABMMZ01. The sequence goes on from JAWKNQ010000017.1 coordinate 20,562, forward strand.
AAGGCTTATATTAAAAACAGTGAAACGTTTGAAGAACTTCACAGATGGTTCACTTTGCTGTTTTTCGGAAGTGCGTGCACCCTTCTGTACTGGTACAACGATCGTTTGTATACCTCTATTACTTGCTTAATTCTAACACTTATGTTAGGGACTCACCTAACCGTCATTAAAAGACGATATATGAGTTGGTTTTACTTTGCTTACCTGGTTTCCTTAATCCCAATGTTACTGGTGAATGGTATTCTTACCTCGCTTCCAGTTGTGTATTACAACGAAACTCAAATTACAGGCTACCACATCTTGTCTATTCCAATTGAAGATTTTTTGTACAACATGACCCTTCTGGTGATGTGTATTGGATTGTATGAATGGTTTAAACGAATTAGTCTTCGACGCCAGTTACACCACCAGAAACAACCATCTTAAATACCGCAGTTGAATTCGCATTTAATGGTTTTATCTTTTCGTTTTTTACGAAATATAAATCACCCATGAATCCATATGACTTCGGAAAGTATACAGCTGAAAACCCTTCCATGCCCATTGACGACAAATCTTTCTGTGTGATAAACCCGATTTTATAGATGCCGTCAGCGGCCAATTCAATCATCACAGGCTCTGAAAACTTCTTCTTTTCGCCCACTAGTGCTTCCATGATATCCTTCACCGATGAGTACAAGAATTTAATTCCAGGTGTTCGCTCCAACCAATCGTCAAACCAATCAATAAAGGGTTGTGCAATGTAGGACGACCCAATTGCTCCAATGGTTAGAATTACCGATAAAATAATCAATAATCCCAAACCTGGAATATGATCCTTCCCTAGCAAATTATCAATTGTATCAAATAACCATACAATAATTCCAACAGTTGCAGCTAAAGGAATTGCAATTAACAAACCCCTGAAAAAATATTTCATTAATTTGTTAATGAATCTTCTTTTAATGACTTTATGGTTGATTTTGTTCATAATATTTTAATAGATCTTGTCCAATGTCTTTCCTATATACTTTTTTTGTAAATTGAATCTGCTCTGCACTTTTCATCGATTTATCTAATGCCTCTTGCAAAGTAGTACCCGTGGATGTGAGTGCTAAAACCCTTCCTCCATTTGTGACAATCTTATCACCCACTTGTTTCGTTCCTGCCTGGTAAACAGTGGAGTCTGTTATTGAACTTAGCCCACTAATTTCATACCCTTTGTCGTAGGATTCTGGATACCCTCCAGAAACTAGGAATACTGTGCTAGCATAGTGTGGATCAACATCCAATTGAATCGAGCTTAAGGTCTTGTTACTCGCCGCGCTCAACAGCTCAATCATGTCGTTCTTAAGTCTGTGTAGCACCACTTCTGTTTCTGGATCTCCCATTCTGCAATTGTATTCAATTACTTTTGGCTCACCACCTACATTCATTAACCCTATAAATAGAAACCCCTTATACGGAATGTTTTCGTTTTTTAAGCCTTCAATACTCGGTTTAACTACCAGCTCTTCTACCTTATTTAAAAATGCTTTATCGGCAAATGGCACTGGAGAAATCGCCCCCATACCGCCTGTGTTTAATCCTGTATCTCCTTCACCTATTCGCTTGTAATCTTTTGCTTCTGGAAGCATCACATAATTTTCACCATCACTCAATACAAAACAACTGAGTTCTATGCCATGCAAAAATTCTTCTATCACAACCTTTGTGCTGGCATTTCCGAATTTACCCTCTATCATTTCCTTCAAATCCGCCTTAGCTTGTGTTAAATCATTTACAATTAAAACACCTTTACCAGCAGCCAATCCATCAGCTTTCAATACATACGGTGCTTGCATGGTATCTAAAAATGAATAGCCTTCATTGATATTGTCTTTTGTTATGGTGATATACGCTGCAGTTGGAATCTTGTATTTTTGCATCAAGGCTTTCGAAAAATCCTTACTGCCTTCTAATTGAGCCCCAGCCTTACTCGGTCCGCACACTAAAATATGCGAAGTTTCGTTTTGCTCTGCGAGAAAATCCACAATACCAGCTACCAATGGATCTTCATTTCCTGGAACTACCAAATCTACTTTGTTTTCAACACAAAAATTAGCTATTGCTTCAAAGTCCATTGGCGAAATGGATAAATTAACGCCGCATTTTGCCGTTCCCGCATTACCTGTAGCAATGTATAGGTTCTCACAGTGTTTACTCTGACTAATTTTATGAGCAAAGACATGTTCACGACCTCCACTCCCTAGAATCAAAACATTCATGCCGCAAAATTATGGTATTGCATGACTATTTTACTCACAAGATGTAAATAGTGTGTAAATAAAAAATGGATGATTTGCAGGAACGATAGTGATTAGGGAGAAATGAATTCTAATTATGAACGAATTCAATATTAAGGACTGACATGTGTTGTCGAAAGTTAAATTTGTCTAGCTTTACCCTTGGTGTTTTGTTTCACTTAAACAAAAGATTTTCATTCCTTTTTTCAAATACCCAGTGCATTCGAAACTGTGATTATCAGTTCTATTGCTGGAGAATCAGCTAAACAGTCCCTACACCTTGAGTACATAATTAAACAATCGAGAAAATCTGTGAGCATGTGCAGTATTAGACCCAAACCAATGATGTTAAACGGCCTACGAAAAAAGAGAAGTAGCACATATACCGCAATTGCGTAATACGTATGTAAGGGATGAAAATTGATGCTACACCTATTTTCCTGAAAGATTGGATTCGCAACCAGATGATCCAAGTCAACTAACATCGTTGCCAGCAAAATCAAATACACCTTCTTCCAATCCTTCCGAAAAAACAAATATGCTATCAGCAAAGGAAACACAAGGTGTAAGAAATAGTGTATAAAGGATTGCATTTATTTCAGGTCAGTACTTTTCTTTTTTTCAATTCCTCTTTAAAATCAAGACCTCAAAAATACTGCTATTATGCTGATAAAGATATACTTATCAAAGTCAGGTAATATGGAAGTTTCTTCAAGCTCAATTGAATATAATATTAAATAGCTCAGTTGACAAAGATTCAATCTCTTATTCAGTGATGTTCAAGACTAACACCAATTTACTATTTTCCGGCAAGCCTATTTGAGCGTTTGGTTTTTCGTAATAATTGAAATAAAACTTATCCTTTTTGTACTTTCTTTGAATATCGAGAATAGCCTTCATGGGGATGGATAAGTTGCCAAATGGTTCGCTTGTTACAGCAGTAGGACTCTTTTCCATAATCTCCAAAAATAACGTTAAGACATAATAACAATCCGAACACGGGGTATCTTTCCCGTATCTCACAGTAATGGTATCGTTGCTTTTGATTTCAGATTTCTTCAAGGTCAGATTTAAGTCGGTGCTATTGGCATTGTATTTAGCCACAACACTGTCATTGATATACACATGCCAATAATCAATAGAATCTGCATGTAAACTAGAGATAGCTAAAAAGAAAAGAATTAAAGAAATGTTGCTTTTCATATAAATAAAACAACTTATCGAACAAGTCAATTATTGTAGTGGTATGTCAAAATTAAACAATTGATTTCAAATACTGCTGAGCGGTAAAGATTGAAACGTCTACTTTTTTAAAGTCTTTAAGATTCCTAGTGAGCAATATGTTCAGGTTATTATCTAATGCAGTATAATATTGAATTGCATCTTCAAAGTCCTTGAAGTCGGATGTCAAAGCGAGTTCAATAATTTTATCAGTTACAGAAAGTACGTGAATAATGGTCTTCAACTTTAAAAGTAATTTTCTGGCTACAGTTGATGAAAGTTGCCTGGTTAAGATGTAATTTACGTTTGCAAATGTTAAGGAAGAAACATATAGTTTAATAGAATTCTTATCTGCTAAAGAGAATAGTTCTGCAGCATATTGATAATGCGGGATTCTCTCACTTAAAAGATCAATAACGATGTCTGTGTCAACGAATACTTTTTGCACTTATTTGTATTTATTGTTCAGATAATCCGCATATTCTTCTTTATCATTTCTGATCTCTGGCACAGGAATAACACCAGAAAGACTTTTCACAAGTGGCGTAATACTTGTCTTGTTGGCTTTATCATCCGTCAATTTTTGCAAATAATTTTCAATCAAAACAGAAAGACTTGTTTTTTTATCCTTTGCATATTCTTTAGCTTTAAGGATTACTTCCTCATTTATCTTTAAAGTTAATTTGGTGTCCATTAGAATCGTACGTACAAATATATATAAAAGATACGTCTATTGCAAATCAAGTTTATTAATAATTAATTTCCAATTAAAGCGACTATTTCCTTAATCCATTTCACTCGAATATCTTCTGACCTGGATGTAGCCATTTTAAATTCCCAACAGGAATTACTTGTCTTAAATAACGCGAATGTCAATGGACCATCGTCTATCCATACTTGTTCTTTAGCTTCAAGCTCATTCGTGTGTTCAAATAGTTTGTTCTCATAAAACTCAATCAACTTTAGTTTTAAATTCTTATTCAGTTTACTGGTCGATTTGATTCTATGTTTCTTTCTTTGAATCTTTTTGAAATGATACTCTCCTTTCGTTTTCCAACAAAGCAATCCAAAGGTTCTATTACACCCATTGGTTGTATAACAGTGTCGAATAGCTAAAACAGAATCTGCTTGAATGGACTCGTATTCAGATTGAAACAGTTTGTCAAACTCACTCTTATAAACATGTACACTATCACATTGCGCATTTAATTGTCCAAAGGAAAGGATGTGTAAGGAACAGAATGTTGAGAGGAGTATAAGTTGTTTGAATGTCATCTAAATTTAATTAATGTAATCATACTTATATCATATCTTAAACTTACAAACCACCATATCAATACATTTTATTGCTTCAACACTTTTCTTAAATAATTTTGAAAACTATCATATCCATTTTTGGATGGATTATTTATATCTAACATTTCCCCTAATCCTGAATCATATATTTGCCAATTGTGTTTTCTAGCTAATAAAATGAGTTCATAAAGGCCTTTTTCGCCATATAGATTTAGGAGTTTATTACTTACATGCTCTGCGTCAATAAAATAATCGATGGAGTAATCCTCTCCTATTATTTCTCTGTGATTCTCCTTATTCTCAATTTGTTTAAAATGAGCTTGCAATACAGAATCAAAATCTGTAGCTTCTAATTGTGTTGGATCAATTTCATCTGCAGAAGTGATTGTTTGTCTCGAATTAAATAAAACTATATCCCAACTCATTTATGTTTTTTTATTAACTTGATAATATTCTTAATTTCTTATGTTCTCAATATCTTTTCCATCTTCTTCCCTTTCGCCAATTCGTCTACTAACTTATCTAAGTAGCGAACTTGCTTGGTCAATGGATTTTCTATCTCCTGAATCTTATACCCGCAAATGCTCCCTGTTATCAACTCTGCTTTTGGATTTAACTTAGCCCGTTCAAAAAACACTGCAAAAGTCGCCTTCTCTGCAATGAGGCTTTGTAAATCGTTCTCGTTATATCCCGTTAGCCATTTAATCACTTGAACTAACTCCTCTTTTGTCCTGCCCTTAGAAACTACTTTTGTTATATAGTGCGGATAAACAGATGCAAAGGTCAATTTTGCCATTCGCTCATTGTGCTCTGCTGTCTCTTTCATACGTTTATAAGCGCTCTAATTTTCCTTTTCTTTTTACTATGTTTTTATAATCCCACTGAATCTCCCTAGACTTCTGAAGCCACCTTATTATATCTTTGATCTCAATATCTTTTGCTTCAGTATAAAAAATGGAAGCATCCTTAAATTTAGTACCTCTTTTATTTAATTTATCTTCATCGAAATCGGCTCCACTCCAAAACATGAGTCGTATGCCTGCCTTCTGTTTGCTGTATCCTACTATCGGGTTGCCATCTAAAAACCAAACAGGATGCGCATGCCATATTTTACTTTCCGCCTCTTTGAGTTCACTGTCAATAACAATTGCTAGTTGATTGCAAATCACTTTATCTTCATTTGATTGATTGTCGTTATACGCTAGTATTTCTGAGTTCATGATTTAAGAATATTTAAGCGTTAAAGGAACTACTTGATGCTATCATTTGATACTATCAAAAGTACTTCTTAATTCAGCAATTTCAAAATTAGTATGCATGGAACATTCACAACCATATCACCTCTCCACCAGATAATCCAATTCAACAACCCCGCACTCAAACTGATGCGTATGAAGTAGTTTTAATTTTGCATTATAGTTTGTGTCATCAAACAAGCGAATTCCTTGCCCAAGTACAATGGGGTTTACAAATAGCCAATAACCATCTATTAAATTCTCTTTCATCAGTGCATGGGTAGCAGTAGGACTGCCAAAAAGTAATATGTCTTCACTTCCATTCGTATTCCTTTGTTTTATTTGATTAATCCGTTCTGAGAGATTATCAGAAATGAGTTCTGTGTTGTTAAAACTTCCTTCCTCAATTGTTCTGGACATTACAAGCTTGTGAACTTTGCTGTACCAGTTTGAGTGCTCAATATCGTGCTTAGACGCATTCGCTTGCTTACCGGCAGTTGGCCAATAATTCTCCATCATCTCAAAGGTTTTTCTACCGTAGAGGGAGGTATCACTCCGTCCTATGCGTTGTCCAACGTAATCGGTGATTTCTTCGTTGATTGCAATCCAGTTCATTTCACCATTCGGTCCTGCAACAAATCCGTCAAGGGAAATATGCATAAAGGATATTATTTTTTTCATTTGTATTGTATATAATGTTTCTATGAATACTTATTCAACCTAATCTACTTTGACTGTGATTATTTTTCGTAAACTTAATTTGCCATTGTTTAATTGTATAAATCGTATGACGCCTTGCTCCCAAATGTATTCAATAATCGATTGCTTATCTTTTGTGATAATCCAATTTTCAGGTCGAGCAAAGAATAAGGACGGATTAGATAAAAATGCTCGCAAAGAAATTTCAATCTCGGGTTCTTCTCCTGAATAACACAATACTAATCCAATCTCATCTGAAAGAAAGGCATTGAATTCCGCTTTAAAATGCTCAGAATGAAATTCCTTTTCGGCGTAAGAAACAGAGTCCTTACACAATGAATCATCCACATCAATTTGAAAATCATCGTAAACACCATCGTATCCATCTCGTTTTCGAATAGGCACATTCAACTTAATCCAATTTAAATATTCATGTTCGTAATGGAGTGTATATGAAAACTCTTGATCCCACAAATAGGTCAGTTGAGCTTTAATGAGTTCTTGTATTTCCTTCAACCTAAGCTCCACCTGTAGAAGCATTCTTTTTTCATTTAGTTGTTTAAGTTTGTTCTTGTCCATTGAATTTTAAATACAATTAGTATTTATGAAAAAACTCATAATCGAACGCAATCATTTCAGTTATGAAAAACAAATCATCCTTCTCATCTGGTTTACCATTATCCACTAATTTGTCGTATGCTCCCCACCAGGCTGCTTTGCTTATTACCATTCCAAACTCTGGTATAAAGAAATACAACATTACCTCATCAAACGAATTTTCATCATCGTATAGATATTTGTAAACTTTATAATCAAGTTTATCATAATGTATCACCTTCTCTCCTAAAAGACTGATTTTATTTCGTGAATTATTTTGAAGCTTGGAAGTCGTTAATTTGGAATTGCTTATTGGAAATTCAAAGTACTCTTCGCTTGTATCACCATTACGGATCTTGTTATAAGACAATCTGTAAATTGAATCTGAGTATTTCGTTTTAATCAATGTTCTAGAAAGCGTATCCAAATAATGTCTAGATCTATTTACAAAAATATACTCCAATATATTTTGACCTCTCGACTCAATTTTTTCGGGTTCAGACATGCATCCTAAACTAAAAAAAATCAGAACATAAAGTAGAAGATTTTTCATTCTATTATAAATTCTATAGATATTGAGGAATTAGTAAACTTATTGATTTACGATCTTCCTAATTCTTGAAAAGTACATAATTCGCATTTCCGTTTCGTCTGTTTCTGCCCTATGTGTTTCTTCTATACCTGCAGCTAATTCTTCATAATTCGAAATTATGTTATTTAACTCATCTTTCAATTTATCTTTCTGAATTTGTGAAATTATTTGACGAATACAATTATCAATATTATTGGAATAGGCTTTTCGTTCTTGTAAATCATGACACCCGCTATAGCCCGACCAACCATTCGCACCCTCAAGAAATTTATCTTCTTCAAGTATTAGATTTAGTTCAGTAATCATCTTCTTTTGACTGTCTGTTAAGTGAGTTTTTACATGGCCACATCCAATTACTGCCATAATAAGTGCGATTTGAATTATTTTCATATTAGAATTGTTATAGGAACTTTAACTTCGTACTCGCAAAAGTACTAACAAAGTCTGTATGAAGATGCAAAACAGCTCTGATTAGATATGTATTTAATTATCAGCATTGAACAATTCACTGTTTTCGATTTCTAATTCTAGAATATCAGCCAATAGTACGTATCTAATCCATTCAGCTTTTGATTGTTTTAATTTAAGAATAAATGCAACATTATCCTTTGTGTATATCAGACTAGAATTCTTGTAAAACATCTCTTTCCCTAATTGTTTAACAATAGCTATGGAATCGAGCCCTACAAATGCCAGTTCAGGTAAATCGAAATCATTATATTTAGCAGTTAATTCGATTAGAACTTCATTTGGATTTATATACTTGTTTTTAAATTTATCATTAGGTTGATAGGTTTTGATTATTAATCCATCTTCTCTAAAGGAAATTCTATTCTTGTTTAGACCAACGTAACCGACTTTACAATGTTTCATTTCCTTTCCATCAACTATGTAATTAACAGTTTTAGGCTCAAACATAAAGAATCTATAAGCAATACCTTTAAAGGCTGGTTTAAAATGATACTTTTTCAAATTTGCTCCTCCACTTAAGGAGCCATTTTTTTTAGATTTGAATTTGTATAAATCAAAAGGTTGGAGTAGAAAACTATCTAAATTAAAAACTGATGTAATGCTGTCAGTATTCTTAATTGAATCCATGCTTGATTTTATCGAATCTATTGACAACACACTTTTTGTTGTTACTTGATTTGAAAGAAACAAGACCATTGCTGAAATAAAAACTATGCTTTTCATTGGTGTTGTGTATAATTGAAATAATTTAGGTTTAATGCATTTCTTTAAATTCAACTTCCTTATACTTTAAATGACTAGATTTAATTTTATAGGTAAGTGTCGAATGAACTTGTTCTTTGTTCTTCTCTTTATCTAAACACTTCGCATAAAAAAACAGTGTATCGCCTTTTAGCTCAAATCCTCCATCATAATTTGACGTTGAAGTGAGTTCTACATTTATTTCTGCGATTAAAGTGTCTTTAACTTTACGTATGTTTATTCTATTAAAGCCTATCCATAATGCTCCAAACTCTGTTGCCTTACCTCTCTTTAAATCTTGAGTAACTTTGGATGGATTAACTGTGAATTCAAGAAGTCCATCTTTATACTTATCAGGTAATTTGTTGATTTGATTACATGAAGTTAAAGCTAATAGAATAAATAGTTTGAAGTTAATTGTTAATATATTCAATGGTGTTCAAATTATATATAATTCAAAAGTTTATATTTTATGTGTTCCACTAGTCACTCGTAATTCATTTTTTCAATTTCTCTGATTAACTTTTTAGTCATCTTCTTTTTTCTTCCTTCCTCATCGTAATAATGCCATGAATTGTCAATTCGAGAATTAAAGACCCTTTCGTAACTTCCTTTACAAGTTGTGAAAATGTGTTGTTTTTTCACTTTGTATTTGCCACTTGCTTTTAATTTACCATTTTCGTGAAAATATTTCCAATGCCCTTTTTTATATGTTACAAATTGTCGACATGGGCCTAGAAAACAACAAGTAACATAGGAATCCATTTCATAATTGCCTTTTGATTTTATTTTTCCATCTGAATAATATTCAGTCCACAAACCTACTTTTAAGTCAGATTTTACAGAATCATAATCTAAAGCTACTGTGCCAATAGCTTTTATTTTCTTATCGGGATAGTACATTGTATCAATAGCAGTCGGTCCAACAAAACCACTTGAATCAATTAAAAACCTGTAGTTATAATGAATATGAACAAAGGTATTTGTATTTTGACTTAGAAGACACATTGAAGCTGTAAGTAGAAAAAATAAGACTGGAATATGATTCTTGTTCATTTTATTTCTATTTAATTTCGATGATGTAATCATTTAATCTATTGGTTATTCATTTAATAGTAGATGACCATGTTTTAAATTATCACTTGCATGTTTGACTAACTCTTTTTCCTATTTTACTCAATTTCATTTGTAAGAATCTCTTTTATATCATCACTTAGTTTTTTATAGTCTATATCCTCTAGATAGGTGTATTGGTAATAAGAACTGCTTATTAAACCTTTATCTGTTTCAACTTTTTTTACTAATAAATAATCGAATTTTGTTTCCTTACTTATTTTATGAAACATTAATACATGAAACCTGTAAAGTTGTTCATTATCTGTTCCATCTGGGTTTGTACTGTAAACATAATAAACAATCTTAGTAAAACTGCTTGAAATCCTATCTTTAGGCAATTTGGGATACCACTCATAACCCCAAATGTTTTTATCTTTAAATTTAAAAAAATGAAAATTAAAATAACCATCTATTCCTTCAGGCAATTTCTTTTGTTTGTAAGCTTTATATAGAATGTCTTTGTGTTTTTTAGCCTTCTCTATTTGTCCAAGACCGAAATACGAAACAATTAAATTTTTTATGCATCCAAAATTCTCTATGTGCAAACTTTTTATCAAATCTAACTTTACCTTTTTTGATTAATTCAAGTGCTTTAAGCCCATATATTAATGAAGTATCAAATTTCTCCCTTCATACGATACTGATTTTCAAGTCTTGTGCTTACATTAACGTAACTCCATAATATATAATCGTAAAGAGAATCTTTCTTGCTGCACTGTGGTTCAATCTTATCTAAACCGTATAAGCACCTAAATAATCTTCAGCTTGCATCATACTATCAGCAGATTGATACTCACTCAAAAGTCCGATTGTCCAAAACTGTTTATTGAAACAGTTAAAAGAATTAAAATTAGTGTTTTTTTCATTGTGGATATAATATTCTCTTTATTTAAAATCTTCACAGAATAGCATCAGCTCATTCTTTTGTCCCTTGGACCTCTTTTGCATTTGCAGGTTTTGTCCCTTGAATTGACTTAATAAATGCAACAAGTTGTCCTACCTGACTGGTGAAAGTTCAAACTTCCAAGACTTCATTCCTTTGTCTGGAACACCATTTACAATTGTTTGAACTAAATTACTATCCGAGCTTCCATGCAGCCAGTATTCATCGGTTAAGTTTGGCCCAACTACCCCTTCCCCTTTATTACCATGACAAATTGAACAATTCTTTCTAAAAACCAAATGTCCCTCAACTCTTACTTTTGGATCACTTAACACATCTGCTAGATGAACTTCTGGTTTTGACCAAATACTATCTTTTATAGCCATTTCTCTCTTAGCCTTTTCCAACTCTTTCGAACGAATTAATTTGAAGGCTTCGCTCTGTGGAATGTTATCTAAATAGTATATCAATGCAATTAGTTCTGAATTTGATTTTGAGTTAAGTCCATATTCTTCCAGTTTCGTTCTTATAGCTTCTCCTTCAGAAATTATATTGTTCCAATCTTGGCTAGTAAGTTTATTTAAATACTTCTCGAATGTGTCTTTTTTAAAAGTTCTACCTGATAAATATGCAAAGGCAGGCATTTCAGATTTATGCACCATTGAAGCAGGATCCAATAAATGATTGTAGTGCCAAATAAGTGAGTACTTTCCTATTAGTCCGTCTAAACTTACTTTCGACTCACTATTGCTTATGTTAAGAGAGTGGCAATTACCACATTTTTCACGCTTATAAATATACGCACCAAATGCATATAATTGACTTTGCAAGGAATCTGAGGTAGACACTGCAGATGCCGTCAAGGAATCTCTTTGAGTAAACGACATTATAATCCAAATAAAAAGGATTGAAAAGGAAATAACATATAATTTAATTTTCATTTTTTAGGTATAAATTTCGATACAGTTCCTATCCCAACAAGAGTTACCGCAAAACAAATTATGACATCAATCCACCATAATAATTCATTTGCTGGTATTAAAATTATCAATAGCCTTTGCAATATAAAACTATAAAGCAGATAAGGCAGTATCTCCTTTTTCTTTTCAATGATAGCCGCAGTTGTCAAATTAATTAGAATTACTACTCCTGAAAAAATTATCATTTCTGACGACCAAGGCCAAAGCATAATTTTGAATAGAATTCCGACAAGAAGAACTATTGAAAACACCCATCCTATTAGTTTAGGATATGTTCTCTTCATATAGCTTGCTTCAACAAAACAGATAAAAAATATGAGAACAGTTTTTAGAAAGTTCCTGTCAATATAATCTGTCAGAATTATTTCCTGAACTACTATGCTCAAAACAGTTGGGATTGATATTATTCCAAACGCAATTGTAATTAATATATAGTATAGCTTTTTATTCATACTTTCAAACTATGGTCTACCTTCTTCTAAATAAATCAAAGATAAAAATGAAATAAGATTTCATGTTTTGATTTCAATTATTTCAAAACTCATTTTTCAAGAGTTTAATTAATCCATACCCAAAATAGAATCCAAAAACTTTTAATGACCAAGTCGCGGCAATTTCAATAACTCTATAAATTTGGTCATCGTGATTATATCTATTTATTTCAAAAAGCTTATACAGAACATAGATGCAAACCAGACTCAATATCAGGATTGCAAAAACATGCATGTATTTATACAAAATCTTTCGATAGCTAGTGTTAGGAATTAAGAATACAATGCTGAATATAAATGTTGCTGGCAATAAATGTCTGGCAATTATAAAGAACAAACCACTTCGGAAGTTTTCTCGAAGTATATGACCCGCACCTTTCCTATATTCTTCTCCATTATAAGCGAAAATGTTCTGTAAATAAAATTCTGTTAAAGAATAGGACAGAAAACACATGCAAGAAAAAATAATACAAGCAAGTTTCGTTTTATGATTTGAAGTCTTGACTTGGTCTCCTTAGAGCTTCCATTATTTGGTCCAGCTTTTCATTGAATTAATTATTCTTTGCCACTTAATAATGAATTCTTTTTCTCATAACAAGTTCATCATCCACATGAGCATTTAATTTAAATCCCGCATTTTTATATACTTGAATTGCAGCAAGATTTGATTTTTGTACAGTGAGTTCAATGAACTCTTTCTCATACTTAAAATATTCAATCCCAAAGTCAATACCTTGAAGTACAAATGTGCATCCCAATCCTTTTCCTACCAGCTTCTGGGTTTAATGCGAGTCCAATATTCATCGGCGTACTTTTATTATAATATTCGAATAACCCTGCAATGTTTCCTTGATGCAATGCTGCAAAACCAATACATCCACCTGGACCAATTAGTTTGCCTTTTTGTTCATAAGCTTCAAAATATGGTTGCATATATAGCTGCTTCTCAAATCCATGGTATCGCCAGTCTGCAATGATTTTGGCATGATCAATCGTCAATAGCGTAAAGTCAAATTTCAATGTTCTTATTCTTGAAGGAATCAGTTTTCACAAATTTCTTTCAATTTATCAAGAGCCTTTGGAAAAGCTTCATTCATGTAATTTGTGAAATCTTCTGTAGTGTCTAAATCAACTGTAACCTTGGTAATTCCATTGTTTTCTTCGAACGTATAGTTTTCAAATCCATTTGCCCATTTTTCAACATCTGGTCCTTCTGTGATTTCTTTATCATTTTGCAGAAGTCCGTAATGTTGAATAGACACAAAATGATTAAGTATGTTCTCTGCTATCCTAGAAACCATACCTCCCTTCTCACCTTTTTCATTTTCCCCAACAAATAAAATTTTACTTCCCTTATTCCAATTTCCTTCATAGCTAGAAGTAGGATTGAATAAAGCCGTCCATTGCTCATAGGTTGATTTTTTACTTAACCCCAACATTGTATCGTAGACTTTGTTTGCTGATGCATTAATGCTAACGGTGAATTGTAGTTTTATCATGTTTTCAAATATATGTTTAAATTATTTTTTTAATACTTAAATACATTGTTTTTGCATTCAAAATGAACTGTTAATTATACTTTGTCTCAAGGTTTCGGTTATGTATCACTCAGAACTATCAATTGTGAGTTTATCCTAAAAATACAGAACCATTCCATCTGTATTCTATTCCTCTACCATAAGTAAAGTCCCATGTGAACTTTATTGCCACAATTAAGAATAGCGTTCCGATTACAAAATACCAAAGCGTTCTCTGTGAGGTATTCAATTTTGATTTGACTAAAAACGTCGCAATCAGTTGTGTTAAAATTGAAAGCACAATTAAGAGTAGGTAAAACAAATCTCCAAGTCCTTGACCAAATGTGGGGCGTCCAAATAACACCAAAATACCTACAAGAAGAATATAACAAAAGGATGTCAAGTTATAAAAAAACGAAAAGTTAAGTTTGCTAATTTTCATATTTTATGGTTTTTACGTTCCTAACTTATACCTATTGATCCAACAGTACCGCAAAAAGGCTTTAACAATTGATATTGTTACTATTACTAGTGTTTCATAAGCTTATAGGTCGTGTGTGTATTATCTTTATTATTGCTTAGTTTTAATAGATACAAACCTCCTGGTAAATATTCTAAATTAAGCTTCATATTTTGTTTATCCTTAATATCATAGGTTTCAATTAGGCTTCCATTAGAATTATACAATTGAACTTGTAAATCAAAGTATCCTGATGGAGTTTTTATTTCTAGTTCAGAGATTACAGGATTTGGATAAACTAGAATGAGCGACTTTGATTTGACATGTTCTACTTCTGATGTATTAATTGTTACCGTTTGAGTGGATGTATCCCTGTTTGAACAATGCTCAACGACAAGCGAAACGGTATAGGTTTGATTAGAGGCATATCTGTGAGAAGGGTTCTCAGTGCCTGATGTCTGAGCATCTCCAAAATCCCATAGATAACTAACTGGAGCTAAATATTTGGATTGATTTATAAATTGAACAGAATCTCCATACGTGTTGAATGTAAAATTTGCTTCTACATCATCAACATCCAGATTCCAATTGGAGTATGATTGAAAAACAGTGCTGTCTGCAATAGTTTGAAAATAAGTTGCCATAGAATTTGACAATGTTCCAGTGAAGGTTAATCCAATCGGACTTTCATCCCAAATTACTGAATGAAAAACACAAGCTGCTAAGTAGCTTCCATTGTAATTAGGATGACTATCATCTCCAGAATGCAAGACTATACTAGTGTCTTCAATTACTTTTTTCCAGGCGATTCCTACTGGAGAAACATAGGCATTTATGATGTTTGCAATCCCTACATAAGCACTCTCCAATGAATCCTGCATATGAGAAAAATTGACAAATACAGGACTGCAATTCATGGCACCTTGGTCGCATTGTTGCCCACCATATCTTCTTCCCCAAGTCATATACATGACGACTCTTGCACAAGCATTATATTTTTTTATTGTGTCGTTTAAACGTTTTGCTGCAGGATACATAGAATTGTATCTATAATAGTCGATTGTTGGCACTAGACTTTGCTCTTGCAAAACTATAAAATCCCAATTACCCTGTTTTATTCTATCTATGGAGATAGGATTAGTGGAATGTTGCTCCAGTGTATTACCACCGGGTGTGTTTTCTTCGAAAATAAGTGTTTTATTTGCACTAGAGGCAAGATCTTGAATGATTTGAGGCAGATTATTCACAGCGGTGTAGCTATTGCCTAAAAACAAGACTCGCATGGTGTCATTTTGACTAAATGAGTTGAGTGATATTAGTAATACAATAAAAATGAAAATTGAATGCTTAGTCATAAGGGTATTCTTCAGTTACAGATAGTTCAGCAATGAATCTATTTAGTCTTGTTTAAAATTCTTTACAATCCCATCAATCTCTCTGGCTAATTTAAAATCTTTTTCCGTTAACCCATCGGCATCATGCGTGCTTAGAGCAATGTCGACCTTGTTGTATACATTTTTCCAATTTGGATGATGATTTAACTTTTCAGCAACGATTGCCACGGATGTCATAAATGAAAATGCTTGGATGAAATCTTTGAAAATTATTTCTCTGCTTATGAATTTTCCTTTTAATTCCCAAGCACTATCAATGTCTTTTATACTAGCTTGAATTTCTTGTTCGTTTAATTTTATCATTTAGGTTTATTTTTAGTTTGTACAAATATGCACAATGTTTTAATAAGAAACGACGGACCTTCTAAGTAAATTTCTATTCATATCGAACTAAGCTCCGAAGTTTTGTGCTTCTTATTGTGTTAAGTAGAATCAACCTGAGTTCACACAAACTTCGCAACATAACGCAAAAAACCGATAAACCCAATAAGATAGAGCTCCGTTGGCCACAATCAATAATAAGAGTTCTACACGATCTAGATTTTTCACGAATCTTCTTATTCCAATTACGAGTGACGTTAATCCAAGTCCTAGCAAAACAGTTCCCCAAAATGGACCTTCATTCATGTGGCTGTTGGCAGTCTTTTGTGCATAAGGGAATAGTAAGAAATAGATTAATATATTAACTACAATTGCTGTCAATAAGATTATGTGTTTTGTTTTCAATTACCTTTTACTATTTGTTGATTCGGCATAGGGTGACACCTAATATTTAGGGGACTTGCGAAGGCAGTGATCTTAAGCATCCTATGTTAAGGTACGGTTTTTTTTAGTTAAATTTTATATTGAAGAATATAAATATAATCCCCCTTGCCATTTAAATCAAGGTCAACACTGAATGCATTGTTTTGTTTATCTCTTATGATTGCACCTGAAATATGTAAAACTTCTTTGCCGTTCTTCGATTTCTCTATTCCAAAACCAAATGGTCTGAACCCTTCTGTCACATTGCCAAACTGAGGGTCAAATTTTATTAAATTACTTATTAATTCGTTTCTGTCATAAGAAATAAAAGTTGTGTCGTTTAGCATTGGCCTTAATGCTTCGAAATTTTTCTCTTTAATTAATCCAACAATTTTATCAACTACTTTCATTCTTTGATTAACAAGTTTAAGTTGTTGAGAAGAGTAGTTAAATTTCATTTTCTTACCGCTTGAGAAAATCAATACAACATGAATTTCATCATACTTTTTACGTTCTTCTTCATTAAGATTTCTGTAAAAAAGATAAGCAATGTTTGAAGCAGGCATTTGGGCAATTTCTGTAATTTCTTCAATAGCATCACTTTTACTTAATTCTAATTCAAAATAATGCTTTTCTCCGATTTCTGAAGAGGCGGAAGCTCCGATTGAATATTTACACTCACCTCCATAAAAGTTCAGGATTTCTTTCACTCCCTTATCTTCGTTGTCTGTAATACTAAGCAAATTTGATAGTAAGGTAGGTTTTTGTTCCCCATCATGTCTACCACCGCACGAGTTCATTGTCAAAGTCAATGTGATAATAATTAGAAGTCCGATGTATTTCATTTATTTATTATTATTTATGGCTGTGAAGGATTATTAATGTCCTATAACGTTTTGCATGATGACTAAGAAAAGGATTTCAAGTGATTCTCTATCAAACCGCAAGAAAGCCAGAACAGACTAAAACCTCCAAATTTAAATACTTCACCGCTTTACGCTATTTTCCGTATTATGCCACTTTATGCTTCTTCAAAATAGTGTTCTATTAATTCTAAGCATTCCTCAGTTTTTTCTCCAATCATTGTATGACCAGCATCTTTGATAACTTTCATTTCAGCATTAGTAAAATAGTTCATATGTCCTTTCTGAAAATCTTTCCCGATAATTTGATTGCACTCTCCCACTATAAACAGGACTTTTTTTGTATAATTTTCTAATCCGGAAACCAAGTCAATTTGAATATTTCCATCTTTATCCATTCCTTTTTTTACTATGGATTGTGAAGCGACTCCACTTAAACGCCAAAATGGTAAATAACCAGTATTGATGTTCTCATCACAAAAATATTTTCGCATTGGATTACCCTCAATATTTAATGTACCTAATTTTCCAAAAATATAATCTATTCGCGCTTGTTTATCAGCATCTTTTATATGAAGACTTTCAAAGGCGATTAATGTCATTGCTTTTATGACATTCCAATTAAAATCTATTTTAAATTTCTGCATGTATTCTTTTGCCTTTTCACTGTTTAGCATTCCAGGTTCTGCAAGCACAACTTTACGAACTCTTTCAGGGTGTTTAGCAATATATCCGGATGCTAACATAGCACCCCACGAATGTCCAATAATATTAACTTTTTTGTTTGGAGAATAATAATTAATAATATTTGTTAAATCCTTTATGGAATTTTCAAGAGACTGTTCTTTTTCATCAACTCTTGGTGATAAGCCCGTTCCCCTTTGGTCATAAAATACAACGAAGTAATTTTTAGATAACTCTTTAAGTGGAAGAAGATACCTATAATCATTTCCAGGTCCACCATGGATAACAATAACAGTTTCATTCGTGTCATTCCCAAATGTTTCGGCATGAAAAACAACATTGTCAATTGTAATATGTGGAATTGATTTATCATGCTCAACAGTTTTTGGCACCGAGTAATCACCCCGTGTAATCCAAAACAGTGACACAAATAACACAATTATTAAAATAAGAAGTCCTAATAATATCTTCCCAGTGATTTTTATTACTTTTATCATTTTTATAAATATGCTTGTTAATGTTAATTATGTAATGTGTACTGTTTGGCGTCTAAAGAATGTTGGCGATTTCATAGTAATGCGAATTTGAGTTACATTCATTTAAACTACCTGACCTGACCCTATTCTTAAAACCGACAATTCCTTGCTAGTGTTCTTATGAGTAACTTTACTTTATGTTGTCTATGTGTGTATAATACAAGCCAGTATTCGTGGAGGCAAATACCTTATCTCCCAATTTTACAATACTATTTATACCGCCTTGATTCGAATCGTCCTGCAGTCCTTTATTATTAATAGGGCTTAAACTATACGTGTTTTTGGCAAAGTCGAAACGCAAACGAAGAATTGTTCTGTTATTGCTAAATAATAATTCATTCTGAAGCGTGTGAAGCTTGTAAAAGTCTAATCGGAGGTCTGAAATCAATTGCGTCCATGTTACTCCCTTATCAGTTGAAAATATTAAACCATCTCCGCTTGGAAAATTCCAAAAAAGTGTTGCATACAGGGTATCTTTTAATGTAATTAAGTTACTTATTCTGAAGTTCCCAATTGATTCAAAAGTTGCCGATTTATTGTTGTACCTCGTTGTTAAATCGTTATTGTCAGTAATGAAATGATTCTCTCCCGAACTATATATTCTTGAGGAATGTGTATTTGTTTGAATTGTGTCAATAGTATGACTTATTTCATTTCCATTAGTTTTAAAAGTCAATAAGATTGTGTTTTTTGATTCTAACCCTATTAACAATTCGTTGCTAGAATTAAGTTGTCCAAATGTTACTAAAGAATTATCGGGTCAATAGGTATTCGTTTATTAATTTGAGGGTTTTCAAAATCGAAAATATGAATTGAACGTTTGTCTGAGTTCACTTGTATCACAAACTTGTCATTATAAGTTGGTTTGAAAAACCATTCTCGACTTAATTTATACAATACTGGTGTAGAGTTTATCACATTAAAGTTACTATCAATAGCAACTAATACTCCATCCGGAAATCAAATAAAGTACATTGTCTTTAACAAAGGAATTTACGATGCTCAAGTCGGTATTCCAATACTTGTCTACTTTTTGCCAAATATTTTCCTCTTGTACCCCTGATGTTATAGGTTTCTCAACTGGACTATCCTTTTTGCATGCTGAAAACATGCAAAAGCTCACAATTAAAATTGTATATTTTATAAAATTAATCATAAGGTTTTCCGGACTTGGCAAAGGTAACAATTTTCACCAAGCTGTAAATGAAGGATTGAAGCAATGAACAACTCCTTGATAATATGCAAAACTTAATGTGGAACAGAGAATCGCAAGTTTTAGAAAACCAGTTGTTTGATCTAGTCATTATGTTTATTATTTGAGTTGTACGTGAATGTGGTCGTCATGTCTAAGGGCTTGGCAACCGTGAAATCTGATTTTATCCGAACTTAAATTTAAACGTTTTTTTAAATGTGGTTCTATAAATATTTTTCCAATGCTTGTCTGTTTTGCAAAAAGGTCAACCAACTCCTTTGTCCTGTTCCTGTCAAATGTGAAGTTCGCCTTGTTATCTTGCGATATCACTTTAGTCATTAAAGTATACTGCCAATACCCTTTCTCGGCACAATATCCAGCAGTATTTTTCTCGTTAGGTAGTGGCATTTCGTAAATGCCGTAACCTATAAACGATGGACACTCATTTGTGGATTTATTTGTCTTGGAGTCGCGGTAACAAAAAGAAAGGTCAAGTTTTTTACCGTCATCGTGACTCAAGTGCGGTATAAGAGGAAACTTATTAATAAACGGAAAGTTAGCATCTAAATAATTTACAGTAGTTCCAGGAAATTTGTCATTCATTTGATTTGCAACTTCAATTGTTGCCTGTTTTAATTCTGGTCTAACATAATTGCGATTGAGCAAGCAAGTCCAAATATTTAAGGGTTGCAGATGATTTGATTCTGTTAAAGGAAGTGGCACTCGTCCAAATGGTTTTGCAACAACTGGTAGTATAAAAAAAGTTGTCAAACAATAAAGTGTTAGAAAGGAAGTAAACCTATAAGTCGCTTTTAGATAGTTGTTGTTGGTCCACTTGTCGGTCCACTTATAAGTCAAAATTGAAAGTAAATAAACAAGTCCGCCAACCTGTGTCAAAACTGTCAACAGGCAGAAAAGTATGAGTATAAAAACAGCTTTTAACAGTCGCACGCTTGATTACTAGGGGTTACATCTACCATTCTGTAAATATTCAATGATTGGACTTTCAGGCACAAATATTTATATAATAAATCTTCTTTAGATGGAGAAACATCATTATGGGTGAAGGTGATGAAAAACGGCTTTCTATTCAATCGTCATAGTGACTGTAATGTGCTAAATACCCCATCAATCACTTTTGCCATTCTTGTAATGTTAAGCGTTTCCATAGTGTCAGTTGACTCATGATAGTTTTTATTTCTATAAAATGCAGTGTCTGTAAGCATTAAAGCACTGAAACCAAATTTCCAATAATTTAGATGGTCAGACAAGTCAATCCCAGGCAAAGAAGGTGGTCCTGAGAATTTCTTTGTCCTAATCGCTTTTGTTGATTTGTATTTTCTACAAAATTTTCTTGTAAATGACCCTGCCCCATTTTTTTTTACAAGTGTTATGTAATTTCCTTTGTTGCCATAAAATAAGGAAAGTAGTCCAATTGGATACGATTGTGATTTTTTCTCGTCCTTAAAATATCCAATCATCTCAAGTGAAATCATTCCATAAACATCCACCTTTTTATCAACGAGTGATTTGGCGTGAATGTAACTGCCCATAAACTCTGTCCTGAAGTGTGGCGGTTCTTCCAATGTGTAAGCCACAAGATCAACTCGTTGGTTTAATTTTTGTCCTTTTAGAAGTCGTGAAAGTTCTAATAGACCAACTACTCCGCTTGCATTATCATCTGCACCCTCTTGATTACCGCATACATCATAATGCGCACCAACGATAACTCTCCTTTTATTTTCTGTTGCAAATGAACAGATAACATTTTTATAGACTTGTCCATTGACAAGATATTCTTGAATAAACACGCTGTCTGAATACTGAGAAAAAACTGATTTTATATAGTCAGCGGTTTTGTTGAGTTGGTCAATAGTATAGTAGTTGCGAAATTTCTCAGTTTTCGTGATAGCAGTGAGATGTGATTTTATAAGTGTCGTGTCAGAATTAGTTTTTGCAAAACAATAACTCGTCAAAAATAAAAGTGTAGAAACAGAAATTAAATATAGTCGCTTCATGGTTTGTTGTGTGTTGATGTAAATTGGTATATTATGTTCCTAGGCTTTGTATGGGTGAGGTCTTGAAACATAGAATACTTATAAAGGTAAAGACTTTGCTTGATGATGCTTCTTATTCCCCGTATGCCAAGTGAAAAAAATCCGTCAATGTAATGGAACTGTTTTTACTGCTGTGAATTGTTAAAGTTACCTCCACTATCCATCCTATTTCCAAGGGTGCACTTGAGCTTTTCCTAAGAGAATCCAAATTTACATTTCCGTAAATCCCTTTTAAATCATTCGCATTTATTTTTCTTAAGTGTGTTTCCCATAAGTCTTTCGGCAATTTAAAATGAACGATACTGCCTATTTTATTCTTTGGGATATATGTCTTGAAAATCACTCCTGTTATTTTCTTTTTATTCAATTCTAATTCAATAGTTTCATCCTCAATTATTTTGTCTATTGAAGCAGCAATATACAAGTCTGTTGATGAATTCCACTCTGCACCATTCGGGCCGCCACCTCTGTTATCGAACAAATTATTTTGAAAACCATGCTGTTCAAATTGTATTAATTTGTTTCGCCACCAGATACCTATCTCTGAACTATCCTCACTTTCAGAATATTTGTCGTCAAGTTTATAATAACATCCCAAATTCAAAGGTAAGGTGTCCTGGATAAGCAAGTTTAAATCTGACTTTGAGTCAAGCTCGCCTGAATCAGAAGAACTAGTTACATTTGACTTTCCTTCAATGATTGTTGTGTGATTCGAATTATTACAAGATGCGAAAACAATAATGTAAAATGAGTATAGGATTCGTTTTTTCATACTAGTATTGCTTATATGTTAGATTATACTAAGGCACATATTTAAAGCTGCTTTTTTGGGGATACATAAGCTCGGATTGCATTTAATGTGGTATAAAAAATTTATTAAGTCTATATCCAGAACTAAACTAGAACTTTGGGAAATTCTCCAACCACCGCGAAGATTGTGTTATCCAGTATTGATTTTTGTCAATACTCACTCCCCTTAAAGTCAACAAAACGGATTAAACCAAAATCCTTTTGAGTCTTTGTTTCGGTTACTGTATCATCATAGTAAGTGTCTTCTGTCGGAGTGTCAGA